>CAIQVJ010000061.1 GCA_903875225.1 uncultured Pseudomonadota bacterium
GCTGGACGCTGTGGAGGCACCTTGCGATGCGCACCGTCCATGCGGGGAGGCTCTCACCTCCTGCCCGGTTGTCACCCTGCTCTGCTGCTCGACTTGCGCCGAGCCTTGAAGCCTGCGAATCCTGTCGTCCCGAAGGACCCTCGAAATCCGCACTCGAAACGCTCACGCGCTCCGAAAGTTCACCAGCCGCCTTGCCGCCTCGTCCTTCGGGTGTCATGGGAAGTTTCCTTCTCACTCCACACGCGAACCTCGCGGTTTTTCTCCATCGTCGGGTCCGTTGCGCGACAGCCGTTTCCGACTCTCGTACCCGGTGCTCCCGTGGGCTTGGGCTCCTCCTGCTTTCGCAAGGAGGAGTCAGTACGTCAAAGATAGGTTCTTGCGAACCCGCCTTTCGGCAGTGACTGTTCGGCTTTCGCCGGTGTCGTGGGGGTCCTAAGCAAGCGCCGTGCCAAGCCTCCGAGACGGACAAATGCCGACTATTCGGAGGGCACTTGGGAAAACAAGATCCCATGTGATGAGCGCTGCGTTGCATGTTTACACTTTCTGTTCTTATAACATACGTATTTCGCGGGATCTCGACTTCCCGCTCGGCAACACGGAGGACAGCCTGGCCCTCGGGCCACCAGCCATGAACGGCCCGTCGTCGGTCAGAGTCCCTCGGCCGACTGGAGGAAGCCGGTCACGTCCGGCAGGTCGTCCATCTCGAAGATGTCGGTGATGTCGATCGCCACGTCGAGGGGCACGAGGTCGGCGTCGTTGATCGCAGAGAGCGGGACGAGGCTGTACCGGGGGGCGATGCTGCGCTTGCTGGCCATGCTGGGCTCCAGAGGAGGGTTGTCGAGGACAAAGCAACGCGCGTGCCACCAGCGACACATCAGAAAATGATGCTTTATCCGTTGAGCAGCTACGAATCCGATTTCGGTTTCGTACAAACTGCGAACATTACTTCATTCGAAATAACCTTGACACGTCAACAACTGCGTGTAACAATCCTCGTCGCATCCTCGGGTCATCCAATGCTCCTCCTCGCGCTGCTCCCCTTCTCCCCCCTCGCGATCCACCCTGCATGGGCCGAGGACTCCGACGTGCCCACGGCCGACGTGAAGGTGAGCCTCGACGTGCCGGCCACCCCGGAGCAGGTCTTCTCCTACCTCCTCGACTTTGAGCACCTGCAGTCGATCATCCCGTGCATCGGCAGCTGGGAGATGAGCCAGCGCACGTTCGGCGAAGGCGCGAGCGCCATGGTGCGCTACGACATCGCCGCCATGCACCGGAAGCTGCCCGTGAGCCTCTCCCGGGCCGATGCCCCCTACCGCATCGACCTCGAACACCTGGGCAACCTCGGGTTCACCACGGTGATCAGCCTCACCGCGCCGCCATCCACCGACGGCGGGCCGGTCACGAACGTGACCATCCTCACCCCGCTCAACCCGCCCCCGTGGCCGATCCGCAAGTACTTCTACGACGCGGTGCATGTGGAGTGGCAGAAATGCTACGCGACGACGCTCGACAACCTCGCCCAGGCCATGCGCTCGATGCAGACAGCCGAGTCGGTCGCAGCCGACACGCCCTGACCATCGAGCTTCCGCTCGTCGCGCTCTGCCTGCTCCGCACGAGCGTCGCCTTCGCCGCCCCCACGAAGGCCGACAGTGCCCGTGCGCTTGAGGAGCAGGGGGAGTTCGCCGAGGCGCTGGCCGCCTACGTGGACTGCGCGAGCGACCCTGCAGAAGACCAACGCTACTGCGCTGCTCGCGCCGCGGTGCTCGGCCCCCAGCGCTCGGATGGCTTCGCAGGCTGGGGCGTGGTGGCGTCTGTGCGGCGGGACTACCGCACGCTCGGTCACGAGGCCGCAGTCGCGCGCGTGAAGGCGGCCCTGGACGCCTCTCCCGATGGGCCGGCGGCCCCCGACATGCGCCTGTGGCTGGCCAACGAGCTCACGGCCCATGGCAGCGCTGCCGCCGCCGCCGCCCGGGCGGCCGTCCTGGAGGACGAAAACGCGCTGCCCGCGACGAAGGCGGCCCTGCGCAGCCGCGAGCGCCGACTGGCGCAGACGGCACGGCAGAACCTCGTCGCCGCAGCCCTGGGCGTCGTCGCGTCGGCCTGGGCCGTCGCGGTGGTGGGGGTGCGGCTGCGTCGAGAGGTGGCGCGTGAGCCCGCGGAGCAGATGAGCGCTGGCGCCGTCGCCGGCGGCCTGCTGCTCCTCGCGGTCCTTCCCGCGGCGATGGCATGGACCTGGGGCGCGAGCGGTTGGCCGTGGTTCCTCGCCACGGGCTCGGCAGGCGTGCTCGGCGCGCGGCTCGCACCCGGCCTTCCCATCTGGCTCGCCGTGCCGGGCACCATCGCCTGTGTGGGCCTCGGCGCCTGGGCTGCGAACTGGTTCACGTCGCTGGGGATCGGATGAACCAGATCGAGGTCCGGCTCGGGCATGCCGCGAACTGCTCGGCGCTGGGCAACGTGCTGAACGTGCTGGTGTGGAGCCAGGTGCTCGCGGCCAGCGTGTGGACCGCCGCCGAGGCATGGCACACGCGGCGACGGCGGGACGAGCCGGGTGGCGGCCAGACGCGGCTGACCGAGGACCCCTCGGCCTTGGTGCGGTCCAGGGGGCCCGGGCCGGGCGGAGGAGCCGCCGCCCCGCGCGAGGCACACCTGCAGATCACGCAGGTGTGCGGTCTCCCCTGTGCCCACTGCTACATGGAAAACTCGGGCTCCCACGTGCCGCTCGACACGGTGACGTCGCGGCTCGACGCGCTCGCGGACGAGGGCATCCTGCGCGTGGCCCTCGGGGGGGGCGAGCCGCTGCGGCACCCCGATCTGCCTGCGATCGCCGCGCACGCGCGATCACGGGGGCTCGCCGTGGGGGTCACCACCTCGGGCGTCGGGCCGGACGTCGATCTTCGCAGCTTCGACCAGGTGAACGTCTCCATCGACGGGCTCGGCGACGTGTTCGTCGGCACCCGCGGCTACGATGGGAGCGACGCGGCGCTCTCCCGGATCCGTTCCCTGGCGGCAGCAGGCATCCGGACCGGCGTGAACCTCGTGCTCGACCGGGTGACGTTCTTGACCGTCGAGGCGACCGTGGCTGCCGCCATCGATGCAGGGGCGGTCGACGTGCAGCTCCTCCGCCTGAAGCCGGTCGGGAGGGCGCTGGAGGAGTACACACGTCGTCGGCTCACGCCCGAGCAGGCGATGGACGTGTGGCCGCTCTGCCAGCGGTTGATGGCGCGCTTTCCCGAGGTGACCGTGCGGCTCGACTGCGCGAGCGTCCCCTGGCTCGCCGCCCACGACCTCGACATGGAGCGGATGCGCACGTTCGGCTTTCGCGGATGTCACGGAGCCGTGGACCTCGTCTCCGTGGACACCTCCGGCATCGCGCACCCGTGCAGCTTCGCCCCGCTCCAGCCCGGCGAGGACTGGGCTGCCGGCGTACAGACAGGTCCCTGCGAGGGCTGCGCCTTCCACTTCGTCTGCAAGGGCGGCTGCCACGCCGTCGCCGGGGCCATGACCGGGGATCGTTTCGCGCCGGATCCCGAATGCCCGCGGGTCCTCGCCTGGACGGCTCACGATGCACGGTGACCGCCGGATCGCGGCCTGGCTCGGCTTCGCCCAGGGCGCGCTGCTCGGCTACGCGGGCCACCGCCTCGCCACGAAGCTCCTCGGAGAGCCCGACCCACGCACGGTCATCGCCTCCGAGCACGTGGGGTTCTACTGGCGCGCAGCGACCGCCGTGTGGTGGGGTCTCCTCCTCGCTGGCTTCTCCTGGCGTTTTCCGCGAGTGGAGCCCGCCTTGCGCAGAACGCTGACCCCGGCGGTGGTGATCGCCGTGCTCGTGGCAGCGTGGTGCCGCTGACCCGGCCGGCTCAACTCCCCGCGCCCGAAGCGGACCTCAACCCGGGTGACCGCCCGACGGCTCCGGTCTCGCGGGTGTAGGGGCAGTGGCGACAGCCGGCGCCACAGCAGTGTCCCCGACGCAGCAGGTTCCCGGCTGTCATGACGAACCAGCCCGTGAGCGGATCGATGTACCCGTCCTGCTGCAGCGCCTCCGCGCGCGCGTGGGCGGCGACGATTCGTGGATCAAGCGGTTCCATTCGACTCCGGGTAGTGCCCGACGACCCGCGGGACCAGCGCCAACGCAGGCAACGCCAGCACGAAGGTGAACACGAACCACGAGGCGTACCCCCAGCTCTCCACCCCCACGCCCGAGATCGCCCCTGACAACGTGCGAGTCAGCCCGATCATGCCCGAGAGGATCGCCCATCGCGTGGCCAGGCCCCCGGTGTCGGACTCGCCGGACCCCCGGCAGGCGCGCATGGTGAGCGCCATCAGCGCGCTGGTCCCGAGCCCCGCAGTGAAGCTCTCCACCACCGAGGCCGCGACCGCAGAGCCGATCCCGCCGACCTCCGCGGCCAGGGCGTATCCGAGGTTGGAGAACGCCTGGGTCAACCCGAGCGCCACCAGCATGCTGGCAAGCCCGAAGCGGCTGACGAGCGCGCCTCCGATCAGCGCACCCAGGGCGGTGAGCACGCTGCCGCCCGTCGTCGAGATCATGCCGACCTGCCCCGCGTCGAGCCCCGCGGAGAGCAGGAAGGGTCTCGTCATCGGGGCCATCGCGCTGTCCCCCAGCTTGAACAACAGCACCAGCACGAAGAGCGCCCAGGTGCCCGGGCGCCGCAGCCACTCGGCGAGCACCCGCCCCCAGGCCGGGGTCGAAACCGCCGCAACTTGCGGGACGCGCTGGAGGGTCTGGCACGCGACGAGGATCGCCGCCTGCATGCCCGCCACGGTCCAGAACGCCACGTTCCAGCCCCACGCGCTCCCGATCCACGTCGCGCCGCCCCCTGCGAGCGCCATTGCCCCCCGGTACGCGGCGATCCGCACGCCCGTCACCCTGCCCTGCTCCGAGGGCGGCACCCGAGCGACGATGTAGGCGTCCACCGCGATGTCCGCGGTGGCAGAGCCCATGGCGCCGAGCACCAGCAGCGGCACCAGGCCGGGCGAACTGCTGTCGGCGAGCCCGGTGAGCGCAGCGATCGACCCGGCTGCCACCGTCATGCCAACGAGCATCCACCGGTGCCATGTGCTGACCCGATCGACGAACGGGGCCCAGAGCGGCTTCAACGTCCAGGGCAGGCCGACGAGCGTGAGGGCGCCCAGGCTAGCGAGATCGGTACCGTGCACGCGGAGCCAGATCGGCACCAGCTCGTTGATGGCACCGTAGGGGATGCCCGACGCGAACTCGAGCACGAGCGTGGCGAGGAAGAGGTCACGGAACCGGTCGGCCCGCGTCGACGGCGTGCTCAGGCCGGCTCCATCGCGGCGGAGAGCGTGCTCACGGTGATCCCGCGGCGGTCCCAGTCCGCCAGGATCTCGGGGAGCAGCGTGCGGGCGTACCCGGGGCCGTCATGCATCAACACGATGTCGGTGCCGACGGCCTCCCGGCAGCGCGCGAGGATGACGCGAGGGCTCACGAACCCGCCGTCCCCCGTGCGCACCGAGCACCACGCGATGGGGAGCCCGGCTCGCTCGGCAGAGGCATACACTCGCGGGCTGACCGCCCCGAACGGGGGGCGGAACCAGCGGACGAGACCGCCCGTGACGCGGGTGAGCTCCTGCGCTGCTTCGCGGAGTTGGGTGCTCCCGAGCCCAGCCGGAAGGACGGTGAACCGCGCGTCGTGAGCGGGGCCGTGCAGGCCGATCTCGTGGCCCGCCTCCTGGATGGCCCGAGCCAGCTCCGGGTGACGATGGGCACGATCGACGAGCAGGAAGAAGGTGGCATGCGCGCCGGCGCTCTCGAGCGCGCTCAGGATCGCCGGTGTGGACAGAGGGTCCGGGCCGTCGTCGATGGTCAGCGCGAGCCGGCCGGGGTGCCGGGCGCGGCAGAGGGCGTCGCCGAACCACCCGAGGTCCGGCCTGGCGGAGGCGAGGGCCACCGCTCCGACGACCCCCGCGATGGCCACACCACCGAGCACGGTCGCCAACGGCGCGCTCAGGAGACCCATCGCGGCGGCACCGCCCGCAGAGACCCCCGCGGAGCCGAACGCGAGCACCGCCGGCTGGAGTGGCTTCACAACGCCTCGGGATGCCAGCATTCGCGAGTGCAGGCGGCGATGTCGGCGCGGTGCTCCGCGAGCGCCGCCCATCCTGCGTCCCGACCGATGCGACCGGGCTGCCACGGGCAGGAGCTTGCGCCCTCGCCATCGAGCACGACGCGGGCACCGATCGGGCAGTGACCTCGTGCTCGCGCCCGGCCCGGCTCGCCGGCAGCTCCGCCCGCCATGTCATCGAGCGCTGCCCACAACGCTGCCGGCGTGCGCGAGAACGAGGCGACGAGCGAGCGCAGCGGCCACGGCTCGGGGGCCGTACCGCGCCATGCCCCCACGACCCGCACGCCGTCTGCACCCGCCGCCTGGAGCGCGCGCGCCTGCTCCAGGCTCGCATCTGCATGCAGCTCGGCCTCCAGGTCGACCCGGGCGCTGCGCGACGCGCGCGCGGCGGCCAGGGCAAGGAACGCCTCCTCCGTGGGTTCGCCCACGATCACGCGGCGGGCTCCCCCGTCGATGATCGCCTCGGCTTCCGGCAACCCGAGCGACGTGGCCGTCGTGCGAACGCTCACGGGCACCTCGAGCCGATGACAGAACCGCACCATCTCCTTCAGCAGCGGGTTCCCGGGACGCCCGATCACGCAGACGGGGACGGGCCCGTGCGCCAGGAACCAGTCCACAACCCGCGTCTGCCACTCCTCGAGCGGCCGCGCAGCCGCCCGGCTCGGCAGCTCCCCGAAGCCGACACCACCGAGATCATCGAGGCGCAAATCGAGGCGCGAGGGCCCGTCCAGTCGGCGAAGCGGCCCTCGAATCCACGCGGGGAGGGCCTCGACGCGACGGTGCGCCCCGGCGCGCGCCAGGACCTGCAGCCGGGTGATCATCCTCAACGGTCCCACCCTGCCCGGCAGACGCCGCCGGGCTCACGGATACAGGTCAACAGGGACTCCCAGGGGCACGAGCACGTCGCTGAGATGCTCGGCGGCCGACGCTTCTTCGTCGGATGCCTTCCCGGCGTCCAGCACCGCCTTGTCGAACGCAGCCGTGTCATTCGCCTTCCATGCGGTCGAGACGGCCGTGTAGGCCTCGGCGCGGTGCTTCCAGGCCATCACCAGCTCCCCGTGCGCCCCCGCGATCTGGGAATCGGTCGGGTGCACGCCGGCGGCGCGACGCGCCATGTCGGCGGCCTTCACCACAGCGGCATCCGAGACGGCCGCTGCGACGGCGGCCGGGTCCACCTCGTTCTTCTTGACCTTGCTGGCGAGCTGCAGGAACTGCTCGCCGAGCGCGCGGTTCTCCTCGAACAAGGGCTTCATCTCGCCGACATAGGCTTCCCCCGATGCAGCGAGGGGATCACCGGCACATGCGAGGAGGACGAACCACATCGGTAGAAGCTATCAAGAGGGAGCCGTGTCGGCCCCGTTCGTTTCTTGATACCTGCCGCCGCCCACACCTCTCGCGCACCGGAGCCTTCCATGTTCACCTTCTCCGACGATCAACAGGCGCTCATCGAGGCCGCCCGAGCCACCGCCCAGGCCGAGCTTGCGCCGACCGTGAAGGCAGACGACGAAGCGGAGCTGTTCCGAAAGGACCTGTTCCAGCGACTCGGCGCCGCAGGCCTGTGTGGCGTTCCCACCGCCGAGCAGTGGGGCGGGCTCGGGCTCGGCTACGTCGAGTACGCGCTGGTGATCGAGGAGATCGCCAAGGTGGCCCCCGCATACGCGGTCGCCGTGGCGGTGAGCGGACTCCCCCAGGTCACCCTGGCGCAGTTCGGCAACGACGAGCAGCGGGCCCGATGGATGCCCGGATTGGCGGCCGGCGAGCTGCTCGGCGCCTTCGCGCTCTCGGAGCCGGGCAGCGGATCGGACGCAGGCAGCCTGCGGACCACGGCGGTACGAGAAGGCAATACATACCGGTTGAACGGAACGAAGTTCTGGATCACCCACGGCGGGTACGCAGACGTCTACGTCGTCATGGCGCGCACAGGCGGCCCGGGTCCGAAGGGCATCAGCGCCTTCCTGGTGCCCGCGGGCACACCCGGCCTCTCCTTCGGCAAGAAGGAGGAGAAGATGGGCCTGCGGGCCTCTCCGACCGTGGAGATGATCCTCGAGGACGCCGTGATCCCGGTGGAGAACCGCATCGGAAACGAGGGCAACGGCTTCCTCGTGGCGATGAGCGCGCTCGACTCCGGCCGCATCACGATCGCGGCGACGGCGCTCGGCATCTCCCAGGCCGCGCTCGACTGCGCAGGTCGCTACGCCGTGGCCCGCAAGCAATTCGACCAGGCGATCATCGACTTCCAGGCCGTCGGCTTCATGCTCGCCGACATGGCCGTCCGCATCGAGCAGGCCCGCCTGCTCACGCACAAGGCCGCATGGCTGAAGGACCAGCGGATGCCCTTCTCCCACATCGCCGCAATGGCGAAGTGCGCGGCGACCGACTGTGGGATGTCGGTCACGACCGACGCCGTGCAGGTGCTCGGCGGCTACGGGTACACCCGGGAATACCCCCTCGAACGCCTGATGCGCGACGCGAAGGTGATGCAGATCGTGGAGGGCACCAACCAGGTCCAGCGCGTCGTGATCGCCCGGCACCTCAAGCGCGGCTGGGACTGACAGCCCCTCCCGTGGCACGGATGGTGCACCCGTGGATGCTGCGCTCCCGGCGCTGAAGGCAGCATCGAGGGGCGCGTGATCGCCATCGTGCGGGAGGAGACCCGGTGTTTCCCATTCGCGACAGCCAGCCCTCGGGCATCGCTCCGGTCACCTGCTGGCTCCTCATCCTGGCCAACGTCATGGTCCTGCTCTGGGGGGCTTCCATCGGGGGACCGTCGTACGAGAGGGTGGTCCAGCAATTCGGACTGGTACCGGCCGCCTTCTCCGTGGCCCCCCTGGGGAGCGTCGGCACGATCTTCTCGTCGATGTTCCTCCACGCGGGACTCCTGCACCTGCTCGGCAACATGTGGTTCCTGCACGTGTTCGGCGACAACGCGGAGGCTCGCGCGGGGCACGTGCCGTTCCTCGTGCTGTACCTCGGGGCGGGGGTCGCCGGCGGGGTGCTGTGCCTCGTTGCCGCCCCGGAGAGCAATCTGCCCACCATCGGCGCCTCCGGTGCGGTCGCGGGCGTGCTGGGGGCCTACCTGATCTGGTTTCCGTCGGCGCGGATCAACACGCTGGTCGGGTTCGCCTTCTACTGGCGCACCATCCCCGTCCGCGCGTGGTTGTTCATCGGGTTCTGGTTCGCGTTGCAGCTCCTCGGGTGGTCGGGCGGGGACGGCGGCGTGGCCTGGGGTGCGCACGTCGGCGGGTTCGTGGTCGGCGTGCTGTGGGCAGTCGTGGCGGGTCGGGGGCCGCGAACGATCGTCGACTGAGGCGCATGTGGGATTTTCCCCAGAGCAGGGGCACCTCCGCCCAACCCGTCCCCCCTCCGCGGCGCTCCTGGCCGGATTGGGACGCGAAACTTCCACCGGAAGCCGCTTCGCGAACGCCTGATCCGAATGGCACGACGCTTGCGACACGGTCGACGCCGCCATTCCAGGCGGCAACCCAAATGGAGTGCACCAATGAACCAGATCCAACGCATCAATCCGTTCGAGCAGCTTCGCAGCATGTCCAACCTCATGGACCGCCTGTTCCCCTGGACGGGGGAGACGGCCACGGACATGCCGGCGATGCTCGACAACCTGCCCCTCGACGTGTACGAGAAGGACGGCAACCTGGTCGTCCGCGCAGCCCTGCCGGGCGTGAAGCAGGAGGACGTCAAGATCAACATCACCCAGGATCTCCTGCAGATCTCCGCCGAGCGCAAGGACGAGAGCGACGTCCGCAAGGGCGACTACTACCTCAAGGAGTACTCCGCAGGTAGCTGGTACCGCTCCGTGCGGCTCCCTGCCGACGTCCAGGCGGACAAGGCTGCGGCCACGTACGCCAACGGGTTCGTGACGCTCACCATCCCGCGCAAGCCCACCGCCAAGCCGCGCAGCATCGAAGTCAAGATCGACTGATCCGAGCGTGGGCTGAACCCCAGGCGGCCCGGATCCGTTCCGGGCCGCCTGTTGTCAGGCATCGCCCGGATGGCGCCTGGTGTTGCTCACGGCCCACACCGAAAACCGGCAGCAGACTCGCGCGCCACCGTCCGCCGACCGCAGGCCACGACGCCGTCCAGCCAGCCCCAGGCGGTTCGGAACCCGACGACCAGTGTGCCACCATGGTCCTCTCGCAGCACCACGCGGGTGTCTGCGGTCACACGGGCAAAGGGAGTGGCCTCGCCCTCCACCGAGATCCACGTCCCCTCCCCGAGCTCCACCCAGCTCACGTCCGACATCTCCAACGTCCCACCGCCGACCCCTTCACCGAATCCGTACCCGTCGGACGCCGCAACTGCATCCGCTCGGACCCAGCCGACCACGCGGGCGGCGGCCGTCCGCACCTCGACGGGGCGCCACCCGTCGACAGCAGCGCCACGCGCCAGCAGCAGCATCCAGCCGTTCCTCGCCACCCCGAGCAGGGCACCGTCGGGCGCATCCCGGACCCGCAGCACGGGGGGCAGCCCGTCCCCGCCCGTGGGATCGACGATCACGAGGTCGGACACCGCATCCATGTCGAACGGCGAATAGCGCCAGACCCGACCAAGCTGGCTGTCGGCGAGCCAACCATCCACCCGCAGGCCCACGTCCTCCCACACCACGTGCGCCACCGAGCCCACGTGGACGTCCACCGTGGCGGCCGTCCCACCGGCGAGGGTGACGCCGGGGTCGTCTGTGGCCATCCCCGCGTTCGCCGCCTCCTGCGCGAGGGCCACACGCTCGATCGGCCGCACCGCGAGGTCCTCCCGCCGCACCCCCACGATCACCCGGATGGCACCGTCGTCGGCGAGCACCCGTACCACGTCGCCGCCATCGTCCACCACCAGCGTGTCGAACGGCTCCGTGGGTTCGGGCGAGAACGTCCGCCGGCCGGGCACGAGCTCGAACGGTCCGATCGCGACCACGGTCGCCCGCCACGGGGTCAGCACGGCAGGGTCGGCAGCCGCGAGCAGGGCGCGGGCGTCGAGGTGCGGGGGAGCGTTCGGGATCCCGACGTGCGGGGCGCAACCAAGCAGGAGCAGCATCGCAGTCAGGCTATGCCGGCAGGGGAGCCCCAGCGGGGTAAGTGCCCCTTGCTCGATGAGGCCCGATGTCGCTGGTCCTGCTCCTTCCCCTGCTCCTCACCCCACCTGCGAGCGCGAAGGCGCCAAAGCGGGCCGCGTCGTCGGCTTCCGAGGCCCACGCCGAACCCGCTGCGGAAGCCGCGGCGGAGCCGGTAGCAGCGCCCGCGGTGCCCAGGTTCGCGCGCATGGAGGTGCCCGGCTGTGGCTGTGCGCTGTATGCACCCTCAGGCCTCGCGTTCGATCCGCCGACGAAGAGCGAGGACGGTTCGGACGTGTGGACGGGGGAGGCCGCGGTGGATCGCTGGCACTTCGGAGCGGTCGTCGTGAAGTTCGCTGTGCCCATGCAGGCCAGCACGGAGGCTGCCCCCGGAGACGACATGGAGGCATTGCTCATCAGCTACATGGACTTCCTCAAGACCCAGCTCTCCATCACCAGCGCAGCCGGTGTCGGCCGCGGTCACACGCACGCCGAGAACCCCTCCGCGCGCGGCGTGATCGACTACTGGGAGGACAAGGACGGGGACCACTGGGCGGTGAAAGGCTGGGTCGACGCCGACCGGCTCGCGGTGATGTTCGTGTACGGCCCGGGCGACTACCCGTACCTGACCGCGCAGCAGCTCTACCTGGATGGGTTCCGGTTCCAGCCCTGACCTCGCTCTCGCGCCAGGGCAACGGCCCCGCGCCGCCCCGCGACACGTGGAATGGTTGTTGCGAGGAGTCCCTTTGTCCGTGGGATCCCCCCGATGCATACCGACGTGCCGACGCTCCGAGTGGCCACCTTCAACATCCACAAGGGGTTCTCGCATTTCAACGCGCGGATGATGGTCCACGAGCTGCGGGAGCGGCTGCGCCACGCAGCGCCGGATGTCGTGTTCCTGCAGGAGGTCCAGGGGCTCCATCTCAAGCACGCTGCCCGACACCCCAACTGGCCTGAGAGCCCCCAGCACGAGTTCCTCGCAGAGGGCACGTGGAAGGCGACCGCGTACGGCAAGAACGTGGTCTACGACCACGGGCACCACGGCAACGCGATCCTCTCCCGGTTCCCGATCGTGAGCTCGGTGAACCGGGACGTGACCGACCTTGCGATCGAGAGGCGCGGCATGCTGCACTGCGAGTTGGCGGTGCCGGGGCTGCCCGGCCCCCTGCACTGCGTGTGCGTCCACCTCTCGTTGTTCGCTGCCAGTCGCGCGCGGCAGATGGGCGGGTTGGTCGACACGCTGGGGGAGCTGGCCCCCGGCAATTCGCCCCTGCTCATCGCAGGCGACTTCAACGACTGGCAGAACCGGGGCGACCGCCTGCTCGCCGAGCGCCTGGGCATGAAGGAGGCCTTCGCCGGCGCAGGCGGGGGACCTGCGCGGAGCTTTCCGTCCTGGGCCCCCACGCTCCGCCTGGACCGGTTGTACGTCCGCGGGTTCGACGTGCAATCCGCGACTGTGCACGCAGGCCCGGAGTGGGCCCGGCTCTCGGATCACGCGGCGCTCTCCGCGGTGCTCTCCGCCGCCCCGGAGCCGCGGGGCCCATGACGCCCGCCCTCGTCCCCGGCAATCGGCTCACCCTCCTGAACAGCGGGGCGGAGTACTTCCCGGCCCTGCTCGCCGCCATCGATGGAGCACGCTCGAGTGTACAGGTGGAGACCTACATCTTCGAGCAGGACCGGACCGGGCGCGCGGTGGCGTCGGCGCTCTCGCGCGCAAGCCGCCGCGGGGTCTCGGTGCGGGTGTTGGTGGACGGTTACGGAGGCGGGGCATTCCGCACCACCCTGATGCCGCAGATGCTCGCAGATGGCGTGCAGGTGCTGCTGTACCAGTCGGAGTTCTTGCGCCCCGGGCTGTTCAAGTGGCGGCTCTGGCGACTCGGGCGGCTCCGGTTGCGACGACTGCACCGGAAGATGGCGGTCGTCGACGGACGGGTGGCTTTCGTGGGGGGGATCAACCTGATCGACGACCTGGACCTGCCCGACCCGGAGCTGCAACCCCGCTTCGATTTCGCGGTTCGGGTCGAGGGCCCGCTCGCTGCCTCAGCTCGACATGCGATGAGCCGCCTCTGGCAGAGCGTCGCTGGCAGCGATCTGCGCGCGGGCGACGCCGACCCAACCGAGGTCGACCTTCCGACGGCGGGTGAGGAGAGCGCAGCCATCGTCCTCCGCGACAACGTCCGCCGCCGTCGCGACATCGAACTGGCGTATCTGCAGGCGATCCGCGGCGCACAGCGGGAGATCATCCTCGCGAATGCCTACTTCCTCCCAGGCAATCGGTTCCGGCAGGCCCTGATCGATGCGGCGGGGCGCGGCGTCTCAGTGAGCGTGCTCCTGCAGGGGCGGGCGGAGTACCGCCTGCTCTACTACGCCACCCAATCGCTCTACGGGGCACTGCTGCACGGCGGTGTCCGGATCTTCGAGTACGATCGAAGCTTCCTCCATGCCAAGGTGGCCGTGATCGACTCCGAGTGGGCCACCGTGGGGTCCAGCAACATCGACCCATTCAGCCTGCTGCTCGCGCAGGAGGCCAACGTGGTGACCCGCACACCCGCTTTCGCCACGAAGCTCCGTACCGCGCTCGTGGACGCGCTGGACAACGGATCCCACGAGCTCAAGTCCGCGGACTGGCAACACTCCAACGTGGCGCTGCGGCTGCTGCGCTCCGGGTGCTACCAGATCATCCGCCTGCTCCTCGGCGCCGTGGGCTTCGGCTTCGAGGATGGCGCGCCCCCCACCGAGGCCTGACCCGCGGCGGCGGATCCCCAGCACGCAGGGCCCCTGTGCCCGAACCGCGGGCTGGATCGCCCACCGCCCGGGCGGAAGGGATGCACACACGGGCTCCCCGGGCGCCTGCACTCCTTCCCCCCCCCGCTCCCGGCCGACAGCGTGGTACAGCCCTTGCACACATTCGCCGCGGCGCGACAAATCTCAACCATTCCGATTGAGGACGCCCGAGGAATTCCATGCAACGCAAATCCGATGTGCAACTGCGCGATGAGTTGTTGGCAGAGATCAAGTGGGACACGCGCCTGAACCCGACGGAGATCGGTGTGGCGGTCAAGAACGGTGTCGTGACGCTGAGCGGAACGGTCGACAGTTGGGCGAAGCGCCTCGCCGCGAAGGAGACCGCTCACCGCGTGTACGGAGTTCTCGACGTCGCCAATGACATCGTGGTGCACACCGCCAGCTCCCCGGGCCGCACGGACGCCGAGATCGCCGAACAGGCGCGCCGCGCTCTGGAGTGGGATGTCTTCGTTCCCCACGAAAAGATCCACACCACCGTCTCCAAGGGCATCCTCACCCTCGAAGGCGAGGTCGCCTCCGCGTCGCAGCGCAACGATGCGGCGCGCGCCGTCCGCAACCTCCTCGGAGTCGTGGCCGTCGCCAACACCATCCGGGTCAAGTCCCAGGTTCGCAGCGCCGAGGTCAAGCAGGCCATCACCGACGCACTGAGGCGCCACGCCAACTGGGAAGCCCAGCAGGTGAACGTGGAGGTGACCGGCGGCGAGGTGAAGGTGAAGGGCAGCGTGGACTCCTGGGCCGAGCGTGAGGCGGTCCTCTCGGCGGTGTGGGGCACGCGCGGCGTTCAGACGGTCGACGCCCAGATCGCCGTCCAGTAGTGGGACACGGCCGAAGCCGGTGAGTCCCCCGCCCGCTGCACCCGGACGTTGGCGCCACGCTGCGCCGACGTCCCTGTCGTTCCCACGACGCCTCGCGGAGGCCAGCGTCGTCGCGTTCCTCACCGCGACGCTCTACTTCGAGGCGGGTGCGCACGGCGGGCCCGCCCGGGCGCCGCCCGAGGTCGCCGCGGACCTCCGGATCCCGTTCCTGGTGGCGACGATCTGGCTCTACCTCCCCGGCTACGTCGGGTGCTTCCTGCTCTGCGTCACCGCGCTCACGGACCGCCGGGCCTTCCGGAGCGCGCTGCTCGCATTCCTCGTCGTGGGCGTCGTGGCCTCGAGCGTGTTCGTCGCCTGGCCCACGCCGAGCCCCCCGCGGGGTCCTGTGCCCAGTGGAACGATGACGTTCGCGCTGCTCGGCTGGCTCTACGCCCATGACCCGCCGGCCAATGCCTTTCCCTCGCTCCATGTCGCGAACGCGGGCATGTGCGCCGCCATCACGGCTCGCGTGCGCCCCCGCTGGCGCTGGGCGGCGTGGTCGCTCGCGATCGGCGTCATCGTGAGCACGCTCACCCTCCGCCAGCACTGGCTCGCAGACGTCGCAGGTGGGGTCGCCCTCGGGGTCGCGGGCATGTCGCTCTGGCGGGTGCTGTGGGAACGAACGCCCACCTCCGCCCCCCGGTGAGTGGCCCGACTCTACCGCTCCACGACCAGGAAGCGGGTCACGCCACCTGGCCAAGGGGTGCGTCCAGGCCAACGAGAAGCGGCCGACCGGGGAGCACCCGGCCGGCCTGTCCCCTTCGCGACCCGGTCAGCCGACCTTCACCTCGATGGTCCGGGGCGTGGAGGTGGGCTTGCGGGGGATGGTGAGGGTGACGAAGCCGTCAGCGTAGGTGGCTGCGGCCTTGTCTGCCATCACGTCGGCCGGGAGACGGAGGGAGCGGAACCAGTTCCCCGCGGAGTACTCCTTCAGGTAGTAGTCCGCGGTCCGGACTTCGCTCTCGTCCTTGCGTTCGGCCGAGATCTGCAGGAGATCGTCGGTGATGTTGATCTTCACGTCCTGCTGCTTGATGCCGGGCAGCGCGGCCTTGACCACGATGTTGCCGTCCTTCTCGTAGACGTCGAGGGGCAGGTTGTCCAGCATGGCGGGCATGTCGGTGGCGACCTCGCTGCTCCAGGGGAACAGGCGATCCATGAGCGTGGACATGGTGCGGAATTGATCGAAGGGAGAGGTGCGCTGGAGTTGGCTCGGGGTCATTTGGTACTCACGTTGGGGGTTGGCCGCGTGGATGGCGGTGCGGCCCACCTCGCAACGGCCGTGCCACCACGCCGACGTCCCGGCCGCTTCGCGAGGGGCATTGGAGTCGGGGAGGGATCCCCCAGCGCCACGCGTGACAGGGGGCACTTTCACCCATCGCCTGGGCGCCAGCGCCCTTTCCGTCCGCGTGGTCAGTTGGCGGGGACCGCGAGCGCCCCGCCGGCCCCATCCGGCGGTCGGCCCAGGAACAAACGCAGCACCTCGCGAATGGCCAGCGGATCGAAGGGCTTGTCGAGGCGACGGCCGGGGAACGCCTCGAGAAAGGCGCTCGCCTCAGCCGTGAACGCACCGCCGGTCATGAACACCATGCGATCCGCCTGCTCCGGCGCGATCGTCTCCAGCCTGGCGTACAGCTCCATCCCGCTCATCGTGGGCATCATCAGGTCGCAGAGCACGAGGTCGAAGCGTTGGCCCCCCTCGATGCGCCGGATGACGTCCTGGGCCGAGGTGTCGGTGGCGACCTCGTGCCTGCCACCGAGCATGCGTGACAGCGCCCGTCCGATGAGGGGCTCATCATCGACGATCAGGATGCGACCCCGCGCATCGGCCGATGCAGGCGCAACCGCCGGGCTCGCCGCCGCTTCGGGCGCCGGCTCAACGGTCGGGCGTGCTGTCGGAGGCTCCACGGTCGGGCTCGCCGTCGCCACCGCCGGCAGCAGCACGGAGGCGGTGGTGCCTTCCCCTGGTGCGCTCTCCAGGTGGATTTCTCCGCCGAGCGAGCTCACGATGCCGTGGCAGATCGAGAGGCCCAGCCCCGTGCCCGCCCCCACCTCCTTCGTCGTGTAGAACGGGTCGAAGGCGCGCTTCTTGACCTCGGGCGTCATGCCGGCGCCGGAGTCCTTCACCTGCACCAGCACCCTGCCGTCCGGTGTCAGCCTCGTCCGCACGAGGATCTCGTTCCCGGCCGCGTTGCCCGCCGGGATGGCGTGGGCCGCGTTGACGAGCAGGTTCAGGAAGACCTGCCCGAGCCGGGACTCGACCGCCCGCACGGGTGGCAGCGGCTCGTAGTCACGCACCAGGCGGGCGCGGTGGCGCATCTCGTTGGTGGCGAGGGTGATCGCGACATCCAGGGCGCGCCGCACGTCGCACACCGAATCGCGTTCGTCGCCGCCTCGGGAGAAGGTCTTCAGGTCACGTACGATGGAGCTCACGCGCTGGCTCCCCTGCTGCGCCTCCACGACCGCGGAGAGCGCCTCGGAGAGCGGATGCCTCTCCGCCCCGGGCCGCGCGAGGGCCTTGCGGAGCGCGTCCGTGGCGAAGGTGAGGTTGGTCTCGACGTAGGCGAGCGGGTTGTTGAGCTCGTGGGCGACCCCTGCCGCCACCGACCCGATCGACGCCATCCGCTCTGACACGGTCAGCTTGTTCTGGAGTCGGTTGCGCTCGGTGACGTCCCGGTGGACGAACACGTAGCCGGACACCCGGCCGGTCGGATCCACCACCCTCGCGACGGTCATCTCGACCTCGCGCGTGTCCCCGGCCCGGTTCCGGCAGAGGCTGGGAAGCGGCCCCGATCCCGCCGAGGCTGTCAACCCGGCGAGATCCACGGGGTAGCCCGGCTGCGACTCGAGGCGCAGCAGTGTCAGGACGGACTGGCCGAGCGCCGTGCCCTCGGCCCAGCCGTACGCGCGCTCTGCACCCGGGCTCCATGTGCGGATGGTGCCGTCGGGCGCGGTCGAGATGACCGCGTCCTCCATGCTCTCGAGCAGGCCGGAGCGGTAGGCCAGGGCGACCTGTGCCATGCGTTCCGCGGTGGCGTCGTGGATCACGAGCACTGCCCCGCTGATCTGACCAGCGTGGTCCCGGATGGGGGCGGCGCTCTCCCGGATAGGCCGCTCGGCGCCGTCGCGCGCGAGGAGCAGGGCCAGATCCGCGGAGCCGGCGACGACGCCCTCGCCCAGCACCTTGTCGACGGGACGCCCGAGCGGGAGGCGGGTCACCTCGTGCACGATGACGAAGACATCAGCGAGCGAGCGGCCGCGTGCATCCTCGCTCTTCCAGCCCGTGAGCGCCTCCGCCACCGGGTTCATGGCCTCGACGCGGCCGGAGGCGTCCACGGCGATCACCCCATCCCCGATCCCGTCGAGGATTGCACGAAGGCGTCGCTCGCTCGTGTGCAACGCAACCGAGACCTGCGCAACGGCGACCTCGCCGCGCGCGACCGACCGCGCGAACACCGTCACGATCGCTGCGGACACGACGATTGTCAGCACCGCCTGGAGCGAGGCGCCGACGGCGTGGTCGAACCACCCGGCCTCGACGCCGGCAGAGCAGACGAGCTCACCGACCAACGGCACCAGGGCGACAGCGGGCACCAGGCGGCGCGCCATCCGCCCTCCCACACCAAGCGCGTTCTGCACGCCCGCCCAACCCTGGAGCGGCCGGATGCACACCAGCCCTGCCCCGAGGAGGACGAAGGCGACCCCGGTGTGGACGGCCATCCGGGAGTACTGCCCGGCTCCGATGGAGAAGTCGGCGCCGAGAAGGTAGGAGAGCAACGCCTGGCCTGCGATCGCGGCCACGGCTGTCCCACCGATCTCGTGACCCTGGAGGCGGTCGGTCTCGCTTCGAGTCACCATCGGGATGCTGGCCGCGAGGATCGTGAGGCAGACAGCCGAAGTCAGGGCCATCCGCCCGGGCATGAACGTCCCGATCGTCCCGGGCGGCTCCGAGAAGAGGAGCTGATCGATCCCCAGGTCCAGCCCCAGCAGGTACTCGGCCAGGGTCGCCACCCCGATGGCAGCCATGACCGCGGAGGCCACGAGCGCGAGGGTCCGGGCCCGGGCTCCCCGCCCCTCCTGGCTCGCCGACAAGGCGACGCCGGCGAGCAGGAACCCGAGCGCCGTATTGGGCTTCATGGAGACCCACGAAGGCGAGAGGCTCGTCAACACGGGGATGTCCAGCGCCCAACCGACGAGCACGACACCCCCGAGGAGGCTCACGGCGACAGCGGCCGTTGCCGAGAAGAGGCGCAGCCTCCCCGCCAGCGGGTGAGCGGAGGGCAGTACCGGGGACTCGCTCATCGGACGGTGGTCTGTAGCCGTTGGGCGCCGCCTGTCAATGCGGCGCAGACGAGCCGGTGACCCGAGCCCCGGGTGCATCAACGGCCGACCGGATACTCGCCCGGACGAAGGTGACTTTGAGCGCGCCTGCCACATCGGTAGCCCGAGACATCCTGGAGCGGACGGCACGGCTGCGCAGCGGGATCGATGCAGCCAGGCCAACCCCAGTCGAACGCGTCCAGCGCTCCTTTCGGGCGGTCGCGACTACGCCCCTGAACGAGGCCATCCAGGGCACTGCGGGGAGAAACCCCGCATGACACCTTCCCCGGACGAGCCCGGCATCGCGTCCAGGCCGCCGGTGATCCTCGCCGTGGACGACAGCCGGACCCAGCTGGCGCTGCTCGAGTTCGCGCTCTTGCAGGCCGGCTTTCAGGTGCACACCGCTCACGACGCCGCCGAGGGGCTGGCAAGTGCCCGGAAGCAACGGCCCGACGCGGTGATCTCGGACGTGTTGATGCCCGAGATGGATGGCTTCGCGTTCTGCAGGGCCCTGCTTGGCGAGCCGGAGCTGCGCCGCGTGCCGGTGATCCTCCTCACCGGGCTCACCTCGCCTGACGACATCCTCCGCGGCCTCGAGTGCGGCGCCAGCGGGTTCATCAGCAAGCCCTGCGAGGACGCCTTCCTCGTCGACACGGTGCGCCGCGCGATCGCCAGCCAGAAGCTTCGTGCTGAGGGCGGGCTCCCCGGCAGCCAGGGGATCTCGTACTGCGGCAAGGCCTACACCGTCGACGCCGATCCGCGCCTGGTGCTGGAGCTCCTCCTCTCGACATATGCCAACGCCGTACGCCAGAACGCCGAGTTGGTGCGCATCCGGGAGGCCCTGCGCGACAGCAACACGGAGCTCGAGCGCCGGGTCAGGGAGCGGACAGCCGCGCTGGAGGCAGAGATCGCCGTGCGCGTGCAGGCGGAGGAGCGGCTCCTGCAGATGGCCACGCACGACTCGAACACCGGACTGGCCAATCGCACACGATGCATGGACCAATTGGCTGACGCAATCGCACAGGCGACCCGATATGGTCATTTGGGAGCAGTGCTCTTCCTGGACCTCGACGGATTCAAGCTCGTGAACGATCGGCACGGCCACGCGGTCGGGGATCTGCTGCTCCGGGAGGTGGGCCGGCGTCTGGTGGGTGCCGTGCGGTGCACCGACACCGTGGCTCGGGTTGGGGGCGACGAGTTCGTGGTGGTGCTCGGGCGTGTGGAGGCGGTGGCGCAGGCCACCGCCACGGCCGAGCGGATCCTCGAGCAGCTGAGGACGCCTATGGAGATCGGAGGGCCTACGTGCACGGTCGGGGCCAGTGTCGGGATCAGCATCTTCCCCTCGGACGGCATCACACCCGACCAGCTCATGCGCCGGGCAGACATGGCGATGTACGCCGTGAAGCAGAGCGGCGGAGGCGGCCTCCGCCACGCGCGCGGCAAGACCCTGCCGCCCGGGTCGGGCGGAAAGCAACGCAGCCACCACGGGAAGAGGTGAGCCGTGCGGGAGCGAAACGACATGGAGAGAGCAGACCGCGAGGCCAGGACGGTGCTGGTGGTCGAGGACAGCCGAACGCAGCGCGATGCGCTCTGTTCCCTGCTCGAGGGAGCGGGCTACTCGGTGCTCGGCGCGGTCGACGGGGAGGACGGGCTGGCGAAGGCGCACGCGCACCCGGTCGATCTCGTGATCTCGGACGTCATCATGCCCGGCATGGACGGGTATGCCCTGTGCCGCGCACTGCGAGCGGATGACAGGCTGCGGAACCTGCCGGTCGTCCTGCTCACGTCGCTCTCCGACCCCCGCGACGTGATCCGCGCCCTGGAGGCGGGCGCGAGCCATTTCGTCCGAAAGCCCTACGGGTCCGAGTACCTGCTCGGACGGGTCCGCAACATCCTCGCGACAGAGGACCTGCGAGGCAGGCGAGCGGCAGAGCCCCTCCAGACAATCCGCCACCGCGGCATCGAATACCAACTGGACCTCGGGCGACTGGACCTCCTCGGCGATCTCCTCGCGATGCATCACGCCGCGGAGTACGAGATCATCGGCGGGCCCATCGGCTCCGGCGCCGGGGCGAGTGTCCTGGTGGTCGAGGACAGCACCACCAAGGCGCTCGAGATGCGCTGCGTACTGGAGGGCGCGGGGTACGGAGTCCGGGTTGCGAGCACTGGGGTGGACGGCCTCGAAGCGCTCCGGGCGAGCCCCGTGGACCTGGTGATCTTCGACGTGATGACGCCCGACATGGACGGCGCCGCGTTCTGCCAGACGATCCGCGCCGATCCCGGGCACGGGGAGCTCCCCATCCTCCTGGTCACCGCCACCGCGGAGCCCCACGACGTGATCGCCGGCCTTGCCGCCGGCGCCTCCCACTTCATCCGCGCCCCGTTCGGGGAAGCCCACCTCCGCACACGCGTGCGGAACCTCGTCGCCGGCCGCGGCCGGGACGGGTCGGCATCCGAGGCGGAGCGCTTCGAGTTCGTCTTCGAACACGTGCAGTATTCGATCACCGCCGGCCGGGTCCAGGTGCTGGATCTGCTCCTGTCCAGCTACGACGACGCCGTCACGAAAAGCTGTGAGCTGGCACAGGCCCGGGACGACCTGCGGGCGCTGAACGAGGAGCTGGAGCGACGGGTCGCCAGCCGCACGGTGGCGCTCTCCCAGGAGGTCGAGGGGCACCTGCAGACCGAGCGACGCCTCCGCGCCAGCCACGAGGTGCTGGCCACCACGCTCGACAACATGCTGGACTGTTGCGGACGCTACTCCGCCATCCGGGACGGTGCGGGCCGCATCGTCGAGTTCCGGGTGGAGGAGGTGAACCAGGCGGCGTGCACCGCAACCCGGATGCCGCGCGAGCAGCAGATCGGAAAAGGGCTCTGCGAGATCCAGCCGGGCCATCGCACCTCGGGTCTCTTCGATCGGTTCGTCGCCCTCGTCGAGTCCGGCGAAGCCATCGACCTGCCCTCGGTGCCGTTCCAGACCACGCTCGAGGGGAAGCCGCACTCGCGGGTGCTGGAGGTACGCGCCAACCGGCTCGGAGACGGCTTCGTCGCTGCCTGGCGGGACGTCACCGAGCGGCGGCGGGTGGAGCGGCGGCTGGAGCAGGCACACGACCGCACCCTGGCGCTCGCCGGCCTGTTCCAGTCCCGACCTGCCTCGGAGGACGATGTCGCCGCTCAGGCTGTGGAGGTGCTCGTCCGAATCACGGGCAGCGCCTTCGGGTACGTCGCCTTCGTGGACGCGGAGCAGTCGACCGTGTCGGGGCACGTCTGGAGTGAGCGGACACGCGCGGCGTGCCCCCTCGGTGTCGGCCCCACCATCCAGCACGTCTGCAGCGAGGGCATCCTGACCGAGGTCGTGAGGCAGCGTCGCCCCGTGGTGGAGAACCACCTGAGCTCGGCGCTGCGGAGCCGGCACCTTCCTGAGGGACACCTGCCGCTCCAGCGGTTCCTGGGGGTTCCCGTGATCCGGGAGGGGCGCGTCGTCCTGGTCGCCGGGCTCGCCGACAAGGTCGAGCCGTATGGGGACACCGACGCCGGAGAGGCGGCCTCGTACCTCGCGGGTGTCTGGGAGTACATCTTCCAGCTGCGCCAGACGCGAGCGCGCCAGGAGAGCGAGGAGCGCCTCCGGGAGGCCCAGACGATGGGCCGGATCGGCAGCTGGACCTATCAGGTCGCCGACGGGCGCCTGGACTGGTCGGACATGGTCTACACCATCCACGGGAGGGATCACGGGCTCCCACCGCCGACGCGGACGGAGGAGGTCGCGTACTACCCCGGAGAGGATGGGTGCGGCCTCATCGAGCTCGCAGAAGCATGCGCCCAGCGCCGACGTCCGTTCGAGATGGACATTCCCGTGAGGCGCGAGGACGGTGCCCTCGTGGACGTTGCGGTGCTCGGGAGGCCGATCATCGACGGCGATCGCGTGGTCGCCGTCCGGGGGACTGTCCAGGACATCACGGCGCGAAAGCGCGCCGAGGAAGCCCAGCGGACAAGCGAGGATCGGCACGGCGTCTTTCTTCGGGCCGCAGTGGACGGGTTCCTGCTGGCAGACGCTCACGGTTGGTTCCAGGAGGTCAACGACGCCTATTGCCGCATGTGCGGGTACACCGGCCCGGAGCTCCTGAAGATGAACATCGCCGACCTCGAGGTCGCAGGGAGCACCCGGCAGATGGCGACTCGGCTCAGAAGGGTGATGGCGGATGGGTCCGACCGCTTCGAATCGCGGCAACGTCGAAAGGACGGGAGTGTGTTCGACGTGGAGGTGAGCGCCCAGTACTGGCCCGTGGATGGCGGGCGGCTGGTCGCGTTCGTCCGGGACGTCACCGAGCGCAAGATCGCCGAACAGGCCCTTCGCGAGCGCACGCTCGCGCTCGGCGAGCGGGTGAAGGAGATCCACTGCGTGATCAGCGTCTCCAGGGTCGTGAACGATCCGACGCTCTCCGCCCCGGAGGCCTGTCGTCTGGCCGTTCCGCTCATCCCTCCGGCATGGCAGTACCCGGCGATCGCCCGTGCACGGATCACCCTGTTGGGACAGACCTTCGCGAGTCCGGACTTCCTTGTCACCCCGTGGCGGGTGTCGGCCGAGATCCTCGTCTCCAACCGGGTCGCGGGCGTGCTTGAAGTCTGCTACCTCATCGAGCCGCCGGGCTGCGAAGCCGAGCCGTTCCTGAGCGAGGAGCGGGTCCTGATCCGGGAGCTCGCGAGGCAACTGGGGATGATGGTCGAGCGGCTCGACGCGGACGCCGCGCGGGAGCATCTCGAGGAGCAACTGCGCACCACCCAGAAGATGGAGGCCATCGGCATCCTCGCCGGCGGGGTGGCGCACGACTTCAACAACCTGATCTCGGTGATCATCACCTATGCGGGGTTCGCCGCCTCGGCGCTCCCGGAGGGAGATCCGATCCGGGAGGATCTTCAGGAGGTCACGAACGCCGGGCAGCGCGCGGCGGGGCTCACCCGGCAACTTCTCGCTTTCGGGGGCAAGCAGGTCACGAGGCGGGGGGCATTGAACATCAACGAGGTGGTGGTCGGGATCGAGAAGATGCTCCGTCGGATCCTGCGTGAGGACATCGGGCTCCAGGTCCGGCCGGCGCCCGACCTGGCAGTGGTCCATGCCGATCCCGGCCAGATCGAGCAGATCCTGATGAACCTCGTGGTGAATTCCCGGGATGCGATGCCCAACGGCGGGATGATCACGGTCGAGACCCGGAACGTTCGCGTGGGCCGGGAGCTCGCGGGCTCGCCCGTCGCCCTGAACCCCGGCCCCTACGTCATGCTCGTCGTGTCGGACACCGGCGGGGGGATGGACGCCGGCACCCGGGCCCGCATCTTCGAGCCTTTCTTCACCACCAAGGGGGTGGGCAAGGGCACCGGGCTCGGCCTCTCGACCGTGTACGGGATCGTGAAGCAGGGTCAGGGAGAGATCACGGTGGACAGTGAGCTGGGCGTCGGCACCAGCGTGAAGGTGTACTTTCCGGCGGAGTCTCCCTCCAGTGGGCTGCCGACGGCCGAGCCGCGCCCCGTAGCGGCGCCGAAGGCCGGGTCGGGTGAGACCGTGCTGGTCGTCGAGGACGAGGCCGCGATCCGCGAGATCGTGCGCAGGGCGCTGGCGGCCCACGGGTACACGGTGGTGACCGCCCTCGACGGGGAGGACGCCCTGCGCGTGGCCGTCCAGCACCAGGGAGCGATCGGGCTCCTGCTGACCGACATGGTCATGCCCCGGCTGGGCGGGCGGGCGCTGGCTCGTCAGCTGCTCCGAGCGCGACCGGCCCTGAAGGTGCTGTACATGTCCGGCTACTCGGACGACGACGCCGTCAGCCCGGGGTTGATCGAGGCGGGGGCCTGGTTCATCTCGAAGCCCTTCACCATGGACGAGCTCATCCGGCAGGTGGATGACATCTTCGAGCCCAGCACCCCACCTCCTGGCCCCTCCCCTCTGCCAGCGGATGACGCATTGCCCTGCGCACCGGCGCTCGACGCCGGAGCGCTCCTGGTGGTCCCCGCGTCCGTCATGGACCGACTCAGGAGCGCGCTCACAGCAGCGCGCCTCGATGAGTTCTCCGAGATCGCGGATGGCCTCCGCGCTACCGAGCCCCGGATCGCCGCCGGGCTTCGACTGTTGGCCGAGAGCTACGACTACCCGGGCCTCCGCGCTCTTCTCCTCCCTGAACCAACAAAGGACGGATCGCATGCCCGGTGAGACCGCTGGTGGGAACATCCTGGTCGTCGACGACTCGCGCGAGAACCTGCGCCTCCTGGCCACCGTGCTCAAGCGCGGCGGGCTCCATCCGCGTCCCGTCACGAGCGGGGCGCTGGCCATCGAGGCTGCACTGGCCGAGCCGCCGGACCTCGTGCTGCTGGACATCACGATGCCCGACATGTCCGGGCTGGACGTGTGCCGGTGGCTCAAGCTGGACGATCGGTTGAAGAGCATCCCCGTCCTCTTCATCAGCGGCCGGTTGAGCTCGGAGGACAAGCTCGAGGCCTTTGCCGCGGGGGGCCTCGACTACATCTCCAAGCCCTTCGAGGAGACCGAGATCATCGCCCGCATACGCACGCACCTGCGCCTTCACTGGCTGCAGCAGGATGCGGAGTCACGCAACGACGTGCTGTCCCGGCGGGTCGCCGAGCAGGTCCGGGCGGTCACCGCCTCCCAGTTGGCCACCATCTTCGCCATCGCCAAGCTCGCCGAGGCACGCGACGACGACACGGGCAGACACATCGAGCGCGTGCAGAGCTTTGCCAGACTGCTCGCCGAGAGCATGCAGCGGATGAAGATCCACAGCAACATGCTGACCGACCGATACATCGATACTCTGTATCAGACTGCATCGCTCCACGACATCGGGAAGGTCGGGGTGAGGGACGGCATCCTGCAAAAGCGGGGGCCACTCACCGGCGATGAGTTCCGGGAGATGCAGAAGCACTGCGCGCTCGGTGCTGACACCCTCGCGATGGTGTTGAAGCGCCACCCTGACAACGAGTTCCTCCGCATGGGCGAGCAGGTGGCCCGATCCCATCACGAGCGGTGGGACGGCAGTGGCTACCCGAACGGCCTGAAGGGCGCCGCGATTCCGCTTGCGGCACGCATCGTCGCGGTCGCCGACGTGTATGACGCACTCACCTCCGACAGGTGCTATCGGGCCGCAGTGAGCCCGGATGTCACCTGTGGCATGATCCACTCCGGCATGGGCGCGCACTTCGATCCCGAACTGGAGGCTCCCTTCGCTGCCGTGGAGGACCGGTTCCAGCGGCTGCGGAAGGAGCTACGGGATTGACCCCTGATCACCCCACGCCGATGAGACCTGTGCCGGATGAGGATCGCACCCGCGGACTGATGGCGGGGCTGCTGCTCGGGGACGCCCTCGGCGAGGCGGATACCGACGGGTCCGGCCTGCTCCACGGCACGTGCCTCGGCCAGCTCGCCTGCTTCACCCTGGAGGGGATGATCCGGGCGTCGGTGCGGCAGTCCCACCGCGGCATCTGCTCCCCCGCGGGGGTGGTCTGGCGCGCCTACCAGCGCTGGGCGGCCGTACAGGGCATCCCTGCGCGCGGGTTGGAGGCGCAGGGGGGTGGGGAGGTATTCCGGCCGGATGGCTGGTTGTGGCAGATCGCGCCGCTGTCGCGGCGACGCGGAAGCGCTCCCGCCACCGTGGCAGCGCTCCAGGGCGGCAGGATGGGCACGACCGCGGAGCCCGTCCACGCGAGCGCAGGGCACCATGCGTTGACCCGAACCCTGCCCGTGGCGATCTTCGCCACCGCCCTCGGTGACCCGGGAGGGTTGGCGCGTGAGTTGGCGGCACTCACGCACGGAGCGCAGGAGGCGTGGGAGGCAGCCGCCCTCGGGACGGAGCTGGTTGCCCGGGCGCTGCGGGAACCGACAGTGGAGCAGACGCTGGCTGGGTTCGAGGCGCCGGGGGGAGGCAAAGCCGGGACGGCCGGGGCCGCGCTGGCTGCGGGGTGCATGGCAGCACGGGCACACCCGAGGCCCGACCAGCTCCTGGCCGCGCTCGAGGCGGCCCGGGAGGTGGAAGGTGCGGCCACCTTTGCGGGCGCGCTGCTTGGAGCGCAGCACGGCCGCCGCGCGCTGCCCCAACACATCCTGCGGCGACTGGAGATTGGCTGGGTGGCAGACCAACTGGCGCGGGATGCGCTGGTGGAGCAGGCGACGTCGCCGAGCGGCTCCGAGTACCGAGCGGCGACGGACCCCGATTGGTGGGATCGGTATCCGGGGTATTGAGGTCGGCGCCACCGGGGGTACGCACCTTGACGTCATGATCCGCGCGCAACCCCGAGCCTGCCGTACCCGTGGCGACCCTGGCGGTCGCCGGTCGGGGGACGATGACCCTGGCCCGGGAAGGGGTCACTGCGCCTTTCTTACCACGCGATCCCCTTCGTCGACCATGTACAGATCCTCCCAGCGATGCGCCCTGGCTCCGCGCACGTGCTCGGCGGAGTCGGTCTCGAAGATCCTCTGACAACCGGCGCAGAAGGTCTGGGCGAGACTCGCCTCGTCATGAACCCGCTGCGGGTCTCCGACGAGCCGCCGCAACGCCTGATACTCAGTGGAGTTCCAAACGTCCCAGACGCTCGACTCGAAGACATTGCCAATGACACGTTGGTCCATCGACCCGCTGTACTGCGCATCTGTTCGATGATGGCAGCAAGGGATGACGTCGCCGTCATACTTTATCAGCAACGCAAAGTGTGGCCAGTAGCACTGGGAGATGCTCCGACGCTCCTTGGGCTTCGGCGGCGCATCCCGGCTCGCGACAAAGTCGGTATAGTTGTGCAGGCTGCCCCAGAAGTCGGTGAATTGATCGACGCCGAGCGCACGGAAGCGTCGCACCGCCTCTTCGAGTTCATCCACGTTGTGCTGGAACTTGATGAACTGGACCTCGACCCTTGGGTAGGTACTGTCCGACTCGCGACGGTATCGCAGGAGGCGCTCGAGGTTGTCGACAACCACATCGACGCGTCCGCCAACGCGCGTGCGACCGTACGTCTCCTGGCTCAGGCCATCGATGCAGACGGTGAGATGGGTGAGACCGCTCGTCACGATGCTGGCGATGCGCCTGTCCGAGAGCGAAAAGCTGAAATTCGTGCTCACATGGGAATTGAGCCCGGCATTCCGTGCTATCCGGCACATGGCGTCGAGATCCGGGTGAACGAACGGATCTCCCAGATAGTACATCGACACGGCCATGGTCTTCCCGGAGACCTCGTCCATGATTTGCTCGAACTGATCCAGCCTCATCTTCTGGCTGCCGTCAAAGTTCTGGGCCTTCAAGGCGCTCCCCGAGCTCTCGTTCGGCCGGGCATGAATACACACCGTGCAATGCAGGTTGCACAAAGGGGAGAGGTCCACCTTCACGACCGTCGGCCACGCCCTCATCACCTCCTGCTTCAGGGCGAACTGAGTGCCTGCGACGACGAGATTGAGGATCTTGCGCGAAGTCAGGTTCTCGCCAAACCACTGTTTCCGGCGATTCGCCTGTCGCAGAGTACCCAGCACATAGTCGAAGTTGCGCCGCAAGGACGGCCGCTTCATTGTGCGTTGTCCACTTATTTCCTGGCCAAAGGCATGCGCGAAGCGAAGCGCGCATGCACGGCTTGGGCTCCCTTCTCGCCAGCCCTGGACGCCCGCGCCTCCACCTCGGGGGAACGCTGGACAGGTGCCACAGGGCGGCCGCTACGGAGCAAGGAACACGAGCGACCTGGCGGCAGGGACACCCCCGCAGGTAACACACGCCCCGCGCTGCCCGCAAGCGCCGCCAGGTGGGCGTCATCCGGAGGCAGGCTTCACAGCCCCGCCGCCGAGCCATCCTCCGCTCCAGCCCCGAGTCCACCACAGACCGCCGCCAACACCCCCCAGGCAACCGCCAGCACGACCCACGCCACCTGGGGATGGAGATCCGCCCACAGCGCCGCGGGTAACAGTACGCCGAGGTTCACTGCAAGGACCCCCAGGCTCACGAAGCGATGTGAACTGACGCGCCGCGCGAGGTGCTGATAAGCATGAGTGCGGTGGGCCTTGGTGACATCTTCCCCGCGCAGCGCGCGCAGGAGGAGCGTGACCGTGGCATCGACCACGAACACGCTCATGGCGATCAGGAACGCTGGGAGCCCGAACGCATCGTCGGAGGCGGCCCAGAGGCTCAACATCCCGAGCGCGTAGCCCACCAGCAGACTCCCGACGTCCCCCATGAAGATCCGCGCAGGCTGCCAGTTATGGGTGAGAAAGCCTCCGCCTGCGCCTGCCAGGGTGGAGCTCATCACAGCCACCCCCGGGTGGCCGGCGGCGGCGGCCCCGGCCGCGACCGTCAACCCAACCGTCGCCGCCTCAACCCCGGCGATTCCGTCGATCCCGTCCATGAAGTTGAACAAGTTGGTCATCCACGTGAGGTAGAGGGCCACGAACGGCACGGCGACAGGCATGGGAAGCAGCACACCGGGGAGGACCTCAAGGCGCAGCAGTGGCCCTACCAGCAGCAGGGCTGCACCGGCCACGAGGAACTGCATGGCGAGCCGGAAGCCCACTGAAAGCGAAAACCGGTCATCGGCCCAGCCGACTGCAGCGTTGACACAGCTGCCCAGCGCGAGCGCCGCGATCCATGGCCAGGCAGCGCGTGTGAGCACCGCCAGGGCCATGCATCCTGCGAGGACGACGACGGCGATGGCAAGTCCGCCGCCCCGAGGCGTCGCCCGTGAGTGCGAGCTGCGCTCATTCGGGACGTCCTGGATGCCGAGCTGGAGCGCGCGCCTCCGCACCATTTCGGTGAGCAAGGCGGTCGCCAGCGCCGCTGCAGCACCCGCTCCCAGCGCCTCGAGAACGAGCACGGTACCGCTCAATTCAGCAGCCGCTCGTAGAGCGCAAGCGTGTCGGCGACGATGCGGTCCTCCGAGAATTCCGCCAGGGCGCGCCGGCGCCCCTCGGCGCCCATGCGGGCTCGCAGGTCGGGCTCCCGGATCAGCTGCTCAAGCGCATCGGCCAACGGGGCCGCAGCCCGAACCGCTACGAGGAGCCCGTTCCTGCCATGCTCAACCACCTCCCGGCAGCCGGGAACGTCCGTGGTCACGATCGGGAGCCCGGCTGCTGCAGCCTCGAGCAGGAATTTCGGGAGGCCCTCCCGGTAGGAGGGCAGGCACGCAATATGGGCTCGCGCGAGCTCCCGAGGCATGTCGGACGTGGGCCCAGCCCATTCGATCACTCCCTCGGCACGCCAGCCCGCCAGGTCGGCATCGGTGAAGGCCGAGGGGTTCTCCGGGTCGGGCGCGCCGAGGAGGCGAACGATGAACGTCGGGCCACCAGCCGCAAAACGAGCCCGGAGGATACGCGCGGCTTCCACGAGCTCGCCCACCCCCTTGTCCCGAAGCATGCGCGCCCCGAGCACGATCACCACGGGGCCCGGTGGCGGAGCGGAAGGTCGAATGCCGACCGTGTCGACACCCGAGCCGCGAATCAGGACCGTACTCTCCTTCGTCACCGCGTGCCGCGAGATCAGCTGGTCGCGATCGTCGGGGTTCTGAAAGAGCACAGCCGAACCTGAACGACTCAGCGTGGCCCGAAATGCGATGGTAAACATCGCCTCGATCAGGGAGCCCCGTGCCCCCTGCTGCGTGAACGCCCACCCGAGCCCGGTGAGCGCGTTCACGCAGACCGGAACGCCAGCCAACCGAGCCGCGATGCTGCCGTAGAGCACCGGCTTGATGGCCACGTGGTGGGTGATGTCGGGCTTGATTCGCCTGTACACCCTCACGATCTCTCGTAGGGACCGCGCCTCCAGCCTCGGGTCGGTGCTGCCGCGACTGAACGCCTTCAGTGGAACGAGCTCCAGACCCTCGTTTCGGATGCGGTCGCCGTGCTCGTCGACGCAGGTGGCAATCACCACACGGTACCCTGCTGCGCGCGCGCGTCGGGCCAGCGCGACCCGGTGGGACCAGAAGCACCAGTCCTCAGTCACCAGGAAGAGCAGCGTGCGCAGGCGATCGGGCGGCGTCACGAGCAACCGTGGTCCTTCGAAAGCTGGCGTTAACCGAACGCCGTCCCCCAGGCCACCGGAGGCGGTGGTTCGGTCGCCGGACGGCGCGAGCAAGGATGTACCCGGGGGGCATCAGGCAGCGGGAGTTGGGCCGACCTCGCCCGCAGCGCTACACCGGCTGACGCGCTCGCAGACGCTCCGGCCGCGGCGAGATACTCCCCGCCCTTCGCGGAGATCTCGTTGCAGCTCAGTCCCACGCTCCTCGCCGAGCTCCAGGATTGGAAATTTCGTCTCGAGGCAGACGGCACGCTGAGGCCGAAGGAGGCGCTGGATGGCTGGTATCAGACGTTTCGGCAGCGCTTCGGCCCCAACGTGCTCGCTGGACTGGACGGCGAGGCGCTCCTCGACACGATGCACGACCACGGGCGACGCGACAGCCTCGTCTACTGGCTCGAGTTCAAGGACGATGAGGAGCTTCCGGCCATCTTCGGCAGCATCGCGGGCGGCAGCGCGCTGAAGTTCGGGATCTACCGCCGAAAGGAGACCGGGAAGTGGACCGTGGGCACCCCCGCCGATCAGCGGGTGATCTCGACCGACGAAGCGATCGCGGTTGCCAGACGGCATCGAGACCAGTTGCTCGCCGGGGCGGCGATCCTGACAGCGATGCCGCGGTTCTCGGCGGACGCCGCGCTGACCGACGTCGACGCGGCATACGGAGCGCTCCAGAAAGATCTCGATCGCGTCGCGCCGGACGTGGCTGACTCGTCCTGGGGCCACAAGTACTTTTCGATGTTCGCTTCCGATCGGCTGGATGACTACCACAGCGCGAACCACCAGCGCCACCACCTGCTCCGGCTGGGCATCCTGCCGCCAGCCGGTGAGGGCCGCTACCTGATGGCGGGGCGCTACGTGCTCCTCGCTGCAGAGCTCGGACTGCCCCTGACCTCACTGGCGACGCTCCTCAACCGGCGAAGCGGGTCGCCGCGCCAGTATTGGAGGATCGGCACCACGGACGACCAGGTGCCCAGGAAGTTCTGGTCGGTGATGCGGGACGAGGGATGCGCAGTCGTTGGATACCCGAAGACCGGGGACCTTGCGGGACTGTCCCATGACACACTTGGAAAGGAGGCACTTCGGGAGTTGATGCGCCCATACTACCCAACTGACCCTGCGACGCTGGGGCGCCAGCTTCAACAGATCTTCAACTTCCGGCACTGGATCAAGGAAGGCGACGTCGTGCTGGCGGCGGACGGGATGAAGATCCTGGGGATCGGGGTGGTCACAGCTGGATATCACTTCGAGCCCTCGCTCGCAGCCATGCCCCACCGGGTGAGCGTGCGTTGGCAGCACCTCGGGGAATGGAGCCTGGACACGAAGGAAGGGCTCATGAAGACCTGCTCCTTTCTGTCGAAGCCAGCGTCGATCGTCCAGGTGGAGCGAACCCTGCTCGCCGCCGGGACACCTGGCAAGCAGGGCTCGGGCCCGGCTCCCGAGAAGGTGTCGGCACCTGCAAAGCCCGACCCCAACTTTCGGCTGGACGGACTGGCTGGGCGGATCCAGACCCTCCTGGAACGGAAAGGCCAGGTCATCCTCTACGGGCCGCCCGGAACCGGCAAGACCTGGCATGCCGAGCAAGTCGCCCGAGAGCTCGCTGCCCGGACGTCGTTCGGCGTCGACTTCGCCTCGCTGAGTGAAGAGAACAGGTCCTGGATCATGGGCAGTTCGCCTGCGTTCGACGGCACGGTGCGGCTCGTCTGTTTCCACCCCGCCTATGGCTACGAGGACTTCCTCGAGGGATATCGACCGGAGGCCGTCAACGGGAACATGCTCTTCGCCGTGCGAGACGGAGTCTTCAAACGGCTCTGCCTGGACGCCGCCAGCAACCCGACGCACAAGTTCTTCCTGATCATCGACGAGCTGAACCGTGGCGATGTTCCTCGAATCTTCGGCGAGCTGCTCACAGTGCTGGAGCGGTCGCGGCGGGGGACGAAGGTGCTGCTGCCGCTGTCCGGCGCATCGTTCATCGTCCCGCCGAACGTGCTGATCCTGGGGACCATGAACACCGCCGACCGATCGATCGCCCTGCTGGATGCGGCACTGCGGCGTCGTTTTGGCTTCGTCGAGCTGATGCCCGAGCCCGCCACGCTGGGCAACACCGCCTTGTCCGGGATTCCCCTCGGGGCCTGGCTGACGGCGCTCAACCGGCGAATCTGCGCGCACGTGGGCCGCGATGCCCGCAACCTGCAGGTCGGACACGCCTGGCTGATGGACGGCGGGCGCGCTGTGGACGAGTTCACCCGGTTCGCCCGCGTGGTTCAGGAGGAGCTGATCCCCCTGCTGGAAGAGTATTGCTACGAGGACTACTCCGCGCTGGAGCGAATCCTTGGCCAGAGCCTCGTCGATCGCGCGGGCCAGCGTGTGCGGCACGAGCTGTTTGCTCCCGAGCGTGCCGACGATCTCGCGGCGGCGTTGATGCAACCCTGCCCGGAGCTGGCGACCCTGATCTTCGCCGGGGACGCGAACCCAGTCGGCCCGGAGTTGGAAACGCAGGGAGATCCGTGAGCGATGACGGCGGAGGGTCGGGCGCCCTCGTTCTGTGCGAATGGGAGCAACGCGGCCCGGATCACCCGCTGCTCGCGGGTCGGCGACTGGGTGGCACCCAGGCCAGTCGAGCGGAAGTCCGGGCGTTTGTCGATGAGCTGGGGCGGAGCGGTCGGCTCAATGTGGCGGAGCTCGCTGACGGGCTCTCGGTGGAGGCCACGTCGTTCGTCGGGAGCGTCCGGCTCGGGACACTCCAGGTCGTGATTCGTCCCAAGATTCAAGGGGCCCCGTTCCTGCAGCTGCTCAGGTACGCCTATGGGCTCCGTGAGCTCGATCTCCACCCGGATGTGCCCCTGGATGCCGGGACCGACGGCTTTCAGGACGTGCTCGGGCATCAGCTCGCCGAGGAGGCGCAGGAACTGCTCTCCCGTGGCCTCCATCGCAAGTACCTGCCCGAGGCAGCCTGGCTCTCCAGCCCGCGCGGGCGCATCGACCTCGGACGCTACCTTCGGGAGGCCGGGCCGATGCGGGCTGCGTTGCCGTGCACTCATCATCCTCGGGTCGAGGACCACCTGGTGAACCGGGCACTGCTCTCGGGCCTGACCTTGGCCGCTCGCCTCGTCGTCGACCGGGTGCTGCGTCGACGTTTGGCATCCCTGGCCGCGCAGCTCACACCAACCGTTCGCCCGGTGGCCCTCGACGCGAGCGTCTGGCCCGCGCTCGACCGCGCCGGCAACCGTATGACGGCCAGCTATCGGCCCGCCCTCAGGTTGATCCGACTGCTCCACCAGGGCCACGGCGTCACACTCGGAGATGGGACACAGGTGCCGCTTCCCGGGTTCCTGTTCGACATGAACCGGTTCTTCCAGGCGCTCCTGTCGCGGTTCCTCTCCGAGCATCTCGACGGCGTGAGCCTGCGGGACGAGCTCCCGCTGGATGGGCTCATGCGGTACGTCCCCGGGCTCAACCCCCGGGGGAGGCACAGCCCCACGCCGCGTCCGGACTTCGCGTTGATCGACGCTGGTCAAGTCATCGCTCTCCTGGACGCGAAGTACCGCGATCTCTGGGAGAAGCCGCTCCCGCGGGAGATGCTCTACCAGCTCGCGATCTACGCGCTGAGTCAGGGAAAGGGCGGCTCGGCGGTGATCCTCTACCCCGCGCTCGGACCGCTTCCGACGGAGGCGGCGATCGAGTTGCGTGAGCTCAGCGCGGGCTCCGGACGCGCAAGAGTGCTGCTGCGCCCAGTTGACCTTCTTCAGCTGGCGGTCGTACTCAAGTCTGCTGACGGACGGCAAACCGACTCGACGCGGGCGTTGGCGCGTGCCGTGGCTCTGGGCGCGGCACCGCCCAAAAACCTCACGCGGGCTGCGGAGGCGATGGTCCGCCCGCGGGCTATCGAAGTGCCGTTGATCAGGTAGAACCTACAAATACTGGACGGTTGCCTCAGCCACAGTCCAGATCCGTCCACTCGCCGATCGTGAGCGTGATCTCCTGAGGGATCACGTGGCAGCCGGCTTCGTCCATCGGCACGTCGACCGTGGCGCTGCCGGCGCCGTCGTTGCACAAATCCGTGGAGGTCGCGTGGATCTCGATCTTCCCGGAGACCTCCCAGCCGACGATCCAGTCGGAACACCCGACGCCTCCGGTGTCGGACGTGGCGCACTCGGTGTCCACGCGATTTCCGGCCTCGTCGGTGGCGCTGATCTCGCCGACGATTGGGGTCACGCCGTCTTCGCCCACCAGATGGACCAGGACGGACGATGCCGCCATGTCGGTGCACGCGCCCTGCTTTTCGCCAGCGTCGCAAGCCACGAGTACAAGGAAGGGGAGGAGAGACAAGGAGCGGGTCATGGGGCCTCGGGGGTTGCGAAGGAGGAAAGCACGGGCCATGCCAGTCAGGCGGCATGCGGTTCGTAGGGCGTGCCACACGCCCTGGCGGGATCGAAATGTCGCGCCGCGCCCGTGCGTGTCTGGGACAGGGGGACGTCGCCGGCGGCCCAATGTCGAACCCGCTGTCCTCTGTCCCCACTCCGGCTCCCAGCGCGAGGCACCGGCGGCGGTCGTGGACCGTCCTTGCACGCACAGCTCCGCCTTGGGAACCTGGGCATTCCAGGCTGGACCAAACGGTAGAATGTCGTCGGCCGGGACAGTATCGAGGTCGGCAGTGCCTGGGCGGCGCAGCGCTCAACAGCCGCTCCCCGGCCAGACGTCCGGGTCGGCATCGTCACAATCGTAACCGCTGGACGTGGCCGCGTCGTAGACGCCGGGCAACCACCAGATCGCCCAGCCGTCGCGGTCGGCGTCGAACTGCCCGGCGCCGGGCCCGCCATGGACGCCGATGTCGGAGGTCGAGCCATCGGGGTCCAGCACCGCGGTGTCCCCTGCGTCGATCAGCGTGGACGAAGGGTCGAGGTGGAAGTTCGTGTCGAGGAACATCGGGTCCACCGAGAGGTTGCCGTCGGTCCCCGCCTCCGCGAACGTGGTGGACGTCCGGCCCCACACGACTGAGTTCTGGATGGAATCGGCGGCGACGGAGGCCGTGTCTCCCAGGAGCACCGAGCTCACGACGTCCAGGGTCGCGGCGCTGACATCGAGGCCGGAATCCAGCGGGTAGAGCCCATAGTAGGGTTCATTGTCGGCGAACACCGAGTTGGTGACCGTGACCGAGCCCCCTGTCGCGTAGAGGCCGGGGTTGAGCGCGTGAACCGGGTAGGTGGCGTCCTCCTCATAATAACAATAGCAGCTCTGTGTCGTGTTCGAGGCCACGACGGTGTTGGTGAGTTGGAGCACGGAGTCGGCGGCATACACCCCGCCGCCCTTCTGATAGTCGACCGCGTTGCCGCTGATCCAGACGCTCGAGAGCTCCACGGTGGAGTCGACGGCGTAGAGGCCACCGCCGTAGCTGCCCGCCAGATTCCCCGACACGACCACGCTCGACACCGCGAGGTCGGTGTTGCTGGCGTAGATGCCCCCGCCCGAGCCGTACTCGTCGACCCCGAACGAGCCGCCATACCAGACGTTCGAGTTCGACGAGATCCTCGAGTGCGTGATGGCCACGGTCGAGTCCACGAGGGAGAACCCACCGCCGGACGATTCCAGGCCGTTCTCGTTGCGGGTCACCTCCACATCCGAAAACGTCACCCAACTCCCGTCCACCCTCACTGCCGGCCCGTTCACCGCGCCGGTGACCGTGAACCCCTGTACCGTCGAGGTCTCGCCCAACAGGATGCTCAGGACCGGCGCGCCGCCGTCCCCGTCGAGTACGGTCTGGTCGGCCCCGCCGAGGCCGACGAGGTCGATGTCCGCGCCGTCCAGGGACACCTGCCCGGCGTAGGTCCCTGGGTACACGCAGACAACGTCCCCGGCGCCCGCGGCCCACACGCCCCGCTGCACGGTCGGCTCGTCCGCGGGCACCAGCACGTCGCAGACCACACACGTCTCGTCCACCTCGCCGTCACAATCGTCGTCCAGGCCGTTGCAGATCTCGAAGTTGCCCGGCGAGCGTGTCCACACGGTGTCGTCGCAGTCGGCGTCGGCCACGCTGCCGTCGCCGTCTTCGTCGCGCTCGTCCGACGGGATCACGCCGTCGCAGTTGGTGTCGAAGCCATCGAAGATCTCGACGGCGCCGGTGTGAACAGCGGCCTCGCCGTCCTCGCAGTCCTCACAGCCCAGGTAGCCATCCCCGTCCGCGTCCACCTCTGCCGTGCCGTCGCAGTCGCTGTCCACTCCGTCGCACGCGTCGATCGCGCCGGGATGAATCGCCGGGTCTGCGTCGTCACAATCGACCGAGCTCACATACCCGTCGCCGTCGGCATCGGGAAACGTGTACGTGCAGCCCGACATCCCCGTCAGCGTGGCGTCGCCGTCGTCGCAGTCCCAGCCGACCGACGTCGCCGCATCGAAGGGGCCCGGCCTCCACCAGACGTCGGCCCCATCCCAGTCGGCGTCCCTGTGCCCCGCGTCGGGCCCGCCAAAGACACCGATGTCGGACGCCGATCCGTCGGGGTCGACGATCGTGCTGTCACCGGCATCGACGAGCGGGGAATCGGCTTCGAGGTGATAGTCGCCGTCCAGGAACTGCGGGTCCACCTGCAGGTTGTCTCCGCTACCGAGCGGATTGGCGATCATCGCGAATTCCGTGCCTGAATGGCTCCAAACGTCGGAACTCCGGAAGGTAGCCGTACCGCCGTCCGCCCAAATGACGGATCCCGACAGCGCGGAGTTGCGTGACACGACGCTGTTGGTCACCACGATGGAGGAGTCGCTGAGGTAGAAGGCCCCGCCCTTGCCGCCATCCGAGACGTTCCCATCCACCACGCCGTTCGTGAACGTGAGCGAGGAGGAGTAGAGGCAGAACCCCGCTCCGTCCCCCACGGAGGTCTCGCCCCAACCGTAATAGTCCGTGACAAACTCGTCCTGGTGCGCCGTGTTGCCCGCAACTGTCGAGTTGAGGAACGTCAGCGTCGAGTTCGATGCGTAGACCCCCGCGCCCCCGTAGTGGTTGTCCGTGCTGTTGCCCTCGATGCGCACGTTCACGAACGTGGGCGTCGAGTCGGTGACGTACACGCCAGCGCCTTCGTTTCCCGCCTGGTTTCCCGAGATCACCACGTCGTCGAAGAGCGGGTTGGCCCCGCTGGCGACCTCCACCCCTCCGCCGTACCCGTTGTAGACTCCGAAGCCAAACGCCATGTTCGCATTGTCCTGGATGCGCGAGTGCCGGATGGTCGGCGCCCCCCCCCAGATCCCCAGGCCGCCGACGCCCAAATGGACGTTCACGTTGTCCGCGACGATCAGGTCCTGCAGCGTCGCCTCCGAGTCGCTCACGACGAGCGCGCCCATGTACGTCCAGGTGCATGCCTCGACCGTGAACCCATCCATGACCAGGGCGCTCGTGCCACCGGACACGTCCACTTCTCCGGCACCGAGAAAGGTGGACTCCGCGCCCCCCATCCCGACGACGCTGATGTCCTCGGGCCCGATGGTGAGGTTCCCGTAGTACGTCCCGGGCGAGACGCACACGACGTCCCCGGCCGCAGCGGCGTCGACCGCATCCTGCAGATCGGCCACGTCCGTCGCCACAGTGACGGTGCAGGTGTAGCAGGACTCGTCCACCTCGCCGTCACAGTCGTTGTCGGCGCCGTCGCAGGCCTCGAGACGCCCGGGACGCACGTCCGAGCGGGTGTCGTCGCAGTCGTCAAAGCAGCCCAGGTGCCCGTCGCCGTCCAGGTCAGCGTCGCCGATCCCGAGCACCCCATCGCAGTCGTCGTCGAGGCCGTCACAGATCTCGGCAGCGCCGGGGTGGATCCCCGAGGCCCGATCGTCGCAGTCCGCGCAGCCTGGGTATCCGTCCCCATCGACGTCGTCCTCCGGCTGCGAGCAGTCGTGCGTCACCCCGTCGCACACCGTGTCTTCCGCGCCGGGGTACACGGTGGGGTCTCCATCGTCGCAATCGTCATCGTTGTCGACCTTTCCGGCGGGTTGGGCGCAGGCTGACTCCCGCCCCGTCGCTCCGTATCCGTCCCCATCCTCGTCTGCATACCAGTCCTGGGTTTCGAGATCCTCGTCGACTGCTCCATCGCAATCCTGATCGACCCCGTCGCACACCTCTGCGGCGTCGGGGTGGATGCCGGGATCGGCGTCATCACAATCCGTCCCAGCCTCCGCATACCCGTCGGGACGTTCACACGCGACCAACTCGCCGGTGCCGCCGTACCCATCGCCGTCAGCATCGACGAACCAGGGCTGGGACGCGCAGCCGTCCTCTCCGCCCACCTGGCCCGAGGTGTCGTGGGACTTTCCGGCGCACGCCGCGAGTGACAACAGGAACAGAATGGGGAACTCCACGAAAAGACAAAGATACCGCGCCACACGCACCCTGCCCACGGCGCGGTCGCGGCCCCCACCCCGGCGTCGATCACCGTCTCGCCGATGACCACAACGGTGCCGTGCCCCGCGAGCATGCGCGCCACGAGCCGGGCCCCGTCAAGGACCCCCGGCGATCCCGGTCACCGTGAGGTCCGGATCCCCGCCCGGGATCCGATCCCATGCAAGCTGCCACATGTAGCGATACTCGGGACGCAGGAGCCGCGATTGGTAGGTGAGTGCACGCTGGACGTTGTAGTGCCAATAGTCCACCTGCCCGAACGCGCCGTGGTTCCAGGTGACCAACACCACGGAGTCGTCGTCGAAGGGCAAGGCACCCACGTTGGCGCGCCACTCGGGCGTGATGTTCCCGCCCCACGAAGTTGGTGCGTTGGAGGTGTAGAAGATCCGGATCGGCACTCCCAGACGGGTTGCCGCGGCGCCGATGGCCAGCATGCTCCTGCGCGCCAGCATGTCCCCCGGAAGGATCACGATGCGGCCTTGCTGGTAGAGGGTGCGCACGTAGCCATACTGATCCTCGTGCGCGAGCCAACCGAACCGGGGATCGTCCACGGGCGCTGCCAACTGGCGGGTGTAGATCGCGAGGAGGCGCGCCTGGTAGCCCAGGAAAAGCCTCTGGTAGCTGGACATCTGCGGATCGGAGGACCACTGGCGTTTGATCAGTTCCAGACTCTGGTCCACCGACCCCGGCGAGAAGCGGTCGACGAAGGCGGCGGGGGAGTCGGAGGCGAGGATCAGGGCCTCGAGCACGCGGTGCAGGCGCACCACGTTGGGCTCGTAGTCGAAGAGGAACGCCCAGCGGGAGCGCGCGAGCGCGATGAGATCGTAGTTCTGCGCGGCGCCGACACCCGCGTAGGCGCCGCCGATGTTGAGAATCCACGGCAGGAAGGTGGTCAGCCGCTTCTCGTTGGTGTCGATGTAGGAGACGGGGTCCCTGCAGTCGAGGTCGGATCGCCCCCCCACGCCGGAGGCGAAGTTCCAGGTGACCACCTTCTCCTCGCCACACACCGGCTTGTCGTCGATGTTGTCGAATTCGAGCCCCGTGACCGCCTGCAGCTCCGCTGGGGTCGGCGCGGCGGGCAGGCCGAGCTCGGGCCAGGGTCGGGCGATCTGTGCAGCGGGCAGGCGCGTCCGCACCGGGGATCGCGATTCGCTGCCCCGCGCGAGGTAGGGCGGCGGGTCCTGCCCCTCCGCGCCGGGGATCACGCAGCGCAGGACAGCGCCGGTGCGGCTGCCGGGTGAAAGCGCCGTGCGCTCCGAGATCGCCGCGCCCCCGCCCCGCCGGACCCTCAACACAGCGCTGTCGCAGGGCTCGGAGCCGGCACAGGGGCCGAGCGGGTCGGTGCTGTCCCGCGCAGTCTGGCCCACCGGCGCCATCCAGGTCCGCGTCCACTGGGCACGATCGGCCACCGCGGGGTCCGTCCTCGCCATCTTCTCCCACTGCCACTCCGTGGGGAGCTGCTTGCCAGACCAGGTGCAGAACCGGTCGGCCGCCTCCCAGCCGAGGTTCGTGACCGCCCCGTCGGCCGCAGATGGAGAGGGCGGGCAGAAGCCGGCGTCTGCGCAGGCCTGGTACTCCACCGCGCCGACGGGCCCCCGATCGGCGTAGAAGGTCGAGAGTCGCAGCATCCGCCCAGGGTTGTCCGCGGCCCCCGGCGCGCCGACCGGGGTCGGTCCGCCCGCCACACAGCGCATGCCCTCGGGCGCTGGCGCGCACGGGCTGTCGGACAGGTCCAGCACCACCGGGATCTTCCGAGCGCCGAGCGCCGACACCCAGGCCAGCAGGTCGGCCACGCGCAGATCCGCTGCCACCGAGAGCCGGACCGGCTGCCCCTCGGCGAGCCCGGCGCGCTCGGGCGAGCTCTCGGCCGCCCTGCACATCGTCACGCCCTCGGGAGCGCACCCCGCCACGGGCGGAACGTGCAGGCCCCCGCGCCACACGTCCAGCCCCTCCGCCGTCACAGCCAACTGCGGCTCGGTGCCCGGGCCGCTCGGCACTGCCAGCTCCACCGCGCCCACGCCCTGCTCCCCCGCCGCGTCGGTCACGATCCCGAGCACGCGCGCGGATGCACCAGGGGATGTGAGGGTCGCGACCAGCCGCACCAGGTCCTGCGCGGGGGCCGCCGCGTCCGCTGCGATCACTGCGGCAGCGTCGGACGCGTCCGTCCCGCGCCATGCTGCGACGGCCCAGCCGCCCGGCCCGGCCCCGAGCGGTTGGGCATCCGCCACGCCCCTCACCGCGCCCTCCTTCGACAACACCGCTGTTGCCGCAGCCGCCTCGGTGCCGGCAGCGATGGCGGGCAGGGCCACGGTCTCGCCCTGCGGCCAGGGCGGCGGGCCGCGAAGCGCCTCCGCGACGGCCTCCGCGCTGTCGGGCCCCGCACCCGCCGACAGCAGCCATCCCCGGGTGACGAGCGCCAGCACCGGGTTGCCGCGCGCGACCACCAGCTCGTCCGCGCTGCCGAACCCGGCCGGGAGCGCACAGGCGCCCGCCAGCTTCCGGAGCGCCGCGCCACGCGCCCCCGCGCCCACCTCGGCGGCCGGCAGCGACCCGCACGAGGCTGCCCACGCGGCCTGAAGATCTCCCGGAACCGCGAGGTGCGACCGGCCCGCGCCCTCCTCCTGCCACCATGCGACGAGGGCGGGGGGCGCGTCCTGGGCGCAAGCTCCCGCCAGCAGGCTGGCCGCGGAGGGACCGGAGCCGGCGGCGACAGCACCCCAGTCGATCTCGGGCAGACAGTCCGCCGCGGAGCGGCAGGCGGGGAGGGAGACCGCCATGGCGGAGAGCACGGGGAGGGCGAGCAGCGAGCGCAGCATGTGGACGAGTTCTCGGCGGCATCGTATCTCTACTTCGTGCGCCCGCCCCAGCCCCCCTTCCCCACGCCCGGCACACCCCGCGCGGGGCGGCTCCCTTGAGTCACGTGCGCCGGCTGGGGATCGTCTGCCTGGGCCTCCTGGTGGCCGGGATCGTCGCCGGGACCCTCGCCTGGCCGCGATGGATCGCCATCCGTGACGCCGCGGATGCGTTGGTCGATCGCCACGTTGGCCACGAGGTGGCCCACCCGGGGTGGAGCTTTCCGGCGCACGTGTGGTCCGCCGCGGCGCCGCTCGACCAGGATCCGGCCCGCCTGGTCGAGGAGGCGCACGTGCGCGGGTACGCCGACGCCTGCCCGCCCAAGCATCCCGGCGAGATCTGCCCCACGAGCGCACAGGTGATGCTCCGTGGCGGGACCTTCCCCGAGGGCGTGCAGCCCGCCGGCAATGCCGGCTGGACCCGCCCGCTCGCGCTGGAGCCCGTGCTTGTCGGCACGCTGATCGGGCCGGACGCCGAGGAGCGCGAGCACCTGCCCCTGGCGCAGGCTCCGCCCGCCCTGATCGCCGCGATCATCGCCGCGGAGGACCAGGACTTCTGGACCCACCCTGGGGTGAACCCCCGCGGGCTCCTGCGTGCGGCGCTCGTCGACCTCCAGGGCAGCGGCGCCCAGCAGGGCGCCAGCACGCTCACGATGCAGGTGGTGCGCAACCTCTCTCAAGACAAGGAGCGCACGCTCGGCCGAAAGGCGCGCGAAGCGCTCTCCGCCATCGCGATCGACGCGCACCTGGGCAAGGAGGGCGTGCTGCAGGTCTACCTGGACGCGCCCTACCTCGGGCAGGACGGCAGCACGTCGATCTGCGGATTCCAGGCTGCGGCCATGCACTACTGGGGCGTGGACGCCCGCGACCTGTCCCTGGCGCAGGCCGCGACGCTCGCCGCGATCCTGCCCGCGCCGGGGCGCTGGGCGCCGGACGTCGACCCCGTCGAGGCCACCGCGCGTCGGGACCACCTGCTGCGCAGCATGGCGGGGCTCGGCTGGGACCGCGCCGCAGTGGACGCCGCGCTGCAGGAGCCGATGGGAGGGCTGCCTCCCGCCGCGACCCCGGCGGTCGATGGACGGCCAGCGTCCCGCCACGGCCCCCCGCCGCCGCGCTGGCCGGCGTAGCTGCAGGCCACGCGCTCGTGGCTCGCCGATCAGTTGCCGCCCGAGATCCTCTACGGCGCCGGGCTGGACGTGTTCACCGCGCTCGATCCCCTGGCGCAGGAGGTCGGCGACCGCGTGCTGCCCGAGGGCGTGGCCTTCCTGGCGAAGAACGTGCCACGGAACGGCAAGGAGCCGCTGGAGGCTGCGGCCGCGCTGATCGACGTGCACAGCGGCCTGCTCGTCGCGGTGTTCGACGGGCGCATGGCCGCCGCCACGGACTTCAACCGGGCCACGCAAACACTGCGGCAGGCGGGCTCGTCGGTGAAGCCGCTCATCTACGCGCTGGCACTCTCGAAGCTGGGTCCCGACGGTCATCCCGCGCTCACCCAGGCCTACACGCTACCGAACGAGCCGCGCACGTTCCCGGGGACCAACGGCTGGCGGCCCCTGAACGTGGGGGACGACTACTCCCCCACGTCCACGCTCGCGATGGGCTTGTCGTGGAGCCAGAACATCGTCGCCGCCTCGCTCCTGGAGCAGTCGGGCGGGCCCCGGGCGCTCATCGCCTTCGCGAACCGGATCGGCTTCGACACGCGTGCCTGGCCCGTGGAGATGGGCCTGGCGCTCGGCCAGGGCGAGGTGAACCCGCTGGAGATGTCCCGCCTCTCGGCGACCATCGCTCGTGGCGGCATCGTGGCGAGCGGCCGGCCCGTGATCGTCGTGAAGGACGCGGCCGGGCGGATCCGCATCCCCGAGCCGGAGCCGAGCGCCCGGGTGATGCCCGAGGAGAGCGCCGCGCTCGTGCGCGACCTGATGCGGCTCGTGACCACGTATGGCACCGGCTACACCGTGAAGGGCGTGGCCGGCCGGGACGGGTACGCGCTGCCCTCCATGGGCAAGACCGGCACCTCGGACGACGAGAAGGACGTGTGGTTCACCGGCGCGACCCCCCGCTACGCCGGCGCCATCTGGCTCGGCTACGAGACCCCCGCGCGGGTGGGGGGAACGGCAGGCGACCTCGCGGCGCCGCTCTGGGGCTGGTGGATGCACGCGCTGCATGCGCACCAGCCCGCCGGGAGCTTCGTCGGCCCCGAGCTCGAGCGGCACCCCATCTGCACGCAGACCGGGCTGTACCCCAACCCGAGCTGTCGGATCATCAATGCGTACTTCCTGCCCGGCACCGCGCCCAGGGGCTCCTGCAGCGTCGCGCACCCCCCGCCGCCCCCGGACAAGAAGCCGTTCGAGAACCTGTGGCAGCGGAAGGCGCGCGCCACCACCGAGAAGGAGAACCCGGGGGCCGGGCCAGGGGACTGAGGGCGGGCCGATGTAGCCAGGGCGAGCCCCGACCCCGAGGACCTCGTTCAACCCCGCCCACACCAGGTCCACGCCGCCAACACCAGAGGGCGCGTCGGCGGGGAGCCGCCTGGCGTCGGGAACGAGCAGTATGCGCACCGCAGGGCCGCCACGCGCGAGCTTCGTGATGCCAGCCTGCCTGCCGACCACTTCGAGGCCTCGCAGCGGGCCAACGCGGGGGAGCTGCTGAACGACGTCGCCCACTACCTCGGGTCGTCCCCCGACCCCCACCTACGTAAGCCCCCGGCGGCCCCATCTTCCACGCTGGAACGCCGGTGGGTGGCCTGGAGACCCTCAGGCGCGCAACATGGCCGACACGGCCCATGCATCCCCAAGCGCACGGGCGAACTCGGCACAACTTCCATGCCTGTCAGCGGGGTTCTTCGACAGGCCCTTCATGATCTCAATCTCCATCGACGCGGGCACCCACCCCCCGGGAGCGGAGATGGGCGGAGGCATCTCGCGCTGGTGTTTGAGCAGGAGGGGCATGGTCTCGGGGTGGGTGAACGGCGGCTGGCCGGCGCACATCTCATATGCGACGATCGCCAGCGAATACAGATCTGCCGGGGGTCCAGCCTGGGAAAACCCGGCGGCCTGTTCGGGCGCCATGTACGCAGCAGTGCCGGCGATCATCCCGGACCGGGTCACGCCTTTCGCCTGTTCCTCCCGCGCGATGCCGAAGTCCATCACCTTGACCGTTCCGGCGTTCGTCAGGAAGAGGTTCGCCGGCTTCACGTCCCGGTGGGTCACCCCGGCGCGATGCGCTGCGTCGAGGCCCTCGGCGGCCTGCGTGATCAGGTCGATGATCTGGTCAGGCGAGAGCTCGCCGCACATCAGCTTCGCCAGATCATGGCCCTGAAGGTACTCCATGCTGATGTACCGCAGCGGCCCGTGAGCACCGATGTCATGGACTCGCACGACGTTGGGGTGCGAGAGCCGGCGGGTCACGCGAAGCTCGCTTCGCAGGCGTTCTGTGGACGTTGCATCATGGGCGGGGGCGAGCATCACCTTGAGGGCGACCACCTCCCCGAGCTCGTCGTCGTGGGCGCGTACCACGGCGCCCATCGCTCCCTCGCCCAGCGGAGCCTGGACGGTGTATCGGCCCGCGATGACCGCCCCGGGCGTGATGGCGTCGCGGAGCGTTCCACCACGCTCCGCGCGCCAGGCGGGCGGGGCCGGCGGTTTCAGCGCGGCCCGCCGCGCGAGTTGTGGGTCCGGCGCCAGGACCGGCGCCGTGTGAGATGGGGGCATGGGCACAACATCAAGCCCCCAGTGGGACGTGGTGTTTCCCGCGGACAGCCCGTCAGGCTGTGCGGTGCCCGGTGCCGCTGGCGCGAGGGTTGGCGTGGGCAGGGCGCCAAAGGGTGCGCCCAGGTCTGGCAGCGGCGGGAGGTCGGGGAAGTCCTGGATGGCGGGCAGACCGGGCGCGAGAGCCTCGGGCAGCGCTCGGCCGGCCGGCAGATCGGGACGGCCAGGCGAACGAGCGCGCACTGCCGCCACCAGACGGGATGCCTCCTGCCCCCGGCCATGGCGTCCATACAGTCCAGCGAGCAACAGGAACGCATCCTCGTCGACCCGATCCTCGGGCCTCGAGGCGACGAATGGCGCCACGAACCGGTCGATCTCGAAGTCCAGGTAATCCTGGCGGTCTGCCATGCGCGCCAGCGCGGCACACGATCTTCGGTATCGGGGGTCAGTGTGCCCCAGGCGGGTCAGCGCCTCGATCGCGCGGCTCGGCTCCCTGGCGGCGAGCCACGCCCGGGAGGACTCGAAGAATCGGCCCGACTGCGCCCAGAGCTTGGCGGCCTCGGCGTGCAGGTCGAGCCGATCGGCCAGCGCAGCGCCGGCTGACGTGAGGCCGAGGGCGACCATCGTCGCGACCCGCTCCTTCGGTGACCACCCCGCGCCGACCAGATCCACCGCCGCGCTGGCCCCATCCGCCACGAAGGCGCGTGTACACAACGCCGCGCCCGGATCGTCCGCCCGGGGCCCGCCCATGCGTGAGACCTCCGCTGCCACATCCGGTAGGGACGCAGCGTCGAACGCCGCAGCGGCGGCTGCGAGCACGGTCGTCGTATCATCCGCCAGCGGCGGCCTCCGGCGGATCTCAGGCTCGACGAATGCGAGGAGCAAGGCCCCTGCCTCCAGGTCGCGCCCGCGCTCCCGGAGCGTTCGCGCGAGCCAGAGCATTCGGGACAGCGACTCGGGCGCCCTCTCCCGAGGGCTGCGCGCAAGGCTCGGGGCGTCCACTCAGGCCTCGACCGGCAGCCTGGCGAGTCGTTCGCGGAGCAGGGCAGGCAGGTTGGCGCACCGGATCGCCTCCTCCGCCGCCACCGCACCGTCCCGGACGTACTGGAAGAGGCAGGTGTCCATGCCCTGGTTCCCGCTTTGATCCACGTTGGCAGATTGGAGCATCGCTTCCAGCAGGTGGACCTTCCCCGTTCGCACCATGCTCGCAACAGCGACATCACCCAACAGCACCTCGAGGGCGGCGATGCGCCCGTCCCCGTTCGCGCGCCGGCAGAGCTGCTGGGCGACGATACCGCGCAGCAGCACGGAGAGACTCGCTCGCGTCTGCTCACGGGAACCTTCTGCAACCGCATCGACGATGCGGTCCACCGCCTTGGCAGCGCTGTTGGTGTGGAGCGTCGCCAGCACCAGCACCCCGGTCTCAGCCGCTTGCAGGGCCATTCCAACAGTGTCGGCATCCCGCAGCTCACCCACCATGAGCACGTCGGGCGACTCCCGGAGCGCCGAACGCAGGCCGTCCTGGAAGTTCCCGATGTCCCGGCCCACCTGCCGCTGGGTGACCACGCCCATGAGCGTGGGGTGGACAAACTCGATCGGATCCTCGAGCGTGACGATGTGCCTCGCGCTCGTCGCGTTGATGTCGTTGACCATGGCGGCCAGCGTGGTGGACTTCCCGGAGCCGGTCGGCCCGCAGATGAGCACCAGGCCCGACTGCAGCCGCGTGAGCCAGCGGACGGATCTGGGCAGGTTCAGCTCGGTCATAGTCGGGACGCGCTGGGAGATCAGCCGGAACACCGCGCCGGGCCCGCCGTGCTGATGGAAACAGCTCGTGCGGAACCGCCCTACACCCGCCAGCTCATAGAGGAGATCGACCTGCCACTCGCGGTTGAACTGCTCCCGCTGTTCCGGGGAGAGCAGCTCGTCGAGGAACCTGCGGACGTCGGCAGCGTGCAACACCCGAAAAGGCAGCGGCACCAGCGCCCCATCGAGTCGCAGCAATGGCTGCTTCCCGGCGTGCAGGTGCAGATCACTCGCCCGCTGATCCACCATGACCCGGAAAAAGCTGTCGAGCATCGGCATCAGACCGCCGTCCCGGTGCGACCTGCGTCGCTGCCGCTCGCGGCCAGCATCGCCTCGAAGTCCTTCTTGTTCCTTGCCTTCACGTACGCGGTCTCCCCGCTGATCACCCCGGCCTTGTAGAGCCGGAGCAGCTCTGTGTCCATTGCCTGCATCCCGAAGTCGCGGCCAGTGGCAATCACGGACGGGAGCTGATGCGTCTTTCCGGCCCGGATGTACTGCGCCACGGCGTCGTTGCTCAGCATCACCTCGCACGCGAGCACGCGCCCGCCCCCATCGAGCCGGGGGAGGAGGAGCTGGCAGACCGCGCCTCGGAGCGTACCCGCGAGCTGCGAGCGCACCTGGGCCTGCTGGTCGTGGGGGAAGGCGTGGATCAGACGGTCGACGGCAGTGTCGACCGAGAGCGTGTGGACTGTGCCGAGGACAAGGTGGCCGGTCTCTGCGGCACTGACGGCGAATGCCACGGTTTCGAGATCTCGCAGCTCACCGACGAGGATGACATCCGGGTCCTGCCGGAGCGTGGCCCGCAGCGCGGAGAGGTAGCTGCTCGCGTGGGAGCCCAACTCGCGCTGGTTCACGAGGCCGCGCTTGCAGGGATGAACGACCTCGATCGGGTCTTCGAGGGTGATCACATGGCTCGACCGAGTAGCGTTGATGCGATCAATCAACGCAGCGAGGGTGGTCGACTTGCCCGAACAGCTGGGCCCACCGACAAGGACGAGGCCGTTCTTGAGCTCGGCGAGCCCGCGAACGCTCTGCGGGAGCCCAAGGTCATCGAGGCTCGGGATGCTCGACTTCACCACGCGAAACACCGCGCTCAGGCCGGCGCGCTGCCGGAACACGTTGCCGCGGTACCGGAGGCCTCCGCCGGGCACCTGGTAGGAGAGGTCCACGTCGCGGAGGGCATCGAGCTCTTGGAGGTGAGTGGGCGTGAGCACTCCCACGAGCAGAGACCGGATGTCCTCCCCGGACAGCACCTGATCCGACAGTGGCTGCATGCGCCCCGAGTGCTTGCCCAACGCGTGTCGGTCGGGAATGAGGAGCAGGTCATCGACACCGAGGTCCGCGGCTCGCTTGCACAGCGCATCGAGTCCGCGCAGGTTCGAGACGACGGCCACCTCCATGTTCCAGCCAAGGACAAGCCGGCGGGCCACGAGTGCGACGCTTGGGTCGGGGTCGCCTACGAGCGGCGCAACCGCCGCGACCTGTGCCCGCGCTCCCAGTTCCTCGAGACTGAGGAGCGCGGCTTGCCGCACGCCGGGGTCGGCGAAATCGAGGAACCGGGCAACGTGGGGCGCCATGTCCACCGCTCTCATCGCACCGAGCGTACGGATCGCGGACACACGCAGCGCGGGGTCCCGCTGGGCCAACTCCACGAGATAGGGCGCGGCCCGGGGGTCACCCATGACGCCGACTGCCTCCACGGCGCGCTCCCGGACCCACCAGTCCGTGTCCTCCCGGGCGGTCTTCACCAGTGCGCCCAGGGCCTTTTCGGCGCGCAACTTGCGGATGACCTCCACGCCGAAGAGCCGCACGGGGCTCTCCGGGTCCGCCAGGAAGCCCATGACGAAGGGCAATAGTTGCTCTCCGGCGATCTCCAGCAGCGCATCGGACACCCGCTCCCGCACCCACCAGTCCTGGTCACGCAAGAGCACGAACAGCTGCGGCCAGACCTCGGTGGACGCCGAACCTGTCCTTCTCGCGATCTCGACCGCCATCCGCCTCGTCTCGGGGTCCGCGCTCCGAAGGAGCCAGAGCACGGTCGGGACGACGTTCACCCGTCCGCTGCGCCCGAGCGCGTCGAGGACGGTGATCGCCTGGGTACGCACCTCCAGCTGGCGGTGGGACACTGCCTCCACCAGCAGCGGCACCACGCCGTCGCTCCCGATGTGCTCCAACGCGGCCAGGACCTCCAGGCGCATCGCCTTCGGACCCGACCTGAACTTCGCACGCAGCGCATCCAACGCCCGCGGTGAGCTCCAACGACGCAGGCCGGTGAGCGCTGCAACCGCAACGACCATGTGGGGGGACTCGAGCGCGGGTGCAGCGAAGTCAAACCACTCATCCTCGTTCGCGAGTCCACCGAACGCCGCTGTCGCCGCCGCGAGCACCTCCGGCTCCGGGTCACAGAGCATCTCACCGAGCAGAGCCAGGGCACCCGTGCGGTCCCTCCCCATGACGGTCTCGTCGCCCAGCAGCCGGACAAGACGCTGCTTCTCCGCGGCATCGGCCACACCCAGCGCGGCCCGGATCGCGGGGAGTGCGTGGTGCCCAGCGACCCTCACGGCGACCTCGGCCGCGAGAATCCGCGCGGGGAACGCCTTGTCCGCGACCATCAGCGTGATGTCGGCGAGGGCGGTCTTCCCCCCGACCCTGGTGAGGATCTGGGCCGCTGCGTGCCGCACGCCGCGGTCGCGGTGTCCCAGGAGCGCAGTGAGCAACGAGTGCAGCGCTGGATCGTTCACGCGCGGCATGGCAGCGACCAGCACGGCCCGGACGCTGGGATCGACGATCTTGAGCGCGGCGACGAGTGGCCCGAAGGACCGCCTGTCACCACGCTGCTCGATCAGGTGTTGGAGGAACTGGCACCGCAGTCGCTGCACCACCGGGTCCGCGACCGGGGCGCCGATCAGCGTGACCGCAGCAAGGATGTCGGCGGGCTCGACGGTGGGCTCCAGGGCGAGCAATCGGGGGATGTCCTCCGCGGTACGCAGCGTCCTTGTCAGCGATTGTTGAGTGAACTGCATTTGAATAGCCTACGTAACCGATCGCGCAGGAGCTGATAGGACCGGCGCGCGCGGAGGCCACCTCCGGCGGGACGGTCTGGACCGCGTGGTCGCGGTGGTAGCCGAGCCTTCCATCAACGCCGACGCAGGCCCCCGCGGGCGTTGTCGGGCCCGGGGGTTGGAGGGCCTCACGGCCAGCACCGGAGGGGCCATACCCTCCCGCGGTATGCTCACTATCGGCTTTTCATGACGTTTCTTTCCAGGATCTGGAGATGTGCAGAACGGTCGGCGGGTTGGCGGGTCGCGCGCTGGGTACGGCGCCGGGCCCCGTCACGCGCCCCCGCCGATCCCCGTCACCGTGGGGCCCGGATCCCCGCCCGGGATGCGATCCCAGGCAAGCTGCCACACGGCCCGGACCACCGCGCCGCCCTCCGCCCACCCGCTGGCGGGGGCGTAGCGCGGGAGCGCGCGGGGCCGGAAGGGCGGAGCGGGGGCGGCGGGGTGTACGATGCCGCATGTGCTCCGAGGTGACCCGTTCATGCTGCCTGGCCTCCGTGGCGCGGTCCCGACGTGCTATGGTCTAGACCCTTGGAACTTGCCCGTGGTGCGAATCTACGAACATCGAATCAACTCGGTCGAGGCGCTCGGACGGGTGCGGCCGGATGCGGGGATCGAATTCGACCTCCGCTCGGACGGCGACAGGGTCATCGTCACACACGATCCCTTCACGGACGGACCCACCCTCGAGGAGTTTCTAGCACACGTCGGCGCGCGCCCGTGCATCTTCAACGTGAAGTGCGAGGGTATCGAGGAGTATTGCCTGGCTGCCGCTCGACGGTTCGGCATCGAAGACCTGTTCCTGCTCGACGTGAGCGTGCCCGCGGCGGTCAAGTTGGCCCGTTCTGGTGAGCGGCGGTTCGCCGTGAGGTGGTCCGAGTTCGAGCCCCCGGAGGCGGTGTCCCTCTGGCAGGGGTTGGCCAGGTGGATCTGGATCGACTGTTTCTCGGCCTGGCCCTTGGACCTGCACTCCTGGGGCCGGTTCGCTGACGCGTTCGCGCTGTGCCTCGTGAGTCCGGAGTTGCAGGGGAAGGATCCGGCGGTCGTGGCCTCGTGGCGCGCGGCGCTTGGGGATCGCCCGTACCACGCCGTCTGCACCAAGCGTCCCGATCTATGGCGCGGCCGCGGATGAGCGAGCCTGCGCTGGCAGGGCTCGTTCAACCTCCCGAGCCGCCGCAACCATGGCATCCTCCGCCCTCGATGATCCGCCAGGCTGCGGCGATCCTTCGGACGTCGAAGCTGTTCTGGGCGGGACTGGTCATGAAGGTCGTGGCCTCTTGCCTGTTCGGATCGCATTTCGCGACACAGTGGTTTGCACCATTCCTCTACTTCTTCGTGCACAGTGGGTTTGCCAATCCTTGGGCGCACTTCGAAGCCGCCGCGGAGCCCCAGGCGTTCCCATACGGCCCCGGGATGCTCGGAATTCTTTCCCTCTCCTGGTTTCCGGCGCTCTGTTTTGATTTCAACCCCGCAGGTCACCTCGGACTCCTCTTGCTCCGGCTCCCGTTGATCTGCGCGGACCTCGTCGTGTTGGTCCTGTTGATGCGATGGCTTCGCGTGCACACAGAGGACGCGGTCCGCCTGTGGTGGCTGAACCCGATCGTCTTCTACGCCACCTACGTGCACGGCCAGTTGGACCTGCTGCCGACCGCGCTCATGTGTGGCGCGCTCTACTTCATGTTCTCGCGAAGGATGTGGACCGGCGCCTTGCTCGTGGGCCTCGCCTTGGCGACGAAGGGACACCTGCTCCTGTGTGTACCCTTTCTTCTGGTGTTCGTGCATCGTCAGCGGCTCGGCTGGGTGCTGTTCGTGTGCGTGACCCTGTGGCTCGGCGGTGGCCCGTACCTCGCCCTGCTCCCACTCCGCGGCTTTCGCTCGATCGTGTTCGGCAGCGCTGAGTTCGAGCGCTTCTGGGCGGTGGTGCTGCCGTTCGGCCCCCAGGGCTCCGGGCTCTACCTATGCCTTGCCGCGCTGACGGTCGTCTTCCTCCGCTTCGCCTCCTATCGCCGGGTTGACCGCGATCTCACGTTCACGTACATCGGGACCGTCTACCTCCTCCTCGTGACGCTCACCCCCCCTCAACCTGGGTGGTTCATCTGGGCGCTTCCTTTCGCGATCTGCCTTGCCGCGCGCCTCACCCGGACTGGGCGCGTCGCGCTGGATGCCCTCGCAGTGGCCTACCTCCTCTACTTCTTCGTTTCACAGCCGGAGACGTTCCTCGAGGCCGTCGATCCAACGCTCGGGCCCGGCTTTGGCCATGCCCTCACGCTGAAGGTTTCGGGGCTCGTGCCCCAGCTCTTCTCGCCACGGGCGGCTGGGGTGTCGTGGAGCCTGCTGTTCGCGGTGACGGTCATGACCGCCTTCGAGATGTACCGCGTCGGGGTCCGCGGGAGTGATCTGCATGATTTCCTCGATACGACCTTCATGATCGGGATAGGCGGAGACAGCGGGGCGGGGAAGCATACGATCAGCCAGGATCTCGCGGCGTTGCTCGGGGCCCAGTACACCGCAGTCAACGGGGATGACGATCACCGCTGGGAGCGGGGCCACGCGATGTGGCGCCAGCACACCCACCTCGACCCGCGCGCGAATCACCTGATCGCGCAAGTCGAGGCCGTGGCAGCATTGCGGCGCGGGGCCGGCGTACTGAAGCGCCAGTATGACCACGAGAATGGACGATTCACCGGCCCCGTCCGCGTGGAGCCGACCCCGTTCGTCGCGATCGTCGGACTACATCCCTTCTACCTGGAACAGCAGCGGAACCTTCTCCACCTGAAGCTGTTCGTCGACACGGACGAGGCCCTCCGACGGGCATGGAAGGTGGCCCGCGACGTGGCGAAGCGAGGCTACGCGTCCGAACGGGCGGGCGCCGAACTGGATCGCCGCGAGGAGGACTCCACGCGGTTCGTGCGCCCCCAGGCCCGCTACGCGGACGTCGTCGTCCGGCACCTCTCCGTCGGGAGTGAGGTTGCCGACGAATTCGTCGTCGAAGTCGAGCTGCGCACAGCGCTGAAGTCCCTCGATCTCCTCGAGGTCTTGTCGCAGGCACCGGGACTCTCCGTGGAATGGGGGTCGGACGGGGCGCTCACGCGCGAGACCCTCGCAGTGCGGGGCAGGATCGAACCGAGCACGCTCAATGCGCTGGCAAGCGCCGCCATTCCTCACGTGGAGGAGATGATCGACGCATCGGGCTGGAGACACGGCGGTCGGGGGGTCGTCCAACTCGTGCTTCTTCACGCGCTCAGCGCGCGGTTGCAGTACAATGAGCAGGCGTGACATGCGGCGGGGCATGCTGCTCGATCTGGATGGGACGCTCTACTCCTACCCGGCGCCGGAGGGCGTCGCGCGGCGGTCCCTGTGCGAACGTGTGGCCGCGCGGTTGGACCTCGACCCGGCCACGATCGGTGCGGCGTACCTCGAGGCGCGGGATCGGGTACGGGAACGGCTGGGCGCACGCGGAAGCGCACACTCCCGGCTGCTGTACCTGCACGAACTGCTTGCCATGCTGGGTCGTTTTGACGCAGTCTCGGAAGTGCCTCTCTGGAACCGCGAGTACTGGGATGTGTTCCTGTGTTCGGCACGGCTGAGCACGGATGTCGTGACGCTCCTCTCCGCGGCACGAGCGCGGGGGTGGCGAACGGCGATCGTCACCGACCTCACGCTCGACGTGCAGCTCCGCAAATGCGCCGAGTTCGGTCTGCTTGGGCGTATCGACGCCCTCGTGGCCAGCGAGGAGGTGGCCGTCGAGAAGCCCGACCCTGCCGTATTCCTCCTCGGCGCCGCGCGCATCGGCGTGAACATCATGGATTGCATCGTCGTGGGCGATGACGACGCCCGGGACGGGATGGGTGCGCGACGGTTGGGAATTCCGTTTCTCCACGCTGGTGAGGGCGGGTGCGACCTCGCGACCGTCATCAAGCATATCCTCGGTGATCCTTGAGAAACGCCGAGATCATCCGCCTCGGGAGGGCGCTGGGTGGGCTGGACATGGTCCAGGGCCCGGGCGGGAACGTGTCACTGAAAGACGGCGACAACGTCACGATCAAGGCGAGCGGAGTCCGCCTCCGGGATCTCGACCGGGAAGGAGCGCTAACGACGGTGCCGCTCGGGCTGGGCCGGGCCGTGCTCGACGGAGCGCCCGGTGCGGACGCTCTGGTGGCAGCGTTGGCACCTCGACCCTCCCTGGAGGTGACGCTTCATACGGTGGGACCCCGGGTTGTCGCCCATACCCACAGCCTGGGAGCGCTGCTCGTTGCGTGCGCGAGCGACGAGCGCGCGCCCGATCTCCAAGGGGCAGCCTTGGTCCTTGTGGTCGGGTACGCACGGCCGGGCCCGGCATTGGGGCGCCTGGTTCGCGACGCGGTTGCCGATCTGCGAGGCCCTTGCGTCGCCATTCTTCAATCCCACGGGCTCGTCGTGTTCGCAGACGAGGTGGACGAGGCGATCAGCCTCACCCGGACGTTCGACCGGCTCTGTCGCGATCGGTTTGGCGATCCCGAATCGCTGGATGACCGGGTTGCCAGATACTGGTCCGCGCCGCTTCGAACCCTTCCCGGAGGCCTCTTGCAGGAGGTGCCCTTCGCGCCCGGTGGCCCCGCTCGGGTGCTTTTTCCCGATGCAGCGGTGTTCTGCCCTTGGATAGGGTTTGATGACATCGCGGATGCCAATCGGATCGCATCAGCACTCGCCGCCGTTGGTCGACCGTTCGTCGTGAGCGACGGTGCCCGGCGCGCGGTGGTTGCGCCAAACCGGCGAGGCCTGGAATTCGCAGTCGAGACGCTCGCGGCACACGACATGGTTGATGCTGCACTCCGCAGGCGTGGCCGCGCCCGGTACATCGATCCTGGAGAAGCGGCCGAAGTCGCAGGGATGCCGTCCGAGCTCTTTCGTCTCCAACGTTGTGAGGGTCCATAGAAATGCTTGTATTCGTTCCAATGGCAGGATTCGGGGAGCGCTACCGGCGGGCCGGCCACACGGCGGCCAAGCCCCTGATCACGGTCGATGATCGGCCGATGATCGAGCACGTCCTGCGCGACCTCTCCCCCCTTCATCCTTCGGATCGACTGCTCATCGCGATCAATCGAGAGCACGCCCAGACGACGCCGTTGATCGCGGAGTTGGCGAGGCTCGCTCCAGCGGCGGAGGTGGCGATCATCGAGCCGCACCGGGATGGCCCGGTTCGAACCCTGCTGGCGGTCGCCGATCGGATCGATGCCAACGAAGAGCTCCTCCTGAGCTATTGCGACTTTGGCGTGCGCTGGTCGCTTCCGGCCTTTCTGGAGTGGTGCCGGGCCGGAAGGTGGGACGCCGCGATGAGCGCCTACCGCGGCTTTCACCCCCATTCTCTCGGCCCTACGCTCTATGCCTACATGCGAACCGAGGAGGATCCGGCCTCCGCACCCGGGGCGCACGTGCAAGAGATTCGCGAAAAGCATCACTTCACGCCAAACAGGATGGACGAATATGCCTCGGCGGGGCTCTTCTGGTTCCGACGCGCCGGCGCTCTGCTGGAGGCCTCTCGCGCAATCGTGGCAGAGGGAGAGCGCGCCGCTGGCGAGTTCTACGTGTCAACTGCGGTCCAGCGACAGATCGCGGCGGGTGACAGGGTCGGCGCATACCCACTCGAGCGGTTCTTCCAGTGGGGGACCGCCGAGGACCTGGAAGACTGGACCGGGTGGGCGCGCGCGATGCGCTGCCTGGATGCGTTCGTAGAGGACGTGGCGGGCATCTCGACGAGAAGCGTCCTGATCGTGCCCATGGCAGGGCGTGGGCAGCGCTTCGTGGACGAGGGCCTTGGCGTCCACAAGCCGATGATCGACGTCGGGGGGGCGCCGATGGTCGAGCAGACACTCGCCTTTCTGCCGAAGCCGTCGGCGCGGGTGCTCGTAGTGCGGGACTCCCTGGGGGAGGACGCCACGTTCAGGGCGATGGTTTCGGCCCTCCCGGGTCCGACCGAAATCGTCCCGGTCCCCGCGGTCACCAACGGGCAGGCGACGAGCGCCTGGCTGGGTGTCGCGAGGGCACCGCGCGGAGCGCCGGTCCTCGTGGCCTCCTGCGATGCCGGGTATCTCTACGATCCAGCCGTGCTGCGAGTGCTGGAGCAGGACGACGGGCCGGACGTCGCGGTGTTTTCTGCGCCGTCCTACCTGCCGGCGCGGTGGAGGCCCGAAATGTACGGATGGCTGGTCGCGAACCCCGCATCCCGCGTCGAGGCGGTGTCCGTGAAGAAGGTCGTGCCCGGTGTAGACCTCCGGTTGCAGGAAACGCTGACTGGCACCTTCTGGTTCCGTAGTGCTGCCCTGTTCAACGAGCTCTACGAGGCGCTGATCGGCAGCGGCGAGACGGTGCGTGGGGAGTTCTACATCGACACCATGATCCGACAGGCGGTCGCGCGGCAGTTGGATGTGCGCGCGATCCACGTGGAAAAGTTCATCCCCTGGGGCACGCCGAACGAACTATCGACCTTCATCTACTGGAATATGGTCTTCCGAGGCGGCAGGCCCCTGCGTTCCGGGAAGGCGGCATGACGGTCAGCCGTTCGATTGTCGTTCCCTGCTACAACGAGGCTCCCAACCTACCGGCGCTCCTCGCGCGGTTTCGGGCCATCCGTAGCCGCCCTGGGGCGGAGGCCTGGGAGCTGATCCTGGTGGACAACGGGAGCACGGATGGCAGCGCTGAGATCCTTCACAAGGCCGTCCAGGCGGAGGGCGGCAGTTGGCTTCGCGTCGCGGCAGTGGCGCCTCCCAACATCGGGTACGGTCACGGAATCCTGGTAGGACTCCGCGCGGCAAGGGGTGAACTGCTGGCCTGGACGCACGCTGACGGACAGACCCCGCCGCTGGATGCCGTCCATGCGCTCGAGCGGCTGGCCGCGTCTGCGCACCCGGCCCGCACCCTGGTGAAGGGCCGCCGTCGCGGCCGTCCGCTCAAGGACGCGGCGTTCACGTTCGGGATGGAGCTGGCGGCGCTCGGAATCCTGGGTCAGCGCCTCCCCGACATCAACGGACAGCCCAAGGCCTTTCATCGCGACCTCCTCGACGCCGCTGCGAGTCCCCCGTCGGACCTGAGCCTGGATCTGCACTTCCTGAGTACCGCTGAACGACTCGGATTCGAGATATCAAGCTTCGACGTGCAGTTCGGGCTCCGGGAGCACGGCGAATCGAAGTGGGCGTTCAACTGGCAGTCCAAGCGTCGGGCGGTCGCGCGGACCCTGCGCTGCATGGTCGAGCTCAGGGCAGCGCCCGGCGCGCCGGCCGCAGGTTCGGAATGACACGCGTTTGGCGAGAGTTCGGTTGGGCGTCGCTGGTCGCCCTGGCGTGTGTCGTACTTTGCGAAGTCAACGGACGAACCGGCCTGTACCTCTTCGACACCGGCATCAATTATCATTACGGATGGTTGATTTATCAGGGTCAGGCGCCCTTCGTGGAGATCGAGACCCCGCTGGCGCCGCTGTCCGGCATCCTGACGGCCGCCGGGTACGCCGCGTGCGGCGTCACGTATCTTTCGAGTGTGCACCTGGCCTCGCTTCTCTCGGGGATCGGCGCGTTGGTCATCGGGCTGAGTCTTGCCCCGGTCCTCTCCCGCCCGGCCGCCGGCGTGTTCGCGTTCGCGCTGGTGAGCACGACGCTGCCGGTGATAGGAACACTGTACTACAATCATCTCGGGTACCTGCTCGTGGTCGCGTGGCACACCGCGGTTCTGTGCATGATCGGCGCGTCCGCCGACAGACGCTGGACGGTCTGGAGCGTCACTGCCTGGTCGCTGACGGCGCTGATTGCCCTGAACAAGGTGCATCTCGGCGTGCTCCATTCGGCCGTCCTGCTGGCCGTCGAGTTGGTCATGATCCGGGACGGCGCGGCGTGTGTCCTGCGGAGCGCCGTGAAGGGCCTCGCTCTCCGCATCGCCCCGCTCCTGGTGGGCGCCGGCGCCGTGCTCGTGTGGGCAGACTGGGACATCGCCGCCATCCTGCGAAACCTCTCTGTTCCGGACCGGCCGAGTCTGCACCCAGAGGCGATTGCCGAGCGGTTCTTCGGGCTCCCGTCTGACATCCTGGCGATGCCCGTTATCGGCCCCGGAACATGTTTTCTCGTGGGCGGAGCGCTCCTCCTGGATTTGATCCGTGCGGCGCCAGAATCCCGGCAGCTACGGTACTTCGCGGTGCTGTTCCTCGGGTCGTCCGTCGTCCAGGCCGTCGGCTTCATCACCTCGGGCGAGGCCCCCTCCGGAACCCTCCCTGGAGCGCTCTGCCTTTTGTTGATCGCCGCGGTGGCGGCCCGCAGGGTCGGTGCACCCGGGCCGACGGCCCGGTCGATCAGCCCCCTCATCGGCCTCGCTGCGAGCGCGGGTGTCTTCGCGGTGTCGTACGGTTGGGAGGGTCTCCGGAAGGCCTGGGACGAGGACGGCACATGGCTGCAGGCGCCCATCGCGAACGACCATGAGGTGACCTCCGGTTTCTTCCGGGGGGTTCACGTCCGCGCCGAACAGCAACTCGCCATCGAGCGCGTCGAGGCCATCGTCGCCGCCGCGGGGGACGCGCGCGTCTTCTTCGCTCCGGAGTTGGAGATGTTCTACCCCGCCACGGGGCGCCTGGGCCCGAAGCCCTGGCTGCTCTGGAGCCACCCGGGCGTGTCGGTGTCCGTGCTTCAATTCCGGGAGTTGCGAGAGCGGTTCAACCACGCAGAGGTCGACATCGTGTTCAAGGCACCCACGCGCGAGGGACTGAGCCCGTATCTGACCAAGGCATTAGAAACGGACTACTCTGCCGTCGAGATGCGCGAACCGTGCTTCGTCGTCGTGCTCTTCCGACATGGGTTCGTGCCTTCGGCAAGCCTCGTCGAGGCCGTGGGGATGTTCCAGTGACCAGAGAACATGGTGTCCCGGCCGAGATTCTACCCGTTCGGTCCCGCTTTTGATGCCCAGGTGCCTGATTCCGAGTTGTACGTTCACGGGCGGATAGCGCCCGCTGCTCGACTGCTAAGGGGAACCCGGCCCAGGCTCGACAATGGGGGTCCGGCATTGTGTCAGGGAGTAGCCCGCCTGATCCGGCCTGAAGACGAGTGAAGGGTACTGGCTGCCCAGCGTCGCCGCGCCATCGAAATTCGTCGTTTCCCCTCGGGAAGGTTCATGCAGGGTCACCCAACCCGACCAGGCCGCGAAGCTGATGGCTTGGGCGTTGATCGCAGAGGACGGGTCGAGAAAGCTGGCGTTGCTACTGAAGAGACAGTTGCTGCTGTTTTGCATCGTGACGTGAAAATTTGCCGTGATGATGGCCCCGTTCCGAACGACGCCTGGCCAACGCACGGTCACCGTAACTAGAGCTGACCCGTCAGATTCCTTCAACACCGTCGTCGCGGACCCGCCTGGCGCGATCGCGGCAGTCGGCGGATCGTAGCGGAGCCCGGACCTCAGCTTCGCGAATTCCTCGTCCGTCAAGCTCCGGGTCTCCCTGCCGGAATATCGCACGTCGAAGGCAGCGGCACCAGTTTCGGCGGCCTTGGGGGCGGCAGCCGCATCATCACGAGGGGGAGCATTGCCGTTCTGATCTGGGGACTGCGAGGATGACGCTGCGCAGCTCACGTCCAGTCCGTTGACTTCGTCGAGCTCGGGCTTCAGCGCCTCATAGACCACCGGATTGGAGTTCGCCATGCGATTCATGAGCGCACGCAGCTCCGGAAGGTAAGGACAGGGGTCGGCGCCGTCCTGCAACTTCTGGGTAATCTCCATCGTGCGTTGGGCGTCCTCAAGGTCGCCCGCGCTGGCAACTGGCGCGGAGCCCAACGCGACGGCGAGCACGACGAAGCCGGCTCGACGGGGACGGGACGCCGGAGGGCGGACCAGACTTGGGGAGCGAGAAACGCGGGGAGAGCGCACCGAGCTGATCCGGGATCGGGGGAGCGCAATGCATAACACAGCGGCCCAGAATGCTGGCCGGCTGACGCGCGGCGACCTGCCCGGGATCAAGGAGGCGGCTCGATCAACTCGGCGGCCCTCCACTTTCCCGGCCGACGAGATTCTACCGGTTCGGGACCGCCTGGAATGCCGAGGTGCCCGACCCCGAGGTGAACTTTCAAGGACAAACTGGGGAGGGCTCCCGGTCAGCCGGCCGGGCGAGGCTGGTTGTCGTGCAGGGGGTCGGTGGAGGTCTGATCAGACAACCACGTGGAGAACCCCTGGAGGCCCATCCACACCCGCGTGTTCCCTCCCGGGTCCGACGGGGCGCCCGCTCCGCCCACGACAAGCAGCACCGAGCTGGGAAGACGCGCTCGGAGTGCGGCGAGATCCCACTCGATCTGGCCCGGGCTGGAGGCAGACGAAACGCTCACCAGCACCGCGCGCGCCCCCACCTGCCGGGCGCAGGCGTCGATGTCGGGCGCGGGAGTCTCGACGCCGAGAAAGACGATCCGCCACCCTGCACTGGCCGTGAGGCAGGCGGCCAGATGCAGGCCGAGGCCATGTCGCTCGGCAGGCAGCGTCGCGAGCACCGCGACGGGCCCCGAGTTCGACTCTGCCAGCGGCCTCCAGGTGTTGGCCAGGAATTCTCCGAGGCGTTCGGTCGCGAAATGTTCGTGGAACGGCTGGATACGACCGGCCACCCAGGCCTCGCCGAGCGCCCCGAGGAACGGCCCGACCCACGCCGCCAGGAACGCCTCCATCCCAAGGTTCGCGAGGCGGGAGCGGAACGCCCGCTTGAGGCTGTCTCCATCCAGCGCGGCGGCATGCTGCACCCAGACGTCCACGTCATCCGGCAGGCTCCGGGTCCCCGGCGCCGGGGATGGGCGGGCCGCGTGGTCCCCCGGCAACACAGCGCTGCCAAGCGATCGCAGCTCTGCAATCGACGCGCTGAAGAGCTGGGCGGGGCGGTGTCCGCGCGCGATGGCCCTCGCCACGAGCAGCACCTGCTCGACACAGTCGGGATCGTAAACCCGCTGCCCGCCCGCGGTCCGACTCGCGACAGGAAAGCCGTACCGTCGTTCCCAGGTCCGGATCGTGTTGGCAGGAACGCCGGTCGCGTTCGCGAGGGCGCCGATGCTGATGTTCATGGGCTATGTTATCCGTTTCTTGTTCATTCGTCTATGCTGAACAACTATCGACAACCTTGTGTTTTTGAAGGTTCGGCTTGCCGCGGGAGGTTCAGACCCCAGGGGCCGTGCGCAGGTGCGCCGGCGGGAGCACAGGAGGGGGACCGCTCACGCCATCGAGGGCCTGACCGAGGTAGAGCAGGAACGATGAGCGGCGGGCCCGGGTTCCGGTCTCATCGGCGATCCGCTGCTCGCGCTCTTCGAGCGGGACCCAGTTCGAGGTCGGCGTCGCCCTCAGATCGGGGAGCCCGAATGCTCCCGTCAACAGGTCGAGTCGCACCACCCGGTAGTCAACCGCCTCGGCGGCGCAACGGGCCGAGCTCCAGGCTCGCACCAGGGCGCACCCCTGCTGGGCCTGCCCGATGTCGGTGGCCACCACGATGTCGTCGAACCCATGCTGCTCGGCTATCGCCAGCGACCATGCGATGTTCTCGTCGGTGTGCAGCGCGTTTCGCTCGCGGAGGACGCGGTCGGCAGGGATTCCCAGCGCCACCAGGGCGTCGGCCATGACGTCTGCCTCGACGTATTGGTTGTACACGGCGGCGCCTGACGTGATGACGTGGGAGACCCGCCCTTCGTTCCAGAGGCGGCTGACCCAGGCCACCCGCCGCTGCTGGCAGTGGGAGATGGTGCCGTCCTCCGCCGTGGGGCAACCAGGAACGATGGCTACGTCTGCAGGAGTGGCGGCGAGGGCGGAGGCGAGGAGGAATGGAAGCATGGACACACAGTAGCGTCCACGCAGAACATGGTCAAGAGTTATTCACAACATGTTCAAAAAACAAATTGCGTGTTCACCCGCAGCAGTCGTTCCGGCCGACGAGCTTCTACCCGTCCCATCTCTGCTCTGGAGCACCGGCCGCCTCATCCCACTTTCCTCCGCGCGACCCATTCGGTAACCGGGCATGCGCTCGGGCCGGGTGCTGTGGGGACAGCGGGGTGCTCGTCGGGTAAGGGGCATTCGGCACGGGTTATCACCAACAATCCGACATCTTTCGGCCGGCACCGCACTGCTGGGCACCCTCGTGGCGCCCCTTCTCAGCGGCTGCGCGCTGGTCGGGGACGATGACTCGTCGAACGGCTCGATGCCGACCACGACGGGGTGCCTCGGCCGGACGACTGCGATGACAGGGATCCGTCGATCGGCGCCGCGAGAAGGGGGTGGATCGACGCCGATGGTGACGGCTACGGGAGCGACGTCGCCACCGAGCGGTGCCCGGCAGAGGGCGAGCTGGCCAACGCGTCCGGGGACTGCGACGACGCGGAGGCCAAGATCTCCCCCGCCGCGGTCGAGGTCTGCAACGGGAGGGACGATGACTGCGACGGCGAGATCGACGACGGCATCGACGTCCCCACCTGGTACCGGGACGCGGACGGGGACGGGTACGGGGCGCAGCCCGACACCGCGCTGGCGCAATGCGACCAGCCGGTCGGGTACGCAGACAACGTAGCGGACTGCGACGACAGCGACTGGGCGGTCAACCCAGCGACCGAGTGGCACCCGGACGCGGACGCGGACGGCTTCGGGGACGCGTACACCTACGAGGTCGTATGCGCGCACCCTCCGGGCTTCCTCCTCGACGGTTCGGACTGCGAGGATTCACGCCCCGACGTGCATCCCGGGGGCGTCGAGGTGTGCGACGACGCCGACATGGACGAGGACTGCAACTCCCTCGCCGACGACGCCGACCCCGCAGAGGCCCTTCGCACCGCCGTCATCGAACGACTTGAGCCACAGCCAGTAGAGGTGCTGTTTCCCGGGGGCTTGTCGCCTCCAGGGGCGGTCCGGTGCCGGCGGTGGAAGGACCCGGCATCGGTCTATTCGCTCGCGACCGCGCTCGCCTTCCTGTTCAAGGGCGCCGTCGCACTCCGCATCGCCGTCCCCGCCCTGCTGGTTGAGGCTCTCCGGAGGTTGGACGGACCCATTCTCACCGCCGCACGCTGACGCCCTCATCGGTAGGGACAGCGGTGGTGCGCCTGCCGGTCGCGAGACGTTCACCGCGTTGTTCGTCCCACAAATGACGACGTCGCGCCAGTCTTCGGCGGGTCGTAGGGGGGCAGCCCCCCCCCGGAGATCTCCGTGTCCACCCCCTGGGCCCTCGCCCGCTACCAGGCGATCGCCGCCTACATCGCGACGCAACCCGAACGTGGCCAGCGCGGCCTCCTGCTCGCCCAGCTCGCCGCCCGGTCCTGGCCGGGCCCGGACGGTGCCCCGTTCCATGTGAGCGCGGAGACGCCGCGTGCCTGGGTCCGACGCTACCGCAAGGAAGGGCTCCGGGGGCTCGAGGACGCGCCGCAGCCGGTCCGTGGGGTGCTCGCGCTCACCGAGGAGCAGGTGGCCATTTTCTGCGGCATGAAGCGCGAAGTGCCCTCCCGCTCGCTCGACCGGCTCATCCGCATCGCCGAGGACCTCGAGCTCGTCGAGAGGGACACGGGTGCGCCGCAGCACGTTGCACCGCGCACTCGCCATGCACGACCTGTCCGCACGCCGGGCCCGACCGGGCCGACGCGACGACCTCGATCGCTTCGAAGCGGACTTTCCCAACGAGATGTGGCAGTCGGACATGCTGCAGGGCCCGTGGCTCCCCGACCCCCGACGACCGCAGAAGATGCGCCGGTCGTGGCTCTACGCCTTCCTCGACGACCACAGTCGCCTGTGCCTGCATGGCCGCTTCTCGTTCAAGGGCGACCTGCCGGCGCTTGAGCTGGTGTTCCGTCGCTCCCTGCAGAAATACGGCGTTCCCCGCCGCGTGTATTACGACAACGGCGCCGTGTATCACCCGGAGCACATGCGACACATCGTCGCGTGTCTCGGCATTGAGGGGATCACCTTCACCCGGCCACGGCAAGATCGAGGCCTTCAACCGACTCGCGACGTCCGCCTTCATCGCCGAGGTGTCTGCCGCGAAGATCAAGACGATGGACGCGCTGAACGAGGCGTGGGTCGCCTGGATGGACGACGTCTACAACCGCGACGTGCACGGCGAGACCTGCGAGGCGCCGCGTACCCGGTGGCGTCGGCGGCTCGGGGACATCCGGTTTGCGGACGAGGACCCGCTCCGGCAGGCCTTCCTCTGGCGGGAGACCCGCACGCCGGACAAGGCGGGTGTCTTCTCGCTCTTCGGCACCGAGTACCAGGCGGGGCCCAGGCTGGCCAGGCGCGCGGTCGAGGTGCGCTACGACCCGGAGAACCTCGGGCTGGTCGAGGTGTGGGACGACGGGAAGCTCGTCGAGCGCGTGCCACCGTTCGTGGTGGGGCGGCATCGCCGTGCCCAGGAGGACGCCGCGCCCACCACCGTCCAGCCGCCGGTGAACGCGAACTGGCTCGGACACCTCGTCGGCAAGCGACGCAAGGAGAACTTCATCGAGCCGACGCCGCAGATGCTCGCAGAAGCCCCCGATGAACGGCACCGGCAACACCAACGCAAGCACCCTCCCCGAGCCCCACAAGCGCCGTCTCCAGGCGCACTTCGCCTTCACCCGCATCCCGTTCCGCAAGGCCATGTTCGCCCAGGAGATGTTCGACTCCCGGTCCCAGCGCGACCTCCTCCACGGCCTGCAGTTCTGGGCCGAGGTGCGGGGCATCGCGCTCGTCACCGGCCCAAGCGGCGTCGGGAAGTCGATCACGCTGCGGCGCTTCACGCAGGGCCTCGACGAGACCCGCAATCGCGTGCTGCACCTCACCCACGTGCCGACGACCGGCCTCGGCTTCCTGCGCTCCTTGAACCGCGTGCTGGGCCTGCCCATGCGCCTCCACGCCAGCGACCTCTTCGACCAGGCGCAGGCCCACCTCACGGCCCACGGCGACGACGCCGGGCCCCACCCCGTCCTCGTCTTCGACGATGCCGAGGGGGTCCGACCCGAGCTGCTCGACATCCTGCGGCGGCTGACCGCCTACGGCCTCGACGCCGAGGACCGCTTCTCCGTGCTCATCACCGGCACCGATGCCTTGTTGCGCACCTTCAAGGACCCGTCCCTGGAGCCCTTCCTCACCCGGATCAGCTTCGCCTATGCGCTCAAGCCGTTCACGCTCGAAGACACCCGCCACTACGTCGCCTTTCAGCTCCAGCGCGCCGGCGCCAAGGAGCGCCTCTTCTCCGACGACGCCGTGCGCCGCATCTTCCAGGCGAGCCAGGGCACCCCGAGGCGCATCAACCAGGTCGCCCTGCACGCCCTCATCCAGGCCGACGTCCTCGGCCACGACACCGTCACCGGCGACTTCCTCCAGAACCAGCTCGCCGCCCACCCCCTCTACGACACCGCAGGCGGCGCATGACCCACGACCACAACTGGCTCCGCTACTTCGTCCCCCGCGACTGGAGCGGCCGGCAGGGGCTTGCAGCCGTCGAGTTCCTCAACCAGGCCATCGACGCCGTCTGGGCCATCCACGGCGAGGCCATGGTCCACGAGATCGGCGAAGAACCATCGCTTCGTGACGACCTCCACCGCTTCATCCGGCCAGAAATGCCACCCGAGGACCCAGAGGAGGACGACAACCCGTTCTGAACATGCAGGGTCGATCGGCGCGGGGTGGGGGCCAGTTGGCCCCGGGCTTGGGACACAGTCGAGCGCGACGTCCGGGGCGGTCTACCGGGAAACGGAGTCGGGACCGAAGCGGTAGGATCTTGTGGGCCGGGACACCAGGTCACAACCGGCCACATGGAACGAGGTCGTGACGCACATCAGGGCACGGTGCGGGCGAGGCGAAAGCCGAGCTCCTGCATGAAGGTGATGCCGGGTACCCAGCCGCTGCGGTCCGCGACGGTCGCGTACATCGCATCGGTGGCCCAGCCGGCATCGCGAACGGCGCGGTAGCTGCCTGAACTGGGGCCCGGCGGGTCAGTGCCCGGGCTGCCAGTGCCATACCCATCGTAGGTGTTGGACAACCAGTCACCCGTCCATTCATACAGGTTCCCACTCATGTCGAACAAGCCCCAGGCGTTCGGCGAGAGAGTCGCTACCTGATGGCTATAGGTTCCCAACGACCCGGCAGTTTCGTTCGTCCAGGCGACCATGGCTGCGGTATCGGACCCAGAGTAGGTCGTGTCATCCCCTCCGCGAGCTGCGTATTCCCACTCGGCCTCTGTCGGTAGGCGGTAGCCCGGGCAAGAATACGGATCTGCAATGAATGCCGCCGCGAGATCGGTGCCATCCGAAAGGTAGCAATTCGTCAGTCCTTCGGCTGTCGACAAGGCATTCGCATAGCGCGCCACGTCGTACCACTGAGACGCTCACCAAAACCAGCCCCTGGTCTGCTCACCTGAAGTAGTCCCCCCGCCGGTGCCGGGCGAAGCCCTCGCCGGAGGCGTCCATGACGCGTCGACGGCGTTGCCAGATCTGCCATGAGCTCTTCGCCCCCGAC
>CAIQVJ010000062.1 GCA_903875225.1 uncultured Pseudomonadota bacterium
GTAGATGGCCTTGACCTGCTCATGGCTCAGGTGAGCCTTGCGCCGCCGGGGCACCGGCGGGGCCTTGACCTTGCTCGACGGGTTGTCCCCGCGCACTTTCAGGTCGACCGCCGCTCGCATGATCGAGCGCAGAGTCTCCACCTTGAGCGGGTCCGTCATCCCTGCTCGTCGGCATCGAAGTTGGGTGTATAAACGACGGCAAAGGGAGGGAGAGCTCGGTGAAGAGGAAGAGCCGTGCTTGGTGGCAGCGTTACTGGCAGTGGTTGCGGGAAAACCGTCGGCGGCGGTAGCCGACCAAACCACGGTGACCGGTGTCGTGAAGAGTAGACGCGTCCCGGCGCGGGCTCAAACCTCGATGTCTAGAGGTAGACGGAATCTGAGCGCACATTGGGCGCACACCAGAACCACAAGCGGGCCTATCTGACCACCACTGCTCACCACTGGTTTCGTGAGGGAACCGCCTAGAAAGACTCGTTCCCCTCAGCCCCCAGTTTCATTCACGTCCCACTCGGGGCACATCCCAGCAGGTAACTCCAACGCCATTGCCATCACGCGGGCGCCCCTGGACCACCCGGTGATCGTGCGGATCCTGCCCCCGTCGAAGACCCCGGAGAGGGTGCTCTCCGAGATTGCCGTTCCTGAATCCCGACTATTCCCTTCCGCCCCCCGCTGCGCCCGTGCCAGTTTCCTGCCTCACATTCACCTATCGGGGGGTCTCCTGTGAGGATCAGTGCAGTCGGTGGCTTGCCCATGCTTGCCTTGCTTGCCGCAACGTTGCCGACGGCACCCCCGGCTGCAGCAGCAGACAAGTTGACAATCGTGATGCCTGGCGGTTGGTAGGCCCTGGGCGCAACGCGGGCCGCGGCAAAGGGAGGTCGTTACACATTCGACTGTGTTCTATCCGCGGCTTTCCCATTTGGAGCCGCCCAGTTCTACGACATGTCCGTGAACGGCGTGGATGCAGGCCAGTACTCGATGTCCGAGCTTCGCAAGGACAAGTGGGTTCTGACGCTCAGCTACTCCTAGCAGGAGAGCGTTGCGCACGGTGTTCCCGAATCGTTGCCAGCCGGATCGCGGGGCATTTGTCCTGTCTGTCCCCTAGGCTGAGTTCTGGAGAGGAGTCATCATGGGGAATCCCCGGAGTCGAATGATCACTGTTGTGATGGCGGGGGCACTTCTGGTCGGCGCCCCGGTGCTGGCTGGCTGCGGCCAGATCGCTGAGAAGGCCATCGAGGGCGCTGCCGGACAGGCGGTGGGCGGGAACGTCGACATCAATGAGGACGGCGTGACCGTCCAGGACGATCAGGGCAACAACGTCACGATCGGCGACGATGTGCCGATCCCGGACAACTGGCCGGCGGAGATCCCCGTGCTCGAGGGCGGGAAGCTCGTCAGCGTCATGGTGGCCGGCGATGGTGCCAGCGTGAATGCGATGTGGACCACCCCCGCCTCCGCCGAGGAGACGATGGCCGCCTACGGCGCGGCGCTCGAGTCCGCCGGATTCACGGCGGACAGCACCAGCAACACCAGCGGCATGGTGAATTCCGAATACACCGGCAACGGCTACACCGTCAGCATGACGGCCGTCACGGCGGATGGGTCGACCACTGTCATCATGACCGCCACCAAGGCCTGACCCGCGCTACACGCACCTTGCCGTTGAGTCCCGCTCCTGCCACGAGATGTGGGCTCAACGTCACGGTGTGCGAGTTCAGTTGGTGACGCGCTCGACGACCGAGAATCCGCCCTGGGACCAGATGAGCCGATAGTCATTCCCCGGGTGGAATGCCTCGGCATACCCGGCGAGGCTCTCGGGGTCCGGTGCACCCCAGCCGGAGTCCGCGTCGATCGACATGTA
>CAIQVJ010000063.1 GCA_903875225.1 uncultured Pseudomonadota bacterium
CGCGAAGATGAAGTGGGGGAAAGGGGGAGGTTTGCCCGGGGGCCGCCCAAGGGCGGCCGAATCGCGGGAAATCATGCCAAGTCAAGCGCCAGCCCGTGTGTCAGCCCCGCTGGCCATCGCTCGGGCACCTTTTGGGCTAGGTCCGTGAGCATCGCCGTGAACTGTGAGATCCCCTTCCAGGACCAGAAGGCCGAGCCCTTGTCGTGCACTACCATGTCCGGCCTGCCGTGGCGGTCGACGGCCGCCTGGAACGCGTTGATCACCAGCTCGGCGCGCTCGGCGTCGTCGAGGCCTGACCCCACCGCGTAGCGCGAGTAGTCGTCGAGGATCACCAGGGTGAACACCGAGGACTTGTTGATGTTGCGGTGCAGGAAGTCGAGGTGCCAGAGCTGGTTTGGCCGTACCCCCTCGTACCGGTCGTCGTGCGGGACGCGCCGCACCTTCCGGGGCCGCCAGCCGGCTTCTTCCATCACGCGCGCCGCCGTGTGGGTCGAGACGTGGATGCCCCTGCGCCGGAGCTGGTTCACGATCTGGCTCGGCCCGAGCCCGGCCTGGTGGTGCCACTCGTTGAGGATCTCCTTGTCCCGCTGCGCCTCGATGTCGGCCTTCGGGGGACCCGACGTGGGTGACGGGCCCGCGCCTTTCACCGCGAGCTTCACCCGGCGCTCCCACTCGTAGATCGAGAAGCGGCTCACCCCGAACTTTTCCGAGGTGACGGTCACCCCGTGGGCGGCCGCATGCTCGAGGATCTCCTCCTTCTGCGACGGCGTCCAGGACTTGGCCACGAGCCGCCGTCTCGGCGACGGCGCTGCCGGGGCAGGCGGCGGGATCGGCACCGTCGGCGGGATCGGGGTGGGCGGGGGAGGGACGGATGGGGTCGGGGCAGCGGCCGGTGACGCCGCCGTCCGAAAGACGAACCGGCCCGGAGCGCGACGCACCGGAGTTGGGACGGGCGCGGTCGCCGGAGTCGCGCGTGCCGCCAGGGCCGGTGCCGGCCCGGTCCGCAGGGGGCGTGCAGGGGCGCGGGGCGGGGCCGAGGTTGCCGAGGCCGTCGCGGCCACGACAGGACGTGGAGCGCGCGCGGTCAGCCTGCTCGACGGTACCGTAGGTGCGGCCGGGGCCGCGGGTTCAGCAGCGCCCGGCGGCGTGGAAGCCCCGAGCGGAGCTTCTGTGCGAGGAGCGCCCCGTGCGGGTGCCGAGGCCCCACCCGCCGCCCACTTCGAAATGTTGGACTTCGCGATGCCGAGTTCGCGTGCTGCGGCGTTGACCCCCTTCCGTCCGGCGAGCGCCACTGCGTCCGCCCTCTCGGCGAGGGTGTACTGGCGCCTCTGGGCTTGATTCTCTGACATGACCGGCTCCGCCCGGCCCGCCTTGAGCCGGACGGGAGTGTCCGGAGTTGTCAGGCGGAAACGGGATGGTCAGTGTGTGGCAAGAGCAGGTAGGCCGAGAGGAACATCCGCAGCGCCGTTGCCGTCCCCTCGTCCTGCGCAGCATCGAACGCGAGGTCCTCCTCGGCCTTCAACGCATCGGGGAGGAGCGCACTCTGGGGATAGGTTGCTCGAAAGAGGGCGAGCGCCTTTGTCGTGTGTGTAGCCAGCGCGATGTTGAGGGCCGAACGGTCCCGGAGCGCCAGGAGGGCCTCGGCGTCGTCGCCCAGGGCCCCGGCGGACTCCCACTTGGACACGGTCTCCACGACCTCGGCGTCGCTCCCCGCGGCGGCCAGCTCGGCCACGCGATCCACCTTCCCGGCGAGGGCAAAGGAGACGAGCGGCATCCAGAAGGCGAGCAGGGTCACGGCAGCATCCACCTATCCCGGCCGCGAGCCCGAGAAAAACCGGCCACTACCGGGCCCGTTTGGAGTAAGCTTGGGCATGCGCGCCACCCTGCTCCTGTCCTCCATGCCCACGCTGCTCCTCGGCTGTGCGCTCGACAACCAACTCAAGCACAACCAGACGGATCCCGTGCCATTCGACAGCGGGGACTCCGACTACATCCCGCCGGTGGACACCGAGCAGGACTCCCCCGTCGACACGGTGGAGACCGCGCTCCCACCGCAGTGCGACGACAGGTCGTTCCCCTCGATGACGATCCCTCAGCTCGAGGAGTGCTACTCCGAGGGCACGACCGTCGGCAGCTTCACGCCGATCCTCGAGTGGGCGAACACCGACCCCGGTGACACCTATACAACGCCTGTGATCGGACAACTCACGGACGACAACGGGAACGGCCGGATCGACGATGGCGACACGCCGGACGTGGTCGTCGCGAACACGGCGGGCGTGCTCTGGGCGATCTCCGGCGATGGCACGACCCTGTGGCACACGGGCAGCCTGGGCAGCGAGCCGATGACCGCGGCGATCGGCGATCTCGACGGCGACGGCTTCCCCGACGTGGTCGGCTCGGGCGCCTCGGGCACGATGGCGGTGTATGGGGACGGCACGACCATGTGGACCAATCACACGGCAGGCTCGGCGTGCGGTGCTGTCGGCATCGCGGATCTGGACGGGGACGGCGACCCCGAGGTGCTGCTCGGCGCCAAGATCCTCGATGGACAGAGCGGCTCGCTGCTCGCCACGGGCGCCTATGGAACGGGCTCGGGGTACGGCTCCTCGGGGGTCGCCACGTTCGGGGTCGCGGCGGACATCGATCGCGACGGGGTCCAGGAGGTCGTCGTCGGCAACGCGCTGTACGACATCGACGGCAATGCCCTCTGGACGAACGGGCAGAGCGACGGGTTCGTCGCGGTCGGAAACTTCGACAGCGATCCGCAGGGCGAGATCGTGGTCTCGAACACCGGCAGCGTCCGGCTCGAGGACGACGACGGCAGCGTCCTCTGGTCCGGGAGCTACGTGGGCAGCACGAGCGGTCCGCCCACGATCGCGGACTTCGACGGAGACGGCGAGCCCGAGATCGGCGTGGCCGGTCACGGCGAGTACATGGTGATCGACACGGATGGCACCGAACTGTGGCACCGCGCGACCGTCGACATGTCGAGCGGGTTCACCGGCTCCTCGGTCTTCGATTTCGAGGGCGACGGCGTCGCCGAGGTGGTCTACGCAGACGAGAACGACGTCTACGTGTTCGACGGGCCCACGGGCGCCGTGAAGCTGCAGGAGTCCCAGCACTCCAGCGCGACGTGCAGCGAGTACCCGGCGGTGGCGGACGTGGACGGAGATGGTCACGCCGAGATCGTCTACTCGTCCAGCTCGTACTCCGGGCCCGAGGTGGGCGTGCGGGTGATCGGGGACGCCGACGACTCCTGGCAGCCCGGCCGGAAGGTCTGGAACGAGCACGCATACAGCATCACCAACGTGGACGACGATGCTTCGATCCCCGCCAGCCCCGACGTCAACTGGGACTCGTACAACAACTTCCGGTCCGGGGACCTGATCCCGGGTGGGTCCGGCTACTCCGGTCCCGACCTGTACCCCTACATCCACGCCGTCTGCACGGACGAGTGCAGCTCCGGAAACCTCACGATCTGGTACTCGATCGGAAACCAGGGCTACGACGACGTGTCCGACCCCGTCGCCGTGGAGTTCTGGGGCAAGACCAACACCGGGCGGGTGCTCCTCGGCTCGGCCACGTGGACGGCCGCCCTCCCGGCGGGCGTCCGGTCCCCCTCCGAGTCGGTGGAGCTCACCGGCGTGCCTGCGCCGCTCCTCGACATCACGGTAGAGGTCGACGGTGGCGACGACAGCTCGGCCGGTGTGATCAACGAGTGCTACGAGGACAACAACACGGTGAACTGGGGCGACGTGCTCTGCTACTAAACAGGATCGCTGCGTTCCCCAGCGAACCTTGACACGTCAATAGAAACATGCGATTCCTGAACCGCAAGGTTCGGAGTCGTCGTCATGGGCAGAAGCAAGAATGGTCAAGCCGTCCCGCCGCACCGGCTGACCGAAG
>CAIQVJ010000064.1 GCA_903875225.1 uncultured Pseudomonadota bacterium
ATGGCACCCGAAGACAGGGCACGGTGACCGAGCGGACCTCGTCGGGCGGGGCCCCAGCCCCCGCCGGTCACCGGGATCGCGATCCGGTGGGGGACTACTTCTGGTGAGCGCTGGGGGACTACTTCGGGTGAGCGTCACAGTTGTGGGGCGGGGACCCCGCCCATGCCGGACGGAAAGCGCCTCGAGCGCGGCGGCGATCGCAGCGACCTCCTCATCCCCAAACGTCTCGAACACGGGCAGGCGGACCATCGCGGCGTGCGTGCGTTCGGCGATGGGGCACAGTTGGGCCGCGTAGTCGGGGTGGTCCAGCCGCTGCATGTACCGCGGCAGCGCGGGACCGAAGATCTTCAGGCGGTATTGCACGTCGAAGAGGTTGCCCGGCTGCGCCGGGATGCCCCTCGCCTGAAGGCTCCCGACCAGGTCGTCGCGACACTGGGGCGCATCTGCAGCAACGCTGAAGAGGTACGAGAAATAGCTGCTCCGGTCGCCCTGGGCGGCTCGTACGGGACGAACCCATTCGAACCGCGACAAGCGCTCGTCGAGGGCAAGGGCGAACGCCGCCCGGCGTTTCAAGCGGTCCTCGAGCGCGCTCCACTGCACGTCGAGCACTGCTGCCTGAAGCTCCGTCATGCGGTAGTTCGGGGCAACGAATGCAGGATTACGTTCGTCCGTGGCGCGATCGAAGCCCTTGTCATGGAAGAGCCGAGCGCGGTGGGCGTACTCGCCACTACGAGTCAAGACGAACCCACCGTCGCCGCAGCTGGCGTGCTTGGTGTCGTTGGTGCTGAAGCACCCGGCGTCGCCCAGGACGCCGACGCGGCTCCCCTGATAGAGCGTTCCCTGAGCCTGACAGCAGTCCTCCACCACTGCGATGCCATTCCGGCTCGCAAGGTCGAGGATGGCGGCCATCTCGGCCGGAAAGCCGCCGTAGTGCACCACGACGATCGCGCGCGTCCGCGGGGAGAGTACCCGTCGGATGGTGTCCGCGGTTATCATCATCGTCTCGTCGCTCACATCGGCGAACACCGGGACCGCACCCTGTAGGAAGATGGGAATCACCGTGCCGGTGTCGGTTATCGGCGTGGTGATCACCTCGTCACCAAAGTCCACCCCAACTGAACCGAGCCCGACGTGCACAGCGGCTGTCCCCGACGAGACGAGCGTGCAGCCTGCAGCGCAGTACTCTGCTCGCAAGCGCTCTGCAAGATGGCGCACGCGGGAGCCGTATGGGTAGAACAATCGACCCGAGGCAAGGACCTCGCGCGCAGCCTCGACATCGGCCGGTCCATATTTGTTGTACCCCGTGAGAGGCGAGCGGAAGCGGTTGAGCGGGCTGGTGCGCGTCAGCACAGGTGCCGTTCGCCGCGTTTTCATCAAAGAATGTCCGCTCTTTGTGGGCCCGGCGCGCAACGTGCTTCATGTACTGGCCAGCGTAGGGTTTCCCAAACGTCTTCGCCAACCACTGCGCGCTCACCGAGGGGGAGACGTCCCGGTAGGCGAAGCGCGCCCGTCCCGCCCGTCCTTGGTGTCCAAATGAGTGAGACCTCGTCCATGAGGTCCTGTCCGATGAACTGGCGGTAGACCTCAAACCCGCCTTCGACCAGAACGCTGGTGATGCCGGCGCGTCCCCACTCAGCTGCCAGCGCACTCAAGTCCGCTCCTGCACATATCCAAGGCGCCTCGCCGCGAAATGCGCGGAGTACCGGTGGGAGTTGCCCAGTTCTGGACAGGATGATCTTCCTCGGCTGGCCATAGCCCGCTTCGCCGCGGTACGTGAGTTGTGGGTCGTCCAAGCGCACCGTGTTTGCACCCACCAGAACGGCGTCGTAGCGACCGCGGAGATCATGGATTCGCGCCTTCGATTCGCGACCAGCCAAGGAGGTGGAGTGGCCCGGTGTCGGCACTACGGCCGCGTCTGCCGTGAGTGAGATCTTCAGGTGGATGTAGGGGCGGCCGAACCGAGCCCAGGCCCAATGCCGTCGATCATGCCCCGACACAGCCGCGTCATCCGCAGCGCAGTGCACCACGACGCCTTGGGCACGCAGCCGCGCAGCCAGCCTGCCGCGGAGCGCTGGGCTGGGGTGCAGCGCACCCAGTGTCACCGCCGCGACCTTGAGCCGCGATGCCAGCAGCGCGATGTCGTCCGCCTCGTCCACTGCGGGCTCGATGGCGCACGTCACGATGGCGGTTGGTGGCAACGCCTCCGCGCGCAGCAGGTCCAGGAGTGCGGAACGTTCCGACCCCGGATTCCGTGATGCAACCCGAATCCCGCGGTGATAGGCCACGGCGGCAGAGCACGGAAATGGGCCGGTTCGTCCGAGGAAGGCGTCCAGGTCCGCGAGCGTTGATTCGAGCCAGTCGGCTGGAAGATCGGTGCTTCCTGCTCCAGCGACATCGCGTGCAACGGTCACGGCCGCCCCGCGAGATGCGAAGTCCCCTGCGGCGGACGCGCGGCTGAAAGCGCGTCTTCAATGTTCACTAGGTTCTGTCTGCATTCTCCGACCAAAGCTTGCTCGATGCCCAGCTTGTCGGGGTATCGCTCCACCGCGGGGCTCCACAGGGCAGCCCCACAAATGAAACCGCTCGCACCGGCCTCGACCCCCAGACGGACATACTCTGTGAACTCGCCGTTCGAGGCACCGCTGCTCATGAGTACCCACGGCACATCACAGCTGCGAGCGAGCGAACGACAAGTGCGCCGGACGGCGGGAAGGTCGTAGATTGGACGCCTCGAGTTCCCGAACCGAGCGGAATAGACGTCCACGTAGCGAAGGTCGACCGGAAAATCGATCTTGATCAGGTCCGCGCGGTAACGGGACCGGGCGAACTCGGCGGCCGATTCGACGACCACGCCGGGTCGACGGCGTGCCCGGTTCGCCTCCGCCGCCTCGCCATCACCCCGCTCGTCGTCGGGCAGCGGGTAGCCAATCGGCTCAAGGACGAAAGCGAGTTCGAACTGAGCGCAGAGCTCCCCGATCTCCTGCGCAAGCTCTCGTTGCCGTCCGAGAACCTCGGGGGTGCCGTCAGGGTGGTAATAGAGCATCAGCTTCACCCCGTCTGCTCCTGTTTCCGCGATTCGGGCGACGGTCCACTCCGGATTGACGACGGTGATCCGGTCGCCCGCTGATGTCACCGCCATCCACGACTGCTCTGCCTTCAACAACACGCCCACTGCCGGGGGGATGGAGGCCTTGCACGCCAGGAACGAGACCGGATCGAGCACCACCCCGCTCACCGAGGTGGTCAGTGCGTCGAGGATGAGCCGTTTGAAGGCGACCACGTCGGAATTGTTGGCTGGCCCCCTTGCTCGCAGTTGGCGCTCCAGCGACGCTTCGTGGTCGAGTGCAAGAATGCGGACCACACCCAGAGCATCTGCGAGCGCCCGCACGCGGCGCGCCTTGTTGGGCGTCGGCGAAGCTCTCTCCGGTCCTTCCGGCCGCTTGGACTCAACCAACACCGGCCCCCCGGTCTGCAGGGGCGTGGCCATGATGCGAGCGTTCATCAAGCGCTGAATGGGTATCAAGATGTCGGTCGGCGCACATGCTGCGAGCCTACACCCCCGGCGCCGGCTCCACAAGGCCGCGGGGCCCAGAAGGCTCGGGTGTGGGCTTCGTCGTCGTTCCATAAGGGCTGTCGCGCCGGCACGCCTGCACTTCTGCGGTTAGTGAGAACCAGGAGCCAAATAGCTTGACGTCGCACATTCACCGTTACGTCGAAGACGCCAGGCGCCTGTCGTCCGTTCATCCGGAGTCCGCGCTGAGCATGGCGAGGAAGGCGGCCGAGGCCGTTTGCAAGGAGGTTCACGAACAGAAGATAGGTGCTGTCGGTCCACGCGCACTCCTGGAGGACTTGCTGCAGAAGCTGTCGCAGCACTCCGCGATTCCGCGCAAGATTCAGGTGCCGCTGCGCACGATTCAGGCTTACGGGAATCACGCTTCCCACGACCAGGGCGAGTCGATGCCAATCGACTGCCGGTACATCCAGCCCGCGCTTCAAGCCCTCGACACGGTGATGCTTTGGTTCCTGGAGGAGTTCGCCAATGGCGAGGGAAAGGCCGAGGTCCCGGAGGCGACACCGCGCGTACCGGAGGTTGAGCGTTTTGCGCCCGCGTCCGGAGATTTGAGCGGACCGGTGGTCGCCGCGCAGACGGTCGCCATCCACGGACGCGCCGACGAGATCCGACGGTTGTGCCAGGCAGTTGACGCCCTGTCGGAGGCGGCCCCAACTGCGGGGCGCACCCTCATGATCGCTGGGGCCAGCGGCACCGGGAAGAGCGTTCTCGCGGAGCGTGCGGTCGAGCATGCGATCTCCAGGCACTACCCGGTGGTCCGCGCGACCTGTGAGCCGTTCCATGAGGGAATGTCCTTTTACCCGGTCCGAGAGCTTCTGCGACAACTTACGTCCAAGCAGGGCCTGCTGGCGGACATCGCCACGGCCTTCGGCAGCAACTCCAGCCAGCTCACACTCGCGCGCCTGGCGGAGCAGCCGGAGGCAGAGCCTGCCGCGCGGCGCGACGCGCTGATCGCGACCTTTGCGAATCAGGTTTTTGCGCGCGTTCTCATCGACAGGTCACCTGTCGTGCTGTTCATTGATGACTTGGAGCGCATCGACACCGGCAGCGTGGATGCGCTGCTGTGCCTGATAGCGCGGCTGCGCGAGGGGCCAGTACTGATTGTCGGTGCGTACCGAACCGATGTCGTAGGCTCAAGCGGCTCGAATCACCCTCTGCGGCCCGTCATAAGCGCCGTGCGCAGGGGCGATAAGCGGGGCGAGATAATTGAGGTGGCGGCGTTGTCCGAGGAGAACATGCACGGCCTCGTAGGCACGGTGCTGATGGGGCGGTGCGAGCTTCCGGATACCTTCATGCGCAGACTATTCGAGGAGACGGAGGGAAATCCGCTCTACGTCCGCGAGGTCTTGCGGACCCTGTCGTCTGAACGGCCGGGCTCCGACGCCGCGCCACTACGCATGGAGAGGGGGGCTTGGAGACTGGTGCGCCGGGCAGAGAGCTGGGAGATTCCCAGGTCGATCGAGGATGCCATCGCGTCAAGGCTGACGTCCCTCGGCGAACTCGACCGCTCGGTCCTTGAGCTCGCCGCCGTGGTGGGTCGCCGCTTCCGGTTTGAGGTGTTGTTGGATCTCGGCATCGCCAAGGAGAACGCACTCATGGAGGTTCTGGAGCGCCACCTCGCGCTGAACCTGGTGCGGGAGGTACGAAACGCCGAAGGCGTCTTCGAGTTCACGCACGGCAAGATTCGGGAGGTCTTGTACAGCGGGATGGCCGGGTTCCGGCGCTCGCGCCTGCACGGGCAGGTGGCGGATGTCCTGCTTCGCCACGAGGGGGCGATCCCGGCGGAAGAGTGGGATGTGCTCGTGGGAGCACATCTCTTTGCAGCTCGGCGGTTTTCGACGTCTGCGCCCTATCTTCTCCGCGCTGGCCAGCGGGCTCTCGCCCTCCAGGCCGCCACCGACGCGGCGCATCACCTTGCCAGGGCCCTCGATGCGTTCGAGAAGTCCCCCGATACCCCCCGTGAGACGCTCGACCGCACCCGCCTGGCGCTGGGGACGGCGCTCAAGGCCGCCAGCGAGTTCGACGCGGCGGAGGCGGAGTTCCTCCTCACTCTCCGCGATGGTCAGGACCCCTACTCACGCCGGTGGGCACTGAGCCACCTCGGCGGCCTCAGCCTGGTGCAAGGCAGGGTCAACGAGGCCATGGTTCGCTACGCCCAGTGTGAGGAGATGGCGCGAGAAAGCTCGGACTCTGAACTGCTCGCGGAGACGGCCGCGGACCTGGCGGAACTGCACATGCGGCAGTCCGAGCAGTTGTCAGGTGTCGACGGGGTGCGGTCAGCCGAGCATGCCGCACTCTACAATCGGTATCTCGACCTTGAGCAGGAGCTCGCGCACTCGGTCGGCCACTCCCACTCGCTCGCGAGGGCGTACCGAAACTCCGCCAAGCGAGCGCGTACCCGGGGCGACATCGCGGTCTCCATCGCTCTCTACGAGCAGTCCCTGGAGTACATCGACGAAGGAGTGAACTCTCATCGGTTCTTGATCCCGTACGCGAAGGCTCTCCGGCTCGTCAGTCGTGACGGGGAGGCGTTGGAGATCGTTCGTAAGGTGCTCGACTGGAGCCGACAGATCGGGGCTCGACGGTCGGAGGGGATCGCGCGGCAGTATCTGGGCCTGATCCTAATGGAACAGGAACTCGCCCGCGGGGTCACCGGGCTCACTCAGGCGCGAGCGGAGATGACGCGAGCGCTCGCCCTACACAACGAAGTCGGGTTCGAACAGGGAAGGCGCGAGACCGAGGTCGATCTGGCCGAAGCCTACTCGCACTGCGGCGACCGTGAGGGGACCCTCGCCCATCTCGGCTTGGCGGTAACCGACCGATCGAGCCAGTCGGACGAACAGCTTGTGCACGCTGTCCTGGCCGAAATTCGCGCTCGGGGGGAGCCGCTGCGGGCCGAGCGGTTCGGCACTGCTTTGTCGGCGCTTGGCGTCTACGAGGCGCAAACAGATTCTTCTTCAGGCTCAGGCCCGGCTCGCTGAGGTCAGGTCGAGAGATGCCGTGCGACGCGCGCCATCGGATCGTGGTGCGTCTGGATGAGCAGGGTGCTCACCGTAGTTCGGGCAGCCAACTCCACAATTCCAGGGGTCAACAGGCTTTCGGTAATGCCGGCGGCGCAGAAGACAGCTCGCTCGCTGGGTATCATCTCTGAAACAGTCAACCAGCGGTCATAAGGAATCGCGGCCCGTTGCATCGCTTCTGCCTCCTCGGCCCGCTGCGGAGCCAGCCGGGCAAAAAAACCACCGCCGAGTGCTCGAACGGCGCAGGCGGAGAGCACTCCCTCCGGAGTGCCCCCGATCCCCATCACTGCGTCGAAGTGCTCCCCCATCGCAGTGGCGCAGGTTCCGACGACATCACCAGCGGAGAAGAGCGCAATGCGGGCACCGGCGCCGACGATCTCCGCAGCGAGCGCCTTATGCCTGGGCTTGTCCAGGACGAAGACTCGCAAGGTCGACACGGGGCGTCCCAACGCTCGGGCAAGTTGGGCCAGGCGGTCCGCGGTTCCCGCCTCCGGGTCGATGTGGGCCGCCGCAGCAGGGGGGACAACGAGCTTGTCCATGTAGAGGGATGCCCCGGTCTCGTACATGCCCCCAGACGGCGTCGCGGCCGCAACGCACAGCGCCCAGGGGAGGCCGTGCGCAAGATTTGTCGTGCCTTCGATCGGATCGACCGCGAGGTCCAGGCCCACGAGTTGGCTCGCTCCCCCGATGATCTCCCCAACGGCGAGGTGCTCCACGCCGTCTTTCTCACCTTCCCCTGCAATCACGCGCATCGGCATGCCCAAGCCCCGGAGCACCGCACGCATCGCCTCGGCGGCGTGGCTGTCAGCGGTTTCCTTGTTCAGGCGGCCGACCCACGGCCAAGCCGCTGCCGCCCCGGCTTCGCACGCCCCACGGAGAGTGGCGATGCCGTGGGCCCATCGTCGGTCGTCGAGTTTTTCCATTCGGGTTTTCCTGTGAGACGGTGTGACTCATTCAATAGCGGTCTGGCATGCTAACCCAGGACGTGCGCGAACCTCGCTTCGGACCGCGTCCCGCTGTTCCTGCGTCGCGACATCCAGGGGCAGAACGCGTTCCTCTTCGCGCTACTCGGCGGCCACTTGCGCATGTCAACCCGTGGCCCGGCCACAACCCCGGACAATGTCATAGCGGGGTAGCGGGGTTTGTCCCCTGGGTCAGGGGTTGGTGCCGCTGGGATCTGCACCGCAACCGAGTTGCTTCTCCGTGGCCCAACCAGCGCGTTGCACTCTCCCGGCCTCGAAGATGCTCGCGCCTCGGTCTTCGGTCCCCGGAAGCCTGCCCGGGACGTCGCCATCGACGGTCCCCCAAGCCCGGGGCCAGACGCCCCTTACCTGGTACGGATCTCCTGTTGCAGAGCGCCCTATGTGATCGCTACCGGCGGACGGTGGCCCCTACCAGTTGCTCGCGCTCGCTGGCGAGCATGGCTCTGGCAAGGCCTCGACGACACGCTTTCTCCGGTCGTGCATCGACCCATCGATCGCCGAGCTTCGCTCCCCGCCGCGCGCGCCTCGCGACCTCGTGGTCGGCGCGCGTCACAGCCACATCCTGGCCTTCGACAACTTGTCCAGCATCCCGGACGAGCTATCCGACGGTCTGTGCCGCATCGCCACGGGAGGCGGCTATGGCGCGCGGCAGCTCCACACGGACGGCGACGAGGCGGTGTACGCCGACAAGCGGCCGATCCTGCTCACGAGCATCGAGGACGTGGCGACGCGTGCGGACCTCGCCGACCGAGCCATCATGGCCGCCCTCGACGTGCTCTCCGACACGCGTGCGCCCGGGCTGCTGGGCGGCGAAGAGCGAGGCTTCGGCGGTTTCGGCGTTGGGAACCTTGCGACGGGACATGTGCACCTCGATGGGGCCATGTCACCCGGCGATCAGCCCGCCGTGTTGGGGGTTCGCTGATGGTTCACCGACACTCGCAGTCCTCGGCCGGCAGCGGTCCGAGCCCCGGCCTTTGGGGTGGCATCAGTGACCCAGCCACCCCTCCCCATACAACGCATCCGGTCCGACCAGCGCCACGTCCGGGCTCGCCGCCGCGATCGCCGACAACTCCTCCGTGAAGCCAACGCCGCTGAAGCAGATCAGCCGCGCGGACGCCGCCCCAACACGGTCCTGCAGCGCGAGCAGGCTCCGAATACGACGGAGCCGTTCGAGGTGCGAGCGGCCCATCTCCTCGCCCCACTTCACCTCACCTACGGCGATGAGCCGCTCCCTGCCCGCCCCGGTGCCCTCCTCCCCGTGCGCAAAGACAGCGACATCGACCTCCAGCGTCGTCTTCCCCTGTGCATCGTTGAGGGTGCCCGCTCCGACGCGGGACGGGTGGTCGCCGAAGAACCCTTCGGGCACGAAATGGCGAGACCACTGTCGACAGACCTGTTCAAAATGCGGGCCGAGGACGTTGCTTTCAAAGCGGCGTTGGCTCCGCGCCCAGAGCGGGCGAGCGTCGGACGCTTGCTCCAGATCGGCCCAGATCGGGCGCATGACCGCATGGTAGAACGTGACCAGCGGCTCGGTCACGCGAAACCGGCTCCGATTGTCGCGGAACACGTCCTGCTCGGACGCGATCAGGCCACAGTCCTGGAGCACGGTGAGGGGGTGGGCGAGGTCGCTCGACTTGCGACCCAGGAAGGAGGCGATCGCTCCACGCGTGGTGCTGCCGGTCGCAATGGCGGCCAGCACGGAGTGGTACAGCCCGGCGTCGTGTAGCGAGGGTTCGTCCGCCAGCAGGTAGCGAGCCTCGCGGAAGAGAGGGCTCGCGGGGGAGAGTACGGTCCGGATGACCCAGGGGTCGAAGTCATCGGGTCTGGAAGGCGCGTCGTTCCTTGTGAATTCACGTCGATATGCGGGAGTGCCCCCTACGATGGCGTGCAATTTCAGGGCGGTCCGCGGATCACGCATTCCCCAGAACTCCGCGGCCCGCTGGTGGTTCAGGGTCGGCACGATGAGCTCCAGCCCAGCGCGGCCCCGGAGCGGGGCGTTTCCACTCAACAGTCGACCCATGAACGACATGGCCGAGCCGCACAACAGGAGCCTCGTCCGGCTCCCATCGCGCTCCCGGCGCAACGGGCCGAAAGCGTTCTGGAGGATGGACGGCAGCGCGGGGTTGACCTTCGCCAGGTACGGGAACTCATCGATCACAACGACTTTCACTCCGCTGCGCCCAAGCGCCAACAGCGCATCCACAGCACTGCGCCAGTCGGCCAGCGCAAGCGGCGACGGCAGGCCGAGATGTTCGCCCAGGGCCTGTCCGAGGGAGCGGAGGGACTCGGCGTCGGTCGCTTCGTCCGCCGCGAAGTAAAAGCCGCCCGTCTCCTGGCAGAGCGCGCGGAGAAGGAACGTCTTGCCCTGACGGCGTCGACCGGACACGACCCCGAGGGTGGCCCCCTTGTCGGGATCCGTGGCGAAGCGCTCGAGCGCGCCCCACTCGAAGGCACGGTCGAACATCTCGGGCGGGCGAAGGAGGGACGTCACGTAGTATGCATAACTCGTCTTATGATAGGTCGGTTTATGCGGCCTCGAGGGCTCTCTCCGCCGTGCGGCACCCCGCAGTCTCCATCAACGACACCCCACGACGTCGTCCGTCCACGAGCCCGCGGGGGCGTGCTCGCGCAGCCGGGCGGTCAGATCGGCCGGGGCAGGGGACCCCGGGATCAGCCCGACGGTCACGCACCGGCGCGGGCCATGGGCTGGCGTGAAGATCGCCGCGTAGTAGTGCCCCTGGGGGCGTTTTTGCCGTGCACCGACCAGCTCACCGCAGGCTCCGTGGGCGCCAACGAGGGCGCCACGACAGGAGAATGCAGGAACACCGCGGGGGAAGTCCAGCCCGGTGTTTTAAGGATGTTTTAAGGTGTTTTAGAGCCGAAACGGGTGAAACCGCGTCGGGAAAAACGAAGAAACCCGGCCTCACAGCCGGGTTTCTAAAGGGTGCATCCTAAGAGGGTCGAACTCCTAACCTTCTGATCCGTAGTCAGATGCTCTATCCAATTGAGCTAAGGATGCGTTTTCATGGAATGTCTGGAATGGAGGAGGCGGAGGGATTTGAACCCTCGGTAGACTTTCGCCTACGCATCCTTAGCAAGGATGTACCTTAAGCCACTCGGTCACGCCTCCAGTAGTATCCGCTGCCCTGCGGCCGCGCAACCCGGCCGGAGCCAGGAAGGGTGGAGGAGGTGGTGAGATTCGAACTCACGGACCACTTTCATGGTCTGCGGTTTTCAAGACCGCTGCCTTCAACCACTCGGCCACACCTCCGTAGAGCCGCAGCCCGATGGCTTTACCCATCCTGACGGCGCGCGTCAAGGTCCATTATCCTCCGGGGAGAGCCGCCGCCACGCCGGTTCGGGGGGGGGCCGGGTCGGCCGCGGGCGGTCCGGCAGGCCCCTTCGAAGTCGCTTGACATCGGCGTTCACCCTCGGACGATCCGCTCCATCCCGCCCAGGTACGGTCGCAGCGCGACCGGGACGATCACGCTGCCATCGGCCTGCTGGTAGTTTTCGAGGATCGCGACCAGGGTGCGCCCCACCGCGAGGGCGGATCCGTTGAGGGTGTGGCAGAGCAGGTTCTTCTTCTCTCGCTTGAACCTCAACTTCAGCCGTCGTGCCTGGAAGTCCCCGAAGTTCGTGCAGGAGCTGATCTCGCGGTAGGCCGCCTGGCCGGGCAGCCACACCTCGATGTCGTAGCCGCGGCTGCCGCCGAAGCCCACGTCTCCGGCGCACCGGGCGACGGTGTGGAACGGGAGCTCCAGGGCGCGGAGCAGCGACTCGGCGTGATCGACGAGCGTGTCGAGGTTCGCCGCCGAGTCCTCCGGTCGGGTGATCCAGACGAGCTCGACCTTGTGGAACTGGTGGACGCGGACCAGACCCCGGGTGTCCCTGCCGGCCGACCCGGCCTCGCTGCGAAAGCAGGGGGTGAAGGCATGGTATCGGACGGGCAGCTGCTCCTCGTCGAGGATCTCGTCGCGGTGCAGGTTCGTGACGGGGACCTCCGCCGTCGGGATCAGGTAGGCGTCCTGCCCGGCCAGCCCGCCGCTGATCTTGAACAGGTCCTCCTCGAACTTCGGAAGTTGCCCGGTTCCGGTCATCGTCTCCCGGGTGACCATGTAGGGCACCTGCACCTCTCGATACCCGTTCCCCTCCGCGATGTCGCAGAACAGGCTGACGAGCGCGCGCTCCATGCGCGCGAGGGCGCCCGAGAGCACCGCGAACCGGGCGCCCGAGAGCTTCGCGGCCCGGTCCGGGTCGTACATGCCGAGCGCGGTGGCCACCTCGTCGTGCGGGCGCGGGGGAAAGTCGAACACGCGCGGTGTCCCCCAGCTACGAACCACCGGGTTCGCCTTGTCGTCCGTCCCGTCGGGCGTGAGCGGGTCCACCAGGTTCGGGAGCCCGAGGAGCTGCGTGCGCTCTTCGTCCGCCACGATCGTGAGCTCCGCCTCGATCGCGGAGGTGCGTTCCCCGATCCCCCGCACCTCGGCCTTGATCACCTCGGCCTGCTCGCCCTGCCCGGACTTCATCAGCTGGCCGACCACCTGAGACTTCTGGTTCCGCAGTTGCCGCAGGTCGTCGCCCTCCTTCTGCAAGGCCCGTCGCCGCACGTTCAGCGCCACGAGGGGGTCTGCCAGCGCGGGATCCATCCCACGGCGCAGGAGGCTCTGGCGGACGACTTCCGGGTGGTTCACAAACAAGTTGGGGTCGAGCATCGGGGCCGGATAACCGGGGCGACGTGAAACCGGTCGAGACTCCTTCACCATCATCGACCGCACCTGTCGTGCCGGTATGGCTGGTCCTGAGCGCCGCGCTGGTCGCAGTTGCTGCCGCTGGCACCCTCGTGCGGCTGGCGCCCGGTGTGGATCCGCTCACGCTCGCCTTCGGTCGTGTGCTCCTGGCCGGTCTGCTGCTGCTGCCGTTCGGGGTTCGGGGCTTCGTCGCCCCGCGCCGTCGGGATGCCAACCTGATGATGCTCGCCGGCGTTTTCCTCGCTCTCCACTTCTGGGCGTGGTTCACCTCGCTCCAGCAGACCTCGGTGATGCGGTCCACGGTGCTCGTCTGCACCACTCCCGTGTGGGTGGGGCTGCTCGAGGCGATGGTGCTGAAGAGGCCGCCTCCACCGCGGTACTGGCCGGGGATCGCGCTCGCGCTCATCGGGATCTTCGGGCTCTCGTCGGGCAAGGGGCCTGGCACGGGCTCACTCAACGGCGACGCTCTGGCGCTCCTGGGAAGCTGGCTCGGCGCGTCGTACTTCGTGATCGGGGGCGTCGTGCGGCCGCGTGTGGCGCTCGGCGTGTACGGGCCTGCAGTCTACCTCTCCTCCGCTGCGGCGCTGCTGGGGCTCGCCCTGGTCACGGGGGCACCTCTCCTGCCGGTCGGCCCCACCGCGCTGGGAGCGATGGGCGTCGTGGTCGGGATGGCGCTCGGCCCGCAGCTGGTGGGGCACCTGGGGTTCAACTGGGCCGTGAAGTACGTGCCCGCCCGGATCGTCGCCGCGGTGATCCTGCTGGAGCCGGTGGGAGCATCCGCCGTTGCGGCGGTGGTGCTGCGCGAGGTGCCCACGCGGGGCGACGGCGGCTGGGCCCTGCTCCTGCTGGCGGGGGTGGGCCTGGCCTGCTCCTGAGGTTCAGCGCGTGGTCCCGCGCTTCTTCCTTGGCGCGGGTGTCGTGCGCATGGCCTCGGCCACCCGAAGGACCTCCTTCACCGGGATGGTCTCCGAAAAGAGCACGACCGCGTCGCCGAGCCCCTCCAGGTCTACTTCCTTGCCCTGCATGAGCTTCCTCGACGCGGCGATGATGAGGTTCCTGGGGCCGTGGCGCCGCAGCAGATCCAGCCGTCGCTCGAGGCTGCCGCGCCGCCAGAACCCGAGGATCTCGATGCTCACGGTATAGCCGTCCCGGTGCATGACGTAGTCGGGCACCACGATGGACTCCCCGCCCTGGTCGAGCGGCGTGCCGCCCTCCTCGATCGTCCAGTCCGGCACGGTCTCCTTCCAGCGCGCAAAGAACCAGAGCGCCTCCCGGCTCTGCCAGACCCCCAGCGCGCGATAGTGCGAGTGGAGGCCGGTTTTTTCGGAGATCGACAGCTTCGGGCTGCGGTTCCCCCAGGGGACCGTGGCCGTGAGCTCCCACGGGGTGGAGAGCAGCGGCACCGCTGGGAAGAAGCGGGCGAGGGCCAGCCCGTAGCGGGTGTTCATCGAGAGAAGCGCTGCAGGCCCCTCGATGTGGAGGAGGAGGCCTCCGGGCTGCTCGGGCTGCGGGGTGATCTCGGCGAGCAGCTGGTGGAACTTGACGGCGCGGCACAGTGCGCGCAGCTCCGTGGGACGCGGGGGAGCCAGTCGGACGGTGAGGGAACGCGCCCGGATGAGCACAGACTGCACGAGCGCTACGTTGTAGCGGTGGAGCAGCCACTCCGGGGAGGGGACCTCGAGGCCCTTGAGCGTCTGCTCCGAGGGCAGGTCGGCGTAGAGCGCCTTCTCCAGGGCCTCGGCTGGCGCACCGAGTTCGATGGCGAGGGCTTCGTAGAGGCTCCGGGCGGTACGCAGGGGCTCGGCGGCATCACCAGCGCCCGGGTCGTCGGCGATCGGGCTCTGGACCGGGCCGATGCGGGCGGCGAGCCCGAAGATCGCCTTTCTGAGCTCGAACGGGGGCAGGACAGCCTCGGTGTCGAACTCCGCGCGGTCGAAACAGAGCTTGGCAAGTCCCTTCGTGAGCTTGTGATCGGTGCCGTCGCCCTCCACCTCGCCGAGCGCGTCGTCCAGCGCCGCGCGGGGCTGACCCACGTGCTCCGAAAATGCGGCGAGGATGGCCGACGCCTTGTCGATCATCCGCTGCTGGGCGGGGTCGACGAAGCTGCAGGTGAGGCCCTCCTTCGTGGAGCGGACGCGGACGAGGTCGCCGGTGAGCACGGCGGGGGGTAACCCGGTGCCGTCCGCGGACCGCGCTCCTGCTGACGATCGCCTCGTACTCGGATCGAGTACCACGAGTTCGTCAAGGAAACGTCGCGTCCGTCGACATGAAATGGCCACAGGGAGTAGGAAAGGGCGGCATGATCGCCCCCGACATCTACACCTACCTCAGCTACCGGAAGTTCCTGGGTGACTGGTTCGAGTGGATGAAGACCATGTACCCGCGGTACAGCCACCGGGCCTTCGCGCGCAAGGCCGGGCAGAGCTCCCCCAGCCTGCTGCTCTCCGTGCTTCAGGGCAAGCGCAACCTCACGCCGGTCACGAGCGAGGCGTTCCTGAAAGTGCTCGGGCTCGACGCCGAGGCCAGCGAGTTCTTCTCTGCGCTCGTCGCCCTCGATCAAGCCGAGACCCCGCAGGTCCGGTCGTCCGCATGGGACCGGGTGCGGGCCACCAAGCGTTTTCGCGAGGGGCGTCAGCTCGACGGCGATGCGGTGCAGTACCTCTCGCGTTGGTACATCCCGGCGATCCGCGAGTTCGCCGCGTGCACGGGGTTCAGGGCCGATGCGGGCTGGCTCGCCGCGAAGATGCGCCCGCGGGTGACCGTGGAGCAGGCGCAGGAAGCGCTGGATGTGCTGTTCTCGCTGGGTATGCTCATCCGCAACGAGGACCGCGTCGAGGTCGCCGAGGGCAGCCTCGTGACGCCCCACGAGGTGGCGGGCATGGCGGCGCTGAACTACCATGTGGGCATGCTGGACCGTGCGCGCGAGGCGTTGCTGAAAACCCCGCCGAAGGACCGCCATTTTTGTGCGGTCACCGTCTCGATCCCCGCAGCGCTGATGCCCGATCTGAAGCGGGAGCTCGACCTGATGCAGGAGCGCCTGCTGGAGCGATGCGACGGGGCCGGCGGGCCCCGGCAGCTCGTGTACCAGATCAACCTCAACATCTTCCCGCTGACGGAGGCTTCCGAATGACGAGCGTGTTGCGAGTGGTGCTCGGCCTCGGCCTGGGCCTCGCCCCCGGCCTCATCGGCTGCCTCTCCGATCCCGATCGGGGCACGGCGGTGGGAAACCCGACGGTGCTCGCGCTGCAGCTTGCAGACGGCGACGGCGTGGACTTCGTCTCCGGCGAGGCAGACGCAACCCTGGTCCGGCTCACCAATCCGGACGAGACGTTCGTGCTCTCGACGGGAACCTCGTTGAACCTGGTCTCCGATGCCTCCCTTCGGGCCCGACCGGGTGACTGGACCGCCCTCACCTTGAAGTTCGACGGGGGGATCACCCTGGCGACCGCGGGGCTGGAGCGCACGCTCCCCGTGGAGCAGTTCTCGGTCGTCGGGGACTTCACGACGAACTCCCCGCTCCTCCTCGAGGTGGCCGAGCCGGGCTGGGTCGACACGCGGACGTGGGCAGAGGCCTCGCCCGTGGACCTCGCGGAGCTCCTCGTCTGGGGTACCTCTCTCTACGAAGACACCGATGGGGACGGGTCGCTGGACGAGTACGAGGAGGCGGCCGGCGCGCTGGCGTGTGCACGTTGCGAACCGGAGGCGCCGGTCACGGACACGGGGGAGGACACCGGCGGGGAAGCGGCTGCATCGACCTCGTCGTCGTACGGCCACCACGGGGACGACTCGCGCCGCGAGGAGTAGTCGCTACTGGTAGTAGACGAGCTCCCAGTCTCCGCCCCCGACGTGCGCGTAGATCGGCCCGACGTCCCGGGCGAACGCCCACTCCCCGGCGAGGCTGCCGGAGGAGACCGTCACGCTGGCCACATCCGGAAAGGTCCCGTACCACACGGTGCGCTCGCCCTTCTCCGTCACCTCGACGCTACCCGTCGAAGCCCCTGCTGTCACCGTCGCAGGCAGGAGTTGTGTGTCGTCGACGAGCAGGCCGTCTGCGACGCTCCAGGGGAGGGCGACGCCCTCGCCGCTGGACAAGGTGAGGTTCCAGTTCGCGTCGTCGATCGTGAGCGAGAGCCCCGGCGGCGCGGGCGCCGTGTCCGCGGTGTCGGAGGGCGCGGTGTCTGCGGTGTCTGGGGCCGTGTCCGGAGCGTGCGCCGAGGTGGCGTTGAAGACGATGAGCCGGCCCGATGGACCGGCGTAGGCGCTCGCCGCGTTGCTCACGACCTCCGCTTCGGACTTCTTGCAGCCGGTCAGGAGGCACCACGCGCCGAGCACGGCCGCCCCGACGCGTGCGCTCACTGGCGCGTCCAGACCGGGATGTGGTTGTTCTGGCTCGGGTCCTGCCCGGGGAGCCAGAACGCGGGCCAGGTCGGATCCGCGCCCTGGGCGGCGAGCGCGGGGTCGAACCCGGCCACCCAGATCTGCGGGGACCCGCTCACCACGTTGCCGTATGCACGCTTGGACGAGAACGTGAGCCAGAGCACGTCGTCGTCGGGCAGGGGGCCCCAGTGGGGCCAGGAGTTGGTGATGTCGGTGCCCTGGTTCGCGTTGGCGAGCGCGATGGGCGTGCCGCCGTCGCCGCTCATGACGTAGAGCGTGGCGTCGCTGTCGTCGTAGCTGTCCGAGGTGGAGAGGTTGAACGCGATCCAGTCGCCGTCGGGAGACCAGGCCGGGTAGTACGCATTGTAGGGATCGGGCGGGTCGTAGACCACCGTCGGCGCGCCGAACGCGCCGTCGCCAACCACGTCCATGACCGCGATCTTGCCTCCCGAGATCGACCAGTCGCAGGTCTGGGAGTCGGGCATCACGACGGCGATGCGGGTGTTGTCGGGGCTCCAATCCACCTGGGTGGCTGTTCCTCCCGTGGGGACCTCGTAGAGGAACACCCCGGTCTGACCATCGTAGAGCAACAGCGCACCGTTGTAGGTAGTGAGCAGGTACTTGCCATCCGGCGAGAAGGTCTTGAAGTTGCCGTAGCTGGCGGTGTTGTATCCGAGGATCTCGGCTCCGTCGGACAACCGGCGCATGCCCAACCCCCCGTTGCCCCCGTCGAAGGTGTATGCGATGTAGTCGCCGCGTGACACGTGGCAGCCAACACAGTGGCCTGTGTTGGCTGCGGTGAGGTACTCCGTTGCGGTGCCGCCATAGGGTACCTGCATGATGCCGGATGCAGAGCTGCTCCAATAGTAGATGCTGCCCTGCCCATCCATCCGGTTCACGTTGAGTGTGCGGGAGCTTGCCGAGAGCACCTGGCCTCCCACCGAGAGCGAGAGATCCACGGTGACCTGGCCCCCGGCGTTGGTGCCCGCGATGCTCGCCCAGGTGGCCTGATCCGCGGTCCACGAGGTTCCCGCCGTGTAGATCGTGATGTCGGTCACCGCGCTGCGAAAGCGCAGGCGAGCGGCTGTCTGCCCGTGATCGGCCCATTGGAAGGCGATCCCGGGGGTGTTCCGCGGAATGTTCACGTTGTCGGCAGGGTAGGTCCAGAGGTCCTGTCCGGTGGTCTCGCTGCCCTCGAACAGGCTGGTGTCGATGCCGGTGTCGTTTCGCTGGTCGGAGTAGATCAGGGTCACGTCCGAGTGGGCCTCGACGCCGTCGAAGCGGGCGCGGACCCAGGTCACGCCACCGTTTTCGGTGGAGGCTGTGAACACGCCGTCCGAGTCGATGGTGCCCGTGCTCGCGTTGGAGAGGCTCCACTCCACCGTGTCGAGCGTGACGATCTTCCCGTCCATCAGTTCGGCCACCGCGGAGAACGGTTGCACGGCGCCCGCGCTCGGAGAGGTCTCGATCGTGATGGTGCCTGGGTTGATGCTCAACGTGGCGACCTGCACACCGTCGACGTCGACGAAGTCGGGCGAGCAGGCGAGCAACGAGAGGACGAACATCGCCGAAGTGTAGCGCAGTCAAGGGCCTGGCGTGTGGCCCTCCGGTCCGCAGGTCGGATATGCAAGGGAGATGCGCCTCGATCCGCCCCTCTTCCTGCTGCCGTGCGCCCTCTGCGCGTGCTCGGAACAGGGGCTCGTCAAGCTGGAGCGCAGCGATCTCTTCACACAGGGCGGGGAGGAAGTCTCGGCGGACATCCTGTTCGTCGTGGACGACTCGGCCTCCATGGACGAGGAGCAGGGGCGCCTGGGCGAGAACTTCTCGGCCTTCGTGGACGTGCTCGCCGGCACCTACGCGGACTGGCAGATCGGGGTGATCACCACGGATCCGGGTGAGCTCGGCGTGCTCCGCTCGCCGATCCTCACCCCGGACACGCCCGATCTCGATACCGCCTTCAACGCCGCGGTGGCCGTGGGCACCGACGGCTCCCGCGACGAGCAGGGCCTGCTCACGGCCGCGCTCGCGGTGAACCCCAGCGTGAACCCGGGGCTCGTCCGGCCGACCAGCGCGCTCAACGTCGTTTTCGTGTCGGATGAGGACGACCACGCCCCCGACGCGGTGGATCTGTACCTGGGCGTGCTCGAGTCTGCGGCGGGCACGGGCGGGTTTCGGGCGCATGCCCTCGTGGGCGACCTGCCCGCCGGCTGTGTGTCCGGGACGTCTGCCGCCGACGCGGGCACCCGCTACCTGCAGGCCGTGACCGAGACGGACGGCTGGTCGGACTCGATCTGCGCCGACGACTACTCCACGCTGCTCGCGCGGGTGGGCCTCGACGTCGCGGGGTGGGACACCACGTTCTACCTGGAGCGCGTGCCCGACCCGACGACGCTGGTCGTGCTCGTGGACGGTGTGGTGATCCCCGAGCGGGCGCAGGACGGGTGGCAGTACTCGCCGGGTGACAACGCCGTCGTGTTCGATGGCAACGCGATCCCGAGGCCCGGGATGGTGATCGAGATCGACTACGAGCCCTGGGCGGGCGGCTAGAACCTCCACCGCTTGTACGTGCTCACGGCTCCCAGCCCGGCGGTGCCCGCGGATCCTTCGAGGTACCAACCCTTCCAGAGCGGCACCTGGATCTTGAGCTCGACCGGGTTCACCAACGTTGCGCTCTGTGCTGCGTTTGGGTTGATCGCGACCTCCACCAGCGTGTCCTTTCCGAAGCGCTTCCCAAACGTGGCGCTGTCCTTGGAGAGCTCCAGCACGTCCAGGCGGGCGAGAGACGTGGCTTCGTTCATCTGCGAGCGGAAGATGCTCTTGAACGCGGCCGTGAGGGCGACGCTGGACTGGTCGGAGAGCGTGTTGACCGGCGCCCCGAACAGCAGGATGCTGATCATGTCGTCGAGGGACTTGCCCTGGTCCGAGCTGAACGAGATCGTGGGTGTCTGCGCGGGACCGGAGATGTGGGCGGTGATGTTGCCGTCTGCGCCGCTCGCGTAGACCGCCGAGACGTTCAGCAGCGGCGTGAGGTAGTCCACGCCGGTGAAGGAGATCGTGCCGCCGGCGAGGTCGAAGTTCTTCCCGAGCACGTTCGCGACCCCGGAGAGCGGCTCGACGACGCCGGAGACCTGTACGACCCCGCTCCGGCGCTGCAGGTGCAGGCCGTCGGGGCTGTCGAGCACCACGTCGAAGCGCAGGTTCGACAGGCTCTTGGTGAGCTCGCCGCCGAACTGCTCCATCGGGATGGTCACGTCGACGCTCGCGCTGCGGTTCAGGTACACCTGTACGTCCAGGTTCAGGTCCAGGCCGGCGGCGGTCTCCACGCGGGTGGGCGTGACCACCCCGGGTCGGAACACGAGGATGTTCGGGTCGAGCTTGAGGCTCGACTCGGCGGAGAAGAAGCTCTCCCCCAGCACCACGTCGGCCTCGTCCACGTCCACCCGGCCGCTCAGCGCGAGCACGGGCCAGATCCCGGAGAGGCGCAGTGAGGAGGTGGCGCGCACCGAGGCATCCGGCCGGTTGACGACCCACGCGTTTCCGAGGTCGAGGGCGCCCTGGATCGCGCCCGGCTGGAAGTGGTCGAGCGCGAGGTGCCCCGACGCGTGCAGGGTGCCCGAGCGCTCGAGGTTGAGGTCGCGCGACCGGCCGCTCGTGACGGCCGAGAGGTCCTCGATGACGAAGTCGTCGGCCGTGAGGTGGGCCCTCACGTCCACTGCGGAGTAGCGGACGTTCAGGGGATCGACGGTGAAGCTGCCGTTCTTGAGCACCAGGGCGAGGTCGGGCGCGGGTGCGTTCACCCGACCTCCGATGGTGCCGGTGATGCGGGCGATGCCCTCGGCCCCGGAGAGCCCAGGGATCAACGCGCTGGCAGCCTGCAGGGGGATGCCGTCGCCATCGACGACGAGGTTGAGGCCCCCGCGTTCGAGCTCCGAGCCGAATGCGCCCAGGTTGGCCTCGACGGGCACGAAGCCCTGCGCGTGGACACCGCCTCCGCCTCCGAAGGCAAGCTGGGCATCTACGTTGTAGCCGGAGTCCGCTCCGGTGAGGGTGAGCATGGCCGGGGAGACCGGCACGTCTCCCAGCGCGCCGTTGATCACCATGAGCGCGCCCTCCAGGTTGGGTCGCTCCGGATCCCCCGAGATGTGGAGCCCGCCGAGGAGTGAGCCTTTCACCGACGGCGGGGCCCCGAGCGCCACGAGCGGGAGTTGGAGCGGCACGACGTCCATCGCCAGGTTCGATGCGATCGCGTGCGGGTCGGGCGCGGGTTCGCCGAGCGCCATGCGGGTGAGGGAGGCGAGGGCGACCCCGAGGGTGCCTGCGATCTCGGCGCGGCGCGTGAGGTGCTGGTTCGCGACGATGCGCACGGTCGCGAGGTCGTCGACGATCTGGCCGTCCGCGTCGAGGGCGATCCAGCCCTCGCGGGTGCGTACCTGCACCCCCAGGGTGACGAGCGCGCTGGGCTTCCGGAACGTGCCCCCGAGCGCGACCTCGGCCGCCGCGCGCATGTCGGGCAGCGCCGGGTCGAGGAGCCCCGGAGCGAGCGTCGACCGCCACTCCTCGCTCCCCGACGGCGGCACCCGGGCGGTCACCTCCAGCACGCCCTCCGGGTCGATGGCGGGCAGGTCGCCGTCGGGGCGGATCCCGACCCGGGCGCCCAGGATGAGCAGGGGCGCGCTGCCGCCCTCGCGTCGAAGCTGCGCAGTGGCTGTGACGCTGTGCCCGTCCGAGCTGCCATCCAGCGCCACGTCGCCCGACGCGAGGGCATTCGGCACGACGAGGCCGGATCCATGGGCGTCGAAGCGGGCGACGGGCGAGCGGAGCGGTCCTGTGAGGTGGGCATGGCCGTCGACCGTTCCGGCCAGCGCCTCTCCGGGCAGGAACGCGCTCACCGTGGCGAGCGTGAAGTTGGAGAGCTGTACGTCGAGGTCGCAGTCGCCCCGCGTGCGGACCGTGCCATCGGCGACGATGCTGCCGTTGCCGTCGGTCGAGGCCGCGTTCAGGTGCAGGACGAAGCGGTCGTCGGTGATGACGAGGGTCGCCGGCTCGGTGAGCCTCCAGTCAACCCCCGCCGCGGGGGCGAACCGGGCCTCGTCCAGCGTGAGGGCGCCGTCGAAGCGGTAGCGGCCCTGCGCCGTCAGCGCCTCCGTCTCGGGGAGTCCGGCCTCGTCGATCGAAGGCGTGCCGCCGATCGCCGCGAAGCCCACGCTGCCCGGCTCGAGGAGCGCGTTGGCGACCAGCAGATCGTAGTGCTGGGTCGGGACGGTCACGTCCAGCGCGCGCGCGTCGATCCGCCCGCCCACTCCTTCCCGACCAAAGTCCAGGGACACGACGACGTCGGCTCCAGCGGCGCTGACCGCGGGGTTGGTCCCGGGGGGGATCTCCAGCCGGGTGGCGTGCAGCCGTCCCGCGATGGCACCATGATCCACGTCCCAACGCACCCGCACCTGTCCCGCGAGCCCCTGCGCCGCGGCCTGGTCCCGGTACCCGACTGCACCGCCGCGGACCGCACCCTCGGCGGTGGCATGGACCCCGCCCACCCAGTCTCCCGTGATGCTCCCCGAGTAGTGCACGCGGCCCCGCAGGCCGGGCACGCCGTAGACGGCCAGGCGCGCGAGATCGACGTCCGTGTCGACCACGCCGATCGTCGCGCCGCCCGCCGGCACATCCACGTGAACGCTCACCTCGGCGGTCCCTGCAGGGCTCTCCACGTGCAGTGAGGGCGCATCCACCCGGCCCTGGTCGAGGTGGACCGGCCCGACGACCCGGTAGGGCCCCGCGCCTTCGACGGAGGTGGAGGTCACGTCGGCCGTGCCGTCGATGTGCAGCGCGTCGGGCCAGCCGAGCCCCTGTCCCGCGACCGTCACGCGCCCGGCCACGCGCGTGTCGCGCAGGGCCTCGATCGTGCCTCCCAGCTGCACCTCTTCGGGGATCTGCACGTCGGCGTTCCACAGCGGGACGGCGCCGTTGACGTCGAGGTCCCCGGTCACGAGCACGTCGCCGCCGGTGGTGTGGAGCTTCAGGTCGGCCACCGGGTGGCGCAGTGCCCCGCGGATGACCCCGGAGGCGTCGAAGGGCCCATGGATCCCGGGGATGCCGAACGGCTCCGGCTCGAAGTGGGCGGAGACGATCTGCGCGACGCCGCTCGGCGCGGCGCCGTCGAGCCCGTACAGCTCGGTGCTCGCGAGCTCGATGCTCTGAAGGCCGAGGAAGGCGGTGAGGTCGAGGTGGGCTGCGCGTCCGTCCCAGTCGCCGGCCACATGCGCTCCGAAGCCGGTCGGCGCCCGCACCCACGAGGGGCCTGCCAGCACGCCCTCGAGGCGCAGCCCGGTGCTGCTCGCCTTCGGGCCGTCCAGCCGGGCATCGCCGGCGAGCAGGACGGCAGACGCGGTGAGCGGATCGGGGCCTGAACAGAGCTCGACCGTGTCCAGCCCCAGCGACACCGCCTGCACCTCGATGTCGAGACCGATCCCCGTCCAGGGGCCGCCCTTGCCTGCCGGGATGTCCCAGAGCGCGACGGGGTTCCGGCAGCTGCCGTCGTCGTTCCGCAGGTGCACGCCTCCGCCGGCGAGGCTCAGCTGGTGGACGACGAGCTTCCGTCCGAAGATCCCGCCGAGATCGTACTCAAGCTCCAGTACGTCCACGTGCGCGAGGACCTTCCCGTCCGCGTCGCTCAGGTCCAGTCCTTCGATGCGCAGGTCGTCCAGCAGATCGGTCGAGAGATGCCTCGCCGTGAGCGTCCCCCTGCTCGGGCCGGCCAGACCCAGCAGGGTGTCGAGCAGCCAGGCGTTCCCTGCAGGCGTTCGCAGCCACACCAGCCCGCCGACCGCCACGAGCACGGTCGTGATGATCGCCCCGGCCAGGATCGCGGCGGCGATCTTGCCCGCGCGCTTCAAAACGCCTCGGAGAGGCCAAAGTGCGGCATCCAGCGAGCCTCCGCGGGCCAGTCCGTCATCACCGGAGCGCCCGAGGGCGCGCTCCCCCTGAACATCGGGTAGTACAAACCGCGGTACTGGCTTGTGTTCCCGGCAAAGTAGGGTGGATCCCCGAGCCGCCAGGCGATGTCGAAGCGGATCGGGCCGATCGCCGTGTTGTAGCGGATGCCGCCGCCGACGCTGTACTGGATCTCGGACGCGTTGAACCGCTGCGGCAGGTCCCACACGCGGCCGGCGTCGACGAACGTGGCGAGCGAGAGGTCCGGGTAGAAGGGAAGGGGCTGGCGCAGTTCGATGCTGCCGTACATCTCGAGATCACCGCCGATGGGTACGGTGTCTTGTGTGCACGACGTGGAGGTGGGCAATGCATAGGGGCCGAGGTGGTTGGCGGCCCACCCGCGTACGGACGTCCCGCCGCCGAGGAAGAAGCGCTCCTCCAGCGGCACCTTGCCCGCCGCGTCGTAGGTCTCGATGATGCCGGCACCCAGGCGGGCGGCGACTGTCGTGCCGATGTCCTGTCCTGCGACGCGGAGGATGGAGCGGTAGCCGCGCACCTCGCCCTGCGCCTTCACGAAATCGTAGAGCCCCCCGAACGGCCCTCCTGCCTCTGCGAAGTTCAGGCTCCAGTACCAGCCGCGCGTGGGGGAGAGCGGGTTGTTGCGGCTGTCGTACACCATGCCCTGCTCCATCATGGAGAGCAGGTAGGGGTACTCGGAGGCGACACCGTAGCCGCTGTCCTGGAGCAGGCAGGTGTCGGTGGTCCCGATCTGCGCCTCGTAGCGGATGCGGTACCCGATGGTGGGGGAGAAATGTGGGATCCCGGCCCAGAGTATGGCGGGTGCGTACTCGGCCCGGAGCACATCTCCGTAGCTGGTGAGGTCCCGGCCCACCCCGCCGCTGTTGAGGATGGTGAACTTCGTGTCGAACAGGCGAGGCAGGTTGAAGGTTCCGGTGATCGACCCGACCGGGCTGATCCGGGTCGACGTGACCTCGTCGATCTGGGTCACGTCGGATGCGATGCCGATGCTCGCCGTCTGCGAGGTCTGCCAGAGCCGGTTGAACACGTTGTTGTCGGTGTACGTGGCGCCCACGGACAGCGTCTGCAGCCCGGGCTCGAACTGGAACTTCGGCCCGGCCTTCACCTCGCGGGACTTCGTCTCGGAGAGCTCGATCTCGATGGGGATCGATCGGCTCTCGGGATCGGAGAGATCGGGCAGGATGTTCACGACGCCCAGCACCCCGAGCGCGAACAGACGCTCACGGGTCTTTCGCAGCGTCGAGTCGCGGTAGGGGTCGCCCTCGTGGATGTCGATGAGCGGGAGGAGCTTCTTCGGGTCGATGTGGGTGAGGCCGACGATGGTGACCTTGCCGAACCGGCACGGGTGCCCGGCGTCTACGCGGATGGTGACCTGGACCTCGTGGTCGGTCGGGCTCACGGCGACGTCGCCGTCGACCCTCGCGTGGGCGAACGACCGCTCGCGGAGCAGCCCGGCCTCGTTGGCGAGGGAGCTTCGCCAGTCGTCGGTGTTCCAGATGTCGCCCTGCTGGAACGCGAGCGTGTCCCAGATTCGTCGGACGAGGGGCGCCCCGAGCTTCTCGATGCCGCTGATGTCGATGCTCACGACGCGGGAGGGTTCACCCTGCTCGAAGTGGCCCACGAGGTCCACGGGCCGAACCTTCCTCCCCGGTCGGCGCGTGGGTCGGATCACCTCCCAACCGAGGAACTTGGCGTCGAAGTACCCGTGGTTGGCGTACCACACCTCGAGGCGCCAGCCATCCCGATCGAGCATCACGGGGTCCAGCCAGGTCGGCTCGATCGCCCCCGGGAACAGGAAGGACTGCCAGTTGCCCTTGGGGTGGGTCATGGCGTTCCGGAGCGCGCGGTCCGTCTGCGATGCGAGGAGCCACTCCCCCACCGCCGGCGGCCGGCGGTTCCCCACGAAGTGCGTCGAGCGAACGGCGTCTCCCGTCCGGTGCGCGGCGCAGCCGGTGAGGAGTACGAGCAGGGCGACGGGGCGGAGCACGTGGCCAAATAGCCCGGAGCAGGGTTGCTACGCTGCGTCGACCGGATATCTGTCGGCATTCCTGAACCGTGAGTCAGGAATCCCCCCTCTCTGGACTGCTGTATGGCTCGAAAACCCGACCCGGATGCACGCCCCAAACTGCTCGCTGCAGGCCGAAAGGCCTTCGCGGACCTCGGCGTGGAGAACGCGCGGATCGAGGACATCGCACGAGATGCGGGCATGAGCAAGGGTTCGTTCTACCTGCATTTCCACGACAAGGAAGCGCTGTTCGAGGAGCTGGTCAGCCAGTTCTTCGCGGTGATGACCGATCTCACGCTGCAGCGGCACGAGGCCTGCCAGGAGATGGTGCAGAGGTCCGGCCCGATGACCGCCGAGGACTGGCAGGGTCACAGCGCGCGCCGCATCGCTTTCGACCGGTTCGAGCACGAGCACACCGTTCGCTGCCTGCAGGCGATGTGGCGCCATCGGGACGTGCTGCGGGCGATCCTGGATCACGGCGGCCTGCGTGGGCGCGTCGTCGAGCGGTTCGTGGAGCTTGCGCGCCTCACGGTGGCGGCGCAGTTCGAGACCGCCATGGACGCGGGTGCCCTGCGTACTGACCTCGACCGTGAGCTCGTCTCCGACCTCGTCATCGGCATGTGGCTGCAACTTGGCCGCCGCATGGTTCATGCCTCCGTGCGCCCGGACTTCGACCGCTGGGCGAGCACCGTCGACTCCCTGACAGCCGAGGGCCTGGCAATCCATGACTCCCCGGTCATTTCCAAGAGCGCATCATGAAAAAGGACTACGTGACGACCAACCCGATCCGCGCGATCCTTGTCGGCCTCGCGCTCGCCGCGTGCCACCCGGATCCGGCCACCACGCCCGCGGCTGAAGCTGCTGTGTCCGCCGGTTTTCGATACGGGATGGCCGAACCGGCGCGGCACCGGCCGAGCACGGAGTTCACCGGGTCGCTCGACCCCGTGCAGTCCGTGCAGCTTGGCTTCGACGTGCCCGGCCGGGTGCAGCGCCTGCTGGTCGCTCGCGGGGACCATGTCGCTGCCGGGCAGGCGATCGCCGTCCTCGACTCCAGCATCGCGCAGGCCCAGTCCGATCAGGCTGCGGCCGCCGTCGCGGGTGCCGAGGCGCAGCTCGTGGGGGGCGAGGCCAATTTCGCCCGTGCGCAGAAGTTGAAGGACGCGGGTGCGATGAGCGAACAGGACTGGTCGAACGCTCAGGCAGGCATCCTCGCCGCGCGGGCCGGGGTGCAGCAGGCGAGGGCAGGAGCTGCGGTGGCTCACGCGAACCTGCTGCACCAGACGCTGAAGGCGCCGTTTGCCGGGTACATCCAGAACGGGCCCGACAATGCGGGCATCATGACCGGCGGGGGGACGCCGCTGTTCCTGCTCGACGACCTCTCGGCGCTGCAGGTGAAGGGCACCGTCGGGGAGGAGACCGCTGCCTGGCTGCACGAGCAGCTGGACGCCACCGTCTACGCCGCGACACCGGGGGTGACCGTGGGCGTGCCCGCGAAGGTGGTGCGGGTGATGCCGTCGCTGGACCCGGCCACGCGGCGGCTCCCCGTTGAGGTGAGGGTGGACGCCGCCGACATCCAGGGCGCGAACGCGCTGAAGGCCCACGGCTTCGCCCGCGTGGTGATCGAGGGCGCCGGCGACATCGACGTGTGGAAGGTCCCCAAGGCGGCGCTCGTGGCGCGGCCGGACTTCTGCGTCTTCGTCGCCTCGGCGCCGGGTGAGACCCCGAAGCGGGTGCCGGTGACCGTGCTGGAGGACAACGGCGCGAGCATCGTGGTCTCCGGTGCGCTCACAGCGGGTGCCCAGGTCGTGCTGGACCCCCCGCACACGCTCGAAAATTGAGCCGGAACGAACGATGAACCTCTCCGACATTGCGATCCGCCGTCCGGTCTTCACGGCGATGATGAGCCTCGCGATCATCGTTTTCGGGCTGCTGTCGCTGAGCCGCCTGCCGACCGATCTGTTCCCGCCCGTCGATCTCCCCGTCGTGCTCGTGCAGACGATCTACCCGGGCGCGCCGCCCGAGGACATCGAGCGCGACGTGACCCGTCCGCTCGAGGACGCCGTCGCGGGGATCTCCGGCATCGAGAAGATGCAGAGCTTCACACGCGACAGCGCCTCGGTGATGGTGCTCCAGTTCAAGATGGGCACCGACGTGGACGCCGCCACCAACCAGGTGCGTGATGGCGTCGGCATCGCGAAGGGCAAGCTGCCGAGCGACGTGCAGGACCCCGTCATCAAGCAGATCGACATCGGCGCCCTGCCGGTGATGGTGATCGCGCTCGCGTCGACGGGGGATGTGAACTTCACGCGCCAGATGGCCGACGATCGGCTGCGGCCCTTCCTCGAACAGGTGCCCGGGGTCGGTAGCGTCAACGTCGTCGGCGGCCAGAAGCGCGAGATCCAGGTGGATCTGAACCTCGACCAGTTGGCCGCGCTGGGTGTGCCCGCCACCTCCGTCGCGGAGCGCATCGGATACGAGAACCTGTCGATCCCGGTCGGGCAGTTCGACGCGCACGGCTACGCGGTCGGAATCCGGTCGGCGGGCCAGTACACGAGCGTACGTGACCTCGCCAGCACCGTGGTCTCGATGACGCAGGACGGGCGGCAGGTGCTGCTCGGAGACGTCGCGCGGGTCGTGGACGGACGCGCCCGGGCCACCCGGTACGTGCGAAACAACCTGCAGGATGCCGTTTCGCTCGAGATCATCAAGAAGTCCGGCTCCAACACCGTGGACGTGTGCCACGGCATCGCGACGAAGCTCGCCGACGTGGTGCCCAACCTCGGAAGCGGGGCTTCCTACAAGGTGATCTCCGACACCTCGGTCGACATCGAAGCCAACGCGGACGAAGTGTGGATGGCGATCTACTACGGCGGCGCGATGGCCGTCCTCGTCATCCTGTTCTTCCTGCTGGACGTGCGCGGCACCTTCATCTCCTCGCTGGCGCTGCCCACGTCGATCATCGGCACGTTCGCGGCGATGTACCTCGTGGGATTCTCGATCAACACGATGACGCTCCTCGGCATGAGCCTGGCCATCGGCCTGCTCATCGACGACGCCGTCGTCGTGCGGGAGAGCATCACCCGGCGGCTCGAGGCCGGGGATTCTCCTGCGGAGGCCGCGAGTCGAGGCACGCGGGAGATCGCGCTGGCCGTGCTTGCCACCACCCTGTCGCTGGTTGCCGTTTTCGTACCCGTGGCCTTCATGTCCGGCATGGTCGGGCAGTTCTTCAAGCAGTTCGGGCTCACGATCACCATCGCGGTCCTGATCTCGCTCTTCGTCGCCTTCACGCTGGATCCCATGCTCTCCGCGCGCCTCTCGAAGGCACACACCGGCGGCCGGCGCACGGGCATTCCGGGGGTGATCGAGCGGTTCCTGGACAATCTCGACCACCGCTACCGTCGGACCCTCGACTGGGTGCTCGCCCACCCCAGGACCACCGTCGGCCTGTCGTTCGCCTCGGTGGTCCTGGCCGCCATCCTCGCCTTCACCCTGCCCGGCGAGTTCATGCCCAAGCAGGATCATGGGGAGGTCCTCGGCGACATCCGGCTTCCCATCGGGACCTCGCTCGAGACCACAGACGCCGTGTCGCGCACCGTCGAGGCCGCCCTGCTGGGGATCCCGGACGTCACACGCGTCTACTCGATCGTGGGACACGAGGACCAGACCAACCGGGTCCGGTTCCGCGTGCAGGTGAAGCCGAAGAGCGAGCGATCGCACAAGCTCAGCTGGTACGAAGACGAGATCCGGAAACGGATGGACACGGTCAAGACCGCCGAGGTCACGCTCGCGGAGCCAGGGATCATCGAGGGGCTCGGCGACTGGCCCCCGATCATGCTGATCGTGCAGGGCCCCGATCTGGACGGCCTCCTGCGGGAGGGGACCCGGCTCAAGGCGATGCTCGACGCGGTCCCGGGTAGTTCGGACGTGCGCATGAACATCAACCCGGGAAAGCCCGAGCTCCGGATCGACGTGAACCGGCAGGTCGCCTCCGATCGCGGCATTCCGGCCGGTCTGGTGGGCGCGACATCGCGCCTGCTGGTGGAGGGCAGCCTCGTCGGCACCCTGCGGGATGGCGGGCCCGAGGCCGAGGTGCGGGTGCGTGCCGACCCGCGGTACTCCGACACGCCCGCTCGGGTGGCGCTGCTCCCGCTCCCGAGCCCGAGGGGGACCGTGACGCTGGGGGACGTCGCCGACGTCCACATGGCCATCGGCGCGAGCGAGATCAACCGGAACAACAGGATGCGCTCGGTCACCGTGAGTTCGCAGGTCGCCAACGGGGCCGCGCTTGGCACCGTCATCGCGAAATTCTACGAGGAGCTCGCGAAGGACCCCCTGCCGGATGGCTACTTCATCACGCTCGATGGCCAGGCCAAGGACATGCACGACACGGCCGCCGCGATGGGGTTGGCGATCGGGGTCGCCTTCATCTTCATCTTCATGGTCCTCGCGAGCCAATTCGAGAGTCTGATCCACCCGTTCACCCTGCTCACGTCCGTGCCGCTCGCCCTCGTCGGCGCCGTCTTCGGCCTCGCTGTGACCGGCAACAGCATCTCGCTGGGCTCGCAGATCGGCATCATCCTCCTCATGGGCCTCGTCACCAAGAACGCCATCCTGCTCGTCGACGGCGCGCTCGTCGCCATGCGGGACGGGCACTCGCCTGCAGACGCCATGCGGATCGCCGGCCCCCGACGCATGCGTCCGATCCTGATGACCTCCGCTGCGATGGCGCTCGGGATGCTGCCCACCGCGATGGGCACCGGAATGGGCTCGGAGTTCCGTTCGCCGATGGGCATCGCCGTCATCGGCGGGGTCGTCTCCTCCACGCTGCTCACGTTGCTGGTGGTGCCGGTCATCTTCCAGTGGATGGAGGGGGTGAGCGGCTTCTTCTCGCGGCTCTGGGCCCGGATCAACGGCGATGTGCCGCCCGCCATCCACGTGGCAGCGTCGAGCGCGGAGCCGCCTGCAGACGAGGAGGGCGTCGCGAAGTAGGTCAGCCTATCTGCACCCGCCGGTGTCACTCGCCACGAAGCAGCCGGTGTCGTAGGGGTCGAGGGTCAGGGTGAGCGATGCCACCTCGCAGCCCGACGGGCACTCGGGGGTGCCTCCCGGCTGCCAGGCGGGGGTGAACCAGGCGCCGCCGTCTGTCGCATCGGCCCCGTAGGCGAAGATCTCGATCCGCGTTGCGCTGGTGTAGATGTGCAAGGTGCCGTCCGCGTCACAGGTCCAACCGGGTCCACTGCCCCGGGTGCAGTCGTATTCGGTGGAGGCACCGTCCTCGGGGGTGTAGGTGCCGGTGGAGAGGACAGGCCCGGTCCGTCCGAGGATGGTCACCGTGACCTCGTCCGTGCAGGGCATCCTGGGGCACTCGGCGGGGAGCGTGCAAGCAAGGATCAGGAGCAGCATTCCGCAAACTAACGACGGGTCGTGGATCGTCGAGCGATCCCCGCATCCGGCCAGGTCTCTCCCTTGCGCCCCGTGGGCGGCGGGTTACTGAACGCATGCTCCATGGACAGATGCATTTCGTGGCAGCACGGAGATCGGATGGCGAAGCAGAAGACCCGGTATGTCTGCCAACAATGCGCGCACGTGGCCGCAAGTTGGATGGGGCGCTGTCCGGAGTGCGGGGCGTGGAACAGCCTCGTCGAGGAGCTCGTCGGCGGCGGGCGCTCGGAGCGATCGGCGTCCCGGCCCGCGAACGTCGCCCTGCCGATGACCCAGGTGGCGCTGGGCGACGGCGGCGAGGTGCGGCTCTCCGTGGGGATCGGGGAGCTCGACCGGGTCCTCGGCGGCGGGTTGGTCACGGGCAGCGTGGTGCTGCTCGGGGGCGACCCGGGGGTCGGGAAGTCCACGCTCCTGCTGATCGCGATGTGCGCCTTCGCGCGGCGCGGCGTGCGCGTGCTGTACGTCTCCGGGGAGGAGAGCGCGCGGCAGGTGCGGTTGCGCGCCGAGCGCCTCGGCGTGGCTTCGGACGAGCTCTACCTGCTCGCGGACACCTCGCTCGCGGCGGTGCGCGACGCCGTCGAGCAGGTCCAACCCCGTGTGATGGTGCTGGATTCGGTGCAGACACTGCACAACCCGGAGATGGACGGCGTGCCGGGGGCGATCTCCCAGGTGCGCGAGGTCGCCAGCGCGGCCATGCACTACGCGAAGGGGAGGGAGATCGCCACCTTCCTCGTCGGACACGTCACCAAGGACGGCGGGCTCGCCGGGCCGAAGGCCCTGGAGCATCTCGTGGACACGGTGCTGTACTTCGAGGGGGACGGCTCCTCGTCCCTGCGGGTGCTGCGGGCGACCAAGAACCGGTTCGGGTCCACCGGGGAGATCGGGATGTTCGAGATGCGGGAGGACGGCCTGGTGGACGTGCCCGATGCCTCGGCTCGGCTCCTGAAGGAGCGCGCCAGCGGGGCGCCGGGCACCGTGGTCACCTGTGCGCTCGAGGGCTCCCGGCCCCTGCTCGTGGAGGTTCAGGCGCTGGTCGGGGCCCAGACCAACGCCACGCCGAGCCGGACCGCGGTGGGGATCGACAGGCAACGGCTCTCCCTGTTGCTCGCGGTCCTGGGGAAGGCGGGGCTCCCCCTCTCCGACCACGACGTGTTCGTGAGCGTGGCGGGCGGTGTGCGGATCAGCGAGCCCGCGGTGGATCTCGCGGTGGCCGTGGCGATCCACAGCAGCTTCACCGGGCAGGTGGTGCCGGACGATCTCATCGTGTTCGGCGAGATCGGGCTCGTGGGCGAGCTGCGGGGGGTGAGTCAGCCGTTGGCGCGGCTGCGCGAGGCCGAGCGGCACGGGTTTCGCGCAGCGCTCGTGCCGGGGACCACCCCGGAGGACAGCGGGAGCATCCGGCTTCGGAGGTGCGGGATGTTGCGGGAGGCCATCGACTGAGGCGCGGTATCAGCCCGCAGCGACCCGGCGCCGGTACTCGGCCAGCGCGGGGTCGAACACCGCCGGCCCCCAGCGCTTCTCGAGGCTCTCCACCACGCCGAGCACCGGCCTTCCGGCGGCCTCCCCGAGCAGGTCCTGCAGCGTCGCCCTGCAGGTGAACAGGATGGTCAGCACGCCCACGCGATCATCGAGCTTCTCGCGCGCCTCGGCGATCGACAGGCAGGCGAGCAGGTAGAGCATCGGATCGGTCAGCTCCAACGCGTCCTGGCGCGCGCTCTCCGCGTAGGAGGCCGCTTCGTCGTGGCGTTTGGCGAGGTTCGCGTCTGCCGCCATCTGCAGGCGCACGTACCCTGCGCCGCTGCGGTCGCCAGCGGCGAGGGCGTCGGCGAGCAGCACGCCCAGCGGCTCGGCGCGCACTCCCGCGAACTTCGGGTCCAGCTCCCCGGTCTGGGCCGTGCGAGCAGACCGCGCCAGCAGGTTGAGCTCCAGCCGCGCGCGAAGCACGTCGGCGGGCCCTGCTGCGGCGTCCACCAGCCCCTCCGACAGGAGCTCGAACGCCCGCTTCGGCTCGCCCATCAGGGAGGCGACCGACGCCATCCGGCGGATCGCGTCCAGGCGCCCATCGGCGTCGCCGATGCTCTCGCGCAGCGCGGCGACGTCGTTCAGCAGCCGGGCGGCCTCCGGATAGGCCTGGGCGGCCATCGCCATGCCGGCCTTCCGGTCGAGGACGCGCGCAAGAAGAGCCAGATCGCCGGCGCGGCGGGCGAGGGCCTCGGCGTCCTCGAGGTGCTTGAGCGCCGTGGTGCTCCCCGGTCGATGCTTCCAGGAGAGCAGGGAGAGGCCGTACCGGACCTTCGACTCCTCCGCCGTGCGCCCGGCGAGCGCGTAGAGCCCCGCGGCGCGCTCCAGCGCGGCCACCCCGGCAGGCAGGTCGTGCATCGCCGTCTCCGCTGTGGCGAGGTCCACGAGCAGCTTCGCCTCGCCGAGGGCGTTCAGAGCGGCGTGCTCCGCGGCGATGCGGGTGCGGAGGTCGGGGCGGGGATCGTTCATGAGGAGGTTCCGTCGGGGGTTTGCCACTTCAGGCGGATCAACGTGGGCTCGTCCGCGTACTCGTCCACGAAGGCGCTGGTGCCGGGCAGGAGCGCGTTGACGGCGTTCTCGGCCACCTGGGTGTCGATGAAGAACGGCCAGGAGCTCGATGGCTCGTCTCCCGCCGGGATGCGGCCCGAGCCGAAGAGCGGCTCACGCAGCCCGAACACCTTCGCCACCACGCGCTGCGCCTCGGCCAGACCCTCCGCGGGCGCCTGGTTCCACGGCGTGCCGATGGCCCGCACCAGGTCGGAGAAGGGGATTGTCCCCACCTCGTCGGGGCGCAACGCCATCAGGGCGCTCGCCAGCACCTCCGCCCGCGCCTCGCCCCATCGCGGCCCGGGGGTCTGCAGCACCAGGATGATGTGCTCACCAGCGTGCTCGAGCGCCGCCAGTTCGGGTTCGGTCCAGCCCCAGAGCCGCCCGATCGTCCACGCGTCCAGCCCCACGCAGTCGGGCCCCCACAACGTGACGTGGATCCCGGTGGGAGCGGCACGTCCGGTGTCGAGCAGCTCGCTCTCCACCACCGGGCGAGCGAGGTACGGCCCGTCGTCCTCTTCGGAAGACGCGGCGTGGATGTCCTCGGGATCGTCGTCGGGGGTCGGCAAGCCGCGCTCGGGAGAGGGCCAGGGTAACCCGGGAGGGCTCCGCGATTCCGTCGGGGCGGTCCGCGCACGCCGCTCGCCCTGCAGCGGAAAGACCGACGGCTGCGTGGCTGTCGACCTGGAAAACTGGTATCATCACGAATTGAGGTTGGTAAGCGCATGTCCAAGCGTTCCCCTTCGCGATCGGTGCGTCAACGCTACAGCCGCAGCGCGGAGCCCGTTTCGCAGCGCGCCCTCGACAGCGCGCGCGAGGCCGAGCAGGCCGGGCAGGTCGCGCGTCCCTCCGTGGAGCCCCATGCCGCGTTTTCGGCGAATGCGAGCCAGCTGTTCGGAAACCGGGTGGTCTCGGCCGCGCTGTGGGGCGCGGGACCTGGGGCGGAGCTGGGCCCCACCGATGACGTCGCGGGCCCTGAGAGCCTCATCCACTCGATCCTCGCGCTCGGCGCCGCGGGTGTCCACGTGGGCGACAGCGTGTTCACCGCGTTCGGGAACGACCGGCTGGCATCGGTCCTCTCGGATGGGCCTGGGGCAGATCCCTGGGCGCCCGAGCTCCTCGCGCTCGGGCCGCAGGGCGGCGCCGACAGCGTGGGCTACGCAGGATCGGGCTTCGAGGATGCGGACTCGGTCTGGGCGAGCGCAGTGGACGGCGTTCTGTCGCGCCGCGCCAGCGGGAGCGGCGGTGGGGGCAGTGCGCAGCGATCGGTAGACGCCGCAGCCCAGTCCGGCGGCCGGGGATTGCCCGGAAGCTTGCGGGCAGAGCTCGAGGCCCGCTTCGGTGGGGTCGACTTCGGCGCGGTGGAGATCCACACCGACGGCGCCTCGCAGGCGGCGGCCGAGTCCATCGACGCGGCGGCCTACACCATGGGCACCGACATCTGGTTCGGGCAGGGGCAGTTCGCGCCGGACACCGAGCGGGGCATGCACCTGCTCGCCCACGAGCTCACCCACGTGCTGCAGAACATGCGCGGCGACGCGCAGGGTGGCGCCGGGGACGTGATCGACGGCGTCGCGGTGTCGAGCCCCTCGGATGCGCGGGAGCTCGAGGCTGAGGCCGTCGCGCACGACGTGATGCGGGGCGATGCCCCGGAGATCGGCCTGGGGCTCGACGGGGGCCTGGGTGACGGGCTGGACGCCGGCGCCGCGGGCTCCGAGGTCGGCCTGGTCGCCGAACGCACGCCGGACGGCGGCCATGCGGACGTGAAGCCGGGGAGCACCGCCATCCAGGAGAACCAGCCGAAGTTCATCACGCTGCCCGACGGTACGCAGACCGAGCTTCACGAGGACGGTCCTGGAAAGTACTACATCAAGGGTCCCAAGGGCGAGCGCCTCGCGTGCGACGCGCAGGGGAACCCGACCTCTGCGGCGCTGGACCAGATGGCCGGGGACGCCCGGGGGAAGGGTGCGGGCGTTCCGCAGCCCGAGAAGCCAGCAGCCGCGAAGCCGGGCCCGATGGAAGCGGGCACGAAGAAGGACGAGGGCAAGGCTCCTGGAAAGGCAGACGCACACGCCGTTCCCGAGGGCGGTACCGGGCGGAGCGAGGGCGCGAAGCACACCGGAGGCGCTCCGGAGAAGTACGCGGAGCTCTCGACCGGACCGCTCTCCAAGTACGCGGGCGAGAAGGCGTGGCACGACTCCTGGAAGGCTGCTGGCGCGAAGACCGAGGCGGTCGGGGGGACCGAGAACGGCAAACTCGCGCTGGAGGCGCTCGGAGCCGGCGCAGCGGACGGCTTCGCCCAGGGGGCGCAGGCTGCGATCATCGACGTGGTGCTCAACAAGGCAACGTCCAAGATCCCCTACGCGTCGGGCTTCATCGCGATGGCGCAGATCGCGTACGACCCGAACAAGTGGTTCCAGGACACGATCGTCTCCGGCGTCGGTGGCAAGCTCGTCGGCGGCTGGAACAAGGCGTTCGGCGAGGAGAGCGACGGGATCGATCGGCTCGAGGGCGTGCTCAACATCCTCGAGGGGCTGAACAACATCATCGGAATCGCCTCCACGGTCTGCATGATCGTGGCGGCGGCGGGCTTCATCCTCTCGTTCATCTGCCCGGCGTTGATCCCGTTCGTGGCGCTCGCCGCCAAGTGGGGGCTCCTGCTGGGGGAGATCAACACGGTGGTGGGGCTCGCGCTGAACGCCATCCGGCTGGTCATCGTGATCTGGCGAGCCAAGCAGGTCGCGATGGAGGACGCCAACCCCGAGGTCCAGGCCAAGCGCGCCGAGAAGCTCAAGGGGATGATGACGGAGTGGACGGCCGACTTCACCAAGCGCCAGGGGAACAACCTCGCGAAGAAGCTGCAGACGCAGCCTGCGGCCAAGCCCGGCCCGGCGAAGGACCCGACGAGCAAGCCCGCGGCCCCTGCCGACGGATCGGCGGCGACCGCCACGAAGTCGGGCTGGAAGAGCCGGCTGTCGAAGATCGGCGGTGGGCTCAAGAAGGCCGGCGACGAGGTGCTCGGCGTGTCCGACGGCATCAAGGAGGCCAAGCACGCGGTGCACCACGGCCACCAGCTCAAGGAGATGCACGAGGCCTACGGGGAGAACAAGGGCAACCGCGGGAAGCAGCTCGACGCCATGATGGCGATCGACCCGAACGCCGTGTCGAAGAACAGTGAGAAGCGGCTGAAGGACTACCAGGGGCGTGTGGACGCGCGCACCAAGGCCGAGCGGGCGGCCTACGTCAAGAGCAACATCGCGGAGAACCAGAAGGCGCTCGAAGCGAACAACGAGGGCGGGCAGCGAGGCAAGGGGGAGCTCGGGAGCGGCCACGGCGCGACCTCGCGGGTGAAGAACGGCAAGCGCAAGCTCGGCAACATCGACGCACAGATGCAGAAGCCCGAGTTCTGGGCCCCAGAGAACAAGGGCGAGCGCAAGTCGGTGCGCCGCAACCTGGAGAAGTCCTCCGACCCGGCGGACGTTGCGCTCGCGCAGCGGATGAAGGACGGCGAGGCCGCTCATCAGGGCGTGGGGTCCGTCAAGCCCGAGCCGTCCGGGGCGCCGAAGCCGACCGAGGGGCGGTCCTGGAAGCAGTGGTACAACGACAGCCAGCCCTTCAGCGGGATCGGCCAGGGCGTGACCGGCGCGGTGAAAGGCACCGCCGGCACGGTGAAGGGCTTCGGGAACAAGGACAACCTCGCGGGCAACCAGGTCGAGGCCAACGGGTACGGCCACCAGGGCACCGGCGGGCACATGGGCCAGGGAACGGCCGGCTGGGCGAACACCGGCGGGGGAGGCGGGGCCGAGAAGGGCTCGGCCGATCCGTACGCGCTCACGGGTCCGGGCCTGTTCAACCGGTTGACCTCTACTCCCGCGGTGGACGAGGAGGGGAAGCCCAGGCTGGACAAGGACGGGACGCAGGTGCGGGTCTCGGCGCTCGACTCCCTCACGCACACGCTCTCGGGCGGGCTCGGCGGCAAGGACGAGCACGGCGAGGACTTCGAGGGCGTGGCCCACCACTGGGCGCACGAGCAGGAGGAGAAGCTCAAGGCCCGTCTCGCCATGTTCGATGCCCAGCACATCTCCGTCACGGGCCAGTTGCCCGAGGCGCCGGTGCAGGACGAGGGCGTCCTGGACAGCGCCGCGGCCTCCTGGGAGGACTACGACCACGAGATCGAGCTGCTTCGGGCCCGCGCGGCGCAAGCCGAGGGCCTCAAGGCCGACGCAGATGCCGAGAAGGCCGCACTGGAGAGCGAGAAGGCGCTGGTGGAGGCCAACAAGGCGCAGATCGCCGGCCACAAGCAGGAGCTGGTGCAGAAGGAGCAGAACCAGAGCGTCGCTGAGCAGAAGATCGGAGAGCAGAGCGCCAAGGGCGACGAGCTCGGGGGCACCACGGGCGCGGTGATCGGCGTCGTGGGCGGCTTCTGCAGCGGGTTCATGGAGCTGTGCGGCATGATCCCCACGAGGTTGACCTCGGCGGGTGCCGAGGCTTCCGGGGGGGCGTCGAAGATCAAGGAAGGCGTTCAAGGCGCCTCGGACAGCGCGGAGACCACGAAGGCCCAGTCGCAGAAGGACACGGCGACCCTCGGGGCGCACAAGCAGACGACCGACGCCGCGACCCAGACCACGAGCCAGACCGAGGCGCAGGCCGACACCTTGACCTGCGACATCCAGACCGAGTCGGCGAACACCGAGGCGGGAAAAGGCGAGCTCGAGGCCGCCGCCCAGGACGTGCAGGCGCGCATCGCCGGGCTCGAGGCGAAGAAGGAAGCCGAGAAGTCCCGATCGGCCGCGGCAGAGGCCGAGATGGACGCATGGGCCGAAGCGCACCACACTGCGCGCACCGGCGAGGAGGAGTCGGGAGAGAAGGAGGTCAAGGCGATCGAGGAGCAGGCCGAGGAGATCGAGAAGAAGAAGTCCGAGGAGCAGGACTCCGAGGGCCCGGGCGACGCACCCGTGGGCGACTTCCCGAACCCCATCGAGGGCACGGTCTACGCGGAGCTGGCCGGCCCTGCGCCCGCCCGGACGCCGAGCGTGGACGCAAGCGCGTTCTCGCAGGGCGCCCCTTTGCCCGAAGCCGTCAGATCGCGCATGGATGCTGCCTTCGGCCAGGACTTTGGAGACGTTCGGGTGCATACCGGCGACGCCGCCAGCGACGCCGCCTCCGGCTTCAACGCACGAGCTTTCGCTTACGGCTCCGACATCCTGTTTGGTTCGGGCCAGTTCGCCCCCGGGTCCAAGTCCGGCGACGAGCTGATCGCACACGAACTGCAGCACGTGGTCCAGCAGAGGACAGCGCCGAAGGAGGTCGCTCCCAAGGGCCTGCGGCTCGCGGGGCTGGGCAGCTTCGCGGAGATCGACGCGGACAGGGTCGCGAGCACCATCGTGGACAAGCTCCACGGCAAGAACCCGACGGACGGTGACGTCAGCGCGCCGCGCCGGGGAAGGGATCCCGAAGTTCGCCAGAACACGCCCGGCACGCCCGGCGCCGGCGGCGAGGCCGGCGGAACGGCGATGTCCCGTGGGCGCAGCGCCGATGGCAACCAGGGCGAGCGCGGCCTGAACGTGAGCGGCAGCGTGAACATCGGTGGCGTGCAGATCGGCGGGTCGATCCACGCAGACGCACAGGGTGTGAGCGGTTCGGCGAAGGCGCGGGGCAACGTTGCGGGTGTGCCCGTCTCGGCCCAGGTCTCGAACCAGGGGGCGAGCGCCCAGATCGGCGGGTCGGCCAAGGCGGATCCGGGGACAGGCGCGCGCGGGAGCGCGCCCGGGCCCGAGGCGGGCCGCGGCCCACAGGGCAACCATGTCGAGGGGAGCGATGCCCGCGTTCGCGGGACGAGCGGGCAGGGCGGAGGACGGAAGTCCGGGCCTGAAGGCGGGAAGCCGCACGCGGGCGGTGGGCCGGACGGGCCCGGGGGGCAGGCTACCCACGGGCCGAACGGAGAGCCGAAGCACCTGCCCGGCTCACCCGACCCGACAGCCCAGGTCCGTCCTGGCGCACAGGGCGAGAAGAAGCCCGGCGCGAACGCCGGAAAGGGCGGCGGGAAGGCCGCGCCCGAAGGTGGGCAGCGCGACGACGGGAAGGACAAGGACAAGGGCGGGCTGCCGCAGGGCGGGGCGGCCAACGTGGACGTCGCCGATACCCAGGGCGGCAACGACGCCCGGGGGCCCGGGCCGGGCGAAGCGGCTGGTGCGCAGGCTGCCGCGCTGCAACCTGGAAATCCCGAGACCGCGGCGCTGGGCCCGGCAGGCGGCGAGGTGCTGAACGCCGTGGGCGGCGCTCGCGCGCTGTTCGGGCAGGCGCCCGCGGTCGGCACGCCAAGGGACCTCCCCACCCTGGCTGCTGCGAATTTCAAGCTCCCGAAGGATCAGGAGCTCCAGCTCCAGAAGACGACCGGGCTGACTGCGCGGCAGCACCGCCAGGCGGTCGAGCAGGAGATGGACCATCTGCGTGGTGAGGTGAAGTCGCTGCAGACCGATGCCGAGGGCTACGGCCGCGAGCAGAAGACCGCGCTCGGCACGGACCTCGCGGCGCGCGCCGGGGAGGCCCAGGCCTCCGCCTCCGCAGCGTTCAACGCGATCGCCGGGTCCTTCGCAGCTGCCCGGAAGCGCGTCGCGGACGCCGTCTCCGTCGCCAGGACGTCGATCGACGCCGGCGGGGCCGAGGCCCAGGCCAGGCTCGACGCGGCGCTGCCGGCCGGCAAGACCACGTTGTCCACCTCCTACGAGGCGGGCAAGAAGGCGCTCGGCGACCTGCGGACGAAGTGGGCGGAGCCCTTCAACACGATGGTGGACGAGTCCTGCAAGGCCTTCGGCACGCAGGCGGACACCGCCTCTGCTGAGCTGGCCGCCCAGAAGGCCGAGATCCTCAAGGCCTGGCCGACAGAGGGCGCGGACGCGCTCGGCAACGCGGAGAACGAGGCGCGGCGGAACGCGGCGTCAAAGGGCATCGATCAGGCAGTCGCCGACTACAAGAACGGCGGCAAGGCCAAGTCCGACGCCGTGGCGGCCCAGAAGCCGCAGTACCAGAAGCAGGTGAGCGACGCCGTCACGCCCGTCGAGCAGAAGCTGGAGTCGATGCGCCAGGATGGCGAGGCCAGGCTCGACAGCGCGTACGCCACGGCCACCGCGCAGATCGGCACGGACAGGACGAGCGCGAACGCCCAGATCGACGCTGCGCAGACCTCGGCCACGGCTTCGCTCGACTCGGGCGAGAAGTCCGCCAAGGGGCAGGTCTCTGCGGCGCAGGGCCGGCTCGAGGGCGACATCGTGCGCGCGCAGACCGGCGCAGAAGCGCAGATCGACTCTGCGGTCGCTGGTCTGGACGACCGGTACGCGGACTGGCTCCAGGGCGTGCTGGACGGCGTGCCCGCCGACCAGCCCATGCTCCAGAAGACAGCCGAGGAGTACCTCGCCGGCAAGCGCCAGGAGCTCGCCCGGTTCCACCAGAAGGTGCTCGACGAGCTTCTGGGCGTGTGCGAGTCCGCGAGCTCCGCCCTCGCGGGCACCATCACGGTGACCACCGCGAACATCGCTGCGCTCGGACAGAGCGGCGCGGGCCAGGCGGGCACGGTCGCAGACCAGCAGGTCGCAGCGATCCAGGACGCTTCGGGCACCTTCGCCACGTCGATGACCACGGTCGGCGGCGCGGTCGAGGTCGCGATCCAGCAGTACGTCACGCCGATCCCGGCCACGATCGCCGCGAAGGTCGCGGAGACCGACACCGCGATCCAGCAGAAGAAGACGGACGCCGCGGCCGACATCGCCGCCCAGGCGGTCGCCTACGGCGCCGAGCTTCGCGCGAAGATCAAGGCGATGGTCCCGATGCTCACCCCGATGGCCAACGCAGCGGCCAGGGGCGTGCGCCCGAAGCTCGTCGACCGCGCGGAGAAGGTGTTCAAGGCCTGCAAGGGCGCGGGCACCGACGAGAACATGCTCTACAACGGGCTCCGTGGCTGCACCGCGCTCTCCGGCCTCGCGCTGGAGACGAGCGTGTGGCCCGACCTGCACGCCGCCGAGGGCGGCATGCGGGCCTTCATCGAAGACGACGTGGAGGGCAGCGAGCGCGAGATCGCGTTCGGCTACCTGGCCGGCAACACGGCGAAGGCAGCACAGCTCGAGCTCGACAACTCGATGCACTGGTACGGCGACGACGAAGACCAGATCGAGAAGATCCTCCGGGATCTCTCGCCCGAGGATCTCAAGGCCATGCAGGGCCAGGAGGGCTGGTCGAACGTCCGCGCCCGCCTCGTCGACAACCTCGGGGGCACCGACCTCGACGTCACCAAGGCGCTGCTCGCGGGGAACACCGCGCGCGCCGACGCCTACCGGCTCCGCGACAAGATCAACGACGCCCGCGCCGACATGGACCCGGACGCCCTCCACAAGGCGCTGGAGGGTGTCGACCCGCAGCAGCTTGCCGCCGTTCAGCAGGAGTTCCACAACATCCAGAACAAGGTCGACCCCGAGGCGACCAACGTCCCCGCGATCAAGCCGGAGGACGCCGCGAAGGAGCTGGGCGAGTTCAGCACGCGCCACATCGACGGCCAGGCCGACGTGCAGGGCGCCAACAAGAACCTCGCCGAGGCGCTCGCCACCAAGGGCCGGGAGAGCGACGAAGCCGCCATCCACCGGTTCGAGGTGGAGCGCGGTCGTGAAGGCGGGCCCGAGCAGGAGGGGCTCGAGAAGTCGCTCTACGCGCAGCCCGAGCTGCAGGATGACCTGCACAGCCCCGATCCCCAGGTGCGCGCGAAGGCCGAGGCGGAGCAGAAGGAGCGCGAGGCGCGCATCCGCGAGGGCTACGCGAAGGCGTACGGCAACGGCAACGCGAACGCGATGCAGGACGCCATGGGCAACATGTACAAGGACGACTCCGAGGGCGACACGCGCCGCCGGATGGTCCAGAACATGCTGTCGGACGGCACGAACACCCCGCGCGTCGCGGCAGACAGCATCTACCTGAACGCCACCGCCAAGACCGGCACGGACGAGGCGGCGGTCAAGCGCGCCCTGACGGGGATGCGCCCGGACGAGATCGCCGCCACGTCGAAGACCTACGGCGAGAAGCACGGCAACGGGGACCCGAACGCCATGGCGAAGGACCTCGGCATCGTCGAGCGCAACGCCGATGGTACCCGCAAGGATGGCGGCGACCACTCGGGCTGGGGGTCCGAGCTCTCGGGCGACGACCGGCGCGAGGTCGAAGAATTGATGATGGGCGACCCCAAGTACCAGTCGCCCCAGCAGAAGCTGGCGCTGGCGCGGCTGCAGAAGGACTGGACCGTCGGCGAGGAGTCCACGGGGGTGGGCCAGTGGATGCTGTCGAGCACGAACGAGCGTGCCGACTTCGACCGCAACTTTGCGCGGATGGAGGAGTCCGCCAAGGCGATGAACCCGGACGGCACGTTCAAGGGCGCGACGCCCGATGAGCAGGCGAAGAACAAGCTCGCCTTCGAGCGCGCGGCAGGCGACTCGGGCGTGAACGCCGACGACTACCGCGCCGCGGGCGACCGCACCGCCGGGTACGCCACCACCGGGATCGCCGTCGTCGGCGCGGTGGTGATCACCGCAGCGACGTTCGGGTCCGGTGCTCCCGCGGGTGCGGCTTTGATCGCCGCGGCGGGTGCTGCCGGCACGGGTGTCGCGAGCATGGGCGTGAACTACGCGATGAAGGGCGGACGCTACGGCTGGGAGCAAGCCACCACCGATCTGGCCGTGACCGCCGTGACCGCCGCGACCGCAGGCGGCGGCGCCTACCTCGGCGCGATGAACAAGGGCGTGGGCATCCTCGCCAACACCACGAAGATCGCGTCCGAGACCGGCAAGAAGGTCGCTGGGCAGGTGATCGTCGGCGCTGGCACAGGGTTCGTCAACGGGGTGGCCACCACGGCGACCACGGACGGGACCTGGGACAAGGGCTTCAGCAAGGGAATGAAGGAGACCGGCAAGGGCGGCCTCAAGCAGGCTGCGATGGAGTCGGTCACCAACGGCGTCTCCACGGGCATCGACGAGACCGCGTGGGCGAAGGCCATGGCCAACAAGAGCCTGCTGGCAGGCAGCCTCGCGAAGGGCGTGAGCACGGGCACCGCAGGCATGGCGTCCTCGGCGACGGGCCTCGGGGTGGACCGGGCGCGTGGCAAGTTCAAGGGCGAGCTGTCCGACGGGCTGGGCACCATCGCGCTCGAGGGCGCCAAGCAATTCGCGGGCGGCTTCGGCGGGAACGTGGCCGGCAAGAGCCACGTCGAGCCGTGGGCACAGCGCCACCAGCAGGAGACCACGGGGTCGACCAACACGCACGACCCGCACGCCAACGAGACCCGGGTCACGCCCGCCGATCAGCCTGTGGTGCAGGGCGATGCGACGGTGAAGCCGCAGGAGCACGTCACGCCCACCGCGAAGGACACGGTCACGCCGGTGGCGGACGCGTCGTCGCAGCCGAAGCAGAACGTCGAGCCGGTCGCGAAGCCCAGGGAGCACGTGGAGCCCGTCGTCGAGCCGACGAAGAAGGTGGCGGACAAGGAAGTCCACGTCGGCGGCGACAAGGACGGGATGACGGCGCACCTCGACGATCGCACCGTCGTCTCCAGCCAGGAGGGGGCGGTCTCGACCCACGAGGACGGCGCGAAGGAGATCCGCGGCAAGGACGGCACGCTCACGCGGTTGGAGCCCGACGGCTCCCACAAGACCATCCTGCCCGACGGCACGATCGTGCTGGAGACCCCCGCGGGGGAGAAGGCCCAGATCACGAAGGACGGCGAGTACGTCCCCCTCGGGCCGGATGGCAAGCCCGTCAAGGCAGCCGCCGAGCCGACCGTGACCCAGCGCGAGGACTCCCTGATCTCCGATCTGGAGCGGCTCGTGGCGACGAAGAAGATCAGCCAGGACGAGGCGCTCGCCGTGATCGGCGCCGGCGACATCGACGCCCAGACGAAGGCCCTCGGCTCCCTCGGCGAGCAGGCGCACAAGCAGGACGTGCTCCTCGACAGCATCCTGGAGCTCACCACGAAGAACGGGCCCGACGGGAAGCCGCTCGTGACCCGGGAAGAGGTCGACCTGGCGTTCGGGGAGAAGGACCCCGAGGCGGCACTCCAGCGCCTCGAGGCCAACGCCCGCAGGAAGGCGGGGGAGACCAGTTCGGTGTTGGCGACCGATCCGAAGGCCGTCTCGACGGATCCGGACGGCACCACGGCGGCGACGGACAAGGCCGTCAGCTCGAAGGATGCGCTCGCGATGCACCACTCCGAGTTCGTCGGCGACGTCGCGGCGCAGAAGGCGATCTTCGACGCGGCGGCCGAGGCGGTGTCCCGCATGAAGGCCGCGGGAGACGAGATCGTCCAGGGCATGCCCGGGGCGGAGGTGTCGAGCCTGCGCAAGCGGAACGACTTCGACCAGTTCGTGACCGAGGTCGTGAAGAAGCAGAAGAACGAGAACTACGAGAGCATCGGCAAGATGTGCGACATCGTGCGCGGCCGGTTCAACGTGGAGACCGGCGCCGACGTGGAGCTGGTGGTCTCGCGCCTGAAGGAGAAGTTCGGGGCCGACGTCGTGAAGGTGAAGCCGCCGCGGGAGGGCTACCCGCGCTGGCACATCAACGTGGTGGACGCCCAGACGGGCCTCGTGCACGAGTGGCAGGTGGGCACCAAGAACACGACCCAGTTCTTCGAGACGAAGTCAGTGGTCATCCCGGACACGATCACCGCGTTCAAGGGCCAGCCCGACTTCCACGACGGCGTGTACAAGCTCCTGAACAAGGTGACAGACCCGGTGGTCCGCACCAAGTACGGCATCGACGACATGCTGCCGCAGTACAAGCAGCTCGCGGAGGAGACCGGGTCGGTGTCCCGGGAGAAGCCGGTGCCCGAGAACTACGCCGAGCGCTACGCCGAGATGACGAAGTCGATCAACGAGAAGCTCGCGGCGATCGAGAAGGACAATCCTGGGTACTTCAACGGGGTGTTGACCGGGGGGCACTGAACTGGTGCGGTCTCCCGGCTACTGCCGGGCCATCGAGCAGGTTCCGGGCTCCCCCGCGCACGTGCCGTTCACGCAGTAGCCACCGTGGCACTGCACGTTGCCGATGCATTCGTCGGGGGCGCAGGTGCCTGTGCCGTCGTCGCAGTGGGTGAACTGCTCGCAGGTGACAGCGGGATCGGTGCAGGGGCGCGTGATGCAGAGGTGGGCGTCGGGATCGCAGGTCTCGGTGGAGGCGCACCCGTCGTCTCCCCAACAGGCGGGGACACATCGGCTGCCCCTGCCACACCCCTCCGTGTAGCCCTGGCAGACGGAGTCGCTGTCGCACGCGGCGGTGTCCCCGCAGTCGTACTCCTCGAAGTAGTTTCCGCAGCCGTAGCCCCCGCCGCCCGGCACGCACTGCATGTCGCCCCCGCACTGCGCATTCGACCCGCACGGTGCGCCGGCGAAGCAGGCTGCGAGGAGGAGGGCGAGGGGAAACAATGGAGTGGGCATGGGGCATTGTAGCCGAACGATGGGCTACCCACCCCCCAAGACCACCTGCACCAGCCCATCCCCATCGTCCCCGCTCGTCCCCAGGATCGCGTCGCCCACCCCGTCGCCGTTCAGATCCCCGAACCACGACGCGGTGGTCGCCCACTGGCTCGTGGGCCCCGTCCAGAGCGCTGCCACCCGGTAGCCGCAACCATCCGCATCATAAGCTGGAAGTTCGTCGACGGGTCCGCCAAGCACGGCCTCACCCGCTGGCACCGCGCCCCCCGCCAGCCCGAGCCAGTCGGTCTGCAACAGGTCCGGCACGCCGTCAGCGTCCAGGTCTCCGACCCCGCCCAACCGTCCTGCCACACCAAACCTCGCGGCCGGCTCTGCGCCCGCGGCGATCGGGCCCGTGTAGAGCACCGCCTCGGGGAACATCGCGTCGGGCGTCGCCTCGTCGAACCCGATGGCGAAGATGTCGGAGGCGCCGTCGCCATCGATGTCGCCGTACAACGCCTGCGCCACCCATAGCTCGGAAGGAAAGGCGAGCGTCAGGGAGGCCTCCCCCAGCGAGTAGCGGCCTGCGTCGAGCCGCCCGGGGACCACGAACACCCCCGACCCATCCTCGACCAACGCCCGCGTGTCGTCGGGCGCGCACCCCGTGTCCGGTCCCCACACGGTCCGCTCCAGCACCAGGTCTGCGGCCCCGTCCCCGTCCAGGTCCTCGATGCCGAGCAGGTCGAAGTCCCCGGCGACCGAGGTCCACACGGCGTCGCTGCCGGCGTCGAACGCATCATCCGAGAGCAGGGGTCCGAACTTGACCCAGATGTCCTCGTCGTCCACGGCCACGAGATCGAGCACGCCGTCGTTGTTCAGGTCGATCGCGGAGAGATCCCGGCCCAGACCGTTGGTCCCCTTGAGCTCACCGTGCGGCGAGTCCCAGGTCAGGGGCCCGGTGATCGGCCCGGCGAACACGATGACCTGTCCCGCCTCGTGGTCGCTCCCGGGGAGCCCGATCGCGAGATCCGGCGCCCCGTCGCCCGTCAGATCGGCGATCAACGGGTACACCCCGCGGCCGTCGCCCTGCGTCCACATCGTCGTTGCAGTCGCCCAACCGTCGCCGTCCAGCCGTGTGACCGTGTTGCCGGTACCCACGTAGATCTGCAGCACGCCGGAGCCTTCGAGGTCCCCGGTCACGATCGTCGCCGGACCCGTGCGGGATCACCGTGGCGTCAGGCAGGGTGCGGGTCGTCTCCGACGTCACGGTCATCCCGTCGGGGCAGGCGTACGCCGTGCTCACGTCGGGGCAATCGGCGGGCGCGCCCGAGTCCTTCGCGGAGCAGGCCAGGAGGGTCGGCAGGGCCAGGAGCGGGAGTCGGCGCGGCATCGCACCACCTTATGCGGGTCCTACGGCGCCCGAAAAGAAAAAAGGCCCGCAGGATCTCACGATCCCGCGGGCCCGGGCGAGGCAGGGGTGCCTACGCCGCGGCTTCGACCTTGAACGCGTCGAGCCACACCTTGGCCATGGCGTTGGAGGCGTTCTGCGATGCAGCAAAGGCGTTGCGGTACGCGTCTAAGCCGGAGGTGAACTGGCCCTGCGCGAGCTTGATCTGGCTCTCGGTGAAGGAGGCCATCTCCTTCTGCATGGTGAGGCTGTTGGCGAGGGCGGTGTGGATCTGGGTCTTGAAGGTGTCCATGAATGCTCCTGGGGTGGACGCCCTACAAATAAGCATCATGCTGCAGTGCGTCAATGCTGTGGGGCAACATTTTTCGCAATCGCAGCAACCAGGGTCGGAGGCGGCAGCTGTCGGCGAGATGTCGGCGGGCGGTGCCTCGTTCCATGGGGGCGGCTCGTGGCCACGGATCGGCCGTCGCCTCCGCCGTGGAACGCCGCTGGACCCTCGATCGGGTCTACGCCGGTTTCTCCGCCCGGCCGATCCACATCCCCGTGAACGTGAGGCCCGCGGAGACCGCAAAGATCGGCGTCGGCCGCTCCCCCAGCACCGGAATGGCGAGCGCCGCAGCGACCAGCGGCTGCACGTAGATCCACACAGCGACGGTGCTGGGCGAGACCGTACGCAGGGCATAGAGGTTCAAGCCGTACGATCCGACGGTGGGGCCGAGCACCAGCAGGCCCAGCGCGACCCACGCGTTCGGCGTCGGGACCAGGCCAGCCGCCAGAGCCCCGCCGGTGGTGAGGAGGAGCCACGGGACCAGCAGCACCACGCCCCACCCGAAGAGCCCGGAGAGCACGGGGACGGCATGGTAGCGGGCAAGCAGCGGGCGGGAGAGCACCAGGTAGAACGAGTAGACCGTGGCGTTGCACAGGATCAGGCAGTCCCCGAGCACCGTGGCGGTGCCGGCCAGCCCCTCCCGGGAGGAGATCAGGAGGGCGGCACCCGCGCCCGCAACCACGACGCCGAGCACCTTTCGAGCCGTGGGCACCTCGATCCGGAAGGCGATCGAGACCAGGAGCGTGAGCGCGGGGATGGTGGTCGTGAGCAGCGCGGCATGCGAGGCCGAGGTGCGCGCCAGTCCGTTCATGAAGAGCAGTTGGTTGGAGACGACGCCCAGCGCGGAGCACACGGCGAGGCGCGGTTGCCCCTCCCGCGGGACGCCGGGCAGGCGCAGCGCCACGCGTGCGGCGGAGAACGCCAGCGCCGCGCCTGCGATCCGCGCCAGCACCACGCCGTCGGGGCCGAAGCCCGGGATCGCCAGCTTGCCGAGCACCGGCATCGTGCCGAACAGCAACTGCACCACGAGCAGCGCAACCAGCGCGCGCACCCGCGCGGCTCCATCCGGGTCCAGCCGCGCACCATCCGACATGCGCGCGGGTAACCCCTGCTGTCGCGAAGTGTGGTAGAAAACGCCCGTGCTCTGGCTCGCCCTCGCTCTCGCCGCCGACCCCACGACTCCAGAAGTCTCGGGGCCCCCCGCTGATCCTGTCACCGAGCCGATCGTCGACCCCGCGGCCGACCCGGCGGCGCCAGAACCGGACGCCCCTACGGCCCCGGCTGCGGCCGCGGACCCGGACGCGCCGGCAGGCGAAGCCGAGGCGGTGGGGAGCCACACGTTGATCGTCGCCGTGAAATCCCCGCCTGCCGGCACGGTCATCGAGGCCACGGCGTTCGGCGAGACCCGTGAGCTGCGGGACCCCGGCGTGGGCGTGCACTCCACGTCGTTCGTCGGCCTTGCGTCGCGGTTCACGCGGCTCGAGCTCGCCCTCTCGCAGAACGGCGTGCGCACACCGGTGTACGACGGCATCGTGCCGCTCTCCGACGCCGAGACCGACACGGTCTCGTTCGTGGTGACCGGTGGCACGCGGCCGACTGCGCTCCGCACCACGTACGCCCCGAGCGCGGCGGTGCGGCTCTGGACCGAGCCGGTCACGTTCACGCGCTACGGATGGGCGGCGGTGCTCGCGCTCTACGGGGCCATGCTGCTCTTCGCGACCACCCGGCGCGCCTGATGTCCGAGACGGTGCCGCTACCCGACCCTGGTGCGCCGGTCCCCCCGGTCCCCACCGGCGCGTCTCCCGACGCCCCGCCAACCGTAGCCCCCGTCGCGCGCCAACGCGCGGTGCTCGGCCACCTCGCGGTGTTCGGAGCCTATTGGCTCCTGTGGACGCTGGTCTCGTGGCCGCTCGCGCTCACGCCCTTCACCGACCGTCTCGCCACCCGGCAGTTCGACCTCTACCCGTCGATCTGGCTGGTGGACACGGCGCCGTCGGCCTTTCCGAACATGGTGAGCCTCGGGTCCGGGTGGCCGTTCCATGAGGTGCTCACCCGGGCGGACTCGTACATCCTGCTCCTGCTGGGCTGGCTGAACCTCGGGATCCTGCCCGGCGCCACCGTGTGCGCGCTCCTGGCGTGGATCGGGGTGCCGCTCTCGGCCTGGTTCGCCGAGCGCTGCGCGGGCGATGGCTTCGGCGTCGCGCGGCCATGGTCGCTCATCGCGGGGCTCTGCTACGGGTTCTCGGGGGTTGCGGCCACCGCGCTGCTCGAAGGGCATGTGTACCAGCTGCTCAACCCCTGGCTGCCGATGCTGTGGTGGGCCTGGCAGCGCGCGCAGAAGTCCGACGGGGTGCGGGGCGGCCTGCTGATCGGCGCAGCGTTCGCGGGGGCGCTCTACACCACCGCCTACTTCGGGGTCTTCGCGCTCGCGTTGCTGGTCATGCTCTCGCTGGACGCCCCCAAGGTCGCCCAGCGCGTCGCGCCCGGCGTCGCTGCGGTCGCGCTCCCCGCCTCGCTCTACTACATCTGGCTCTTCCGGATGTCGTCGCGCTTTCACGACACCGACGCGACCTCGTCCGCCTACTACCTGCGCATGGGCACTGTGTCGGCCTCGCAGCTCATCGGCTGGACCCCCGTCTCGGACATCGCCAGCCACTCCCTCACCGGCGCGCTGCCGTTGATGGGCATCCCGCTCGCGTTGGGTGTGATCTCCTGCTCCCGCCGAACGCGCGCGCTCCCCATGCTGCTCGCTCTCCTGTGCGTGTGCTGCGCGCTCGGACGCACCTGGCACTGGGACCCGACGGACGCCGGGTTCGATCTCCCCGTGGACAGCCTGCTCTTCAGCCAGTTGGCCTACTTCCGCTTCCCGGTGAGGGCGCTTTGGCTCGGCACGCTGGTCATCGGCGTCCTGGCTGCCCGTACGCTCGGCGCGATCGGCCCTCGCTCCGTGTGGATGGGCAGGGGTGCGCTCCTGCTCGCGACAATCGACGCTGTGGTCGGGCCGGGGCTCCCCTGGCGCCTCACCAGCCCTGTGGCCGGCATGCCCTCCGCGTACCTGGCCACCCCCGAGGGCAAGGCGGTGCTGGACCTGTGGGCCCAGCCCGCGGATCGGTCCAGCGGCGAGATGGAGATGTGGTCCCGGAACCTCACCTGCTACTACGCCGGACAGCACGGGCGGCCGACCCCCGAGGTGTGCATCGGCACGGGGGTGAGGAGCCCGCGCGAGATCCTCGACGCGTGGGTCACCCAGCGGGCGCTCGCCGGCGACAAGGGCGTGGAGACGGCGACAATCCTCGCCGATCTCGGCTACGGCGGCGTCGTCGTGCACGCAGACCTGTACCGCCCCGTAGACGCCACGTCGCTCGAAGAGGGGCTCCAGGATGCGCTCGGGCCCGCGATCGCGGAGTCCCGCGACGGCGGGGAGCACGTGATCGTGTATGGCGTCCCCGCTTCCGTGGGCTCGCCGGATCCCACGACCGTGTGGAAGGACAAGGTGCTCGGCGGGTGACTGGGGGGTCGATCGGATACTTCCTGCCGATGTCGCGCCCTGCCGCCTGGCTCCTCGCTGCCCTGTCCCTGACCTCGATCGCGGGATGCGACCTCTCATCCGCGCCAGACCCGGCCTCGTCCGCCGAACAGTTGTTCGAGGTGCCGCCCGGCACGACGGCGCGCGGGCTCGGGCCGGAGCTGCAGAAGGCGGGGCTGATCCGCGATTCCTGGCGGTGGGAGTGGTTCCTGCGCACGCAGACGTCGGGCGAGCAGGAGGGCGGCAAGTGCCTGAAGGCCGGCCGCCACAAGCTCAAGCCCTCGATGGACGCCGAGGCCCTGCTCACGGCCCTCTGTGGCGTGCCCGTCCCGAAGGACGAGCCGTTCACCATCGTCGAGGGCTGGCGCATCCGCGAGATCGATGCCGCGCTCGCAGCAAAGGGCTGGGTGCCCGCGGGGGCGTTCACCACTGCGGTCACCACCGACCTCGCCTCGTACACGGTCGGCTACCCGCTCCCCGCCGATACCCTGGAGGGGTTCCTCTACCCCGAGACGTACAAGGTGGAGCCCGATGCGCTCGGGAAGCCCGAGGGCGTGCACCAGTTCGTGCAGCGCCTGCTCACCATGTTCGGCGAGAAATTTGGGAACGAGGCGGCAAAGGCCGAGAAAGAGGGCAAGCTGCCCCGGCCGTTCCACGATCTCGTGGTGATGGCCAGCATGATCGAGCGTGAGGAACCGAGCCCCGTGAACCGGCCGGTCATCGCGGGCATCCTGTGGAAGCGGATCGACGCCGGGTGGAACCTCGGGGTGGACGCCACGAGCCGGTACACCCTGGAGGACTGGAACGACCGCGCTGCGTTCATGGTGAAGCTCCGCGATCCGGCTGATCCATGGAACACCCGCCTTCGTGCGGGACTGCCGCCGACTCCCATCGGCTCGCCAGGGGAGGTCGCGCTCCATGCAGCGATGAACCCGGAGGCCAGCGACTACTGGTACTACCTTCATGACTCCAGCCAGACGCTGCACGGTGGCCGCACGGTCGCCGAGCACGAGGCGAACCGCAGGAAGTACGACGTGTACTAGGCTCGCGGCTCGGTGATCTCCAGTCGGTCCAGGCTCTTGCGGAGGCCCGCATGTCCGGCCGTCGTGAGCCACGGGGGGCCCGCCTCCAGGTCGGGGTAGCAGCCCAGGAGCCGCCACTGGAGGCGGAAGTTGCCGGCGACCGGGAGGTCCAGTTCGCGGTCGATCGCCGCTGCGAGCGGATGCGCCCGGCGGAGGATCGACCAGCGCCGTGATCGCCAGACCTCGGCGACGAATGCCTGCTGTTCGGAAGGGGTGCGGCAGGCGAACAGCGCATCGATGCTCTCCTGCGATTGGACCAGCGGCAGGAAGCGGGTGCGGAACCGGGCCAGCGCCTGCTCGTACCGCCCGCTCTGCAACAGGCCCTCGCGGATCGACGGCTCCCGTTCGTCCCAGAACAGGCGGACCCGGGGGTCGAGGCTGGCGCGCAGCTCATGGTAGAACCAGATGCGCCGCCCGAAGTGCCCGAGCCCGAAGAACGAGCGCACGGATTGCACCGGGAGCATCCGGAGGGCGGCCACCTTGAGCCGGACGAGCGCCGTCTGCTCGAAGCGGTCGTGGAACACCACCGGGCCTCCGGCGTTCCCGACGAGGAGCGCGGTGAACGCGTTGTCACCGGCCCCGGAGAACGGCGGGCTGCCCGGTGCCCAGTCCTGGGCGAACTCGAGCGCCGTCACATGCACCGCGTCCCGACCACGGCCGCCACGACGTCGACCGTGCGGTGGAGCTCCGCGATCGGCACGTATTCGTCCGCCTTGTGGGCCACGTCGATGCTCCCGGGTCCGAACACCAGGGTCCTGGCGCCGAGTCGTTCCAGGTTCCCGCCATCCGTCGCGAACGCGGCTGCCCCCAGCGTCTGGGTGGAGGCAAAACCGCGGAGGATGCCCTCCAGCACGGTGCCTTCGGGCGTGAGCATCGCGGGCGTGGAGTGCAGCAGCTCGACGCTGACCTCCCCCGGTTCGCCGAGGTCGTGCAGGCGGGTGTCCATCTCGGCGACCAGCGCCATGACGTCCATGCCGGGCAGCGGGCGGAAGCCCACGTCGAGCACGCAGTGATCCGGCACGATGTTGATGGCGTTCCCGCCCTGGATCGTGCCCACGTTGAGCACCACGAAGGGGCGATCGAGCAGCTCGGCGAACTGCACCCGCCTCCGCCAGTCGTCCTGCAGCCGCTCCAGCGCCACCAGCACCCGCCCGGCGAGGAGGATCGCAGAGCGCCCGAGGTCGGGCTTGGAGGAATGCGCGGCCCTTCCGCGGCAGGTGATGCGCGCAGCGCTGTGGCCGGGATGCATCCGGAGGATCTGCAGCGAGGTGGGCTCACCGATCAGGCACGCGGTCGGCACCGGTCGTCCTTCGGTGACGAGCCGGGTGACGAGCGCCCCGGAGCCGTGGCAGCCCACCTCCTCATCGTGCGTGAACGCGAACACGAGCTCACGTTCGAGGCGCGCGAGCGGCAGTGTGGGGAGCGCGTGCAGGATGGCGGCGAGGAACGCCTTCATGTCGCAGGATCCCCGACCGTGGAGGTTCTCGCCCCGGCGCGTGAGGACGAAAGGGTCGCTCGTCCAGGGCTGCCCGATCACGGGCACGACGTCCATGTGCCCCGACAGCATGACGCCGTCGGTGCCGACAGGCCCGGCCGAGCAGACGAGGTTGCACTTGCCCGGCTCGGTCTCGTAGCGCTCGACCCGCATGCCCGCGGCTTCGCAGCGTTCAGCCAGGTAGTCCGCGAGCGCGGTGACGGGTTCGCTCGACACCGTGGGGAACGCGACGAGGTCGGCGAGCAGGGCTTCCGGGGACATCGCCTGAAGATAGCACCTAGAACTCGACGCCGATCTCCGCGTACGCTCCCGCGCGCAGGCCCAGCTCGCCGGCTCCGATCACGCCGGAGCCCAGGGTCACCTCGGCGTAGGGGGTGATGTGCCAGACCAGCGAGAGGTCCCCCTCGTAGCCGTATGTGGCGGCACCCACCGGAGGGGCCAGGCGGTGGGCCGCGACCCTGGCTGCGAGGCGGGCGCTCGCCTGCAGCTCCGCCTTGACCGCCAGATCGGAGAGCCCCCGCGAATCGTCGCCGGGCTGCATCACGTCGAGCAGGCCATACTGGTCGTGCTCGTCACCCAGCACCGGCTGGAACGGCGCGAGCCCGCCGTGGTCCCCGCTCGCGGCGGTGTAGGACGCCTGGACGACCCATGCCCGTCGCTGTCCGATCACCCAGCCGACCTCGCCCGAGAGCAGGGAGCCGTTTCCCGCTGCGTTCTGTTGAAAGTAGCACTCTGCCGTCCCAAGGGAGCGTCCCGCGGACAGCGTGCCGTAGAACCCCGTCGTGCTCGTGACCACCGCGGTGTTCCGGGCGTCCACCACGGAGAGCAGGTCCAGCTTGCCCTCCACGGCTCCGCCCTCGCGCCCCACACCCAGCCGTAGCACCGTCACGCCCAGGCTGAACGGGTCGGCCCCGGGGTCGTCGGGATCGGGCTGAAAGCGACGCGCGTTCACCACCTCGAAGGTGAGCGGTGCAGCCAGCAGCTCGAACCGGATCGCGTCGAGGAACTGTCCATCGAGCTGCCAGTCGCGGCGGCCGACCAGTCGACCCTCGTCGATCTCGATCGGCTGGCGTCCGATCGTGAGCCGACCGCCCACGCTGGACGAGAGCTCGCCGTCGAGCCGCGCCCACCCCTCGGCGAGCTCGGGCACGAAGGAGCCCGAGATGGCCAGTCCATCCTTGTCGCCGGTCCAGGCGCGCACCTCCTGGAGGCTCACACGGGCGGAGAGGATGCCCCGGTCCGCCTCGATCCCCACGCGCGCCACCTGCCCCACGGTGCGCGTGTCGGGCATCGGGGTCCCTTCGGCCTCCAGTCGACCGCGGATCTCGAGCACGGGGTACCACCGGAGCTGGGGACCGAACGGATCTGCCCGGTCCGGGCTCTCGGCGTGGGCAGCCGGGGCCAGGCCGAGGGCGATTCCCATGGCGCAGATCGCGGGCGGCGCGAGGTTCCCGAAGGCGTTCACTCTGCGGCGGAGCACTGCGCCTCCGGGGGACGCGGAGAGGCGACGGCCCAGCGGAAGAAGCCATCCTCGGGCAACACGTTTGGATCCGGTCGGATGCCGAGCCCCATGTCCCACTGCTCCCCGGGCTCGCCCTGAAAGCCGGTCATCTCAGCGTCCAGCAGCAGGGCGGACGGTGTCTGGTTGTCCCGCATGAAGCCCGTGCGGTGGATCCCGTGGGTGATGCCGCCTTCGAGCACGGCGCCGGGCCCGCCGAAGGCGCGGAGCAGGTACCGGTGGATGTAGGCGTTGCGGTTGAGCGCCTGGGCCTCGGTGAGCGGCAGCGCCGCGTTCTCCGGGGCGAACCCGGAGGGGTCCAGCGCCAGCGTGAACCCCGAGAGCGCGCCGCCGACCGCGCGCCCCTCGGACTGGCTGACGCGCAGGTGGCGCCACGTCGGATCCCCGACGCCGAGGTCGGCCTGGTCCGAGAGTCGGACACAGTGGACGTGGGCGCGGGAGACGGCATCGTCTGTGACCTGGGCCGCGGGGACGGTCGGGTGCCCGGCAGTGTCGCGCGGAGCGGGGAGATCGAGGTCGGCGACCTCGGAGGACCATCGCACCGCCTGGCCGCCCTCCACGACGGCGAAGCGCACCGCGACGCTCACGCCACCGTTCACGTCCGTGGTGCGCCCATGCTGCAGGCCGCTCCCCCGGGTGTCGAAGTCGTTGCACAGGCCCCCGATCAGCATCGTGCGCAGGTCCACCGCGTCGTGGGCGTCGGAGTGCCAGGTGAGCCCCACGTCCATGGCTGCCACGCAGATGCCCCGATCGGCACGCGCGGCGGTGTCGATCTCCAGGCCCTGCAGCACCAGCCCCGCGGCGGCCGAGGCCGGCACGGGGAGGGGCACCGTGACGGTGTAGTCAGGGCGCAGCTCGCTCACGAGCCGGGCGACCGACGGGTTCTGGCGCTCCCGGTCACGAGGCACGACCGACACGGCGGCGCGAAACGAATGAAAACGAAGCTCTGGACTGGATTTCCAGTCTGTGAGGGCCACCGCCTGGCGGTTGGCTCCCACGCGATGCGAGAGCCCGCTCTGCCAGGCCATCAGCCCGAGCGTGGCGCCAACACGCATCTGCCAGAGTCCGCCGACGGCCCGGGTCCAGGCGCCGGGGGTGCCGTCTGCGCGCCGATCCAGCACCACGTCCAACTGGGCGAGGCGATGGTCGCGGTCGTACCAGCGCATGTCGAACCCGTTGAGTCCCAGCGGGAGACCCTCCCCAAGGTCGCTCAAGCTCGCGAGCGACGCCCAGCGCCCTTCGGGCGGGTGCTCGAGGGGTGCTGCGACGAATGTGACCACCGGGGCGTTCGCGCGCTGGGTGTCGTCGTCGAAGAGCACGACGGCGTCCACGGGCGCATGCTCCGCGCGCACGCCGGGAAACCACAGCGCGGACGGCCTGTCCAGGAAGCCCTCGCCCATCGGGTGAAGGGTGCCGTTCCTCACCGTGAGCAGGCGGCCGCCCCAGGCCGGCTCGGTGTCGTGCCCCCAGGAGTCCCAGGCCGTCGTGGCCCAGAGCCCGGCCCCATCCCAGGCGAGCGCCGTGACCCCCTCTTCGGGGCCGGCGCCGCCGTCCACGCCCTCGGCCAGCACGGACACATCGGCGGCCTGTCCGGCGGCTGCAGCGCGGAGGTCGTACGCGAGGACCTTGACGGTAGGGCCATCGCAGCGCCGCAGGCCTACGTAGGCCAGTCCGTCGAGCGGGTTCCAGGCCAGGCCCTGCACGCGCATGTCGCCGTCGCAGTGGGAGCGGCCCCAGTCCGAGAGCGCGTCGCGAAATCGCTCCACTTCGGGCAGCCGGCGCTCCTCCCAAATCCCGTCATCGCCCGTGGAATCGCTGCCCGCCATTCGTTCCAGCACGAAGATCCGCTCGGTCGCCTGGCGTGGTCGAGCGGTGTTGTCCTTGCGATAGCCGGTGCGCCGGCCGATCGTGCTGTACGCCGTGATGCCCAGCACCTGCGCGCCGCCGAACGAGGCGAGGTCTTCGATGTCGATCGGCTCCACGATGCCGTCACCGCCGGGCAACCAGTGGATCGGGTGCGGGTTCAGCCGCGCGCTCGCGCGGTAGGGAGGCCGCCGGCAGTCCGGGCAGTCGAGGCGTGGATCCGTGAGCGGCAGGACGAAGCCGGCGGGTGCCACCGCCGCGCCGGGCTTGCCACCGCGGGGCTCGTAGAGCACGTTGGCGGGCCCGGCGGCGCTGATGGCCACTGTGCCGTCGGCGAGCACGGCGAGCCCGGAGGGCTCGAAGGCCCCTTCCCGGTTGGCGAGGTCCATCTTGATCAGGGGGTAGGCGCGGTATGGCGCGCACGCCGTGAGCAGCAGGAGGAGCGGCACGGCGCTGGGACCGGTTCGGACGGCAGGGTTCAAGCGGCCGCCCAGAGGAGGGCGAGGGCGGCGTCCGGGTCGATGTGGCCGCGGACGATGTACATGTCGGCGACCACCTCGGGGCCGCTCGGCCCAGGCCGACTCGCGCGGAACATGCAGGCAAGCCCGGTGCGCTGCCCCACCCTGGCCATCCCGAGCACCCGGCCGGAGACGGTCACGACGTCTGTGGCCCGCGCCCCGAGACGAAACCGGACCCGGTCCGCGAGCGGCACGACCCCGAGCGGATCGATGCCGCGCTGGTGCAGCGCTCGCGCGAGTGTCTCGTCGGCCCAGTCGATGTACCGGGGGTGGTTCGTGTGAGCCAGGGGGTCCATCTCCGTCCACCAGGGGGAGAAGGTGAAATCCGGAAGCGGGCGCGCCGTGACCTCCTCCACCTCCACCAACGCTGGCGAGGCGGGGGCGGATCTGTCCGCCGGGAACGCGGCGACCAGCGCGGCCGAGGCGCGTTGCGGGCCTCCGGTGGGCCCGATGTGCACCCACTCGGCGGTCGCGTCCATCACGCCGATGATCTGCGTCTCGCGGCGGACCAGGATCTCCCGTCGGGCATCCGCGATCTGCGTCCGAACGTCGAGATCCTCGCCGAAGCCCGCTTCCCGGTGGTGCACCGCACGCAGCTCCCGCACGACGAAGCCGGTGCCCGCTGCGCGAAAGCGCTCAGGAGGCCAGCCGCGATCGGTGGCGTCGTTGACCGCGGCATCCTGGATCACCCGCCACAGGTCTCCCGCCCGCGCGGTGTCACGCGGGGTGCAGGCGTGGCGGGGGATCCGGAGGGTGTACTGGCCGTGCATCGGGTTGGGCTATCGCGGCGCTGGCGGCTAGCCCTTGGCGCGGTAGGCCGCCGAGAGCACGTCCGCCACCTCGCCCCGGATGATCCGGGCGTCGGGGCGCTCGCCGGCGAGCAGCTGCTCCCGCATCCTGGTGCCCGAGATGCTGTAGGGGGCGACGCCGGGGTGACGCTCGGTGAGGTCGACACGACCGAGGTGATCGTAGAACGCCGCGAACCCGACCTTGACGGGCTGCGTGGACAACGCGCCGGGCAGGTGGTCGAAGATCTGCTGGGCGTCGAAGTCGCCCCAGATCGCGCTCTTGTCGTCGTACGGCGCGTCGGCGTGCTTGCGGCCGATGACGATGTGCGAGAACCCGTGGTTCTGGCGGTAGATCGCATGCATGACGGCCTCGGAGGGGCCACCGTAGAACATCTTCATGTCCAGGCACACGAGCTCGAACACGTCGTTGAGGTCGTAGCCGACATCGGCCCACAGCGCGGCGTCGCTGTCACCGTGGCCCAGGAGCCGGCCATCCCGCAGGATGCGGTAGGTGGCGACGCGGGTCTTCGCGTCGACGTCGTCGCTCTTGAGCTGGCCGACGAGGGGGTTGAGGACGACGCCGGCGTACTTGCCCGCGCGGGTGAGTTGCTCGACGCCGTACACGAGCGCGTACTCGTGCGCGCGGTGCAGCGGGTTGCGCGTCTGGAACGCGAGGGCGGCTGTCCACCCGCGCTCGTCGATGAGCTGGCGCGTACGCGCCGGGGAGTTCATCAGGTCGCCGTAGTCGGCGTTGCGACGAGCGGGGAGCACGTCGATCACGCCGCCGATCAGCGTGCTGCGGGGGTCGTCGGTCACGATGCGGGCGCCCGGGTGGTCGAGGCGAGGGGTGCCGTACACCCGTTCGACGTACCGCTGCTTCTCCCATGAAAACACGCTCGACACGGTGATCGTGCCGAACACGTCGCCGCTGGAGTTCACGAGGGCTGCGCGGGTTCCGACCTTGAGGCGGGCGGCCTCCGCGGTGGTGACGGGGAGGGACAGCGGGATGGTCCACGCGTGGTCCCGGCCGTCGTGCCCGACGATGTTCTTCTGCTCGAGCACGCGGTTGAACGTCGCCTCGTCCATGAACCCCTGCAACGGGGAGAGCGTGCCGTCGGCGATGCGGTACACGACGGAGAGGTCCGCGTCCGTGACCTCGATCTTCGTCATCGCCGCGGCGTCGGCCAGCAGGGACTTACGGGCGGTCAAGGGCAGGATGCGGTTGGTGAGGGCACCACCGCCGTGAACGGGGACGAGGGACATTGGGCGACTCCGAGAGGGGCGCGGCGGGTAACCCGGAAGCGGCCTCGCGGGCACCCCGGAGGGTCAGCAACTGAGCACAAAACCCGCCGCACCTCACGGTGCGACGGGCCTTGTGGTCGTGGGCCGGCGAACCGGCCTCGCGAACTACTGGGCCGCGGTGGCGCAGTCGGTCATCGCGGTGGAAGCCGCGGTGAGGCCGTCGGTGGTGGAGCAGTCGGCGTCGTTGAACGCAGCCGCGTAGCAGTCGAGGATGGCGGCTTCGTCGGCGGCGGCGGAGCCCTTGAGGCTGGTGTACGCGTCGCAGAAGCTGGCGTCGGTGTCGTAGGTGCCGTCGGTGACGCCGTAGGCCTCAGCTGCGCAGGTGTTGTACGCATCGATGTAGGAGGTGCACGAAGCAGCGACGTCGACGCCGCAGCCGGCGAGGGAGAGCATCGAGGCGAGGGCGAGGAGGGCGATATTCTTCATTGGGGATCCTGTGTCAAGCGGTTGAGTCAACACCCAATTTCTGGGCCCGCTCGGTTTATGACAGGATCTGACGAAGTGCAAGTCTGGAAACACGAAAAGCCTACTCCACCTGCGCGCATGCCGCAGGAAAAGCGTTTTTCGCGAGGTCGTCGCAGGTCACGGTGTCGAGCGCATCCAGGCATGCGCGCGCTGAGGTCTGGTCGTAGTCGTCGGGTCCAGCGGTGTCCGCCCGAGAGAGCTCGGCCACACAGTCGCGTTCGTCCGCCCAGCCATAGGCACCGAGCGTGGTGGAGTCTTCACACGAAAACAGCAGCGCGCAGTATCGGGCGGCGAATTGTGTATCGAAGGCCGCCGGACTGGGCCCGCACGCCGTCAGCAGGAGGAACAGCGGGAGCACGGGTCGCAGGGACCGTGCCTGCGCCGGGGGGGACGGACCCGTAGCGAAAGCCATGGACCTGCTTATCCTCTGGCTCCCATGCTCTTCACCCCGCTCGCCCTCGGCTCCTGCACGGTCGAGAATCGCGTCTGGCTCCCTGCGATGGTCACGTGGCTCTCGAACCCGGCCGGCGAGGTGACCGACGAGGTCGAGGCCCGCTACGTGCGGTATGCGCGCGGTCGGCCGGGCATGATCGTGCTCGAGGCCATGGGTATCCGGGACATCGCCTCGGGCCCGCTCCTTCGCATCTCACACGATCGCTACCTGCCGGGGTTGTCGAGGCTCGTCGCCGGGATGCGAGCCGCGGGCGGGCCGGATGTGCGCGTCATCCCGCAGATCATCGACTTTCTGAAGATCGCCCGGCGGGACCCGGTTCGTTCGCTCGCCCGACTGGAGGGGCGCTACCCCGGCTGCAGCGCCTGGGACGAGTCGACACTCCAGGCCACCCTCACGCCGCGCGAATGGCGCGACTACGCCTTCGGCTACCGCCAGCAGGTGGAGGATCTGGACCTGGACGAGATCCTGGCCCTCCCGACATCCTTTGCCGCGGCCGCGGTGCGCGCCCGCCTGGCGGGCTTCGACGGCGTCGAGCTCCACTTTGCGCATGCCTACACCATGGCGAGCTTTCTCTCGGCCACCAACGCCCGCACCGACGCCTACGGGGGTTCCCTCGAGAACCGGCTTCGTCTCCCGCTCGAGGTGATCCGCGCTGTGCGCGCTGCCGCGGGGCGCGACTTCTGCCTTGGCCTCCGCATGCTCGGCAGCGACGACGTTCCCGGAGGTACGACCGTCGACGAGGCCTCCCAGATCGCGGTGGCGTTCGCGCGCTCCGGTGCCGACTTCATCTCCGTGAGTCGGGGTGGGCGGTTCGAAGACGCCGCCCGGCCGCCGATTGGCGCCGCGGCGTACCCGTACACGGGGCCGAGCGGGCTCCTCTGCATGCCGACGCGTGACGCTCCCCCTGGCGCGAACCTGCCGCTCCCTCGCGCGATCCGCGCAGCCGTCCGTCAGGCCGGGTTCACCACGCCGATCGTCGGCGCCGGCCGCATCAACACCGTGGATGTCGCCGAAGCCGCCCTGCTGGCCGGAGACCTCGATCTCGTGGGGATGGCCCGCGGCCTGCTCGCCGACCCCGACTGGACCCTCAAGGCGCGCGGTGCGCTCGCCGAGCCCATCCGCCACTGCAAGTACACCAACGCCTGCGAGGCCCTGGACCGCGCCCACAAGCCCGTTCGCTGCCAGTTGTGGTGGAAGTCGGGCCATCACGCGCCGTAGGCGGCTGCCCGCTCAGGGCACGCTCACGTCGTCCGAGACATTCCCCCCGTCGACCGTCCAGTCGCCCGACGGCACGTTCTCGAGGGAGTAGGTCACGTCGTAGCGGCACATGCAGTCGCACGGGGTGCCGCTCTCCGTGTAGGTCACGTTGATCGTGCCTTCCGAGGCCTCGGCCTTTGCAGCGAGGCTCACACAGCAGGTGGCGCCGAGCGCGTCGTGCTCGACATCGATCGTGTAGGCCTCGCTCCCGGGGCTCGCGACCAGCGACTCGGTCACGCTCCCGCTGTCGCCGGCGCAGTCCGCCTGGACGAAGTTGCGTACCCGGATGTGGTCGCCCGACGGGGGCCCGGATGGGCATCCCGCGAGGAGGAGGAGGATCGTGTACAGCATGTGGCCCTTCCCGGTCGAGTGCCCTTGGTTCCTACATCGAATCGTAGCCACGAAGCCACGCCCCGGCACGGACTTCCAGGCGATGGCGGAACGGCAGCGGGCGCACGATGCGCTCCAGCGTCGACAGCACGGCCTCCGAGCGGCACTCCCAGCGCATGGTGTGCTCGTCGGGTTCGCCACCGAGGATCCAGTCGCGCTCGGTCTCGTTCGCCACGCGGAGCAGCGCCGCGGGGCAATGCACGGTCACGACCGGCCCGGTGACACCGCTGTCCGCGATCAGTCTGCGGGTCCTCGGAATGTGGTACCGCGCGGTGACCACAAGCAGGCGCCGCCACCCGTTCTCCTGGGCCAGTGCCAGCGTGCGGGCCACCTCCTCCCGCGTCGACCGGGTCAGGTCCTCCTGGTGGATGCGGGTGCTGGTCACCCCGAGCTCCCCCAGCAGCCCTGCCACGATGCTGCTCCCGGTGCGGTCCTGGCCCTTCAATCGGGCCTCCAGCGTCACGACGGTGGCGCCTGTCGACCGGTGCACCGCCGCCGCGGCCGCCGCGCGGGCCCGGAGCTCCCGGGTCGCGCGGGCCGGTGAATGGCGCAGCTCCTTGCCGAGCACCACCACGGCGTGGAATTCAAGCACCGGGAGCCGCCCGAAAAGGACCCTCGATGGTCGCGATCCCCTGTTCGATCCGGGCGCGCTCCTCGGCGCAGAAGGCCTCCACTGCGCGCCGGAACCCCGGATCGGGCAGGTAGTGCGCGCTCCACGTCAACGACGGCAGATAGCCACGCTGCAACTTGTGCTCTCCCTGGGCGCCGGCTTCGATGCGACCGATGCCCTCGCGAAAGGCGAGGTCGAGCGCCATGTAGTAGCAGAGCTCGAAGTGCAGGAACGGGATCTGCCGCGAAGCCCCCCAATTCCGACCGTATAACGCCTGCTCTCCGCGCAGGTGCAGGGCCGCTGCGATCAGGGCTTCGCCTTCCATGGCGACTGTGAGGATCACCCTGTCACCCAGCGCCGCGCCCATCTCGGCGAAAAAGGTGGGGGTGAGATAGGCCTGCCCCCACTTCCGGTCTGAATTCGCGGTGTAGAGCGCGTGGAACTGTACCCATTTCTCCTCGGTGATGTCGCGACCGACGAGCGTCTTGAGCGCGAGCCCGCACCCCTGCGCGAGGCGCCGTTCACGCCGGATGTCCTTGCGGCGGTGGCTCTGAAGAGTGGCGAGGAACGCCTCGAAGTCCGGGTACCCGGGGTTGTGGAAGTGGAACTGGTAGCCCGCCCGGAGGGCCCAGCCCCGCGCAGCGAACGCCGCGCGGTCTGCCTCCTCGATGAAGGTGACGTGCGCCGAGGACAGTCCGCGCGTAGCCTGCTCGATCCCATGGATCAGGCGGTCCCGCGTGTCCTCCGGAGCCCCGGGGCGTACGAGCAGCCGCGGTCCCGGCACCGGGGTGAACGGGACTCCGACGAGCAGCTTCGGGTAGTAGCGCCCGCCGGCGCGCTGCCAGGCCTGGGCCCAGGCCTGGTCGAACACGTACTCGCCCCAGGAGTGCGACTTCCGGTAGAGCGGCGCGAATCCGAGGGGACGGCCCTCCGGGTCGCGGAGCACCAGGGGCTGCGGTGCCCAGCCGGCGCTCGGGGTCGCGGATCCGCTGTGCTCCAACGCGGTGAAGAAGCCGTGCGTGACGAAGGGGTTCGCTGTTCCCGCACACGCGTCCCACTCCCGGGGCGGAAGGTCCAACGTCATCGAGGCGGCGAGCATCTCCTCTCCTATCCGTGACCGCGGACACAGGGCCGCAGCTTGACCGAACCGTGGGCGCGGCTACCCTCTTGCCGCATTCAACCCCACCCGGAGATCACCATGAGCCTTGTTGGAAAGCCCGCCCCGACGTTCACCCTCACCGACAACGCCCGGCAGAAGGTGTCGCTCGACAGCTTCCGGGGGAAGAAGGTCGTGCTCGTGTTCTACCCGGCGGCATTCACTGGCGTTTGCGAGAAGGAGGTCTGCAACTTCCGCGACTCGCTCTCGGACCTCAACGGATTGAACGCCGTGGTCCTGGGCATCAGCGTCGACGCGCCCTTCTCCAACAACGCGTTCGCGGCCAAGAACAACCTCAACTTCCCGCTGCTCTCGGATCCCGCGCGGGAGACGATCACCGCGTACGACATCGTGATCCATGACTTTGCCGGGATCACGGGCCTCACGGTGGCCAAGCGCGCGGTCTTCGTGGTCAACGAAGAAGGGATCGTCACCTGGGAATGGGTGGGCCCGAACCCCGGTGTGGAGCCCGACTATGCAGCGGTGAAGGCCGCGCTCGGGTAGGCGCCGCTACCGCAGGAACCGGGTCTCCGCGGCGCGCAGCCGTCGGACCCGCTGCTGCTCTGCGCCCTCGGAGCGGACGCACCCGTCGCTCCCGATCACCCACGCGTCGCCACGGGGGTTTTCGGGGACGGGGGTGTGTGCCCATGCGAAAAATGCCTCGGGAGACGGTGGGGGTGCGTGGTTCACCGCCGCGTATGCCTGGCAGGCTGGCAGGAACTGGGCCGCCAGCCGGTCGTGGTACAGCCGGCTGAGCTGTGTGGCCGTGTCGGTCTTTTCGGCGTCGGACGTCGCGGCCGCGAGCTTCTGCTCGAGGTAGGTGATCGCGCCGGCCAGGTCCCCACCGCGACTGCGCATCGCTGCTGCTGCGGATGCGTACCAGCTCACGCTGCCCGGGACGATCGCGGCCTTGTCCATCCACTCGGCGGCGCCGAGCGGGTCGTCCTGGTAGAGGTAGAGGTTCATGGCGTACGAGAAGGCAAAGTAGCCGTCGTTCGGCAGGGCCTCTGCGCCGCGCTTGAACACGGCGTTGCTCCCCTCGATGTCGCCCAGCACCCGCAGCAACGAGCCGCCGTAGAAATACGGCGACCGCCACGTCGGGTCGAGGTCCACCGTGGCCAGGATGGTCGTGCGCAACCACTCGATCCAGGTGGGGTCCGGATCGATGCGCCAGCGCTCGCCGAACACGAGCACGGACCGCATCCAGAGCAGATCCGCCAGGGGCTCGGCCTGGTCGAGCGAACACGCCTTCAGCATCGGTCCGTTCGGCGCGAAGACGAGCGCGTTGAGGCTCGCGCGTTGCTCGCGCGTGACGTCGGCTCGGGGCTGGGCCATCGCCACGGTCCCCGCGCCGAGGATCGCAATTCCTGCCAGGACCAGGGGGGTGGGTGACTTCACATCTACCTCTATTTCGGGGCGGCATTCGGCGCAGCGACCGCGTAAGCTGAATGTATGTCACGGGTCGTCACTCCCACAGAGCTGTCCTTGGAGGACCAGCGCCTCTTTTTCGACGAGGCGCCGACCGGGATCGTCGTGGCTGCCGTCGACGGCACGATCCTGCGGGTGAATCCAGCGTTCTGCAAGTTCGTCGCGCGTTCGGCCGAGTGGTTGCTGGGCAGGAACGTGTCCGACGTCTCCGACCCGGATGATCCCGCCGGCATGGGCGCCCGCCGGGAACCCACGGCACCCCAGCCGATGACGACGGAGAAGCGGTACATCCGGCCAGACGGCACGGTGGTCACGGCGCTGCTCACGCTCGGCGCCGCCCGGGACACGCTGGGGCGGCACGTGCTCGTCGGGAGCGTCGTCGACGTCACGGCGCGGGCGAACGCCGATGCTCGCATGCGCCACTACACCGTGCACGACGCGCTCACCGGGCTTCCCAACCGGGCGCTGTTCCTCGACCGCCTCGAGCAGACGCTCGCCCGTGGCGAGTGGGGGGTGTGTGCGGTGATCGGGCTGGACCACTTCCGACACGTGAACGACGCCCTCGGCCGCTCTGCCGGCGACCGCGTCCTGGTGGACTTCGCCCGTCGGCTGGAGCAGCTCGTGGGCAAGAACGGCACGGCTGCGCGGATCGGGGATGACGAGTTCGCCGTGCTGGCCGCCACCACGCCCCGCGAGCTGGAGGCGATCCGGCAGACCCTGCCGCAGTTCCGCACCTCCGACGGCTTTGCGCTCACCGCGAGCGTGGGCGTGCGTGAATTCGAGGAGGGCATCCCGGCCGATGCCCTGCTGGCCGATGCCCAGCTCGCGCTGCACCATGCGAAGGCCTCGGGTCGGGACAGGCTCGTGCGGTACGCTTCCTCGCTCCGCGGCCAGGTCTCGAGGGCCATGCTCATCGAACGGCGGCTTCGTCGCGCGCTGGAAAGGAACGAGATCCACGTCCACTACCAGACGATCCATCGATGCCAGGACGGCGTTCTCACCGGCTTCGAGGCCCTGGCGCGCTGGACGGACGAGGAACTCGGGTTCGTCTCGCCCACGGAGTTCATCCCCGTTGCCGAGGCCCATGGCCTCATCCAGGCCCTCGGCTCGCACGTGATGCAGCAGGCGGTGAACCAGCTCGCGCAGTGGCGTGCAGAGAATCGCGGCGACCTCACGATGTCGGTCAACGTGTCCACTCTGCAGCTTGGCGATCCGGCTCACGTCGCGGCCCTGCTCGCGCTTCTCGTCGAGTGCGAGGTGCCGGCGCACCTCCTGAAGATCGAGCTCACCGAGAGCGTGTTCTTCGACATGTCTCCCGACGTGACCGAGGGGCTCCTCGCCCTCTCCGACACTGGAGTGCAGCTCGTGCTGGACGACTTCGGCACCGGCTGGTCCTCGTTCGGCTACCTGCTGGAGCTGCCCTTCAAGGGCTTGAAGGTCGATCGCAGCTTCGTCACCGACATCTACCAGAACCCCCGCCGCCGGGGGCTCGTCCGCGCAGTGGCGGAGCTGGCCCGCAGCCTCGACATGCACTGCGTGGGGGAGGGCGTGGAGAACGAGGCGCAGCGAGCCTGCCTGGCTGAGCTCGGCGTGGGGTACGCACAGGGATGGCTTTTCGGGCGCGCCGTCGCGCCAGAGTTGGTGGTCTTCGGGGACGAGTAGGGGCATGCCGCGCCAGTGGGGGCGAGCGCATGTCCCGCCCCTCCTTGATACGGCCCGGCCGTGCTGCTCGTCTGGTTGCTCGCATGCCCCACACCCTTCACGGCGAAGGACACGTCGGGTGCGTCGGACGCAGACACGGACACGGACGCAGACAGCGACACCGGGCTCACCTTCGAGGAGGACGACGCACGTGTGCGCGCGCTCACCGATCTGCCCGAGGGCGACAACCCGGCCTTTCCGCCCCTGCTCGTGCGCATCGAGTACGTGGTCGACGGCGACACCTTCTACTGCACGCCGGTGGGCACCTCGGACTCGCTCAAGGTGCGGATGATCGGCATGGACACGCCTGAGATCGCCCACGAGGACCCGGCCGACTGCTACGGCAACGAGGCCTGGGCATACACCGATGCCCAGTTGACGAACCGGCTCGCGTGGCTCACCTATGACGAGGACCCCGACGACACCTACGGTCGAAGCCTCAACTACATCATCCGGGGGAGCGACGAAGACGGGTTCTTCAATCGCAACCTCGTACGGCGTGGCTACGCTACACCGTTCACCGTGGAACCCAACGATGCCTACGCGACCCAGATCCAGGCCGACTCCGATGCCGCCGAGGCAGAAGGCGCGGGGATGTGGTCGGCCTGCGGGATGTAGCGGGTCCCGATGATACCCGATCTCGTGATCACCTTTCTCTACGTCGTGTTCGCGCTCATGGCCGCGGCCGGGCTCGGTGCGTACCTGATCGCGAGGAGGGCGGCGCAGACGGTGCAGTCGATCCGCACGAACCGGAGTCTGCCGCGGATCAGCGCTCGCCCGACGCGCACGAAGCTGATGGAAGAAGGGGCCGACCTGCTCGCCTACCCCCGGAAGTTGGAGGTGCTGGAGCAGAAGCTCGGTGACAGGCACCGCGCGGTTCAGGACCAGATGCAGTTGCTCGACGCGCGCCGGGCCGAGATGCAGGCAAAGGTCGGACGGGACGAGTTGGTCAAGAAGTACCAGCAGGACGTCGCGCTGCTGGATGCCCGGGCGTCCTCCATGCGCCGCGTGCTCGCGATGGTGTGGAAGACACGCACGGTGCTGCTTTTCCGGGCGCACCTGGCGATCACGGCGCGGCGTCGACCGCAGCTGGGGACGATGCCGGATCCTGCGTCGCCGAACCTCGATCTCCGGAGCGCACAGCAGGCTTTTCACGCGGCAGCCGCGGCGGTGAAGTTCTACCTCGATGCCGTGCGGGAGCGGGCGCTCGAGCTTCCGGCCCAGCGTCCCGACGTGCCGCTCTCCGCGGAGGTGGACGACGCGATCCGGGCTGCGGTGGACCAGGAGCAGGAGCGAACGGCGGCGGCCTACGTCGGGCTCGTGGAGGACATGGACCGGCTCTGTGACCACCTCACGTGGCTCGGGGACCACCTGGCCTCCAAGGCCACGCTCGACGGAGGGAACGCCGAGCCGGGGCTGGCACCCGACTCGGGGCCCCTGCTGGAGGAGGTCGACAAGGCGCTCAGGGAGCTCTCGGCGCTGTCGCGATCCATGGATCCGATGGTGGCGGACAGCGCGGTCGCGAACCTGGAGAGCGACATCGGGCGGCTCGAGGAGTCGGGCCTCGAGGCAGACGCCGAGGCGCGTGCGCAGCTCGAAGTGGACAAACTGTTGAAGGAGGGCGAGACGTGGCGGTAGATCTTGAAACTGCGTGCAACGAAGCGGCGACCCGCGCTCTCCAGATCGAGGCAGGGGAGGCGCTCTTCGATCTCGATGGGACGCTGATCCACGGGGACATCGGCGAGTCGGCGGTGGTGGTGCTCGATCCGCCCGGCTGGGACTGGCCGGCCTACCACGCGCTCGTGGAGTCTGACGATCCCGCGGTCCGCGCGGCCGGTGCGCTCACGCAGGCGCTGATCACCGCGCGGGCGCTCGCGGGGCTCACGGTGCCCGAGGTCGAGCGGATCGTGGACACGGCGTTCGCGGAGGGTCTGGTCCGGCCGTGCGAGGCCACGTGCGCGCTCGCCCACAAGCTCTCCCTGCACCATCGCGTGTGGATCCTCACCGGTAGCGCCATCGTGCTCGGTCGCGCTGTCGCGCCCAGGCTCGGCCTGCAGAACGTGATCGGTCTGCTCCTGTCGTTCGATGGAGACCGCCTCACCGATCGGGTCCTGCCGCCCGTGACGATCGCGTCGGGCAAGATCAACGCGGCGTGGGTCTCCACCGGGCGTCGCCCGGCATTCGCCATCGGCGACAGCCCGTGGGACGTGCCGCTCCTCGAACATGCGAGGTCGCGGCTCGGCGTGGGGCGGATCGCTGGCGTGGTGTAGTGGCGGGCGCTCGCACCTGGTTCACTTGCAGCAGGGGGATCGACGGGCGAAAACCCGCGCGGTAGTAGCTGGCCGTGCAAACCTGGAAGCTCACCCTGGCCTACGATGGACGCAAGCTCTGCGGATGGCAGGCCCAGACGGGGGTGCGCACCGTGCAGGTCGAGGTGGAAGCAGCGCTCTCGAAGCTCTTCGGTGGGGAGCACATCGTGTTGCACGGGAGCGGGCGGACGGACTCGGGCGTGCATGCGCTCGGTCAGATCGGGAGCTTTCGCGCGGAGAAGGTGCGTGAACCGGAGGCGGTGCGGATGGCGCTCAACTCGCTGCTGCCCGAGGACATCTCCTGCCTCGGGGCCGAGCACGCCCCGCCCGGCTTCCACGCCCGCTTCTCCGCGACCGGGAAGACCTACCGGTACCTCTTCGATGACTCCCGCGCCCGATCCCCTTTTTGGGAGGGACGCGCCTGCCGCCTGCGAAAGACCCCCGATTGGGCCGCGTTCGACGCTGCGCTCGGGTGCTATCTCGGCACTCACGACTTCTCGGCGTTTCAGGGGCCGCCCAGCGGCAAGCCCCGCTCGCCGATCCGCACCATCTCCACCTGCGAACGCACGGTGATGGCGGGCCCGCACGGGACGGTGCACGCCGTGACGATCGAGGGCCCGGGTTTTCTGCGCTACCAGATCCGCATCATGATGGGCACCGCCCTCGAGGTCGGACTTGGCAAGCGGGAGCTCGCCACCATCCCGGAGCTCCTGGCGCGCGGGCCGGGCGGCACGCGCGAGGAAGCCGGCCGGACCGCGCCGCCGGACGGCCTCTACCTCGTCTCGGTGCGGTACTGAGGCAGGGTCAGCGGCTGACTGCGCCGTTCTGCTCGAGCAGGAACACGCCGTCCCGCAGCACGTACCGTTGGTTGGTGATGGACGGCGGTTGGCCCTCCGCCTCCGCCTGGCTGTGGGTGACGTAGGCGGTCTTGCGCTTGCCCGAGAACTCCACCGTGAACTCGCTGTCGTTCGGCGGGTCGATGAGACCGGACAACGACAGGGCCACCCGCTCCGAGCCAATCCGGGAGGGGCCCGCGCTTGAGTAGCTGATCCAGTCGTCGCGGAAGTCGGCGCACGCCTCGACGCCCATGTGCACGTGGATGAGGGCGATGCCGGCCTTCGAGGCCGGGATCAAGTCCAGGGTCGCGATGGCGCCGAGCTGGGAGATGTAGCCCCCGCCGGCTGCATCCACGTCGAGCTGCATCGTCGCGCCGGCTCGCATGTTCGGCTCGAGGACCCGCACCCGGACGGTGAAGCCGGAGACCCAGGCGGCGGTGACCAGCTCCCGTTCGCCGTCGCCGTCCATGTCGACATCCCAGCGGTAGGGGGTGAGCTGGCCGCCGAACACCCAGCCCGGATGCTCGCCCGAGACGCGGATCCACTGGTCGACGCGATCGTCGGCCATGCCAACGGCGCCTGGCTCCTCGACCCGCACGCCCTCGCCGAACGCGAGCATGCCCGTGCGCTTCCCGCCGGGCGCGTCGAACACCTCGGTCTCGGTGGCCGCGAAGAGCGTCGTGCGCGCTGGCCAGTGGGTGAACGTGTAGGCTTCCAGTTGGCCCGGATCCGCGCTCTCCGGGCGCGTGTACGCGTACTGGGGAGGAGGTGCGGCCTCGGCCGTGAGCGACAGGAGCAGGAGCATGATCACCGCTTTCCCGTGAGCGATTGGCGCAGCGCGTCAGGCATGGGCGGCAGGGTGGAGAGGCCTGCCCGGTTCTCCGGCCCGAGGAAGTCCTCCTCCGGTCCCCACATGCGAGGCGGAACGGTGTGGACGGAGGTCTCGGGGGGAGCGGCCCCGTACCGTGGGGCCACGGATCGCCCACCGAACTCCTGCGGCCCGGGTTCATCCGACCCGACGAGGCTCGTGCGGCGCCTGGCGACGATGACGGGGGCACGGGGCCCCGCGCTCACGTCGCCATCTCCGGTGACGACCCCGCGGCTGGCGGCGATGATCGCCTCGGTGGAGGCGTCCCCCGAGTCCTCCTCCGCCCGCTGTGCGGCTGCGCGACGGGCGGGGGAGCGCAACGCGGAGGGACGGAGCGGGGCTCCACGGGCCGGGGTCAGCCTGGGGGGGCGACCGGGCGGCCGGGTGTTCTCTGCCGGCGAGCCGCGCCGGTGCCGACGCTGCTGCAGGGCGCGGTCTGTCACGCCCAACCTGGTGGCGGCGCGCTGCAGGTTGCCCTCCTCATCCTGCACCACCAGGTCGACCGCGAGATCGCTCACGCGCTGGGCAATCTCGGGCAGACGAATCCCCTCGGTGAGCATCTCCCGCACGACCCTCTCCAGATCGCCGGAGACCTGTGCCGGGTTCGTCGGCTCCGTGTTCCGCAGGTCTGTGCCCATCGCGCGCGGCCCGCTCGGCGCCGCGCCCGCAAAGTCCTCCCGGGGCAGCGCTCCCAACGTCACCACGCCGTTGCCACAGTGCCGCGCGGCCACACGCTGCACGAACTGGCGGAGCTCCCGCACGTTGCCCGGCCACTTGCGTGCAGCGAGGTAGTCGAGCACGAGCGGGTCGAACCCTGCACAGCCCGGCCTCATGGTGTCGAGGAAATGAGCGGCGAGCTGGGGGATGTCAGGCGCCCGCTCCCGTAGCGGGGGGAGTCGGATGACGGCGGACGCGATGCGGAAGTAGAGGTCCTGCCGAAAGGTGCCGTTCAGGACGGCAGCCGAGAGATCCCAGTGCGTAGCGCACACGAGGCGGAAGGCGGTCTTGCGCCAGCGGTCGGATCCGACCGGCTTGAACGACCCCTCCTGGATCACGCGCAGCAGCTCGGCCTGCAGGGGCAGCGACAGCTCGCCGATCTCGTCCAGGAACAGGGTGCCGCCGTTGGCGCGGGCCAGGGCCCCTTCCCGTGGGCGATCCGCGCCGGTGAATGCTCCTTTTTCGTGTCCGAACAGCTCGCTGCCCGAGAGCGTGGGCACGATCGTCGTGCAGTCGACGGTGACCAGTTCGCCCTTCTCCGGGCGCGCGTCGAGCGTGTGGACGAGCCGCGCGGCGAGCTCCTTCCCTGTGCCGCTCTCCCCGCCGAGGAGCAGGTTGATCTCGCTGAAGCGCGCCAGATCGATCAGCTCACGCAGCGCCCGCGTCCAGGCCGGCGTCTCGCCGATCAGGGTGCCGGTGACCATCGGTGCAGCCATCAGTTCGTCGATCTGCAGCCAGCGCTCCAGGCGGTCGGCGATGCCCTCGATGTCGGAGACGTGCACGACGTCGCTGGCCCCCTGTCGCAGGGCGTCCCATGCGGACTTCTGCGTCGGGGCGGTCTCCGTGAGGAGGATGATGCGCTCGACGCCGCTCATCGCCCAACTGTGCAGGCGGGTGTACACGGCCGTGTCGACGGCGCGACAGCAAACCACGAGGTAACGTCCCGAAACACCCCGGTTCACCGGGAGCTTCCGGGCCTTGAGGCGCTCCATGACCTTCTCCGCAGCGCCGTTGGCGTTCGAGTCTACGGCGATGACCGAGATGTCGTCTCTTCCCCACATGGGAGCGCTCCTGCCGGACCGGGCCCGGCTTTTCCAGCATACCTTAACGGACGGGTGACACTCATGCTGTCAGCAAGCGCCAGTGGGCACCTGCTAGCTCACCAGCCGGCCTGTCCAGTTTGCCCAGTGGACGACCACGTCATCGCCGAAGAAGAGCCACATGACCGCGGCGATCGCCAGGAATGGCCCGAATGGCAGCGCTGTCTGGAGCCCACTGCGTTTGCCGAACTGCGTCGTGATGCCGACGACTGCGCCGAGGAGGCCGGCCACGGTCAAGATGAAGAGCAGCGCAGGGAGCGCCCCGAAGTAGCTGCCGAGCAGCGCGAGCAGCTTGGCGTCGCCGAGGCCCATCCCCTCGCGCTTTCGAACGAGGCGGTACAGCGCCATCACGCCCGTCAGTCCGAGTCCGCCGCACGCAGCGCCGATCACGGATTGCTGCCACGTCGGCGCATACTCGAAGCCGAGGTGGGTGCACAGCGCCGCCCCTGCCACCCCGACAGGCACGCTGTAGATGCTGAACGGGTCCGGGATGATCTTGTGCCGGAGGTCGATGAACGTGAGTCCGGCCAGCGCGAAGAGCAGCCAGCCGTACCACACGAACGCGACGAGATGCGCCTGATCGAAGTCGGCCACGTCGGGGACGATCCGGCGGAAGAGCAGCACCGTCAGCAGGGCGAACAGTGCTTCGATCGTCGGATAGAGCGCTGAAAACGGGGTCTTGCAGTCGCGGCAGCGCCCACGCAGCCAGAACCAGGCGAGGATCGGCACGTTGTCGTAGGGTCGGACCGGATTCCCGCAGTGTGGACAGGCCGACCCCGGCCAGGCGATGGACCGGTCCTCCGGCATCCGGATGATGCAGACGTTGAGAAAGCTGCCGAACAACGCGCCGAAGACGCCGGCGGAGACTTGCATCGCGATGTAGAGTTGATCGAGGTTCATACGGGTCTCAAGGTCCCAGCAGCGCATTTTGGACCAGAGCCGGCTGGTTGCGTCGCCGGCCGGTACTCCGGCCAAGACCGACCAGCAGGCAAAAGGAGCGCGGTACTCCGCGCTCCTTTTGCCGTTCGGCTCGGGGGGTCTGGGGGGCTCCGCCCCCCAGGCAGACAACGGGGGGCGGGGGCCCGGCGGATCCCGGTCACGCGCGCGGCGCCGCCGGCACCGGCAGATAGCCGCGCCCCAGGATGACGCGGTCGAGCGGATGGAGGGCGTGCAGGTGGTTCAGCCGCTGCACGAGATCGTCGATCGCCCGCAGCTCGGAGCGGCCCATGTCCACGTCGTACGTGACCCCCAGAAAGCCGCGAACGGCCTCGGGATAGCTGATGTCGTGGAAGCGGAAGCCGTCGGGTGTGCCGAATGCACCGTCGAACCCCGCGGTGTACCACGAGCCGATGAGCTCGTCGGCGGCGTCCAGCGCGCCCTCGGAGCCCGGTCCATCCTTGAACAGGAGGTGGATGGGAAGCTGATCCCAGGGGCACTGCGTGGAGACGCGCAGGTCGAACTCCTCGTGCTCCCACTTGAACTGCACGGGCGCCTGGGCGAGCGCGGGAAACTCGGCGAGCTGCACGACCATGGGCTGATCCCCGACCTGCCCCACCTGGTTGGTCATCTCGTTCACCAGGTCCACGCGCACGCCGGCGTACGGCCGCGCACCCTGGGGGACGAGCGGCACGGGGCGGCCGTCTGGACCGCGCTTCATCTTGGCCGGCTCCGCGGTCCACCCCTTGGCGGGGCCCTTGAGGTAGCCGGTGAACATCTCGACGTAGCTCTCCCGGTGCGCTTCGAGGAAGTTCTTCGGATGCAGCTTGCGCGCCAGGTAGAGCCGGATCTCGGCTGCGAGGGCCTTGATGCCCCGCATCGCGTCCGGGTCGTCGGCGTCGCGTTGGAGGTAGGAGTCCAGCTCGACCAGCCCCTCCTCCATGCGGCCCCAGGCGAGCAGCAGCAGCGCGAGCTGTTGCTGCGCGCGGGGCTGGCCGGGTGAACGCGCCAGGATCTGGCGGTAGGCCGCCTCGGCCTCCACGGGATGGTCGAGATCCTCGTGGGCGGCGGCGAGCGAGAGGGTGAAGCCATCGATCATCTCGTCGGCCTTCACCCTGCTGTCGCCACCCCGGGCCGCGAGCTCGTGCGCCATGCCGATCGCCTGCTCGATCAGGGGGAGGCCGAGGTGTGCCTCTCCGAGCTGCAGCTGTACGACGCCGAGCGCGTGCACCAGGTCCGGACGCGACGGCGCCGCGCCGATGGCCTCCATCAGGAGCTCGCGGGCCTTGCGGGGGTCGTCGCGGCCGAGGGCTTGGAGGGCGCTCTCAGCCAGCAGGTTGATCTCGGTCTCGTTCACGGCGGCCTTCGGTTGCCTGCCAAGTATCCTGAACGCGGAGCGAGCAGCAGTCGGCAGGCAGCGCGCCGACGGGGCTGCGACCGCCTCCCTGGGCTTCGGGGCCCGGGGCTAGCCGATCGACTCGCCGTGGAACATCCAGCCGGTGCGAGGCAGTTCGTGCGCATGATCCGCATACCACCGGTTCCAGGCCTCGCGATGGTGCACCTGGAGCCGCCAGGGGCCATCCACGTCGAACGGGAGGTGCACGCCGGTGGAGATGACCAGCTCGTCGTACCCTACGGTGCGGACGCCCGCGTCGTCGTGCCCGAGCCGATCCAGCATGTCTCGAACGCCGAACGGCTTCCCGTAGCGGAAGCGCCGGTGGTCGTCGAAATTGTGCTTGTTGGCCTCCCACCAGGCTTCCCAGCGCTGGCGCGGGTGCCCGTCCTCGAGCGACTCGATGTGACCGGTGAGCAGTTCGAGCGCGGTGACCGCGAGGTTCGACCGCTGCGGGTCGCGGGCGACGAGGTACTCGATCAGCCGCGGAACGGCCCGGGTGCAGCCCAGCAGCCCGAGGCCGTGGATCGCGCCCGCGCCCGTCGCGCCTTCCTTCTCGGAGGCGTTGAGCAGGAGCAGGTAGTAGCTGGGCCCGCCGAACCGCCCGACCATCTCGCCGGGGGCGTAGGCCAGGGTGGGCGTGCCGGCGTGCATGGCCTGGCCGTGGAAGTCGACTCCCTGCCACTCGCCCAGCAGCAGGAGCGCGACGGAAGCGACCTCGGCCAGGGCGGGAACATCGAGCGCAGGCAGGATGATGTCGATGGCGTCGGAGTCGCCGATGTGGCCCAGGGCGGCGATCGCGGCGCGCCGAACGGGCATGGAGCCCTCCTCGGCGAGTGAGCGCAGGGCAGGGAGCGCCGCTCGCTCGCTGCGGAGCCCGAGGATCTCGATCGCGTGCGAGAGCGCGACGGGCTCCCCGCGGGCCTCGACGATGTCCAGCAGCGACTGCACGAGGGTCATGTTGGGCGAGCGCGCCATGGCTCCCACCAGCGCACGCCGCGCGGCCTCCTGGCCCAGGGGCGCATGCAGGAATTCGAGCAGGGCCTTGGCAGCGTCGAAGCTCGGATGGCCCGCGAGCAGGTCCACCCCCGCGACGAACCGCATGACCGAGGGGTCCCGCGCGCGGCCTTCGCTGCGCAGGATGCCGGAGAGCTCCGTGCGCATCTCCTCGATCAGCACGTTCGCTGTCGCCGTGTCGCTCGCGCCGATCGCCTGGCGATGGGCGAGCAGCCGGCGCTCGGGCCGATCGGCGTCCGCGCGGGTGAGCGGAGCGCGCATGCGCTGGGCGTCGTGACGACCCCGAGCGTGCTCGGCCGCGGCGTTCAGGTGCCAGGGCAGGCTGAACCCCGGTCGCTGCATGAGCAGGTCGGCGGCGGCCACGCCCGATGCGATGCCGGCGTGCTTGAAGGTGATCAGCGCATCCTCGGCCTGCGAGGCGTCGCCGCACCGCACGAGGCGCAGCCGCGCCCAGGCCTCGCGGATCGGCAGGTGGAGGGCCCGATAGCCCTCCACCGCCGTCACGTAGTGGGTGATCGCGTCCGACGGATCCTCCTGCAGGTCGCCCAGGCGAACCTGCGCGCGCAGGTGGGCCTCCGGGTCGGCGTCACAGGCGAGGTAGTGCTGGCAGGCGGCCGGGGTGTCTCCCCGCGCGACCGCCAGATCGCCCAGCAGGAGCTCGGCACGCGAGAGACGCGCGGCGTCTCCCATCTCGCTGGCGAGCCGGATCGCCTCGTCGAGCGCGCTCCGGTCAGCGGGGAGCCCGCTCGCCCCGGGTAGGCTGCCGGCGGAACCGCGCTCGGCGAGCAGGAGCCAGGCATCGCAGCGGTCCTCGTCGCGCTTCAGGCCCGGGAGTGCCTCGTGAAGGATCTCGTCCACGAAGGGCTCCTGCCGCAGCAGCGCGATCCGGGCGAGGGCGAGGTCGGCCCGCGCGCGGACCTCCTCGTCGTCATGCGCCTTGAGTCGGCGCAGGGTGTCCTCTGCATCCTCGTGGTCACCCAGGTCGGTGTCGAGGTCGACCATCGCGAGCAACAGGCCCGAGAGCCGGTTGAGCGGCGCCGCGCCGCCCGGCATGCTGAGCGCCCTGTCGCGGGCGAACTGCAGCGCCTGGCGGGCCTGCGGTCGCTCCTTGCGGGCGATGTGGACGCGGGCGAGGCCCAGGGCCGCAGCCTCGTAGAGCCGCGCGGCGTCGGGGTCCGAGAGGCCCTGGCTGCGCTCGTGGATCAGGTGGTGCAGCTCGCGTTCCCAGCCCACGTCGTCTGCGGGGAAGAGGCTCTCCATCACCCGCAGGGTGCTCGCGTCCATGGCGGGCGCGCCCGAGTACGGCAGCGGCAGCGTCGTGGAGCGGAGGGCCATGATGAGCGCGTGGCGGGCAGCTGCGTGATCGGTAGCGAGCAGGGCCTCGCCCATGCGCTGCCACGCGGTTGCGTGGTCCGGTGCGAGCGCGGTCGCCCGACGGAAGGCTCCGAGCGCGCCGCCGGCATCGCCCTCGCCCAACAGGTATTCCCCGCGTTGAAAGTGCAGCAGGCCGCACTCCGGGTCGGTCTCGAGCCGCATCTCGATCTGGGAGAGCCCCTCGCGGCGATCCTCGTCGAGGATCCGCGCCTGGGCGTGCAGCCAGCGTCCGAAGTGCTCGTGCAGCGCTGTCAGCCGCTTGCCGTCCCAGCGCCCGAAGTGCCAGCCACCGCTCACTGCGGCGTAGCCCCACTGCTCGTCCTTCGGACCATCGGCGAACAACCAGACGTTCGGCGCATCGTGGCTGGCAGAGGCGATGTCCACCACCGCGCGCACACGCAACACGCCCCGGAAGAGCACGGCACCGTTCCACCGGAGGAGGAACGTGCGCAGCGACTGCGGGATCGGCGGACCGTGCGGATCGTCGACCGTGCGTTCGGGGGCGCCCGGTCGAAGGTGGTGCACGTCGGCCCGGTACCGGTCGAGGATGCGCAGCAGCGGGTGGAAGGGGTCGACTGCAGGTTCCATCGGAGGGCTCGGGGGTTGGGGTGCGGTCAGCCCCTGGAGAGGGGCGGGACTCGGACCGGAGGGAGTAGGAGCGTACCGCAATACTCTTGACGAGGCAATAGCAAAGCTCGACGGATTTGGAGACAATTTTCTGCCGGTTCTCCGCGGGTCGGGTAGGATCGACGCATGCTGCTCGCGCTCGCCTTGCTTGCCCCGACCACGGCCCGGGCGTTCACGTTCGGGGCGGTCTCCACGACCCCGCTCGCAGCCCCGCCCCTGGCCGCTGCGCTCTACACCCGGCCGAACGGGGACAGCGCCGTGTACATCGCCGAGACGACCGGGTGGGGCACCCTCGGGAGCGACGATGGCGCCGTGCCCGACGTGCTGGCCTCTGCGGTCGCCGGCAACAACGCCGCGCTGTTCTTCTGCGCAGACCACGACCTCTGGCGCTGGGACGAGGCGAGCAGCGGAAGTGCGGGCGGCTACTGTCTCGACGTCGTCGCTCGGGAGGACAGGCTGCTGCTGCTCGGCGACACGCTCTCGCTCGTGGCGGCCGACGGTGCCACGTCGGATCTCGGCGTTGCGCCGGACCTCTATGCGCTCGGCCCCGAGGCGGAGTCCGGGGCGCCGGTCGCCTGGGCGAACCTCGGGGACGCGTCGTTCGAACAGCACGACAGCTTCGGCACCAGCAGCCTCGCCGTCGGCGGGGAGATCACCGCGCTCGCCTGGGGGGCGTCGGGCTGGCTCGTCGGCACGGCCTCCTCGTTCCGGCAGTTGGGCGACGAGCCCATCCCGCTCTCCACGGCGCCCATCCAGCTTGGAGCCGCCGACTTCGACGACGACGGGGTTCTGGAGCTCTGGGCGTACGATGGCGCGCAGCTGACGGTGGTCGGCGCCAGCGGTCAGGTGGTCCTCGACATCGCCGCCGACAGGCTCGTGGTGGGCGACGTGGACGGCGACTCGTGCGCGGACGTCGTGGGCGTGCAGACGGTAGGGGACGCCGGGAACGTGCTCTTCGCGCAGATCCTGGATTGCCCCGGCGACGTGGACGCCGACGGCGACGGGTACCTCCCGAGCGGGCCCGGCCCGATCGACTGCGCACCGGACGACGCCACGATCCACCCGGCCGCCCAGGAGATCTGCGACGGTGTCGATCAGGACTGCGACGGCGTCCTCGACGAGGTGAACTCCCTGGTGCTCGACGAGCCGCTGGCCCAGGAGGGCACGGTGTTCACGTTCACCGCGACCACCGACGGGTGCCCTGCGGACGGCGTCGAGGGGTACATCTGGGACTGGTCGTTCCTTGGCGACGTGCAGTGCACGGGCAACGGGGCGAGCGCCAACTGTCTGGCGCTGGACGACGCGGACGTGACGGCCGATCTGGCGCTCACCCTGCCCGAGGGGACGGAGCTCGACGCGACGTCCGCCACCACGGTGGTGAACCTTCCTCCCTACCTGGTGGACAGCGCGACCGACTGGGGTGCCCACACCGAGGGCACGCTCAACAACCTCAACCTCGCCGCCAACGAGGTGTACAGCGTGCAACTCGTGGCCGGAGACCCGGGGAACGACGAGGTGACGTTCTCGCTCTCCGCGGGCGGCGTGCCCGCCACGCTCACCTCCGAGGGCCTGCTCACCGTGACCGGCGGCACCGACCTGATCGATGCCCCGATCACGATCACGCTGACCGACGACGACGGCGGGACCTCCGACCACGTGTTCACCATCCGCATCGGGGACAGCATCGACTCGACGCCGGCGCCCGACGACTCCAGCTCCGGATGCTGCGGCGTGGGCTCGCTCGGGGCCCTCACCACCCTGTCGGTGCTTTCGGGGCTCCTTCGTAGGCCACGTTGATCCTACCGCTCCCGCCCCGTTGACCACCCCCGATGTGGTGGGTACTCAGGACGCATGATCGCGCTCCTCACGGTTCTCGCATGCGCCGCCGCTGATCCGGTCGCGGTGTCCCCGCCTCCCGTCAGCGCCGATGCGCCGAAGGTCCCCACTCTGCTGGGGGATGCGCCGGGGATCGTCTACGTCGGTGACTGGACCTCGCCCCCGTGCCCCGGACGCGCCTTCGCCCGGAACATCCACTTCGAAGCCGACGGCAACTACGCCGCGATGGACCTCGTCTCGCCGTGTCCGGTCGGGACCCAGTGCGCGTGGTCGGGGATCACTGCCTACCAGGGCATCTGGGAGCAGCAGCACGAGACCCTGGAGCTGCGCGACATGGGTGGAACGCCAGCCCCCGGGCCGCACCCCACGAGTTTTCGAGCGAACGACAAGGGGCAGTTGGTCGAGAACGGATGCCCCTACAACCACGGTCTGACCGTGCCGGACGGCTACACGATCGACAAGGTCACCCCCAAGGTCGTCAGGTAGCGACCCTCGCGTCGCGCCACCCCGCGACGATCGCCTGCACGCGGCCTTCGCCCCCCTCGCGCACGGCTTGCGCGAGCGCGAGCGCGATGACCACGGAGTCCCTCCACCCGCTGTCCACCAGGCGCAGCTGACCGCTCACCGCGTGGCGCTGGGCGACGGCCGAGCGGCGGTCGACCGTGGCGCCGCCTTCGTGCCAGCAGCGCGCGTGCGCGACGATGCGCGCGCCGCCCAGCGTCGGGCCCAGTCTGCGGCACAGTTCGACGTCCTCGTACCCATGGCGAAACGCGGGGTCGAAGCGGGCGGTCGCCGGGAGGTGCACGCAGCACCCCGAGAGCGCATCCACGGGCTTGTCGAAGCCCGGTGCCCGGGTCTCCTGCATCACCCGACCCCAGGGGTGCACACGCAGGCCCGCGGACTCGACGCCGCGTGGGCCCACCAGCACCGGTCCGCAGAGCCCGCCCACTCGGGTGAGCCGCTCGATGCAGTCGTCCATCGGGAAGGCGTCGTCGTTGAGCAGTACCGCCCACGGGGTGGTCACAGCTGCCAGCCCGGCGTTCGCCACACGCGCGAAGCCCTGTCCCCCTCCGAGTCGCACCCTCTGCACGTCGAGGTCCAGTCCGCCGTCGGTGTCGTCCACCACGAGCACCCGATACCCTTCCAGGTGCGAGAGAGCGCGCTCGAGCAGCGCTCGTTCGCGCCGATGCGGGATGACGACCGTGAGCCCCGGCGTCGACGACCCGCCAGCGTGGCCCCGGCTGCTCAGAAGTCGTCCTTGCGGCCGGCGGAAGGGGGCGGCGCGATCCGCTCGAGCTGCACGGTCACGCCGGTCACCGCGGCGGTGGCGATGGTGAGGGGGTAGCGGTCGGCCTTGCCGGCGGGCTCCTGCGGCCCGGGCCTGCCGTCGCCGTCCTCGTCGATGGAGCCCTCGATGTAGACCTTCCCGGCGTTCTCCGGCACGCTCACCGCGAAGGGGCCCGGACCGGCGCACTCGGTCATCCCGAGCACACGGGGCGGGGAGGTCGAGGGCTTCGAGTGGTCGCCGTCGAAGATGGTGACCCGGATGGCTCCCGCCTTGTAGGTGGGGAACACCACGGTGCCCGAGATCTCCACCTGGGGGCCGGTGATCGGTTGGGGGGTGCCGGGCGGGGCGGGGATGCTGCCCGGAGAGCCTGGGACCCCCGGGGCGGGGCTGCCGGGAGAGCCGGGGATGCCGGGCGTGGGGCTCCCCGGCGAGCCCGGGTCGCCGGGCTGCGGGCTGCCTGCGGGGGCCGGCGTGCCGGTGCCCGCTCCGGGCGCGCCGCCGGCGGCCGTTGCCATTCCCTGCCCAGGGCGGCCGGCAGCGCCGGGACTGCCGCCGGGCGCGGCTTCGTCTGGCACGGCGGAGGGGCCGTTCTCGTGGGCTGCGGTCGCGTGCTCGTCGGCGGCCTCGAGGATGTCGTCGCGACCACAGGCCAGGAGTGTGAGCAGCCAGAGCATGCGCTTGCTTATCTGGTCGTCCCGCCCGGACAGGGACATTTCCGGACTGACAAAATGTCACACCCGTTCGATGACCCCGCGCCCGCGGGACAACATGACCGGCGACACGCTTCGGAACGCAGTGCGCGCGGCCTTTTCTGGGGCCCCCGGGGGCGGCATGGCGCTTGCTGGCGTGGTAGGTGCCCACCCTCCAAAACCCATCGTGCCTGAACAGCCTGCCCTCCCATCCCCCCTCCGCCTGGCGATCGTCGCGGCGATCATGGCGAGCCTCGGCTTTGGCCTCGCTGCGCTGCTCACGCAGGTGGGCGGCCACTACCTGGCATTGCCCGCCGACGTCGAGGCCGTCACCTACACCGACCTGCCCGACCCTGCGGCGGTCGCGGCGGGGACTGCGGTCGCGTCTGCCGAGACCCCCGCCACGCCGGCACGCCCCGTCGCGCGGCCTCGCGCGGCCAACACCAAGAGCTACGACGTCATCGTCCGCCGCAACATCTTCGACTCGACGGCCGTGTACAACCCCGCCGCCCTCACCGCGGGCGGGGGGGACTGCCGCGACTCGTCGGTCAAGCTGATCGCGACGATGGTCGCCGATGTTCCGGAGTACTCGTCCGCGCTCCTCTCGCTCGCCGGCGGCAAGGACAGCCATGCCCAGGGGTTCGTGATCGGCGACGAGGTGGCGGGTGAGGGCCGGATCACCTCGATCGACCAGAAGAAGGTCTGCACCGACGGCGGCGCCTGCATCTGCATGGGCAACGACGGCGCGCTCGCCAAGACCGATGCCGCCGCCGCCGCCTCGCCCGACGACTCCGGCATCACCAGGGTGAGCGACACGAAGTTCCTGGTGGACCAGTCCGTGATCGACAGCGCGATGGGCAACATCGAGGCGCTCGCCTCGCAGGTCCATGCGTCGCCGCACAAGGGCCCGGACGGAGCGATCGACGGCTACCGCCTCTCCGCGATCCGCAAGGGCACCCTGCTGGAGAAGCTGGGCATCAAGAATGGCGACATCGTCAAGGGGGTGAACGGCACGCCGCTCACCAGCGCAGAGGGTGCCATGTCCACCTTCTCCACACTCAGCAGCCAGAAGAGCTTCACGTTCGACATCACCCGGCGCAGCCAAGACTCCACGCTCGAATACGAGATCCGTTGAACATGTACCGAATCCTCTCCAATTCTCCATTGCGGGCCCTCTCGCAGCGCGCGGCTCTGCCCGCCTCGCTCCTGGTCGCCCTGGTTGGGTATTCGGCGCCCGCGTTCGCCGAAGGGGGGGCGGGCGCGGATGCTCCGGTGCTCCCCGGCGGACTCGCGCCGTTGCCGGGAGCGCCGGGGCCGGTGCCCGCGGCCCCCGTGCCGAAGCGGGTGGTGGACGAGGGCAGTGACGATCAGGCGCCAGCCAGCCCGAGCGGCACGGCCACGGTCAACGCGAAGAAGGTGCCGTGCGTTCCGCCGAGCACCAAGGTCACGATGGACTACGTCGACGCGAGCCTGATGGACGTCACGAAGTACATGGCGGAGATCACCTGCCGCAACTTCATCCTCGCGGACGACCTCAAGGGCCAGATCACGATCATCAGCCATCAGCAGGTGACTGTTGCAGAAGCGTACGAGGCGTACCTCTCGGCGCTGGAGGTCGCCGGCTACACGACCGTCACCGTGGGCAAGAACACCAAGGTGGTGGCGACCTCGAAGGCTGCGAATGCCCCGCTCAAGGTGTACGAGGACGGCGACGTTCCGGCGACGGACAATTTCGTCACCCAGATCATCCAGTTGGACAACGTCACCGTCGCCGACGTGTCGAGCCTGGTCAAGGATCTCGCCGGGCCCAGCGCCAAGATCATCGGCTACTCGCCCACGAACACGCTCATCATCACCGATGCCGCGTACAACATCCGGCGCGTCTACCGGATCGTGAAGCAGTTGGACGTCGCCGCCCCCAAGTCGAAGCTGGAGGTGATCCCCATCCGGTACGCAGCGGCGACAGACGTGGAGAAGATCCTCGAGGAGGTCTACGGCGTGGCCGCCGGCTCCGGCTCCGGGAGCGGGTCGAGCTCCTCCTCGGCGTCCTCGACGGGCACGGACCGCGCGAGCCGTCGCCGGGCGCGCGACGCCGCCGCGGCGGCGCCGGACGCAAGCGCAGCGAGCGCAACGAACGTCGGCTCCGACGCCAACTACATCTCGAAGATCATCGCCGACGAGCGCACCAACTCGCTCATCGTGCTCGCCAACGATCAGGCCCTCGTCGGAATCAAGGAGCTCATCGCGCGGGTGGACATCGACATCGATCCCGCCTCGCGTTCGCAGATCCACGTCATGTACCTTCAGCACGCGAAGGCTTCCGACGTCGCGGGCGTCCTCAGCAGCCTCTCCGAGGGGAGCAGCGGGCGCTCGTCTTCGTCCTCGTCGAGCGCCACCCGCCGCTCGACGGGCAGCACCTCCGGCAGCACCAACCGACGGAGCACGACGGGCGGCACCAATCGAAGCAGCACGGGGGGGAGCTACCGCCCCGGCGAGCCGGGCGGGGCTGCCGGCCCTGACGGTGCGCCGACCCCCGGCGTGGGTCTGGGCGGTGCGGCAGGGAGCGGCGGCGTCGTGGCGGCGTTCGACAGCGGCATGCGCGTGACGGCCGACGAGAACACCAACTCGCTGGTGATCATCGCTGCGCCGGAGGACTTCCTGGTCCTCAAGGGCGTGGTGGACCGGCTCGACATCCCGCGGCGTCAGGTGTACGTCGAGGCCGTCGTCGTCGAGGTGGGGAGCACGGATACACTGGACCTCGGGGTGGCCTACCACGGAGGCAAGCCGAGCGGGACTGCCGCCAACCCCGGTCTCAACTACGCGTCCGGCCAGTTCGGTGCGAGCTCCGCGAGCCTGCCCATCGACACCACCACGGGCTCGCTGCTCTCCGGGCTCGCCGTCGGCGTGTTCGGCGCGGCGATCCCGCTCACGATCGCGGGCACCCAGGTGGACATCCCCGCGTTCGGCGTGGCGCTCAACGCGCTGGCGTCCAACTCGGACGTCAACATCCTCTCGAACCCCAACCTGCTCGTCGTGGACAACGAGAAGGCCACGATCACCGTCGGGCGGAACGTCCCGTTCCCCGTCTCCAGCGGGTACAGCTCCACCGGTCAACCGGTGATCTCCTACCAGCGGCAGGACGTCGGCATCACGCTCGAGGTCACCCCGCAGATCAACGAGGCCAACGAGGTCACGATGGACCTCTCGCTCGAGGTCGCGGAGGTCGAGGAAGGCACGGACAGCGGCGGCGGGTTCACGACTTCCGAGCGCAAGACCGAGAACGTGGTCGTGGTGCGCGACAACCAGACCATCGTGATCGGCGGCCTGATCGGCAACACCGACTCCAAGGGCACCACCAAGATCCCGATCCTCGGTGACATTCCGCTCGTGGGCTTCCTGTTTCGGGGCAAGTCTGACACGCAGCGCAAGACCAACCTGCTGATCTTCCTCACTCCGCACGTCATCAACGAGCCGGCGGACCTCGAGGAGGTGTACCGCATCAAGATGGCGCAGCGCGAGGAATTCCTCAAGCGGTTCTACGGGAAGAGCCTGGACGAGCAGGAGGCGGAGTTCCAGTCGCTCATGACCGGCAGCATGAATTTCGTCGATGCCCCAAGCGTGTACCGCACCAAGGCATCGCCGGTCGAATCTTCGGTGATGATCGACGACGGGACGACCGTCGGGCCCAGGCCGGCCCAGCCGGGAACCACCGAGATCCAGGCGCCCCCTCCCGCCGAGCAGCCCCAGTCGACCGAGCCCGTGCGGGTAGAGCCCGACGACGGCGGCAACTGATGGCTGTTCGGCGCCCCGCATACGACGACCTGCTGCTCCGCGCCGGCGTCGAACCGCAGAAGTTGCGCGAGGCCCATCGCGAGAGCGACCGGTCGGGCGTGGGAATCCTGGAGAGCGTCTCGCGTGTGCATGGCGCCAGCCCCGCGGTCGTGGCCACGGCGCTGGCCGAGGTGCTCGGGCTCCGCGTGCACGAGCAGATCAACCTCGACGACGTGGACGTCGAGCTGATCCGGCCCATCTCGCTCGCGATGGCGCGCGAGGAGGTGTTCCTGCCGATCTGTCACGATGGCGCGTTCGTGCGCGTGGGCATCGGCGACGAGCGGGCCATGCGGCTGCTCCCCGACCTGCGCCTCCTCTACAAGAAGCCGATCCGGCCCGTCGTCGTGCCCACCGACGTGCTCCGCGACGTCACCAACAAGGCGTTCGACCGCGCAGCGCGCTCGGCCTCCTCGGTGATGGAGCAGATGCGCGACGAGGGCGTGGGCGAGGACATCGACGACGGGAACCTCAACCTCGACGCCGATCTGCTGGACGACCCCAACCAGGCGCCGATCATCAAGTTCGTGAACACGCTGCTCACCCAGGCGGTGAAGGACCGGGCCAGCGACATCCACATCGAGCCCTTCGAGCGCGAGCTGGCCGTGCGGTTCCGCATCGACGGCGTGCTCTACGAGATCGTCAAGCCTCCCGCCAAGCTGCAGGCCAGCATCGTGAGCCGCGTGAAGATCATGTCCGGGCTCAACATCGCGGAGAAGCGCATCCCGCAGGACGGCCGGATCCGCACGCGCATCGCCGGTCGGGAGATCGACCTGCGCGTGTCGACACTGCCTGTTCGCCACGGCGAGCGGGTGGTCATGCGTATCCTGGAGAAGGGCACGGTCTTCAACCTCGACCAGATCGGCATGGGCGCCAAGATGGTCGCAGACTTCCGGGCGCTCATCCAGAAGCCCTACGGCATCGTGTTGGTGACCGGTCCGACGGGGTCTGGAAAGACCACCACGCTGTACTCTGCGCTCGCGGAGATCAACGCCCCGGACCTGAACATCCTCACGATCGAGGACCCGATCGAGTATGAGCTCAAGGGCATTGGCCAGACCCAGGTCAACCCCAAGATCGACCTCACTTTCGCCAGCGCGCTCCGCGCCCACCTCCGCCAGGATCCCGACATCATCATGGTCGGTGAGATCCGCGACAAGGAGACCGCCGACAATGCCGTTCAGGCCTCGCTCACAGGCCACCTGGTGTTCTCCACGCTCCACACCAACGATGCTCCGACGGCGTTCACTCGCCTGATCGACATGGGCGTGGAGCCATTTCTCGTGGGCAGCTCCCTCGTGGCGGTCCAGGCGCAGCGCCTCGTGCGTCGCCTGTGCCCCACCTGCAAGGTCGCCTACGTGCCCTCGGACGCCGAGTTGGCGAGCGCGCGGATCCAGCGGCACGAGCTTGGGGATCACACGATCTACAAGTCCGCAGGCTGTCCGGCGTGCCTGAAGACCGGGTACAAGGGCCGGACCGGCATCTATGAGCTGCTGATCGTCACGGACGGGATCCGTGAGGTCGCCACGCAATCCGCGGCCGTGATCAAGAAGCGGGCGATCGAGGAGGGCATGCTGACCCTGCGGGATGACGGCGTGCGCAAGATCTGTGAGGGCGCCACCTCGATCGACGAGGTCATGCGGGTCGTGACGACCGAAGGGTTGGCGGAGGTCTAATGCCCGTCTGGGAATATGTCGGGTTGGACGGCGGAGGCAAAGCCGTGAAGGGCGTGATCGACGCCGACAACGCCAAGGGTGCGCGCGCCCGGCTGCGAAAGCAGGGGGTGTTCCCAACGGATGTCTTCGAGCAGAAGGCAGGCTCCCGGGGCGTGCTTGGGCGAGGGAAGGGGCTCAACATCCAGGTGGACTTCAGCAAGTACCTGCAGCGCGTGAGCATCCAGGATCTCGCGGCGCTCACGTCGCAGCTCTCGACGTTGCTCGGGGCGAACATCCCGATGGTCGAGGCGCTGGCCGCGCTCTGTGAGCAGACCGAGAACGCGAAGCTGAAGTCGGTGATGACCGACGTGAAGGACAAGGTGAACGAGGGCTCCACGCTGGCCCGGGCGCTCCGTGGGCACCCCGACGTGTTCGACGACCTGTACATCAACATGGTCGACGCCGGGGAGAAGTCCGGTGCGTTGGAGGTCGTGCTGCTGCGCCTCACGCAGTTCACCGAGGCGACCGTCGCGCTCCGGGGCAAGCTCGTGTCTGCGCTCACGTACCCGCTGATCATGATCGCGATGAGTTCGTTGTTGGTGCTCGGGTTGTTCGCGTTCGTGATCCCCAAGATCAAGAAGGTGCTGGAGAGCTTTCACAGCGAATTGCCGCTCCTCACCCGCGTTCTCTTCGGGCTGTCCAATTTCGTCATCGACTACTGGTGGGCACTGGCGGTGCTGATTCCCGGCGCTATCTTTGGGTTCACACGGTTCATCCGTACACCGCGCGGCCGGTTGTGGTGGCACCGCCGCCTCCTGCGGCTCCCTGTCATCGGTCCCATCAACCGCAAGGTGGCGGTCTCGCGGTTCTCGCGGACGCTCGCAACACTGCTCACCTCGGGAGTGCCCATCCTCACCGCTCTCGGCATCGTCAAGTCCGTCGTCGGCAACGACATCATCGCGAATGCGGTAGAGCTTGCTGCGAAGAACATCTCCGAAGGACAGCCGATCGCCCCGCCGCTCAAGGCATCGGGCGAGTTCGACCCCATCGTCATCCACATGATCACGATCGGGGAGCGCACGGGCGAGCTCGAGCCGATGCTCGCGAAGGTCGCGACAGCCTACGACAGCCAGGTCGACAACACGGTGAACGCCCTGACGTCGCTGCTCACCCCCATCCTCACGCTTTTCATGGGAGGCGTGGTCGGCATCGTCGCGCTCGGCGTCCTCCTGCCCATGCTCAACCTCTCTGCAGCCATCAAATAGGAGTCCTCATGCGTGTACACCCCGTGTCCCTGCTTCGCCCCGCGGCCCGCCGCGCCCGCGTCGGCATGACCCTCGTCGAGATCATGGTCGTCATCGCGATCATCGGCATCCTGATGACCGTGCTGGGCGTCGCTGTCGCTGCCCGCTTCAAGGATGCCCAGGTCTCGACGACCAAGATCCAGATGAACGCGATCGAAGAGCAGGTGATGATGTACTCCACCAAGCACAAGGGCAAGTACCCGAGCACCTCGGAGGGCCTGGCTGCGATGAAGAAGTACTTCCCAAACGAGGAGATTCCGAAGGACAGCTTCGACAACGACTTCCTCTACTTCTCACCCGGCACCCACGGGAACCACGACTACGAGATCATCTCGTTGGGCGCGGACGGCAAGGAGGGGGGGACCGACGAGAACGCGGACATCAACTCCTGGGAACTCCACAAGAGCGAATGAGGTGTCCACGAGCGCTCACCGTGTGATCCGCCGGGCAGGTGCCCGGCGCCGAGGGACCACCCTCCTCGAGATCATGGTGGTGCTCGCGATCATGGCGCTCGTCATCGCGGTCGGCGTGCCGAGCCTCTCCGCCATCTGGGACCTCGAACAACGTGGGCTCGCCCGCGACCTGGCCCAGACCTACCGGTTCCTGCAGTCGGAGGCGACCCTGCGAAACGTCTGCTTCCGCATCCGCTACGATCTCGATGCGGGCGGGTACAGCATCGAGGTCGGCGACCCGAGCACGCTCGTCTTCGGCACTCCCGAGGAGCGCGAAGCGGCCCGGGAGCAGGAAGAGAAGGGCATCAAGCTCTTCGACAAGCCCCTCACGCCTGCGCCCAGCACCGGTGAGGGGACCACGGTGAGCGGCGATGCGGGGAACGGCGCCGACAGGAAATTCACGGGGCTCGACGTGGCGGGGTTCGAGAGCAAGGTCGAGTTTCCGGTCACCAGCAAGTACGGCTTCGTCTACACGCCCCAGTACAAGGAGCCCCAGGAGCCCACCCCGCCCGACGTCGAGCGCAAGGAGGAGGACGGCCCCAATGTCGTGTACAGCTACATCTTCCCGAACGGCGACATCGAGTACACCGTGGTGCGCATCGTGGACGCCGACGACCCGGAGGATGGCTACACGGTGGAGGCTGAGCCGACGTCGGGCCGCGTGACCATCGACCCCGACCTCACCGAGGTGGGGCAGTCGCTCGCCTGGCTTCCGTCCGAAGCTCCGGAGAGCCAGTGAGAGTGCGCCCAGCCCGCTCGGGGTTCACGCTCCTGGAGGTGGTCGTCGCCCTGGTGATCCTCACGATGTCGTTGTTCGTGCTGGTGAACGCGCAGGCGTCCAGCGTGTTCATGACGACGGACTCCCAACGCACCCTCACCGCCACGTGGCTCGCCCAACAGAAGATGACCGAGGCGTTGCTGCGGGTGGAGGCAGACGGGGTGCAGGCGACGGACATCGAGGAGGACGGCGACTTCCAGGATTTCGGGGGGGACGGGGACTTCGGCGAGAACGTCGATTTCGGCGGTGAATTCGACGACTTCCACTGGGCCTACACGATCCGGGCCGTGGACATCAAGCTGGGCGACGTCTCGGGGAATTCGGGCGCGATGCAGGACGCCGGGATTGGTCCCAGCCAGGAGCAGATGGACGCATCGGGCTCCGGGGGCAAGGATCTGTCCGATCTCGGTGTGCAGCCGGACATGATCGGCGAGATGCTCAAGCCCTACATCCGCGAGGTCAGGGTGTTGATCTGGTGGGGCGAGGAGCCGGCCGAGGGGGAGGACTGCGAGGACTGCGTGGAGCTTGTCACCCACGTGGCCAACCCCACGGGTGAGGTGGTCGCCGGCGCGGGCTCGGACCCGACTGCGACAGGGGCGGCCCAATGACCCAATCCCTCCTCCGCAACGCCCGTCGGGGGTTCACCCTGCTCGAGGTGGTGGTCGCCATTGCGCTCCTCGCGCTGATCGGGGTGCTCACGTTCGAGACGGTCGCCAACGCGCTGGACGCCCGCGACTGGCTCGAGAAGGACGACGACGCCAACCAGTCCGCGCGAATCGCGATGGACCGGCTGCACCGCGATTTCGAGCTCGCCTGGCTCACGCCCAACATCCAGGCGGTGAACACCTTCAAGACCATCTTCATCGCCAAGAACGAGGACCCCGACCAGATCTGGTTCACCTCGCTCTCCCACCGCCGCATCCACCAGAACGCGCGGGAGAGCGACGAGACGGAGATCACGTACTGGACCGAGGACGATCCCAACGCGGACAACGCGCTGGTGCTGCTGCGCCGCGAGGCGCCCCGGATCGACCAGGAGCCAGAGAAGGACGGCACGATCCTCCCGCTCGCGTACGGAGTCAAGACCTTCAACGTCCGCTTTCTCGATCCCACGACCAACGAGTGGAAGGACGAGTGGGACACCACGGGCGCCGACACGCCGTACCGGTTGCCGCGCGCTGTCCGCATCGTGCTGGAGATGCTGGCTCCGGATCCGGACGATCCCGAGCGTCAGGTCACCAGGACCTACGCCAGCACCGTGATCATGGCCTACGGACCGGTCCTCAAGCGCAACCTCGTACCGGCCGGTGGCTCATGAGCCCGCTCCTTCGGCCGCTCAGCGTCGCGGGCCCGTTGCGGCGGCTTCGTCGCAAGCGCCGCGATCAGCGAGGCATCGCCCTCCTCGTGGTGCTCGCCGCGATCATGACCATGACCGTGATCGTCACCGACATCAGCTTCGGGGCGCGTGTGCGCACCCTCACGGCCGTGCACACGCGGCAGCAGACCCAGGCCTACTACCTTGCCTCTTCCGGCATCGGGATCTACCGCCTGATCCTGATGGCGAACGCGCAGATCGCCCGCCAGCCGATGTACAAGCAGGCGCTGGAGGCCATGGGCATCCCTTCGGGCGATGCGCTCTGGAAGATGATCCCGTTCCTCAACACCGGGCTCCTGCGCATGGTGCTGAGCGCGGACAGCGGCGATGTCGATCCCGCTGACGCAGAGGCGTTCCAACAGTCCGGACAGGTGAGCGACCAGGTGGCCGAGCAGAGCCGCGCCGAGGGCGGACACTTCGCCAACCGAAACTTCCTCGATTTCGAGGGTGACTTCTCGGTCCAGGTGCGTGGCGAGGACTGCCGCGTGAACGTGAACCAGCTCGCCTCCCGCGACCCGGCCACGCCTGTGCAGAACACGGTCGTGGGGCAACAGCTCGCTGGGCTGATGACGGGAGAGGAGAACGACCAGTGGCTCCGGGACCGCAACCTCGACAAGTGGGACCTGATCGGCAACCTCGCCGACTGGGTGGACACAGACGACATCGTGTCCAGCGGGAAGGGCGGGTATGAGGACGACTTCTACAACCGGAGTGACAGCCCCTACCTCGCGAAGAACGCGAAATTCGACACGCGGGAGGAGATCCGGCTCGTCGAGGGCTGGCAGGACGAGGTCTTCGATCGGTTCGGGGGCGAGATGTCGGTGTACGGCGGCGGGAAGATCGACATCAATTGCGCCGACGACGAAGGGTTGAAGGGCCTGTGCAAGGGCAACATCACCGGCTGCACGGACGAGATGTCGGGCCGCTTCGTGCAGGCTTTCCATGAGGCGGAGCTCACGACTTCGTTCAACTCGGGAGCTTCGTTCGTCCAGTGGTGCGATGCGAACGGGTTTTCAGTTAGCAACGCACAGCTCGCCAACATGATCACCACCAAGAACACGTTTTTCACGCTCACGTCCACCGGCCTCGTCGGGGATGCGAGCGCGCGCATCACCGCTGTCATCGATCAGTCGACCGATGCCGGCAAAGTCCTCTACTGGAAGGTTGAATAGCCATGGCTCTGGTATTCGGAATCGACACCGGGAGCTGGCGCGTGCGGGTGGCCAGCAAGGAGGGCAGCTTCGGCCGCTTCACCCTGCGAGACGTCCAGGACATGCCTGCTCCTGTCGCCGCGGGGCCCACGTCGTGGTCCGAGGCGATCGCGGCGTTTCGCTCGAACGAGCCCGGCTGGGACGGCGCGGAGCGCACGGCTGCATGGCCGCTCGACGCCGGCGTGGTGCGGCTGGTGCGCCTACCCTTCACGGATCGCGCGGCGATCGCTCGGGCGCTCCCCGCCGAGATCGAGGCGCAGGTGCCCTACGATCTGGACGAGATGCAGCTTGCCACCCACGTGGTGGACGCGAAGGAGGGTCACAGTCGCACACTGGCGTTCATCGCGCCCGTGGACGGGCTCAAGGAACGGATCGCGGCGTTCGCATCGGTGGGCAGCGAGCCCAAGCAGATGGTGTTCGACTGCCAGGCGATCGCCGCGTGGGTGGAGGGCGCCGGGGGAAAGGGCGTGCAGGCCGTCATCGACGTCGGCCACGGCCGAACGCTGATCGCCTTGTGCCAGAACGGCCTCCTCGTCGGGGCGCGCGCCCTGGCCCATGCCGGCGCGGCGTTCACCGAGTGCGTGGCCGAGGCCACCGGGATGTCCCCGGCCGACGCGGAAGCGCTCAAGCACACGCTTGCGCTGCCGGCGGTGACGACCGTGGAGTGGGAGGACCGCACGGATGCCGGGTCCACCCAGCCCGGCGCCCGGCCCCCGCTCGCCGGGGCTCCGCCGGAGGCTGCGCTCGCGGAGGCCGTGGACCTCTGGGCTGCAGAGGTGCGCGCTGAGCTGATCGCCCTCGAAGACGAGTCGGAGCTGGGCGTGGACGAGGTGATGCTCGTGGGGGGCAGCGCCAACCTGGAGGGGCTGCCCGAGCGGCTCGGGTCGCGGCTGGGAGTCGCAGTGCGCCGGGCGAGCCTCCCCGGGGGCTATGGTCCGGAGTGTGCGCTGGTACTCGGGCTCGCCCGGATCGCCGCCGGGGAGTCCAAGGCGACGGACCTTCGGACCGGCGCCCTGGCCTACCACGGTCACGCCGACCTGCTGTGGAACTTCTTCGCGGCGAGCACGCTCGGTGCCATCGTCGCGGCGGTGGCGGCCTCGGTGTTGTTCGTCACGCAGTACACCGACGCACAGGGGCGGCTCACCGACCTGGACGGCAAGATCCGCGACGTCGTCACCACGACCTTTCCGGACGTCACGGCGGATCGATTGACCTCTCCGTCCGTCGCTGTGGGGATCATGCAGGAGAAGGTCCTCGCGACCACATCCCGCGTCGATGCGCTCGGGAGCACGGTCTCGGGCACCCCGCCCACGCTGGACATGCTCAAGGCCATCGCTGAGCATGTGCCCGCGCCTTCTGCGGCGCGGATCGACGTGAAGGAGCTCAACATCGCCGCTGGCGCGGTGACGATGAAGGCCGAGACCGACACCTACGAGTCGGCCGCCCAGATCGAGGCCACTCTGCAGCAGGAGCCAAGGTTCAAGGCTGCGAAGAAGGCCGACGAGAAGAAGATCGGGGACGCCCTCTCGTTTACCATCACGATCCCGCTCACGGTGCCGGATGCGGCAGCCTCGGAAGCCACGGCGCCGACCCCCGGGGAGGAAGGATGAACATGATCAAGGACCGGTTCTCCCAGCTCGTCGCGACGATGAGCCCCCGGGACAGGTGGCTCTTCATGGGGCTCGTGCTCACGGTGTACGGCTCGCTCCTGGGCGGTGTCTGGTACATGGGGCACGGCCTGCTGCAGGACGTGCGGTCGCGCATCGACGGCGAGGAGCAGACCCTGGCGTCGCTGTCGGGGCTCGCCTCCGACCAGAAGGACGCCTCGGGCGAGGTGACGCGGATCGAAGCCGAGCTGAAGAAGAACGCCGGAACCGACCTCTCGACCTTCGTCGAGAAGGCGGCCCAGAAGATCGGCATCTCGACCAGCCTCCAGGTGCGGGAGCGGGAGACCTCGGCGGACGGCAACCTCGAGAGCAAGACCTTCTCGGTGGAGGTCCAGAAGGTGTCGCTGCAACAGGTGAAGGACTTCCTCTTCGAGCTCGAGAGCACCGGGTACCCGTTGAAGGTGACCGGCGCGCGGTTCAAGACCACGACGCTCGCCGGCGTGAAGGTGCTCAACGTCTCCCTCGACATCACTGCGTTCCGCTTGATCGAAGCGGCAACGGAGACCCCATGATCCGCCTCGCGCTCTACGCCCTCACCGGGGCCTTCGCCACCACCGTCGGGTTCGTCGCCGGGTTGTACGTCACGTTCCCGAGCGAGGCGGCGATCACGTTCCTGAACTACCAGATCGACAAGAGCTCCAACCACGAGTACGCGCTCGGGGCGGACAGTCTCCGGCCCTGGTGGGCGATGGGGCTCTCGTTCAAGAACCTCACCGTCTACAGCGTGAAGCGCGCCCGACACGTGCGTGACCAACCCCTGGCCTACGAGCGTGCCCCGCTCGTGCACTTCGATTCGCTCGGAGTCCGGCTCGCCCCCCTGTCGTTCCTCACTGGCAAGCAGGGCTACTCGTTCGCAGCGGGCGTGCTGGGTGGCGCTATCGACGGGGTGTACGCGTTCAGCACGGATCTCATCGATCTCTCGTTCAACATCGATGCACTGGATCTCTCGAAGCTCGGAGCCTCTGGCCCCGAGGCGACGTTCAACCTGGTCGGCGCGTTGGGCGGCGACGCCGACATGCACGTCAACCTCAAGGAGATCAAGCAGTCGAGCGGCACACTTGCCCTGGCGATCGAGGGGTTCGCGATCGGGCCGGGCTCGAAGATGGCGGGCTTCGAGCTCCCCGAGACGAAGTTCACGACAGCGAAGTTGAGCTTCGACCTGCACGACGGCAAGATGAGCGTGACCGAGGGGTCGTTCGAGGGCGACGTGATCTCGGCCACCATCACCGGGGATGTGACGCTCAACAAGAAGTTCGGTCGTTCCCGCAACAAGCTCGACCTCGGGTTCACCCTTCCGGAGGAGTTCCAGAAGCTCGCGGACCTCTCGCCCACCCTCAAGCGCTCCAAGGACGACGAGGGGCACTACCACTGTGCGGTGGGGGGTACCCTCGCGGCACCGTCGTTCCGGTGTGGCAAGGGCCTGGCGCCTCGCGTGCGCGAGGGGACTGTCGGCGGTCCGCTGGCCGGGCAGGGACAGGGGCCGGATGACGGCAGCGACGAGCTTGGCGACGAGGAGCGCAGGGCGCGCAGGGAGGAGCGCATCAAGGACCGCCGGGAGCGCCTGCGCAAGCGGCGTGAGGAGCAGGGGCTCGCACCGCTCCCGGCCCCCGACCGGCCCGGGATTCCGTTCGCACCTGCGGACGATGCGCCTGGCCTGGACCAGCGCTTTCCCGACCCGGACGAACCGGCGGACGAGCCCCCGCCGGAGCAGCCGCCCGAGCCGAACCCCGAGGACGAATAGCCATGAGCGCGCGCACCCTCTCCGCCGTCGCGGCGCTCACCCTCCTGGCTGGCTGTCCGATGACCGAGCCGAGGAGCGGGTCGCGTCCTCCAGTCGTGGCGCCATCCTCGCCCGTCGCCGTTGCCGCCCCCGGACCCGGCGTGCCGACAGCGCTCCCTGCTACAGGCGATGCGTGCTCGCAGCCGAACCCCGCGCGAATGGGGATCGACGCGAACCTGACCGAGTCCGTCGAGACGCTCGCGGGAGGTGACTTCGAGCAGGAGGGCATCCTGCCGCTGGTGGCTGGTGGGCCGGGGAGCCGCGCAGCCGTGGCGCACTCGGGGAAGTGGGGCTGGACGGTGCCTTCGGCGGGCAGCGTGTCGGTGTCGTTCTCCCCCGAGAAGGCCGTGACCGTGCGGTTCTCCGCCTGGGTCCGGAGCGCAGGGGCGCCCATCCAGGCGCGGCTCTCGATGGCGGGCGCACAACCTGCGGGAGGTGGGCCGCCGGAGGGCGCGGGACGGCCCGGTGGTCCCGGTGGCCCCGGGGGGCGCCCCCCGGGCGGGCGACCCGGCATGGCGCCGATGATGCGGCCGGGTCTGCCGGGCGGCGAGCCGCCCGCCGGAATGCGCGGGCCCGGGGGCGGGCCTGGAGGTGGGCCTGGCGGGATGAGCCGCGCCGGCGAATGGGTGACCGTGGGCTCCGACTGGACCGAGGTGACCTGGGAGCAGACGTTCCAGCAGACGATCGCGACGGCCATGCTGGTCGTCGAGACGACGGGCGCCGCGAGCGTCGACGACATCTCCATCCAGGCCCCGGGGTGGAAGCACGCGGACGGTCCGCGCAGCCTGGGCGGCATCCTGGTGCCGGCGACACCGGCGGCTCCCTTCCTCTTCGCCGTGCTCGTGCACGTGGAGGACGACCCGGGCTTCCGGCTCGGAGGCGCGAAGTGGGAGGAGACGACGCTCGTCCTGGAGGAGCTCGCCCAGGTGCTGCATCGGCATGGGGGGGCGCTCACGATCCAGACCGAGTCGGAGTGGATCGAGGGCTCGGACGCGAACGCCCGCCAGACCGGTCAGCCCAACCGCATCACGCGGATCGCCCAACAGAGCGGGGCTCATTTTTCGACCCACACGCACGGCCCGACGTGCGTCGACAGCACGGGCAAGGCCCATGGGATCTCCGACTGCCACCAGCACCCGGAGTACAGCACCGAGCTGGGCGTGCCGAACACCCTCGCCTACATCCAGGAGCGGCAGCAGGCCATCCAGCGGGTGACAGGGCAATTTCCCACCGATCACAATGGCAACTTCGATCTGGACACCTACAGCGGCCTCCCGTCGATCGGCATCGCCACGCTCTCCGGGTTCAAGAACCACCGCGACCAGTCGGGGCTCCCCTCGTTGTACACGAACCCGTGGCGGCCCGCAGGCACCGCAGCCGCGCTGGACGCGTTCATCCAACATGACCCCAGCGGCCCCGTGGTCTATCTGCCGGGAGCCGGGGTGACGCTCACGCGTAGTCCGGCACGGCTCGGCGACCAGCTCGCCCGCGTGACGAGCCAGGTGCTGCGCTTTGCCGACGCCAGCCGGGTCAACACGTTCTACACCATCCTCGCCGAGTCGGCGTTCACGGCGCCTGCAGGTTCGGATCGCGGCGCCTACTACACCGGCGGGGGCCTCGCCCGCGACATGGCGGGCATCGACTCCATGCTCACGGTGCTGATCGATCCGCTCGTCGCCGCCGGCTACCTGAAGTGGGCGAGCCTGCCCGAGATGGGCACCGCGTACCTTGCGCAGGAGCAGGCGTGCCGCGCGCGCTGAAGATCGCGATCGGCCTGCTCGTGGTGATCGCGCTGGGAGCCGTTGCCGTCGGAGGCATCGCCGCCGTGGTGGGGCTCGGCACGGTGGGGGCGATCGCGAGCTCCCGCGCCTCTTCTCCGGACGCGGTGCCGGTGGCTGCCGGGCAGTCGGGGCCGACGGCCGAGGATCCCTGCCCGGGCGGGTGCATCACGTTCGCGGTGAACGTCCACGACGTGGACCACGTGTCGGAGAGCGCCGACACCGTGATGCACGCGATCGACATCTTCACGAGCCACGGGGTGAAGGGGGAGTTCTACATCACCGGCGCGATGGCGGAGCGCTATGCGAAGGAGCGGCCGGACGTGGTCGCGCGGATCCAGGCCACGGGGATGACCGTGAGCTACCACTTCCGGCCGCCCCACCCGCTCTACGCGGGCTTCGATGGTCGGCTCAAGTCCCTCTCCGACGCCGATCTGGCGACGACGCTGCGAGACTACGAGACCTACGCGATCAGCCCCACCACCGGGGACCTGGACCGGACCAGGCCCGGGGGGTACGCGCTCGTGCGCGACACCTTTGGCTCCGCGCCGGTCACGGTGAGCCCGATGACGACGGACCCGCGCCTGCACCAGGCGGCGTTGGAGGTGTACCGCTCGATGGGCGCGAAAGCAGCGATCTTCTACCATGAAGGCGGCGCGCCGGCCGAGTACCCGTTGGAGACGCGCGCGGGCCTGCTCGTCCGCCCGAGTGACTTCGGTGTGACCCGCTGGGACGACGGGCACGGCCACTCGCCGTTCTGGTGGTCGCGCGTGCTACGCGATCCGTCCTACAACCCGCTCGACCACCTGAGGACCGAGCTCCGCGAGTGGACGAAGCCCCGCGGCGCGTTCGTGACCGTGCTGATGCATGAGAACGACTTCATGCGGCAGGACGCCCCCGAATGGACCTACGCGTACTACCCGAACGGCGACGGCAAGGCGTCCCCGCTCCCTCCGCCGTGGACCGTGGACCGTGCGGACCCCACGCACCAGCGCAGCCCCGAGGAGCGCGCGGCCATCTGGTCCGCCTACGATCAGCTGGTGGGGTGGGCCTCCACCAACCTGCACGTGGTCACGGATGTGGACATCCTCCAGATGCCGCAGCGGGCGCGGTGAGGCCGGCGGCCTGCTGAACCCCTCTCCGGGCTCACCCGCGTGTGGCATGGGTGGTATCGGGCGAGCGCCGCAGCGTGTGGGCGAGGAGGCCGCGGACTACCCGAGCCCGGCCAACGCCGAGCGGAGGGCGGCTCCCCGGTGGCTGATCGCGTCCTTCTCGTTCGGCGAGAGCTGGGCCATGGCGCGGCCGGGGGTCGCTTCCGGAAGGAACAGCGGGTCGTACCCGAACCCGCCGGAGCCCTGGGGCTCGAACCCGATCCGCCCCTCGCACCGCCCTTCGAACACGGCTTCCGGTCCGAGGCCCACGATCGCGATCACGCAGCGGTAGCGCGCACCTCGCGCTGCGGCGGGCTGGGCTGCCAACTCAACCAGGAGTCGCGCGTTGTTCGCGGTGTCCGTAGCCTCCGGAGAGTACCGCTTGGACCGCACGCCCGGCCGCCCGGCCAGCGCGTCCACCTCGAGGCCCGAATCGTCGGCGAGGCAGGGGAGTCCGGTGCGTTCGTGGCAATAGCGCGCCTTCTGGAGCGCGTTGGCCAGGAAGGTCTCCCCGGTCTCCGGCGGATCGCCGACTGCTGCGGGCAGGGGCAGCCACTCGACGTGGGGCGCCATGCGCGTCAACTCCTCGATCTTGTGCGCGTTGCGGGTCGCGAGCACGACACGGATCACGTCTTGTCTCCGCTGAACGCGTTGTCGTCGCCCCCGGCCTCGCGGGGCGTGGCGAGCGGGCGTGCGATCTGCGCCTCTCGTTCGGCGATCACCACGGTGAGCACGGCCATGACTCCGGCCTTGTCCAGCGTACGCAGGGCGCCGAGCAGGTCACTGGCGCAGTACTGCAGGCCGGTGCGCGTGATCTGGGTGATGGTGAGGGGCAGGGCGATCTCCTCCTTGTACACGAGCCGCAGCAGCGCACGCAGGGCGTCGGTTGGAACCTCGGTCAGGCCTCGTACCATCAGCCCTCCACCGCGAGGCCGTCGTATCCACGCTCAACGGGCACGCCGACCCGGGCCACGCGCGCGAGGGCCGCCACCGGATCGTTCTCCGGGTACAGATGGGTGAGGATGACGCGGCGTGGACGCGCGGCATCGACCAGCGCGGCCACGTCGTCGGGGCTGAGGTGTGAGTCCCACGGGTCCTTGCCGGGGACAGCGCATTCGGTCACCAGCAGGTCCACGCCGGAGGCGAGGATGGCGAGGTTTTCGTTCGGCCCCGTGTCCCCCGAAAAAACGGCGGTGAACCCGGATGGGGAGGTGAACCGGAGGTGCAGCGCACCCGCCGAGTGGTTGGCTGGGAGCGTGTCGAGCACCACGCCGCCGGGGAGCAGCGCCCGGCCCGGGCCGCCCAGGGACAGCTCGGTGACCTGGGTGGTCCAGCGATCGGACCGGATCCAGGTCCCGTAGGTCGAGTACAGGCCCTCCAGGAAGGCATGAAAGCCCTCGCCCGCCCAGATCGGGTAGTCCCGGGTCCGGGGGATGTCCACGCCGACCTTGAGCGCGAAGAGGATCGGCACCAGATCTGCGCAGTGGTCCACGTGGCGGTGACTGTAGATCCCCCCATCCAGCTCCCGGGCGTCGACCCCCAGTTTCTTGAGTCGGGTGATGGTGCCGCTGCCACCGTCCACCAGCAGTCGGGTTCCCTGCTCTTCGACGAGGAACCCTGCCGAGCCACGGTCCGCGTCGGGCACGAGCGTACCGCTCCCGACGATCGTGAACTTCATCGGTGGGTGAATCCGTACAGCACGACCGCTGCCACGATGGCCAGCAATCCGAAAAGACCGACCGCGCCGATCATCCAGGGCACGTAGTTGGTGCGCGGGGCGACCTGCTCGGTCTCGTCGGACTCCTCTTCCTGGGGCGGGGGCTCGGCTGCCTGCACCGGTGCGGGCGGCCGCTCCGGTTCCACGGGCATCGCGAACGCCCCGTTGCGCAGCGACAGCGCGAACACGCCGAACTCGGCGATGTCCTTGCACAGGGGCATGTTCTGCAGCATCCACTTCTCGAAGCCGTTCTCTTCGTTGGCGTTCGACATCCGGCCGGCCTCGTAGAGCGGCAGCGGGGCGTAGTCGAGGTTCGGCTTCTCCGGGACCTCGGCGAACGGCACACGCCCCTCGGTGCGCAGCCACCGCTTGAGCGCATACCGGGCGTCGAGCACGGCGAACGGCATGCCGCCGAGCGCCTCGGCCTCCTTGGCCACGCGCTCGTAGGGGTACCGGGCGTCGTAGGCGTGGGCCAGCAGGCGGACCTGGGACGCCGGCATGGCCTGCCGGGCGCGCCCGAGGATCTCGGAGGGGAGCTTGCCCCCCGTGAGCTGGTTTGCAAAGTCGCCGCCGGGGATGCGGCCACCCGCCATGCGCAGCTCCTCCGAGAGGATGCCGTGCGCCCAATCCGCGAGGTCAGCGGGGTTGCTGACCGAGACGATGCCTTGCTGAAAGCGGGTGCAGGCGCGTTGCAGGGGGGTGCGACCGTGCTGGTCGCCCAGGCGACAGGCGGTGACCGCGTAGTACCAGTCGGAGAATCGCTGGGCCATCGCCTGGCCCGACGAGGCGTCGCCACCTCGCCATTGCTTGAAGAGCTGTTGCGGGGCTACACTGTTCAGATCGGACATCGCGCCATCGTAAGGAGATGGACAACTTTAGACAAGGGGGCTTCGACGAAAGCGCCTTTGCCGAGGCGCTTTGGGTCCACAGGCCCGCGTGATGCGGCGCGGCGGCGGCGCGGGGCCCTGTCGCGACTTCTCAGGTGGCGTTGCTCGCCCTGGCCCGCAGGCCGCGGCGACCGCTCTCCTCGTGCTTGAGCCACTGCTCGATGAACCGCTGCTTCTCCGCGGCGGACAGATCGTGGCCGACCAGCGCCCGCCTTCGGTCCGCCGCAGCGCGCAGGAGGATCGCGCCCGAGACCGAGACGTTCAGCGACTCGGTGAGACCCCGCATCGGGATCATCACCGCCCCGTCGGCCAGCGCCCGAGCCTCGGCGCTCACACCGCGGACCTCGCTCCCGAACAAGAGGGCGATCGGCTTCTCCACCGGAACGGTCTCGGGGGTGTACGCCCCCTCCGCGAGGTCCGCGACGTACACGGCGAACCCCCGTGCGTGCAGCTCATCGATGCTCTCGCGCACCGTGGGGAAGACCCGGGTGCGCAGCCATCGCTCCGCCCCCCGCGCGGCACCGACGCTCGGCTTGAAGAACGCCGTGATCAGGTGGACCTCATGTACGCCGAACGCCTCGCAGCTCCGCACCAACGCAGAGGCGTTGTGCCGCCGCCGCACGGCTTCGATGACGGCGACCACCGAGCCCATGCGCTGGTCGAGCGCCGCCTGCACCTTCTCGAGGCGCGCGGGCGTGACGATGGTCTGGGCGTCCATCAGTCCCGCGGGAGGACGATCTGGGGGTCCGACTTTTTGCGGCGGTAGAGCACGATGACCCTGCCGATCACCTGCACCACGGTGGCGTTGCAGTACGCCGCCAGTTGGGCGGCGGCCTCGTGCTTGTCGTCCAGGCAGCCGTCGCCCAGTTTGAGCTTGATGAGCTCGTGGTTCTCGAGCTCCTGCGTGGCCTTGCGCTCGACCGCCTCGCTCACTCCCTCCTTTCCGGCGTAGACGACGGGGTTCAGGGCGTGCGCGAGCCCGCGGAGGTATCGCTTTTGTTTGCTGGTGAGGTCCATGCGCGGGGGGTAGCGTTCCGGGACCCGTGAGGCAACCGGCGCAGCTACTTCCGTTTGAAGAGGCCGCTGAGCTGGCTGGAGATCGACTGTGCCGCCGGAGGGGTCGAGCTGGCGGCGGTGCGGCGGACCTCTCGCAGCGCATCCCGGTTGTTCGGGTCACGCTGCAGGGCCTTCTTGTACCGGGCCGCCGCCTCCGGCAGCTTGCCCTCGAGCTTCAGCAGGTTGCCCGCAGTCGCCTGCAGCTCCCCGTCCTTCACGGGGTCCAGGATGGTCATGGCGTCGAGCAGCGCGATCGCCTTGGCGAGGGGCAGCCGCTTGCTGTAGTACCCGCTCTGGGCGGCGAGGAAGACATAGGGCCAGGTCTTGGGGTCGAGCTCGGCTGCGAGTGCGAGGTGCGGATCGGCCTCCTTGAACTGCCGGGCCCGCCAGAGGACCTCGCCTTTCTTGAATGCGATCCGCGCCGTCAGGACGTCACGCTCGCTGGAATACGTGCTGCCCGCCTTGGCCGCCGCCTTGCGCTGCTTGAGCTCCTCGATGGCGCCGGGTGCGCGCAGAACGTCGTACGCCGAGTTCACGAGGGAGAAGCAGTGCTCGGCGAGTGCTCGCACGGCGGGGGGGGCGCCGAAGAACGTGTCGGGGTGGTACGACCGTGAGATCTCGCGGAACGCGCGCACGACGTCCTGCTCGGTGACGTCGTGCTTGTCCCCCAGATCCAGCACGTCGACCGGATCCCGGCCCATCAGCGCCTTGCTCGCCTCCCGAAGGGACTCGATTCGCGGGTCGGGCAACGCCAGATCCGGGGTTGTCATGTCCGCCGGCAGGAACTCGTCCGCCTGGAGGAGGCCGAGGCCGTTCAGCAGGTCGATCGCACGCAAGCCGGCGATCCGTCGGATGTCGTCCCCGTTCGCGACCTCGTCGAGCAGGTTGCGCAACGAGCGTGGCTTGGACGCGAGCCGGTGCACCCGCAACGACAGGGCGTCGAGCCCCCAGGCGGTCTCCGGCGAATCGCCGGGGATCCTGCGCTGGAGCGGCATACGGGCGCGCTTCGCCCACGTCGTCTCCAGACGCATCAGGCTCTTGCTCGCGATCACGGCGCTGCACCACTGCGGGACGGCGCCCGGGAGCGGGATCCCGGCGCCGGGCGGGGTCCAGCCAGCGTCCCACCGGGTCTCTCCTTCGGGTTCGTCCTGCACTGCGCAGAGCCACACGGCGAGGCCGTGGCAGGCTGCCTGCAGGCATGCGTCGAGCGTTTGCCCCTGCCCCAGGCCGACCTGGATGCCGGTCTGCAGATCGGCGATGTCGGCCGGCAGGCCGATGCCGCGAAAAAGCCCGGGGATGCCCTCGATCGCCACCACGTCGCCCGCCTTGACCCCCACGGTGACGGACCCTCCTGCGCCGGTGAGCCTGAGCTGCCCGGTGGCGCGCTGCCGGTGCGCGACGAAGAGCAGGCGCATCGGCGCGAGCACCTCTGCGGGACCTCCCGCCCACGAGAGCCAGCCGAGGTCGCTGTCGTCCTCCTGGTACCCGGCCAGGCGTGCGGCGCGGACCGGTGGGCGAGAAACCGCTGCGGGCGGGGTGTTGGCCTGCGCGACGAGGCGATCGATCGTCCGGGCGAGCAGATCCCTGTCCAGCGGCTTGCGGATGAACCCGGTGGGCTGGAACCCGCGGCGCCCCGCATCCTCGAACACGCCCAGCTCGTCGTTCGAGCTCACGAGCACCACCGGTGTGCCCGGTGACCACTTGAGGATCGCCTTCCCCAGGTCGATCCCGTCCATGCCGGGCATGGTCACGTCGGTGAGCAGGAGCTGGAACCGACCCTTCCGGAACGTCGCGAGCCCCTCCTCGCCGCTCCCTGCGGTCTCGGCCTCGTGCCCACACGAACGGACGATGTCCGCAATCATCGTGCGGGTGAGCGCTTCGTCGTCGACAACCAGTACGCGAGACATGGAATCCTGCGCCCCGGTTGACGGGGCGGCATCGGAGCATAATCTTTCTTCTGGCGCGATACGTCAGGAACCCGCCAGCTGTTTTTCTCCGCAGTCTCCCAGAACCCCCCGCCCGGATCTCCAATGGCCAGCCCGAACGTCAAGATGATCAACGATGCCGACTTCAAGTCCCAGGTGCTCGAGAGCGACATCCCCGTCCTCCTCGACTTCACCGCTGTGTGGTGTGGACCCTGCAAGGCCATCGCGCCGCTGCTCGACGACCTCGCTGACAGCAACCTCGGAAAGATCCGCGTCGTGAAGATGGACATCGACCAGAACGGGCAGACGCCGATGCAGTTCGGTGTGCAGTCGATCCCCACGCTGCTCCTGTTCAAGGCGGGCAAGGTCGTGGACAAGCGCGTGGGCTCCCTGCAGAAAGCAGCGCTGGCTACGTTTGTGGCATCTGTGCTGTAGAGCTTCGGGAACGGCGTTAGAGCGGCTGCTCTTCGGAGCGTCGCATGCCCCATGTACACGGTGGCCGTCTGGTCGCAGAAGCCTTCGCCAAGGAGGGCGTGTCACACGTCTTCACCCTGTGCGGGGGCCACATCCAGCACATCTACGATGGGTGTCTGGACTTCGGGATCCGCGTCGTCGACTTCCGGCATGAACAGGCCGCGGGGCACGCGGCGGAGGGCTGGGCGCGCGCGACCGGCAAGCCGGGAGTAGCCCTCGTCACCGCCGGGCCGGGCGTCACGGACGCTGTCACCGCCGTGGCGAACGCCATGCGCGGTGGTGTTCCCATGGTGCTGATCGGCGGGCAGGGGCCGCGCTTCTACAGCGGCATGGGATCGTTGCAGGAGATGGACCACGTCACGCTCTTGCGCAGCATCACCAAGTGGAGCGTGACGGTGCCCGAGACGAGGCGGATCCCGGACTTCCTGGCGATGGCGTTCCGGAAGGCCACCACGGGTGTGCCGGGCCCGGTGTTCCTCGAGATGCCGCTGGACGTGTTGATGGGGATGGAGAAGTCCGAGGACCTGTCCTACCCGAAGGACTACCGCACGGCCCACGTGGCCGGCGGGGATCCCGCTGCCATCACCGCTGCCGCCGACCTTCTCGCCCATGCGAAGAACCCGGTCGCGGTGGTGGGGACGCAGTGGTGGTGGAGCCCCTACAAGGACGCCATCCACGATTTTCTCGACGCGTACGACCTGCCCGTGTTCCTGAACGGGGGCGCGCGCGGTGCGCTCACGCCGGACGATCCGCGGTTCTTCCGGCTCTGTCGCGGAAAGGCGCTGGGCAGCGCGGATGTGATCGTCATCTTTGGCACGCCCTGGGACTTCCGGCTGAACTACGGGCAGGACATCCCCGCTGGCACGAAGGTCATCCATGTGGACCTGGACCCCGACGTCATCGGTCACAACCGCGGCGCGCAGGTGGGGATCGTGGGCGACACCGGGCTCGTGATGCGGCAGCTTGCGGAGGCCGGGCGCCGGACGTCGGACGGAAGCTGGGTCTCCGCGGTACGCGGGTTCGAGACCACCCGGTTCAACAAGATGCTGCCCGAGCTCAACAGCGACGCGAGCCCGATCAACCCGCTGCGGTTCAGCAAGGAGCTCGCGGCCGCGATCCCGGCGAACAGCACTGTAGTATGTGATGGCGGCGACATCGTCGGCACCGCCGCGAAGGTCGTGGATGTCACGCTGCCCGGCCACTGGATGGACCCGGGGCCATTGGGGACGCTCGGCGTCGGTCCCAGCTTCGCGATGGCCGCCAGGCTCGCGCGGCCCGACGAGCCCGCATTCATCATCTACGGCGACGGTTCCTTCGGGCTCAACGGGATGGAGTACGAGGCCGCTGCGCGCCAGGGCATCCCGTTCGTGGGGGTGATGGGCAACGACGGCGCCTGGACCCAGATCCGCCGCGGGCAGGTCCAGCTGTTCGGGCAGGAGCGACTTCCGGCCACCGGACTCGCTTTTACCCACTACGAGCGCATGGTCGAGGCGCTGGGCGGGTACGGCGAGTACGTGGAGAAGCCCGAAGACATCCGGCCAGCGATCGACCGCGCGCTCGCCAGTGGCAAGCCGGCGTTGGTGAACGTGAAGATCGGTGCTTCGGCGTTCCGCGAGGGCGCGATCTCGGTCTGATCGGGTGCACCAACAATTGGCTCGATCGGCACGCGCCGGCGGATTCTGCGTCGGCCGGGTACTCCCGGCCGAGCGGAATCCGCAGGCAAAAGGCGCAGGCGCGGTCCCCCGCGTCGGCGTCTTTTGCCGTACGGCGCCGGGGGCGTGGGGGTTCACCCCCACACAGACATCGCCGGCGGATTCTGCCTCGGCCGGGTACTCCCGGCCGAGGATGGCGGTCTCTGGCATCGTTGACCCGCGCCCGCCTTCAGCGGCGTTCCACGGCCCCCGGGTCGAACCCGCGACCCGGGCAGCGAGCCGCCCGACCCGCCGTGCACCACCGCCCGGCCGTCACCGGGGCGCGGCCTCGGATCAGAGAGAGAACTCCTTCTCTTTCTGCACCTTGACCTCGTAGCCCTTGTCCGTCCACTCCTTCGCGCGCTCGTCCGCCCACGTCGCGCTGTCGCTCGCGGACTTCTCGGGCTCCGACGTGCTGATCACCGGCCATCCCCCGTCGTCCATCGTGCAGCCCTTGAGCTTCGGCTTCATGGCGCGCATCGGCGCCTCGATGTCCGCGAGGATGCTCCAGTGGGTGCCGCTCTCGGTGAGCGTGGTGTAGTGCACATACGCGGTCTTCTTGCCGGAGCAGGTGCCCGACTCCACGCTGGCGACGCCGTAGAGGAACTTGCCGCCCGACTGCACGCGGTCCGGGTACAGCACCGGCAGCAACGAGGCCGCAGCCTGCTCCGCCCCGGAGTTCGCGAGCTGAGTCGCCACGCTCTTCGCCCGGTCGGGACCGGTCTTCTCGGCGATGGCGACGAGGGTGTCCTCGAGCTGCTTCTGTGCCTCGGGCGCCATGTTCTGGCCAAAACCAGGCGCCATCGCAGTGGAGATCGACTCGAGGAGCGAGGCGAACGGCCCTCCGTTGCTCGCGGCGGCGATCGCGGCGCCGCTCAGCGCCGGGAGAGCATCCGCATGCTTCTTCTTGGCGTAGATGTTCGCGATGCCGACGTACTTCTCATCGACCTCCTTGGCGGGTGGGGCCTTGACTTTCGCCTCCATCCAGTCCCAGAGCTTGGAGTCGTCGCAGGCGTCGTACGCGTGGCTCCACTGCTTGAACTCCACGTCGCGCAAGGTGTAGGCGCCCTGCAGGAAGGTCACGGTGGTCGGGTGATCGGAGCAGGTGCCGCCGATGTTCGTCGCGACGTCGTCACGCGCGGAGAAGTCCGGAATCTTGGAGAGCGAGGTCCAGGCTGGGGTCCACAGCTTGGCATCGATGGCCACCTGCACGAGGCCGGTCACGGCATCGGTGTCGGAGGCCTTTTCCAGAAACTTGATGAACGCCGGCTCTGCGATCTTCGGATCGCAGGTGACCAGCGCCTGGTAGGCGGCGGGGACCGCCTCGGGCGTGAGCGAGCCGATCGCTGCGACTTGAGCGTCACAGGCGGCGTGGGCGAGTGAGACGAGGACAAGCAGCATCGATTCTCCGGAAGGCGGCTCTAACGTGATCGGGGTCGAGGACACGAAATGAACCCGCGGCGCGCTCGGAACCGCGCGTAACAATTGTTCTCCGCTTGACGAGGCGAGTGAAATACTGAATGTTCGCCCCGCGCTTGCGTATACCCATCACACTGGAGTGCCGATGCTTCTGCTTCTCTCCCTCGCCCTCGCCGCCGAGCCTGCAACCACCGCACCTGCTACTGCCCCTGCTGACACCACCGCCGCGCCTGCGGCCACGACGGAGGCCGCCACGACTCCGCCCGCGGCCACGGACCCCGTCGCCACCGCGACCACGACGGCTCCTGCCGCGTGCGCGACCGTCACGACCAACGCAGACGGCACGACGACCCTGTCGGATCCTGCCCTCCCGCCCTGTGGCCCGGATGGCAAGCCGGTCGAGCAGGCCAAGAAGAAGAAGCTCTCCAAGTCCAACAATGGGCGCATGGAAGCCGAGGAGACGCGGGAGTAGGACCGGCCTCGACCGACCTCCTGTGAGCCCCGCCATGCTGTGTTAGCTCCGGGCATGGCGCTCCCTCCGATCCTGACCGATCCGGCGATCCTCGAAGGCTACCTGTCCGATGCGTCGAACACGCGTGGGTCGGCCGAGGGGCTGGTGCGTCCAGCCTCGGTCGAGGAGGTGTCGGCCGTCGTTCGACACTGCCAGCAGGGGGCGATCCCGCTCACCGTCACCGCCCGGCGCACGTCCACGACTGCGGCGCCGATCCCCGAGGGCGGCTGGCTGCTCTCGACTGAGAAGCTCGACGCGCTGTACGCATTGAACGAGGCGGGGGCCGGCATCCTGCTCGGGGACTACCAGCGGCAGGTGGAGGCCGCCGGGCGCTTCTTCCCTCCGGACCCAACCAGCCGGTTCGAGTGCTCGCTCGGTGGGGCCGTGGCGTGCAACGCATCCGGTGCGCGTACGTACCGCTATGGGCCGACGCGCCCCTGGATCGAGCAGGTGGAGGTCGTCCTGCCCGATGGTCGCATCCTGGTAGCCGACCGCAGCACGCCGAGCCCCTGGCCCGTGCCGCAGTGGGTGCAGCCGCAGGTCAAGACCGCGGCGGGGTATTTTCCGACGGACAACCTGCTCGACCTGCTGATCGGCGCGGAGGGCACGCTGGGGGTGATCACCCGGGTCTGGACACGCCTCTTGCCGTTGCCTGCGCATGTGCTCGCCTTCCTCGCGTTCTTCCCCACGCGCGAGGCCATGCTCGGGTTCCTGGCGGAGGTGCGCGCCGGGCGCCACGACCCGCAGGCGCCGCTGCAGCCACGCTGCATCGAGTACTTCGATCGGCGGTCGTTGGACCTGATCCGGGGCCGGGTGCCGGTCAGCGCGGCGGACTGCGCGGTCTCGATCGAGGTGGAGTACGAAGGCGAGGCGCCGCTCGACGTGTGGTTCGAGGCGCTGGTGCGGCACGATGCGCTCGTGGACGACACGATCGTGGCGGAGGACGAAGCCGGGCTCGCCCGACTCCACGCCATCCGGCACGCCCTGCCTGCTGAGGTGAACGAGATCATCGCGCGGAACGGCGTCCGCAAGGTCGGCACCGACTTCGCCGTGCCGGATGCCGCGCTGCCGGAGATGCTCGCGCTCTACGACGACACCGGCATGCCCGCTGTCTGCTTCGGACACCTCGGGGACAACCACCTGCACCTCAACTTCCTGCCCCGCACCCAGAGTGAGTGGACCGATGCGAAGGAGCGGTACATGACCCTGGCACGGCGCGCGGTCGCGCTCGGCGGGACGGTGAGCGCCGAGCACGGCATCGGCCGTCTCAAGCGGGCGCACCTCGCCATGATGGTCGGAGAGGCGCAGGTCGAGGCCTGGCGCGCGCTTCGAAAGCTCGCGGACCCGAACGGGATCCTCGGCCGCGGCGTGATCGTCTAGGCGGCGTCGAAGAGCGGACGCATCGCCTCGATCGCAGCCTTGCAGCCTTCCAGATCGGGGACCAGCGCGAAGCGGACGTGGTCCCGGCCCGCCGGGGTCACGGCAAAGAAGCTCCCCGGGTTGGTCAAAACGCCGGCCTGGAGCAGCCGCGCGGCGAACGCGTCGCCGTCCCCATCCGGTGCCTTCACCCAGACGTAGAAGCTCGCCGTGCTCGCCGTCACCTCGAGCCCGACGCCCTCCAGGAAGTCGATCAGGAGCCGACGCTTCTCCCCGAACAGGAGCCGGCGTGCCGTCGCGTGGTCGTCGTCCGACCAGGCCGCCGCCGCTGCGGCGTTCACGAAGTCCTGCGGCGCCAGCCCCGGGTTGGTCCGAAGGGTGCGCAGGGCCGTGATGACCTTCGGGTCTCCCGCCACGATGCCGGAGCGGTAGCCCGTCATCCCCGAGCGCTTGGAGAGCGAGAAGAGGGCGAGCACACCCTCGCTCGCGACCTGCAGGATGCTGGGCGGCGGCTCGTCGAACCACACGTCGAGGTAGCACTCGTCGCTCACCAACAGGATGTCGTGCTCGCGGCACACCTCCCACGTCCTGAGCAGGTCGGACCGGGACATCACTGCGCCGCTGGGGTTGTGCGGCGAGTTGATCCACACCAGACGCGTCTGACGCAGCACGTCGCGCGGTAGCTCCCACACGCGCTGGATGTAGTCGCCGCTGAGCGGCTGGGGGCAGGGCTGGCCCCCGGCGAGCACTGCGCCCCGGTGGTAGACCGAGTAGCCGGGGTCCGGATAGACGACGCCGCGGTCGGGGGCGCGGGGGTCTACGCACAGGAGCGGCATGTGGAACACCGCCTCCTTGGAGCCCGAGGTCGGCAGGACCTGGGTTTCGGGGTCGAGCGCCACCCCGAGGCGGCGGTGAGCGTAGTCGGCGAACGCCCTGCGAATCCCCGGCTCTCCGCGAACGGTCGGGTACCGGCAGTTGTCGGGGATGTTCGCGCGAAGCGTCGCCCGGATGAAGTCCGGGGTGGGCTCGATGGGATCGCCCGTCCCGAAATCGTAGACCGTTCGGCCCGCGGAGAGCAGGTCGTCGCGCTTCCGATCGATCGCGATGGTGGGGTACGTCGGGAGGGTGAGCAGGTTGGGGTTCAGGCGCACGCGGGCATCCTACACTGCGAGGCGGATCCGCACGCGGGGGTTGCCCTACCGATCGCGGGGTTAGCCGCGCGGGTGCTGTTCACCCAGACCTCCTGCGCCGTGCTCCTCGCGCTCTTCTGCTCGGTGCTCTGGGCGCTCGGGAACGTGTATGTGCAGCGCGCGAGCGTTGCGCTCGGCGGGCTGCGCGCCATGTTCTGGTCGCAGCTCGTCGGAACCGCGGTGCTGATCCCGTTGGCGCTCTGGCTGGAAGATCGCCCCGTCGCGCCGCTCGCGTCGGACCTCGCGATCACGGCGGTGGGCAGCGCGCTCGGGTACTACGGCATGGTGGTCGCCTTCTCTGAGGGGGCCTTGTCGGGTGTGGTGCCGCTGGTGACCGCGTGGGCCGTGCCGGCAGCCATCGTGGGGGTGCTCTGGTCGGGTGAGGCGCCCGGCCTGGGGCAAGGCGTCGGCGGCGTGATGATCCTCGTGGGCGCGGTCGGGAACGGCGTGCTGGCGCCGAAGGTCCACGGCGAGGGCAGCCGGCGGGCGCTCCTGTGGGCCGCGGCCGGCGCCCTGGGGTTCGGGGTGATGGTGGCGGGCACCGCGCGCATGCGGGACCAGCTTGGGGCGATCGGCGTGATCCCCTCGGTGTGGATCGCCCAGTGGGTGCTGCTCGCGCCGTTGTTCACCCGCCGCGATCTGCGGGGCCTGCCCGCCCGCGGGCAGTGGCCCGCCGTGCTCGGGATGGCCTTCTTCGAGAGCTTTGGCTTCGTGGCGTACACCCTGGCCACCCGGATGGCGCCGGTGGCAGTGGTGAGCCCGCCGGCCTCGGTCTCGTCCCTGCTCACGGTGCTCTACGCGAACGTCGTCCTGCGCGAGCCGCTCACCCCGGCTCGCTGGGGTCTGGTGCTGCTCGCGGCCGCAGGTACGTTGCTCGTCGCAGCGGGGTGACCCTACCCGGGTTTGACCGGCGTCGACGGCGCCGGGGTGACGGGCGCAGGGGAGACTGGAGCGGGCGGGGTCGTGGGCGACGTGCTCGGCTGCGGGGCTGCGGGCGCCGCAGCCGCAGGCGCGGCTTTCGTGGGTGTTGGGGGCGTGGGCGCGGCGGTGGCGTCCGTCTCCGACGAGCCCGGGGCCGGGAGGGAGGCAGCCGGGCCGGTGGTGGTGGCCGCGGCGTCCATGACCACCACCAGGTCGCCCTGCTGGTGCCCATGGGTGCGAATGAGCATGCCGGGCAGCAGGTCGCTCGGCAGGGACGTCCGCGTATCGATCGTGAGCACACCGGTGGCGGGCAGGTGGCCGATGACCGTCTGTCCGTCGCCCACCTGCACCCAGGAGCGGGTCTCGCCGCTGAACGAGGAGACCGTACCGGAGACCGTGACCTCGTCCGGATCGGCCATCTTGGTGCCTGGAGCGGGGCCCGGGGGAGGGTTCGGCTGCATCATGGGCTCCTGCACACCGCAGGCGATCAACCAAAACACGGCAGGGGTCAGCATCACGTTGCTCCAGGACGAATCGTGTCCATCAACTCGGTCCACTCCCGCTTGGAGAGGCCGGAATTCGCGACCTCGACGTTCTCCCCCGCGAGCATCCGCCGGACGACCGCGAGCATGGGCCCCGACAGGGTGAACGCGCCCAGCCGGTAGTCCTCGAACGCCTCCCAGCAGTGCGGCACCCAGGCTTTCACCGCGCTCGCGATGGCCTCGCCGTACACGCGGATCTCGTACTGGGCGTGAGGATCGATGCGCAGCGCCAGGAAGTGGAGCAGGTTGTGCAGGTCCACCTTCCAATACCACTGCGTGTAGTAGCCCACGGACAGGTTCATCCGCGCCAGCTCACGGGCGAGGCCTGCCTCGTCGATGAGCTTCTCGTAGGTCTCGTAGCTCTGTTCCTGATCGCGCCGCAGAAGGCGCAGCACCTCGGCGGCGGTCTCTGCATCGAGGACCTCGCCGCGGCCCTGCTTGTTGTTCGAGGACTGGCGCGCCAGATCCTCCGCACGGGGCAGGTAGAACTCGCGGTCCATGATCGAGTAGCGCGCGCTGTATTCGTTCACGCTGGCGGTGCGGTGCCGGATCCACTGCCGGGCGACGAAGATCGGCAGCTTGACGTGCAGCTTGAGCTCACACATCTCCAGCGGGGTCGTGTGCCTGTGGCGCATCAGGTACCGGATGAGCCCGCGGTCGTCGGTCGCCGTGCGCGTGCCCTTGCCATAGGAGACGCGCGCGGCCTGCACGACTGCGCTGTCGTCACCCATGTAGTCGACCACCCGGACGAAACCGTGGTCCAGGCACGGCATCGGGCGGAAAAGCCGCTCCTCGAGCGCGGGCACCGTGGGGCGGCGTGTGACCGAGTGTTCGGCGAGTTGGGCGTTGAGTTCGGCGATCTCGTCGTCGCTGGGCTGGGCCATGCGCCACCGCGTAGCCGGTTGGCGCCCCGGGCGCCGCGGTTTCCGGTTAGAAGTGGCGTCATGGCGAAGGAAGTGCGTACTGTGCTGCCCCCGGAAACCCGGCCCCCCTGTGCGGGGCTGTGGGACACTCCGATGGTGCAGGTGAACGGGGACGTCACCGTGTGTTGCCTCGACGAGCACCTCGAGAACAAGATCGGGAACGTGAACGACACGCCGCTGGGGGAGATCTGGGCCGGACCGAAGCTGGACGCGTGGCGCCTCGCCCACGTCGAGGGGCGCTTTGGCGAGTCGGGCCCGTACTGCACACGTTGTAACTGGCGTTCTGCGGGTGCCCTCTCGCCCGCGCGCGCCGCTGAGTGGCGGGCGCGCCTGCGCGGCACCTCGTCGAGGATTTCAGGGTGACCAGCGCAATCCGTACAGAGAAGCTTGGAAAGACCTACTACTCGGGGTTCTTTCGTTTTCCCTATCCGGCGTTGATGGATCTGGACCTGGACGTGCCGGAGGGCTCCGCCTTCGGGTTCGTCGGGCCCAACGGCGCGGGAAAGACCACCACGATCAAGACGTTGATGGGCCTTCAGCGCCCGACCGCAGGGGGTGGGTGGATCCACGGGGTTCCGATCTCGGACCCAGCCTCCCGACTCCGCGTCGGCTTCCTCCCCGAGCGCCCGTACTTCTACGAGCACCTGAGCGCATCCGAATTCCTTGATTTCTACGCCCGGCTCGGCGATGTGCCGTCGAGCGAGCGCGGGGGGCGCGTCGCGAAGCTGCTCGAGCGCGTCGATCTCGGCAGGTTCCGCGACGTACCGCTCGGCAAGTTCTCCAAGGGAATGCTGCAGCGCGCCGGACTTGCCCAGGCCTTGATCGCAGACCCCGACCTGCTCGTGCTCGACGAGCCGATGAGCGGCCTCGATCCCATCGGGCGCGCACTGGTGCGCGACCTCATCGTCGAGGAGCGCAACGCCGGGAAGACCGTCTTCTTCTCGTCGCACATCCTGTCGGACATCGAGGCGATCTGCGATCGGGTGGCGATGGTGGTGGGCGGAAAGCTGCGCGGACAGGGCAAGGTGAGTGAGCTCCTGGAGGGGGCGGTGCAACACGTCGAGATCGGGCTCCGGAGGGGGGACGAACGGGAGACCCGGAACGTGCCGCCGGCGGAGAGCAACGCCGCGCTCGTCAAGGCGCACGGGGAGGGCTGGACCATCGTGAACGTGCATCCGGTGTCCAAGACGCTCGAGCAGTTGCTGCTCGACGAGGTCGAGCGAGCCAGGCCCGTCGTGACGAAGCGGCTCGGGGTGCTCGCATGAGGCCCGCGAACCTGCCGGGGCTGGCCTTCGCGCGTATCTACGCCGTCGCATCGAACACGTTCCGCGAGGCGGTGCGCGACAAGGTGCTCTACAGCATCCTGTTCTTCGCCGTGATCCTGCTGCTCGCCTCCCTTGGCCTTCGGGAGGTGGCGCTCGGTGATCGCGACAAGGTGGTGCGGGGCGTCGGACTCGGCGGCATCTCGGTGATCGGGGCGATCATCGCGATCTTCCTGGGTGTGGGGCTCGTCTGGAAGGAGATCGAGCGCAAGACGATCTACACCCTCGCATCCAAGCCGCTGCCCCGCTGGCAGATCCTGCTCGGCAAGTACCTGGGGCTCTGGGCCACGCTCGCTGCGGAGGTCGGGATCCTCACCGTGATGTACACCCTGATCATCGGGTACCAGCAAGGCATGCCGGGCGCCGGGGTGTATCTGGCGATGGGCATGCTGATGCTGGAGCTCACGCTCGTGACAGCGTTCGCGACGTTGTTCTCCACGTTCGCCTCGCCGATGTCCGCGAGCGCCTACACCCTGTGCGTGTACGTGATCGGGCACTTCGCCGACGACCTGTACACCTTTGGGAAGGCGAGCAACAACCCTGCGTTTCAGTCATTCACGTTGGCGATGTACCGCGTCGTGCCCAACCTCGGGATGTTCAACGTGCGTACGGAGGCTGTGCACGGCATGGCCATCCCCGGCACCGAGGTGATGTGGGCAGCGGTCTATGCGCTGGGGTACACGGCGGCGGTGCTCGCCGTGGCGATGGCGGTGTTCGAGCGGCGGGACTTCAAGTGACGTCCTACGCGAACTGGCGCTCCACCAGCCGCTTGTAGGCGCCGTCCTGCGCCACGAGCTGCTCGTGCCGGCCTGACTCGATCACCCTGCCGTTCTCCACGACCGCAACGGTGTCCGCGTCCCGCACGGTCGAGAGGCGGTGGGCGATGATCAACACCGTCCGGCCGATCATCAGGCGTTCGAGCGCCTCCTGCACCAGGTGCTCGCTCTCGGAGTCGAGCGCGCTGGTGGCCTCGTCGAGCACGAGCACGCGCGGGTCCTTCAGGATCGCCCGTGCGATGGCGATGCGCTGCTTCTGGCCGCCGGAGAGCCGCACCCCGCGCTCGCCGACGAGCGTGTCGTAGCCCTCGGGAAAGCCCTCGATGAAGGTGTGTGCGTTCGCGGCCCTCGCCGCCGCGATCACCTGCTCGCGCGTGGCCTCCATGCGTCCGTACCGGATGTTCTCCTCGATTGAACAGGCGAAAAGAACGGGCTCCTGGGAGACGGTGCCGATCTGCTCACGCAGCCAGCGGGTGTCCAGGGTGCGCAGGTCGCGTCCGTCGAGGCTGACGGTGCCCGAGATGGGGTCGTAGAAGCGGGCGACCAGGGCCGCCACGGTGCTCTTTCCGGAGCCGGACGGTCCGACGAGCGCCAGGACCTTCCCCGGTTCGAGCACGAGGTTCATGTGCCGCATCACGGGGGCGTCCAGGCGCGTGGGGTAGGCGAAGTCCACGTCGTCGAGCACGAGCCGCCCGCCCACCATCGCGGGGCGCTCGCCCCCGGGGGCTTCGCCCACGGGCACCCGGTCCATCAGCTCGAACACCCGGGTGCTCGCCCCGAGTGCCCGATTGAAGTCGGCATACAAGCTTGACAGCGCTCCGAGGGAGAAGCCCAGGACGATGGTGTAGAGCATGAACGAGTTCAGGTCGCCGAGCGTGAGGCTCCCGTCGATCACCTCGTTGCCGCCGAACCAGAGCACCAGCGCCACCGCGCCGAAGCCGGCAAAGCCCATGGCGCCCTGGAAGGTGCCATAGGTGAGCGCGAGCCGGCGCCCCATCTGGAACGCGACGTCCACGCGCGAGCCGTACCGGTCCACCTCGAAGGTCTCCCGGGCAAAGCTCCGTACCGTTCGGATGTTGCCGAGCGTCTCGTCCGCCACCTCGCTGGCCTGCGCAAGGGCATCCTGCGTGGACTTCGAGAGGCTGCGCACCCTCCGGGCAAAGAGCATCGCCCCGATCGCGACGAACGGTACGACGGCCAGCATCACGAGGGTGAGCTTCCAGCTCGTCCACAGCAGCACGGTCAGGCTGCCGAGCGCCTGAACCAGGAATCGGAGCGCCATCGAGATGTTCACGGTCACGCCGTTCTGGATGACGTTCGTGTCCGCCGACAGTCGGTTGAGCAGCTCCCCGGTGCGCTGCGCATCGAAGAAGCCGATCTCCTGCGCGACGATGCGGTCGTAGAGATCCCGGCGGAGTCGGGCGACGACGCGCTCCCCGGCGAGCGTGAAGAGCCACGACCGCAGAAAGCCGAACAGGCCCACGAGCACGAACAGCCCGAGCATCTCCTCGACGGTCGTCTTGAGGATCTCGCGGCCATTCGGCTGGTTCACCGCATCGGTGAGAATGCGGACGCCCTGCGGGCCCACCAGCGAGAGTGAGCTTCCGAGCAGGAGCGCGAGGGTCGCGACCGCAAGCATGCCGAATTCGGGCTTTGCGAGGGAGAAGAGTCGGGCCCAGGAGGTGCTGTGGGCCGTGTGGGTGGACGTCGGGACTGCAGTGTCGGGCGGCATGGCGGCAAGGGTGCACACGGATCGGCCTGCGGCCAGCGCGTACACCCGCGGTCTTTCTGCGTAGGGCGCGCGTTGGGGCGTGCGTTAGATCGCCACCCCGTTCCACCCGCGCCCCTGGCGCATCGGAGTCTTCATGTCCCTCTCCGTTCAGAATCGCGAAGTCGTCATCCTCTCGGCCGTCCGCACCGCGTTCGGCACCCAGGGCGGCGCGCTCAAGGACTTCAGCGCCCAGGACATCGCGGTGCCCACGGCCGTTGAAGCCATGAAGCGCGCGGGGGTCTCCCCCGAAGACATCGATCAGGCGATCTACGGCAACGTGCTGCAGACCAGCAACGACGCCATCTACGGCGCCCGCCACGTCGCGCTCAAGGCCGGCGTGCCCCACAGCGTGCCGGCGCTCACCCTCAACCGCCTGTGCGGCTCCGGGTTCCAGGCCATCATCACCGCGGCCGAGCAGATCCTCACGGGTCAGGCGAGCGTGGTGCTCGCGGGCGGCATGGAGAACATGAGCATGGCGCCCCACGTCATCCATGGGATGCGCGATGGCGCCGCCAAGTTCGGGCGCCCGCCGGTGCTCAAGGATCTGCTGTGGGAGTGCCTCACCGACACGTACACCGGGCTGGCGATGGCGCAGACGGCCGAGAAGCTCGGCGAGCAGTTCGGCCTCACGCGCGAAGCGGTGGACGAGGTCGCCATCGCGAGCCAGGAGCGCTGGTTCGCCGCGAACGAGGCCGGCCGGTTCAAGGACGAGATCATCGATTTCGTCATCAAGAGCAAGAAAGGCGACATCATCTTCAACAAGGACGAGCACCCGCGCCGCTCGGACATGGCCGCGCTCGCCAAGCTGCCGGCGTACTTCAAGAAGGACGGCCTCGTCACCGCGGGCAATGCCTCCGGCATCTGCGACGGTGCGGCCAGCCTCGTCGTCGCCGACGCCAAGTGGGCCGAGAAGCGCGGCCTCACCCCGCTCGCGCGCATCGTGAGCTGGGGAGTCGCCGGCTGCGACCCGACGATCATGGGCATCGGCCCGGTCCCCGCGTCCAAGCGCGCGATGGAGATCGCGGGCCTCACGGTCGCCGACCTCGCGCTGGCCGAGGTCAACGAGGCGTTCGCACCGCAGTACCTCTCCTGCGAGAAGGCCCTCGGGCTCGACCGCGCGCTCACCAACGTGAACGGCGGCGCCATCTCGCTCGGCCACCCGCTCGGCGCCTCGGGCGCACGCATCACCAGCACGCTCGTGCACGAGCTGCGCCGCCGTAAGGCGCGCTACGGCCTCGGCAGCGCCTGCATCGGCGGCGGCCAGGGCATCGCGATCATCGTCGAAGGGTTGTAGGCCCCCACGCACCAGACGGGCTAGGGCCCCCCGATGGCCCTGCCCCGTGCGCTCGCTGCCCCGATCCTGCACCGCAAGGCGCTGGAGCGAGGCCGTGTGTTCCCGGGTGGGCGCCCGCGCCGGATCGCGATGGTGTACCCATCGCCCTACCGCGCGGGCATGTCCTCGCTCGGGTACCAGTGGATCGCGAACCTGCTCGCCGAGCGCGGGTTCTCGGTGGAGCGGGTGTTTTTGCCCGACGACCTGGAGGCCTGGCGCAAGGCCCGCCAGGTGCCCGTGTCGGAGGAGACCCTCACGCCGCTCACCGAGTTTCCGCTCTGGTGCGTGAGCCTGGCGTATGAGCTCGAGCTGGTGGGACTCATCGAGCTCCTCAGGATGTGCGGGATCGCGCCGCTGCGTCGACACCGGGCGCCGCAAGACCCGACGATCCTGCTCGGCGGCCCGCTCACCTTCTCGAACCCGTTGCCCGCCGCACCCTTCTGCGACGGCATGATCCTCGGGGAGGCCGATGACTACGTCGCGGACGTGTGCGACGCGTTCTTCGACGACGGGGACCTGGAGGTCCTCTCCCGAACACCCGGCGGCTACCTGCCGTACCTCCACGGGGAGGTGCTCCCGCCCATCGCGCGGTCTGCAGACGCGCACCTGCCCGCCCACTCGCGGATCTGGACGCCGGAGACGGAGCTGCACGACATGTTCCTCATCGAAGGGGAGCGTGGTTGCCACCGCACCTGCACGTTCTGCGTGATGCGGCGGGACACCACCCCCGAGACCGGGGGGCGTGCAGGCGGCATGCGGCTCGTCACCCCCGAGCGGTTGATGGAGCTCGTGCCGACCGACGCCCCGCGGGTTGGGCTGGTCGGCGCGGCGATCTCGGATCATCCGCAGCTGGTGCCCCTCCTGGAGGCGCTGATCGAGGCCGGGAAGGGCATCGGGATCTCGTCGTTGCGGGGGGATCGTGTGGCCTTGAAGCCCGACATCCCGCGCCTGTTGCGGCTGGGCGGGTATTCCACCCTCACGGTGGCGAGCGACGCTGCGAGCCAGCGCCTGCGTCGTACGCTCGCGAAAGGCACGACGGAGGCGCAGCTGGTGGCCTGTGCCGAGGCGGCGAAGGAGCACAAGTACCGCCTGCTCAAGGTGTACATGATGCTGGGGGTGCCGGACGAGCAGGATGATGACCTGGAGGAGCTGATCGCGTCGACGCGCAAGCTCGCGACCATCCACCCCGTCGCGTTGGGCGTCGCGGCGTTCGTGGCCAAGCGGAACACGCCGTTGGACGGCGCGCCGTTCGCCGGGGTTGCGGTGGTGGAGAAGCGCCTGGAGCGCCTGCGGGCCGGGCTGCGGGGGGTGCGCGCAGAGGTCCGGCCGGCTTCGGCGCGGTGGGCCTGGGTGGAGTTCCAGCTGGCCACGGCGGGCTGGGAAGGCGGCGAGGCCTGCCTGCGGGCGACCGAGGACGGCGGGGGCTATTCGGCGTGGAAGCGAGCGTTCGGCGTCGGCGGGTTTTCTGCTCCGTGGCGCCTCGAGGCGGAAGCGCGGTGACCGCTGCCGGGTGTTCACGCGGCGGCGCCGATAAGCGTCCCGGATGAACTCCACGCGAACCTGCGGCTGGTGCACGACGTCCACCCTCGACGTCACGCTCACGAACTGCCCGAACTGTGGCGGGCCGCTCCCTCCGGTGCCCGAGTCCAACGATGGGGTGCGCACGCTCAGGTTGCCTCCGGAGCCGCCTCGCGCACCGCGCAAGCTGCCCGACGCGTACCGGAACCGGCTCCTGGTGTGGAAGAACGTGCTGGTGATCATCGGCGGGGTCTTCACGATCTGCCTCGGATGGACCGTGATCTTCGCGCTCATCGGGGCGCCGATGCTCTACATCGGCTGGACGCGCGCCCAGGGCAAGCTTAAGGCGCTCACGCTGGGGCAGGCGGTGCCCGGGCGGATCGTGGACGTGGACCGCGACATGAGCGTGACCATCAACAACAAGAACCCCTGGAAGCTCACCTATCGCTACACGGCGGGCGGCGGCACGCGGGAGGGGTGGGTGCACGCATGGCAGCGCCCGGAGCTGTTCCCTGAGGATCCGGTGTGGGTCGTCTGGGGTCCGGACGACCCCGAGACGAGCTGTCTCTGGCCGCCGTTGGTGTAGGCGCGCCCGCCCGGTTCCCTACCGGGGCGGGAGCGCGGCCGGCACCCAGCCCTCCGGGTTCTGGCCGACGACGCGCACGACGCGGGACTGCACCTCGCCGACCGCCCAGGTGGTCACCCCCTGCACGTTCAGGGCGTGCTCCAGCCTGCGCGAGGGTTCACCGTAGGTGGAGGCGATGAACAGGTCACCCGTCGCGATCTGCGCCGGGATCGTCCCGAAGTCGTACACCTTCACGCCAGGGAGCGCCGGCTGCCCGGTCCAACTGCGGCCGACGCCGGCTGCGGCGTAGCTGCCGGCCCACGCGGTCTCCCCGGGGCCGATCGACTCGAACGCCGCGCGGTCCGCGTAGGCGCTGTCCACGCCCGCCATCGACCCCTCCGGCCCGTGGACGTGCATGCGGTGCAGCCAGTAGAGCTGCAAGACCGCCAGCGGATGGTCGAGGCGCGAGGCGGTCGTCACCACGTAGAGCGCGACTGCGGGCGAGAGGTAGCGGAGGTGCGTGAACGCGTCCTCGGTGCCGGCGGTGGCGTCGTAGCGCACGCTCGCGAAGAACACGCAGAACGTGACGATCAGGCTCGTCTCCACCGGTGCGGCGAGGAGGCCCGCCGCGCCCAGCACCAGGAGCGCGCGGCCCTGGTCGAACGCCACGAACCGGAAGATGCCGAGCGTGTTCTCGCCGAACTGGGCCCACGTGGTCGGCGACTGGGTGGCCGCGGCGAGCCCGCCGTGAGCGCCTGCCCAGGCTGCGATCGCGGCCAGCGGGGCCAGGGCCTGCAGCGGGAGCTGCCGCCGCCGTGCTCCTGCGACGAGCGCGGGCACGATCAGGAGCGCGCCCGGCTCCTTGCACCACGTGGCCACTGCCGCGACGAGCGCGAACAGGCTCCACGTGTTCCAGCGGAGCGCGACGAGCGCCCAGGGGATGCAGGCCAGCAGCGGAAGATCGAGCTCGGGCCGCAGAAGCTGCGCGAGTACGCTCGGGATCGCCCACACCAGGAGGCCGGCCCAGGCCCGCCCCTGGCTCTCTGCCAGGGCGACGAACCCGAGTCCGGCGAGGGCTGCGGGAAGAACGCACGCTGCGCGCACGCTGCCGAGGCGGATGCCGGCCTTGAGGAACAGCGCCATCCACCAGAACCAGAGCGGCGGGTGCGCGGTATCGGGCAGGCCGTCCTTCCATTGCGGTGGCATCGGGGCCCCCGGGGCCTCCACGGCGGCCGGGAGCGGGCCCTCTGCGGCGAGTACGAGTCCGGTCTCGGACTCCTGGATCGCCGTCGGCACGAACCAGAACAGGGAGTCCTCCACGAGCGGGGCGGACCAGTGCGCCGCGAGCCACAGCACGGGGATCAGCGCGCCGAGGGCGTACCAGAGGGTGCGGAGGCGGGCGGACATGCTGCGGCCTAACGTACGCCCTTTCTTGCCGATCGGAGGTTGAGCATCGGATGACGAGGCGACTCGAGGGCGGTGTCGAGTCGGCCCACGCCGGTGTTCACGGGCGGCCGACGGCCCGGTCTGGCAGCGATCCGGCCCCGATAGCCCGCCAACGAACGCCGGTGCTCAGCGCTTGCGGCGAACCGTGAACACAGCCGCCAGGGCGGAGAGCAGGAAGCCGGCCGATCCCGGGGCTGCCGCACACCCGCTGGTCCCGTCTGGCGTCTGCTCACGATCCGGCGCGTACAGGCTCACGGAATCCGGGGTCGAGTCGAGCGTGCCATCGTTGACGACGAGCTCGAAGGTGTAGGGCCCGGCGCCGGGCACGATGAACGAAGGCTCGGCGGTGGGGCCGTCTGCGAGGCTCACCGGTGCGCCCACGGTCTGGGTCCAATGGTAGGTGAGCGGCTCGCCGTCTGCGTCGGTGGAGCCCGTGCCGTTCAGGACCACGGTGTCCCCCGGGTATGCGAGCACGCCGAGACCCGCCTCTGCAACGGGGGCCGTGCCGGCCGCGAGGGCGGGGAGCACGAGGGTGACGAGAAGGGACATGGGTGCGACCGGGTAACATGGATGGTTCCCCGCCGCGCGCGGTGAGCCGGGGCGGGTTAGCCGGGTAGTCCAGCGATCCCACACCCGCCAATTTGCTGGTTTTCTCCGCCTTCCCTTTGGAGTTCCCATGGGCTTCTTCGACCGAATCGGCAACCTCTGGAACGGCTTCTGGGGCCTGTGGATCAGCGGCAAGGAGTCCAAGAACCCCGAGGCCGTCTATGAGGCGGCGATCGACGAGCGGATCAAGAAGCACCGGGACCTGAAGAAGGCCGTGAGCGGCATCGTGTACCTGCGCAACAAGATCTCGACGGAGCTGGAGACCAAGGAGCGGGAGCTCAAGGAAGTGAACGGACAGCTCCCTGTCGCGATCGAGAGCGGGGACGACGACGTCGCCATCGTGCTGCTCACCAAGAAGAACGAGCTGGAGAAGGCGCTCGAACAGCTCAAGGTCGACTCCGAGAAGGTCACGGCGCAGGCGAACGACGCCAAGGACTCCCTCGTCGCGTTCCAGGGCGAGATCGAGAAGCTCAAGCGCGAGCGCGACGAGATGCTGGCGAAAAAGGCGACTGCGGAGGCGCGGATCCAGATCCAGGAGACGCTCGACGGCCTCTCCACCGACGCGGACATCAAGGCGCTGGAGAACGTGCGCGAGCACATCCACAAGATGCAGGCCGAGGCCGACATCGGCACCGAGATGAAGGCGGACTCGCTCGACTCGCGGTTGGCGAAGGTCAAGGCCAAGGCGCAGGACGCCACGGCAAAGTCGCAGCTTGACGAGCTCAAGAAGCAGATGGCGGCCCGAAACGCTGCGGCCGAGGGCGCAGTCAAGAAGACGATGTGATCGGGCACGGGCCACAGGCGCAGTAAACGAGAGCTCGGAGATGTCGATGCGGAGCGTGTTGGGTCGGGTACGCGCACGCGCGACCACGATCGTGATGGCCTGGGAGCCGGACGTTCGGCGTCAGGCGCCGATCTTTGCGTTGATCCAGGCGGTCTTCTTCCTGCACTACGCGGTGTGGTGCCTGATCTCGCCGTTCTACATCGAGGACTCGGGGATCTCCTTTGCGTTCGCACGCAACATCGCCACCGGGCTCGGTGCGGTGCCGTTCGCCGGCGGGGAGCGCGTGGAGGCGTACTCGAACGCGAGCTGGACCTTCCTGATCGCCGCGCTCTACGTGCTGCGGATCGACCCGTTCTTCGCTGCGAAGCTGCTTGGTGCGATCTTCGGGTCGATCACGCTGTTCGTTGCCTGGGGCATCGGGCGGGAGGCTCGCGGCGAGAGCGAGGACGATCCAGGCCCGATCCCGGACTGGGCACCCCTGGTGGGGCCGGCGCTGCTCGCGGCCTCCACCCAGTTCACGCTGTGGAGCGCCTCGGGGCTCGAGAACAGCCTGTTCAACCTGCTGCTCGGCCTCGGCATCTGGCGCCTCTCGGTGGAGATCCGCACGGGCTCCCGCTTTCCGTGGAGCGCGTTGGCGTTCTTCCTGCTCACCATGACGCGCCCGGACGGCGTGGCCTACGCGGCGGTCGGGCTCTTCGCCCGTGGTCTGGGCACCGTCCGCAACCGGCAGTGGATGCAGGTTTTCTCCTGGCTGCTCGTCTTCGCGATCCCGTACGCGGCCTACAACGCGGTGCGCTACGAGTACTTCGCCTGGTGGTTCCCGAATACGTACTACGCCAAAGACAAGTCTGAAACTGTGAAGTTGACGGGCTGGGTCGGTGGTGGGTGGAAGCAGTTCAAGGACTGGGCGTTCGTCTATGGCGTGGTGTTCGCGACGCCCGCGGTGGTGCTCGCGCTGCTGCCCATCACACCGGGGAGGCGCCAGCCCTGGCGCAAGCTGCTCATCGCGGTGCTCCTCTTCGGCTTCACCACGATCACGCTCTGGGACGGCCGCCTGCCGGGCCTGTTCACGCGCAACCTGGGAATGACCGGAGGGACGACGATCACGCTGCTGCCCAAGGCGGCGGCCATGTGGTACGGGAGCCACGTCGCACGGGACTGGAACGCAGGCGCCGTGTGGTTCCTCGTGGTCTCGGCCGTGCTGCTCGGACTGCTCACGCTCGCCCGACGCGGGTGGGCCGCGCGCGGGATGTTGTGGGCGAGCCTGTCGGTGGGGGTGTTCTTCTGGGTGTGGTCGAACGGCGACTGGATGAAGGGGTTCCGCTGGGGATCGCTGATCGCGCTGCCGGTGTTCACGCTGATCGGCCTCGGGGTGGGCGTGATGGCTGCGAACATGCCCGCGGCGAGCGGCCTGTGGCGGGACATCCGGGCGCTGGACTGGACGCTGCGCAAGCTGCCGGGGACTCGGCGCGGGTGGACCCTGTTGGGGCTCGTGACCGGCGTCATCATCGTGCTCGTCTACGTCGGCGCACGCGCCCAGGGCCACGTCGCGCTCGGCGGGCCGGCGGTGGCGCTGCCGTTCAGCGTCTTCCTGCCGGGGCCGAAGGGCCCTACCCGGGTGACCTGGCGCGACATCGAGACGCTCGCCGCGATCCCCATCGGCGCGGTGGTCGGCCTGCTTGTCGGCCAGCTTGTGGTCTGGATGCCGACAGGCCTCCGGGAGTGGCGCGGGTTGCGGGTCTCCCGCAGTTTTGCGGCCATCGCGACGTTCGCGCTCGCGCTGCCGAACACGTGGAAGAGCGCCGATTTCGCCAAGGCGCCCGAAACCTCGGTGAACGACGTGCATCGGCGCGTGAACTACATGAGCTCCATCGCGGAAAAGCTGGACATCGACGATGTCACGCTGCTCGACGTGGACATGGGCGCCCACCTCTACTTCACGCGGTGGCACATCGCGGACATGGCGGGCCTGATCGACATCGCGATGGCTCGCCACAAGTACCAGAAGAGCTTCATCGACGACTACATCTTCAACGAGGTCCGGCCCACGTTCGCGCACGTCCACGGGAGCTGGGCGCGCACCACGAGGATCCCCCAGAACCCGAAGTGGAAGGACCAGTACCTCGAGATCACGGGCTACCCGTCCGGCAAGCGCGGCTTCCACGTGGGGAACCACATCCGGAAGGAGCTCGTCGCGAGGACGGACTATCGCGGGCCGGCCAACACCCAGGTGGACTTCGACGGGGGCGTGACGATGGCCGGGTGGGAGGTTCCGGCGCCGGAGGTGGCCGCGGGAGGCAAGCTCTTCCTGCACACCTGGTGGATCGCCACTCCGCGGAAGGTCGGGTTTCGGGTGCTGGTGTTCCTGAAGGACCACGCGGGCCACATGCACTCGGCCGAGATGGCGCCCGCGTTCGACTGGTACCGTCCAGAGAAGTGGGCCCAGGACGAGTACGTCGAAGGCAACTGGTACATGCCGGTGCCTCCCGGGCTGCCGGATGGAGACTACGATCTGGGCGTCGTGGTGATCAACACCGCCGATGGACAGGTGTTGTCGACGCTGACGAACCCCGACGACTCCGTCCGCTACCTCCCGGGCGAGTGGGTCTCGGCCGGAGCGGTGCACATCGTCTCGCCCGAGAGCGCCATGAAGCACGCCGAGGCGCGGCTCGCCACGGCGCTGAAGTCCGCGGCCGACGGGGACTGTGAGGGCGCCCGCGAGGGCTTCAAGGACGCCCGCCGACACATCGCGCGGAACATCACCTGGCGCGACCAGCACCAGCACATGGTGAACGATGCGCTGGTGAGCTGCTACGTGCAGCGTGCCGCCGACATGCCCAACCCCATCGGCCGGTCGGGGGCGATCGCGGAGGCGCTGCGCGTCGATCCCACCGCTCCGAAGGCGCTGGAGATGGGCGCCGCCGTCGCCGACACCCTGTTCGATCAGGGCATGGCGGCACGAGCAGCGGGTGACGCGCAGGGTGCCTACAACGCGTTCCTCGCGACGGTTCGGGCCGACCCCACGCGCTCGTGGGCGCGGGTGTACCTGGAGGAGGCGCGCGACCTGCGCCTCGGGATCTCCGGCAAGGAGCCCGAGACGGCTGCAGCCGTGAAGAAGGGCAAGTCCACGACGCCTCCCCGGAAGCCGGCAGCGATCGGCGGGGCCCAGCCAGCGATTCCCTTTGATCCCGCCGATCCCGTCGAGCCTGTCGACCCGGATGCCGTCGAGCCCGCCGAGCCTGCCGCCGGCGGGGAGTAGGCTGTGCGGTCAGGTACCCGGTCCGGGCTGGTGTACCTGCTGCTCGGGTCGCTCCTCCTGGGCGGGGTGTCCGCCCTCGCGGGACTGCAGAACGCGGAGCTCTGCCCTCCGTCGGACGATGCGTTCGTTCACTTCCAGTACGCGCGGCTCCTCGCGGCAGGGGAGCCCCTCCGCTACGTGTCTGTCCGACTCGCGGCCGACACCAGCTACGCCCCGGGTGCGCCCAGCATGCTGTGGCCGGTCCTGCTGGCTCCCGGGGCGCTCGTCGGGCTCCAGGGTCTCTCGCTCTACAAGTGGGCGCTCCTGCTCGCGCTGGGGTTCTGGGTCGGCGTGGCCACGCAGGTGCGCGGGTTGTTGGCAGACCGGGGGGAGCCGGACGCCTTTGTGGCCGGGCTGGCCACGATCGGCTGCGGCCCGCTCCTCTGGGGCGCGGCGAGCGGCATGGAGATCGCGCTCGCCGCGTTCCTGACAGCAGCGTTCCTGCGCGCGCTGCTCGCGAGCAGGCGTGGCGCGATGGCGGTCGCCGGGCTCCTGCTCTCGTTCACCTGCCCCGAGGGGGCCTTGATCGTGGCCATCCTGGCGCTGGCGGAGGCGCGCGCGCGGCGGACCGCGCCCTGGGCGGTGGGCCTGGCGGCACCGGGGGCGATCCAGCCGGTGCTGAACCTCTGGCTCACCGGCACGCTGCTCCCGGGCGCGGGCGCTGCGCAGTGGACGCATCCGGGCGAGGGCTCGCAGGTGGCCGCGCTCTGGGAGAACGTGAGCGGTCAGGCGCTCTACGGCGGCGCGGGGCTGATCGTGCTCGGATTGTTCGCGTACGGACTCTCGACCTTCCCGCGACGTCCGGGGGATGCCGCCGACCCGCGCATCCTGCTTCTGCTGGCGTGGTTGCTGCCGATGTGCGCCGACGTGTTCGGCGCCGGCGGGCCGACCCACGACCTGCGCGGGCTGGTGCCGGGGCTCGTGATCATCGTGCCGATGGCTGTCCTCGGGGCGCGGAAGTGCGGACTGCCGGGGGCCCTCCCCGCGTTCGGCGCCCTCTGCATCGCCCAACTGGAGAGCTGGTCGCAGCGACTCGTCGCCGATTCGGGTCGGGTGGACACCACCGAGGTGGCGATGGCCCGCTTCGTGAGCCAGCAGCTCCCGGTGGGTGCGACCGTCGCTGGCGACGAGCCGGGCGCCCTCGGCTACCTCGGTGGCCACCGGTTCCTCGACCTGCACGGCACCTTCACGCCCTCTGTGTTGGGCGCCGCGCTCGACGGCCCGGCGGGGGTGTTCCACTACATCGACCGGGAGAAGCCCGACCTGGTGGTGGTCGCTCAGGGGTGGCCCCCGGGCTTCGTGGACAGCGGGCTGCTGTCCGTGCTCGCGAGCGTGAGCCACTCGCGGGGCGCCGACACCGCGACACTCCTGGCTGCCCGGCCGAACTACACCCTGTTCGAAGCCCGGCACGCGCTGCCAAGGGGCCCCGGCGGCGTGCTCGATGGCCTGGACGAGGGCGATCGGGTGAGTGAGCAGGCGCATGCCTGGGGCGTGGAGCCCGGGGGCGGGGTATCCGAGGTGGTCGCCGGGGACTGGGAGACCCAGGATGGAGGCGAGCAGACCGTCGTCCGCGTGGTCGACAGCGCGCGGCGGCACGACAGGCGTGAGGGCTTCCGGCTCGCGGGCGAGAGCCGGTCCGCGCGCCTCGTCGCGCGGCTCGGGCCCAGCACCTCGCCCGAGTCCCTCCGCATCACCTGGACCACGACGCACGCCGGGGGGGTGGAGAAAGCCTCGCGCGATGTGCCCCTGCCCGTGATCCCGGGGTGGTACACGCTCTCCCTCGATCTGGGGCCGGTGAGCGGGCAGACGACCTTCGAGATCGAACGGCAGACCGGCCTTGGTGGGACGAGTGGCGGCTGGGCCCCTGCGTACTGGTGGCTGATGGGGTAAAGCCCGGGCGTGTTCGCCTCGTGGAAGGATCTGGCGCTGCGTAAGGCGATGATCGTCGCCTTCGTGCTGCGCGTGGTGCCGATGCTCGTGTGGATCAGCAAGCCGTGTGTGCGCGACGAGTGCACGTACGTGGACCTGGGACGCACTCTTCTCGCGGGCGGGGGCATGATCGGGACCCACGGCTGGCTCTGGGCGCCGGCCTATCCGGCGCTCCTGGCGCTGCATCAGTGGCTCTTCAAGCTCCCGGGCTCGGTCGAGATCGGCCAGTTGCTCGTGGCGGTCGCGTGCGTGCCCATGCTCTACAGGCTCACGGAGGGGGAGTACGGCCGAAAGGCGGGGCTCTGGGCGGCCTGGGCCTACACGCTGAACCCGACGTTCATCTTCTACACCTCCTCCATCTGGAGCGAGACGTTCTACCTGGCCCTGCTGATCGGCGCGATGCTGGGGCTTCGGGCCGCGCGGGTGAGCGGGAGCCCCGCGCGGGGGGTGCTCCCGGGGGTGCTGCTGGGCACCTGTGTGCTCTTTCGCGGCGTTGCCACCTACATGCTCCCGGTTTTTGTGATCGTGCTCGTGTGGGGCCGCGTGCGTGAGTCCCTCGCGTGGAAGCAGGCCCTGGTGTGCGTGCTCTCGGCGGTGCTGCTCGTGGCCCCCTACAGCGTGTACGCCACGCGCAAGTTCGGGGAGCTCGTGATCTCCGACCGTACGCTGGGCCAGATGATGTACCTGGGCAACAACGACTTCCCTCCGATCACCTTCGACTACGGCAACGGGCAGCTCGCGAGCCGCGCGTTCGAGCGCGCCACGTCCGAGGGGCGGAAGCCCTGCACCGAGAACGGAAACCCGGTGACGAAGGACGAGTGCGAGGCAAAGGCGGGGGTGGAGTGGATCAAGGCGCATCCGGAGACCTTCCTGGCGCGGGTGCCGCTGCGGGTTGCGCAGCTCGTGACCCCCCACAGCTTCCTCACCCGGAACCTGCGCTGGGGCCGGTGGCAGGGCATCCCGGACTGGGGCGACGAGCTCCTCATCGTGGCGATCGCGGGGTTCTCGTTCGTCACGCTGCTGGGCGGCACGATCGGGATCTTCGCTCGCGGAAAAGGATGGTATGCCGCGGGTAGTGGGCTCATCGTGCTCTACCACGTGGCCGCGATCGCTGCGCTCGCCGGGCTCTCCCGCTACCGCGTGCCTCTCGAGCCGCTCTGGCTGGTGCACGCGGGCGCGTTCTTCACCGAGCCGAAGGCCACGTTGAAGATCCTCGCCAACGGCTCCCTGCGCAGCATCGTGGGGGTGTTCGTGGCCGTGTTCCTCTTCGCGCTCATGCTGCGCTTCCTCCCGGCGGGCTGGCCCTGGTGGGGCTCCTGGACGTGAGCCCGGTGCGCGAGCGCGCGCGCTGCGGGCTCTGTGCTCCCGGGGCCGGGCGTGCCGTCGCCGCGGCTGTCCGCCGGCCGTTCGTTGGGGTCGTCCTCGCGCTCGGTTCGCTGCTCGGCTGTCACACGCTCCCCTCGGGTGACCCTCATCGACCCGATGTCGTCCTGATCTCCATCGACTCCCTGCGGGCGGACCACCTCTCGGGGTACGGCTACAAGCGCGACACGACCCCCACCCTCGACGCGCTGGCAGACAAGGGGCTGCGGTTTACGCACGCCATCTCCGGCTCCCCGTGGACGTTGCCCTCCCACATGACCATGATGACCGGCCTGTGGCCGACGCAGCACCAGGTCATCGAGGATGACCGGCAACTCTCCGCCAGCGTCCCGGTCGTGGCCGAGCGCCTCCAGGCGGCAGGCTACGCCACTGCGGGCTTCGCGAGCGCCATCTACGTGAGCGGCGGCTACGGGTTCGCCCGCGGCTTCGACACCTACCAGGACTTCGGGCTGGACGAGCACGCCAGCCTCGGCCACCAGGTGCGCACCCCCGAGCTCGTGACCTCGGCGCTCGGGTGGGCCAAGGGTCTGCCCGCGGGGAAGCCGGCGTTCCTCTTCCTGCACACCTACGACGCGCACTACCCGTACGTGCCACCCGAGCCCTGGAACACCCGGTACAACCGGGTGATGGACGCGAAGGAGCTTCGATACCACAGGTGGGAGTACTTCAAGCAGCACCCCCTCTCCAAGGCGCGGATGCGGGGCCTGATCGCGCAGTACGACGAGTGCATCCGGTTCGTGGACGACAGCCTCGAGCCGCTCATCGACACGTGGAGCTGGGACCGCGACGTCGTGTTCATCGTGATCGCCGACCATGGCGAGGAGTTCGGGGAGCGGGGCAGCTGGGGGCACGCGCACACGCTGTACTCGGAGGCGCTCGACGTCCCGCTCATCGTCTCCGGGACAGGCGTCCCCGAGGCCGTGCGGAGCGAGCGTGTCGGCAACATCGACGTCGCGGCCACCGTCGCCGCAGTGGCTGGCGTGCCCTGGGGCATCGGGGACGGCGTGGACGTGCGAGGGCCCGTACCCGATCGCGACTTCTGGCCCGAGACGAGTCGGTTCGACAGCAACAAGCTGGGGCTCATCTCCGGGCCGTCAAACTCCGGGAGCGCCGCCATCCTCGATCTCGCGGCGAACACGTCGGAGCGCTTCGATCTGAAGGGGGACCCACGCGAGAGGAAGCCCATGCCGCTGCGCAACGAGGCCGCCGCCATCGCCCGCCACCTCGGCGAGCCGTGGACGTTGCCCGCGGGGGTGCTCACCAGCACAGCCGCGCTTTTTTCGTCCGGCGCGCAGGTGGAGCGGTTGGTGGGCCCTGCGGCCTTCGGCATGTGGCCGCCCGACGGCACCATGACGGTGGACGGCGCGGAGACCGGGGCCAGCGCACCGGTCTTGAGCGGCGCGCCGCCGACCGTGCCGCACCTGCTCACCGCCGACGTGAAAGCTGAGCTCGAGGCCCTCGGGTACAGCGAGGGAGCGGACGAGCCCCCTGCACCCTGAAGGCGCCCGGAACGGGGCCATGCCGCACCTCCGGGGCCCGCACCGAGGGGCGTGTCCGCCCCGACCTCACATTCTGTAGCGTCGTGGGGCTTCCCCCCGGGCCCCGGATGGGGCACACTGTCTGGATCGGAGTCTCCCCCTGATGGCTGTGAACGTGTTTGATGGTCCCGTGGTCGTCGTCGGGGCAGGGGTCGCTGGGCTGGTGACGGCCCACCTGCTCGCTGAGGCCGGTGTGAAGGTGATCGTCGTCGAGAAGTTCACCAAGGTCGGAGGACTCGCGCGCTCGTACGTGTACGACGACTTCGTGTTCGACGTGGGCCCGCACCGGTTCCACACCGAGAACCCGAACATCAAGGCGTACCTCGACCGCGTGCTGGCGGGGGACTCCACGGCGTTCCCGCGGAAGTCGGAGGTGTACTTCTCGGGGCAGTACTACCGCTGGCCGTTGCACCCCAAGAACCTCGTGCAGCTTCCGCTGCCGTTGGCCGCGCGTAGCGCCGTCGACCTCGCGGTGAATGGCATGAAGACCTACGGCAACGACAACTTCGAAGACTACGTGCTGCGCCAGTACGGGCCCACGCTCTACGAACACTTCTTTCGCGGCTACAGCGTCAAGTTCCTCGGCATCCATCCTCGGGAGACCCACCCCGACTGGGCGAAGGTGGGCATCAATCGGGCCATCATCGACGACAAGCTGCAGATGCAGAACCTCGCCCAGTTGGCGAAGTCCACGCTGCTGCAGTTCAACAAGGCCGAGATCGACTTCATCTACCCCCGGGGCGGGCTTCACGTCACCTGGCAGCGGGTGAGTGAGATGTTGCTGGCGCTCGGCGGGCGCATCATCACCGGCACCGGGGCCAGGCTCATCTCCGGGAATGGCCGGATTGCAGCGGTGGAGTTCGGAGACGAGCGGGTGGAGCCCTCCGCGGTGATCTGGACAGCGCCGATCACCGAGGCGTGCGACCAGCTTGGGCTGGACAAGCCGGACCTGCCCTATCTCTCCACGCTGCTGTACAACGTGCTCGTGAAGGGCGACGTGCCGCGCGAGTACCAGTGGTGCTACTACGGTGCCGACGACCTCGTGTTCTCCCGGGTCTCGATCCCCCGCTTCTTCAGCGACGACACCGTGCCCCGCGGCGCCACCGGGCTGTGCGTGGAGATCACCTGTCGTGAGGGGGACGAGCGCTGGATCCACGGCGAGCGCCTCACCTCGGCCGTCGTCGACGATCTGATCAAGGTCGGCATGGTCCGGTCCCGGAAGGACGTGGAGAACGTGTACCTCGAGCGGGTGCCCCACTCCTACCCGATCTACCACACCTCCTACCCCACGCACCTGGAGAAAGCGAGGAGGGGACTCGCAAAGTTCGAGAACCTGCAGCTCGCGGGTCGCACGGGGATGTTCTGGTACAACAACATGGATCACTCGATGGAGAACGCCATTCAGCTCACCCGCAAGCTGCTCCGCGACTCCGGGCGCGCGGACACCGAGGAGATGTCGATCGCCTCGGGCGGCGCGAAGGTCGCGCCGGTGACCCACCCGGATGACGCCACCCGGCGGGCCGGGTGATCGGGCTCGCCCTCGTCGCCGCCCTGTCGGTCGCGGCCCGCGCCGACGACGGCATCTCCGGAGTGACGGACGTGCTCGTGCTGGCGGAGCAGATGCGCAAGTCGGGGGCGCCCGGCAACTGCCACGAGATCCTGATGAGCATCGACGGGATGGTGGCAGACGCCGAGCTCTCCGACTACCTGTACCTGCGCGCGTTCTGCTCCGAGCTCGCCTGGAACAGCGCGGCTGCGAAGCCCGACTACGAGGAGGTGATCGCTCGCGGCAAGCAGCGCGTGAGCGAAGCGCGCTTTCGGCTCGCGCTCGTGTTGGAGGACCTCGGGGATGGCCACGGCGCCCTGCAACAGATGGTGATCCTGCACAAGAACGAGGGCTGGGATCTCACGGACCAGGTGGGTGTGAACCTGGAGCGCGCCCTTGCGCAGGTCGCGGCTGGCAAGCGGAAGCGCGGGCTCGAGAACCTCGAGACCGCCTTGATTGTTGCCCAGAGCTGGGACAAGCACTCCTGGCTCCGCGCCAAGGCCCACTACGTGCTGATGGACCAGCACCTCGCCGCGGTCGAGCGGGTGACTGCGGTGAAGGGCGGGGACAAGAAGGAGGCGGCGGCGGTGACAGCGCGCGTGAAGGCCCTGTCCGAAGCCCAGGAGGCCCTCTTGCCGCTGGTCGCCACCCAGGAGCCCGAGTGGATCCTGCACGGGCTGTACCGGCTCGGGTCGGCGTACGTGGAGTTTGGGGACGAGCTGGTCGCGGCGAAGGTTCCGGCCCGGCTCAGCGAGACCGAGGCGGGGTTCTACCGCGAGGAGGTGGAGCGGCAGCGCCGCTCGCTGCGCCAGAAGGCGAGCCACGTGTTCGACCAGGGGGTCCAGCTTTCGCTGCGGCTCCAGTTCGAGAGCCCTCTCGTCGCGCGGCTCGTGCTGGAGCGGGACAAGATCGACGCCGCGTTGCAGGCGAACGGGGGGTAGCGCCCCCCGGGCGACTCAGTCCGGATCGCAGACCCCGTCGCAGTAGTTCACGACCTCGCCCGTGGTGAGGAAGTGGTAGAGCTGCTGCTGGGCCGAGACGGTGCGACGCGTGTCCTCGTGGGTGTCGTACGCGTCGTCCGGCGGCACGTCGGTCTGCGGGATGTCGGGTGTGTTGTGGAAGTACTCCGCGATCGCAGAGCCGGTGTGGGGCGAGGACACCTGCTCCACCCCGTAGATGTCCTCGTACGGCTGGTCGGCCACCTGCACGGCGCCGTATGCCCGCGCCATGTTCTGGGCCCCGAGCGTGGTGACCTGTGCGTCTCCGATGGCGTCCTGCACGAGCACCTCGTGGGCCACGCCGTCCAGCGGATCGGCGTTCATGTACGCGGCGTAGCCCGAGGCGTCGCCCGAGTCCCAGAGGTCCTGCATCCACGACATGAAGAACGTGATGTCCCGCTGGTCGGGGTACACGTTCTGGAGCAACCCGAAGAACGGCGTGAAGTCGGCAGAGCGCTGGAGCAGGAGGCTGTAGGGTGTGCCCGGAACCCCGAGCACGCCGCGCGGGATGTCCGGGTTCAACGCCAGGTAGGCGCCGCCGAGGATCCCGCCCTGCGAGTTTCCGTAGTACCAGAGCTGGGTCGGGTCGATGACGCTCACGGCCTCACCGCCTTCTGGCGCGAACTTCATCGCGTCGTCGGTCGCCATGGTGCCGGTCATCATGCGCTCGGCCGCGACGAATTCGGCGAACCCCTGGTGCGTACGCTCGGGGATCATCGCGAAATTACCGACGTCCTGGGCCATCATCAGCTCGATGTCGCCGATGTCCTCGTTCTTCATGCCGGTCCAATCGACTGCGAAGATGCTGAACCCGTAGAGGTTCGCCATCTCGCCGAGGTAGCCGGCGAACACCTCGTCCTGGCCACCGAGCAGCCCGTGCCCGTACTGCATGATCGGCAGCGCCCGGGGGTTGTCGTGCGCGGTGCGCGGGATCAGGATGGTGAACGGCACCGTCGTGTCGCCGTTGTAGTAGGGCTGGCCGTTCTCGTCGCGCGTGAGGAACGTGCCGGGGCCGTCGTCCACGGTGTAGAGCGGCGCGGTGAGCGTGCCCATCACCACGCGGAAGATCTGGTCGTTGTACCCCGTGCCGTCCGCGCCGTCGTCGATGCTCGTGATCGTGTAGTCCGGGCCCGTGGCCCCAACCCGCGAGAACACGTCGTCCCGGATGGCGGTGGCCCGACCGGTGATGCCCTCCTTGCTGCCCACCACGAAGTCCCAGGCAAGCTGGGTGTCCGCTCGGGTCCACCCATCCTGCTCCAGCGTGCCGAAGAGGGTCTCGTATGCGTCACGTCGGCCCTCGATGTCCCAGTTGTCCGTGGCGGTGCCGTCCCGCAGGGCCGCGAAGCCGTCGCTGGCGGCGATGGTCGCCCCGCTGGTGTCCAGGAGGTTGCGGATGCCGACGACGTACCGCTTCCCGTTGGCGAGCGGGACGGCGCTGCGGATCATCAGGAATTCCTTCCCCTCGACGTACTCGCTGGAAACGTCCAGCTCCGCCCAGATGGGGACGCGTGCGCCGGTCTCGGCGTCGATGAGCACGATCGGCGAGCCGTCGGCCAGGCTGTCGGCGATGTTGGCATGCCCGGGCACCCCATCGAGCACCATGTTGGGAAACTGCGCGAGCAGCAGGGGGAACGGGGAGAACCCGTCAAGCTCGTTGAGGTACTGGGTGTTGGGTTGCACGCCCTGGTGGGTGACGGGGAGCGTCGTGTCGCCCATGTGCACGCGGTAGCCGGTGGGGCTCGTCGCGTCCTCGCGCATGTAGTACATGCTGGGGAAGGGGAGCGAGCAATAGTCGTAGGAGAGCGGGTCGCAGGAGGAGAAGTCGCGCGGAACCACGCTGTTGCCGGAGGTGTCGTCGCCGTTGCCGGTGCAGCCGAGGAGGAGGGCGGGGAGGGTGACAGGCAGGAACAGGCGGTTGAGGCGCATCGGGCTCCGAGGGGCGATGCGGGGGCGGGTAACCGGGCGGGGGGGAGGATGCAGGGCGGTGGAACGCCTACTCCTCGTAGGCGTCTTCTTCGCCGCAATTCCCGGGCTCGGAGCCGTCCGGGCTGACGATGAAGAACGCGAGTTTCCCAGGCGTGGTCGGGGCGCTGAAGGAATAACGGAGGGTCTGGTCGTCCGACGGGTCGTCGCTCACCCACCCGTCGCACCAGTCCGTCTCCGGAAACTCCGCATGGTAGGTCTCCTCACAGGCAGCCAGCTCGGCCGCGATGTCCTCGAACGGGCGGACGGCGCCGTTCCAGTGGGGTTGCGCGAAGGTGGCTCGTGCGTATTCGACGGCGACCGAATTCGCGGTCGGGTCCCCACCCGCCGCGTCCACGTAGAGGTACACCCGCATCTCGACCCAACCCACGCGGATCAAGTAGTCCACCGTGGTCTGCGAGCTCTGCTCGGCGAGCCAGGTGTCGACCTCTCGCAACCGCACGTGATCGCCCAGCTCCTCCGTCGAGAAGCCCGTGCTGTCGGAGGCCCAATCGTAGAACCCCGCCTCGTAGGTCTGCTCGACAGGCGCGTCTGCGCACCCGTCTGCGCAGTCGTTCTCGGGCCAGGTGCCGAGGCAGAGCGTCTCCCAGTCGAACACCGCGTCCCACCCGGGGTCGACCGCAGCGCTGTCGTCGATTGGCGCGTCCGGGGCCGAGCAGGCGAGGAGCAGGATCAGCATGAACACAGGGTAACCGGCGAGGGCCCGACGAGGGTCTCACGGCGCCAACGTCTCCGTCGACACCGTGCTCGCGTCCACGTCCGCACGGTCGAACAACAGCGTGTCGTAGGTCCCCGCAGTCCAGGCCACGGCGTCGTCGGTGTTGCCATAGGGCCAGTTGAACGTCGTGACGGGCGTGCCGGCGTCGTCGAAGCTGGTGACCTGGCGGAACACCGCGCCCGAGCCGTTGTTGCAGGTGGTGCCGAGGTCGCCGTCGCTCAACATGCTGCACTCGGACACGTTCACGGTGCTGTTCTCCCCGTCCACGGGGAAGGACTGCGTGGCGCCGTAGGGCTGCCCGAAGTGGACGTTGTGGATGGCGGACCAGGGCAGGGTGGTGATCCCCAACGCGGCCTCACGCTCGGCCACGAACGTGAGCGAGTCGCGCAGCGCGCCCACGAGGTCGTGGCGCGAGGCGCCCTCGGTGAGGGTCGCGTTGCCCTCCTGCAGGGTCAGGAACGTGAACTTGTCCATCGTGACGGGGTTCACGTCCTCCACGGCGTCGAACAGGATCGAGAGATCGTCTTCGAGGAGGCGCTTGGCCACCAGGGATTGGAACGCGCGGAAGAGCGCCTGCTCCTGCGAAGCGCGGAGGGCGCGCTGGTCCCAGGAGGCGAGCATGGCGGCAGCGTCCGTCAGGTCGGTCTGGCCGCGGAATTCGGCGAGATCGTCGTCGTCGTCGATGTGGGCGATGGCGTCGGTGAGGTAGGGGATCAGCCGCTCGGCGATGTTCGAGTGCACGTCTGTCTGGAGCGCCTGCATCTCGGCCACCGTCATCGGGCCCTCCCCCATGTAGCGGGCAAGCTCGTGGTCGATGCGGCTGGCGCGGAACCCGGGGGCGAAGAAGGCGCCGTAGTAGAACGCGTCGTTGTTGGGGTCGTTGTCGCGGGTCTCCCCCCAGGGGTCGTTGTTGGCCGTGAGGATGTAGTCCTGCGTGCCGTCCAGGTCGGGGAAGCGGTCGGGACCGAGCACCTCGCCCGTCCACAGCGTTGCAGGGTCCGAGGCGTCCATCACGGCGAACGCCGCGGGTCGGCCGGGCCCACCCCGGTCCGGGACGAGCCCGTGCACGTGGTAGCGCATGCCCTCCGCAGTGGCCCCGATCCAATTGTGGATGCCCACCTGCTGGTAGTCGACGGCCGCGACGAAGTCGTCGAGCGACGCGGCACGATCGAGATCCAGGTATTGGAAGAACTCGTCGCTGCCGGAAAACCCGGTCCAATTCATCAGCGTGGCCCCGTCGCCCAGCAACTGGTCCGGGATGTTCAGGAGCTCGGGACCGAGGAAGATGCCGCGGTTCCGGATCTCGTACACGACGTAGTCCGTGTCCACCACGCTTCCATCCGCCTGCTTGACACCGATGGGCTCGTGGCGGGCGACGATCGGGGTCTGCACGCCCCCGATGTCGGCGGTCGTCATAGCCGCATCGACGTCTACGTCCCACAGGTCCACCACGTCCGCAAAGTTCACCGTCGCGCCCCACACGACCTTCTCGTTGTGGCCCAACTGGACTCCGGGCACCCCGGCGAACCCCCAGCCTGCGACGTTGAAGCTTCCACCTGCAGTCTTGGAGTCGAGCTGCACCAGGTACAGCGCGCTCGGGTCGTCGAGCCCGGCGTGCGGATCATTGCACAGGATGGGCTTCCCGTTCTCGGTGTGCGAGCCGTTCACGACCCAACTGTTGGATCCCGCGACATCGCCGTGCGTCGTACGCAGCGCGTGGGCCTGTTCGATGAACGCGCGGAAGGCGACGGGGTCGGTCACTGTCGCTGGCGTGGAGCGGGGCGCAGGGGGAGCCACCGGGCCAGCGGGCAGCGCCCCAGCCTGCATCGTGTAGGTGTCGTCCACCGGCCGGAAGGTCGGCACGTCCTCGTAGTTCGGGATCAGCTTCTGGAGGAGCGTGTACAGGATGTCGGGCTCGGGGGAGCTGGAGAAGCCCCAACTGATCCGGCGGCCCATCGCCAGCACCTCCAGCACGGTCAGGGGCTCAGGGGCGTAGTTCAGTTCGTCCTCGCCCATCCCGTACGGGCGCAGGGTCGGGTCCGCCTGCACCTCCGCCACCCGCTTGTTGTATCCGCTCACGAACGCGACCAGGAGCGCATAGTCGGACGGGCGCTCCTGTGCGAGCGTCACCACGGCCGGGCACGCCCACTTGGCAAAGCCGATGGCGCGCGCCTGCTCGTCGCTGGTCAACGAGCCCTCGCCCCACACCTCGGCGAGCCGCCCCATCGCCGAGCGCCGGGTGGTGTCGATCTGCATGAGTCGGTCGCGCCCTTCGAGGTAGCCCTGCGCAAAGAACAGGTCGCCGTCGTTCTGGGCGTAGATGTGCGGGATGTTGAGGCTGTCGCGCTGCACCGTCACGTCGGCGACCTGCGCGTAGGTGTCGGGCTCGGTCACGGTGCTCACGTCGCAGGGGGCCTCGGGATCGCCGCTGTCGGAAGGGATGAGCACGCTGTCGTTCTTCGCCGTGCAGGCGACGAGGGAGAGCGGGAGGACGAGCAGGAGGAGCCGGGAGCGCATCCCCGACGTGTATCAAGCGCGCGGCCTGGCGCGGGGATGCCACCGGACAGGCGCGGCGACGTGGACGCGAGCAGCGAGTGCGCCTCCCCCTGGTAGCCGCCCGCGGGAGCCCACGGCCGGCCTGCGGAGGGCTTTGACCCCGCCCCCCGGCCCGGGAGGCCGCCCAGCTACTTCGGAGCTGGCAGTATCGGGGGGCGATCGTTCGCCTTCTCACGGCGTTGCACCTCGACCTCTCCGATCAACAGGCTCGGTGAGGATGCGCTGACGGGCACCCAGCCGCTCTCGGCTCCGCACACGCCGTTGAACACGTCCACGTCGTCACCGGCTGCCATGATGCGCTCGAACGTCGTGAGCGGGGTGCCGATCAGGTCGACGCCGCGCACGAGCTCGTCCGGCCGCCCGTCGGTGTACACGCGCCAGACGACGACCGGCTGGACGGCAAAGGCGTTCGGCTCGCTTCGCCCGGTGAACGTGAACCCGCCCGAGATGTCGTCGAAGATCATGCCAAACGGCTTCTTCTGGCGTTTTACCTCGTCGATCAACATCTTTCGGAGCGTGTCGTACGGCACGGACTTGTTGGCCTCGACCATCAGGTTGCCCTGGCGCGGCACCACCGCCATGCCGGGCTGGCGGCGGCCATGCCCGTTCGAAGCCGGGAAGTTCTCGATGGGCGACCGCGACATCAGGAAGTTGCGGAGGATCCCGTTCTCCACGAGCGGAACGCGCTGGGCGGGCACTCCCTCGTCGTCCCACTGGTACGTCCCGTTGAGATCAATGCCGTTGCGTTGGGCCACCGTCGGGTCGTCCGAGACCGAGAGGAACTCCGGGAGGATGCGTTGGTTCACGCGACTGGTGAACGTCTGTCCTTCATCCTCGTCCTTCTGGCGATGCCCCTCGATGCGGTGCCCGAAGATCTCGTGGAAGAACACGCCCGCAGCCCTCCCGCGCAGGATCGCGGGGCCGCTGTAGGGATCCACGACCGGGGCGTGGCGCAGCGCGGTCAGGCGCTCGGCGGCCCTGATCGCCATCTTCGTGATCGCGGCGCTGTCGGGCAGGTGCGCCAGGGTCGCGACGTCGGCGTAGTCGTAGATCTGGAGCTCCATCCCGTCTTCTGCGACGGTGCTGGCCCAGGTGGCGATGCGGTAGTGCTGGTGCCCGTCGGCGATCCGGGTGCCCTCCGAGGTCGCCAGCCAGTGCCGCGTGGTGTCGACGACGAGCTGCACGCCGCTGTCGTAGACCTCCGGATAGTCAAGGTATACAGCGGATACCTTGGTGACGAGGGCCTGCCATGCGGCCTCGTCCAGAGTCGCGGCAGTGAGGGGAACGCTCGCCTGGACGGGAGACGCGGGCGAAAAGTCGTCGCTCCGGTCCTCCCTGTCGACCTTCACGGCGTCGTTCGAGCGGATCTTGATGAGCTGGCGCTGCGCGGTGCGCCAGGCGTCATCCAGGGCCCGCAGGTAGGCCTGCTCGATGACCCGTGGATCGTCGGTGAGCGGGGCGACCACCTCGGCGCGATCGGGCTGTTCGAACCAGCCTGCGTCGCGCAGTTTGTGGGTGTTGTCGAGCGTCATGCTGCCGACGCGCATGTCCACGTCGCCGGTGCGGTGGTGGGTGTGTTGCGCCCCTGCCCACGTGCCGTTCGTGCCCTGCAGCACGGTGGACTGCTCGTCGGTGAGGGCGAGCGATGTGAAATAGGGGGCGTCGTCCTTTCCCTTTGACTGCCCGGCCAGGTTGTCGAGGGTGGCCGAGAGCGCGGCCATCACGGCGTCCACGCCTGCGGCAGGCTCTGCGGCGCGCACGTTGAGCGCCGCGAGGAGCGTGAGGGGCAGCAGGGCGAGGGCGTAGAGGGTGGGACGGGTCACCCGGGGGGACTATCCCGGCGGCGCCGGTGCTTGAAGAGGGGGCCATGGAGTGGCCTGCCGCCTACGGCGGATGACCCATCCTGTTCCCCGGAGGCGATGATAGGCACGGCCATGCGAAACCTGATCACCGGCAATGAGCTGTGCGCACGCGCTGCCATCGATGCGGGCTGCCGTTTCTTCGCGGGCTACCCGATCACCCCAGCGTCCGCCATCTTCGCCAACCTGGTGCGGGAGTTGCCTCGCCGGGGCGGCGTGGCGATGTCCTCTCCCGACGAGATCTCTGCGATCGCGTACTGCATCGGCGCCTCGTTGCGGGGGATCCCGTCCATGACGGCCACCTCGGGTCCGGGCTGGTGCCTGATGAGCGAGTCCGTGGGCTACGCGCTGATGGCCGAGGTTCCCGTGGTCATCGCGGTGGTCCAACGCCTCGGGCCCTCCACGGGCGGCGCCACGGCGGGGGCACAGGGCGACATCGGACTCGTCTCCGAGGCCGTCAGCGGCGGGTACAGGTTCCCGATCTTCTCGCCCTCGACCGCCGCGGAATGCTACACGGACACATTGCGGGCCTTCTATTGGGCCGAGCGCTTGAGGAGCCCGGTCGTGCTCCTGTCCGACAAGGAGGTGGCCAGCACCGCCGAGGTCGTCGACGACGAGGCGCTCCCGGCGCTGGTGTCGCCAGGTCGCTCGGAGTGGCGCGGCGGGCCTGTCGGCTATCGCACCTATGCCTTCGAAAAGGAGGAGGACGTACCGCTGTTTGCGCCAGTGGGTGGAAGCGCGAAGGTCACGGCCACGGGCTCTGCCCACGACCAGGCTGGGCTCCTCCGCAAGAACGACCCGGAGACCCTCGGCGTGATGCGGCACCTCCAGGCCAAGATCGACGCAGCGGAGCCCGAGCTCGGGAGGGTGGACTTCGACTACCAGGAGGGGGCCACCACGCTTGTGCTCTCCTACGGTGTGTCCGCGCGCGCATCCCGGGATGCCGTGGCGCAGGCCCGCTCCATGGGGCGGCGGGTGTCCCTCGGGGTGTTGAGGACGCTCTTCCCGCTGCCCGTGACCGCGCTGCACGCAGGGCTCGCCGGGATCGAGCGTGTGGTCATCCCCGAGGAGAACCACGGCGGGTTGTACCGGAACGCCGTCCTGTCCGCCCTCGGCAAACGTGAAGTGGTCGGAGTCAATCGTGTGGGCGCGCTCATCCGCCCCGAGGAGATCCTCGATGCAATCATCTGAACCCGCACCCGCGCCGTTCCTGGCGGACTGCGCACTTCCCTACTGCAAGGGCTGCGGGCACAGCCTGGTCGTGCGCTCGCTCGCCGATGCCATGCAGCAGTCCGGGCTTGCCCCGGAGCACCTGTGCATCGTCAGCGACATCGGGTGTGTCGGCCTGATCGACAGGTTGTTCCCCACGGTGCACACGGTGCACACCACCCACGGCCGATCCACCGCGTTTGCGACGGGGCTCGCCGTGGCGGACGGCGCGTTGTGCGGTGGCCGTACCCGGTTTGTCGTGGTGATCGGGGACGGTGGGTCCACGATCGGCCTCCTGCACCTCGTGGCGGCCGCCCAGCTGAACGTGGACGTGACGGTGGTGCTCCACAACAACCACGTCTACGGCATGACCGGGGGCCAGGCGTCGGGCATGAGCCCGGAGGACTGGAACACGGTCACCACGCCGGACGGAAACCCCCTGCTCCCGCTCGACATGATGGGGATCCTGCGCGCCGCGGGTGCGGGCTACCTCGCCCGCGAGCTGGCCACGAGCCGCAGCCTCACCGGACGTCTGGTGGAAGCCATGGCACATCCTGGATTTTCGCTGGTGGAGGTCATCGAGGTGTGCACGGCGTTCGGCACGAAGCTCAACCGCCTGACTGGCCCCGAGGTCCGGGCGCTGGCGGAGCGGACCGGCGAGCCGCTCGGGCTGCGCGAGCAGCGTCTGGGAAGGCGCCACTACGCTGAGGTGGCTCGGCCACCGGATGAGCCCACGGAGACGGGGACCCGGGTGCAGAGCCGGGTCGTGGTGGCCTCCGCGCTCAAGGCTCCGCTTCGTGTCGTCGTTGCTGGTACCGCGGGGGAGCGTGTGCAATCCGCGGCTGCGCTCTGCGCACGCCTCGCGACCGCTGCGGGGCTCTATGCCACGCAGAAGAACGACAACCTCGTCACGCAGGGCACCGGGTACTCTCTCTCCGAGATGATCCTCTCGCCGAGCCCCATCCACTACACCGGGATCGATGCGCCGGACGCGATCCTCGCCGTCTCCGCGGATGGCTGGAACACCGTGCGCGGGTTGGCCCGGACGCTGGCGCCCGGCGGGGTGATCCTCGTCGATGACACGATCCCCGGCGTGCCAGAGGGGCTCCCCGCGCTCGTGCGCTTGCCGCTCCGGCGGGAGGCGGGGCGGGACGATGCTGCGCTCGCAGCCCTCGCCTGGCTCCTCGCGCGAACGGGGGCGCTGCCGCCCCAGGCGCTCGCCGATGCCGCAGTGGCCACGCACGGCGAGAAGGCGGCAGGCGCCGTGCGCGCGATCGCCTGGGGAGCCGCAGAGGCCAATCGCGGCGGCGACTGAGCACGAAATCCGCGCGCCCACGGGTTTCGCCGCGGGGTTGGGGAGCACGGGGTCGCAAGGAGGCGTCGCGACCCACCGGCGCGCCCGGCGGTCGCGTTACTTCCGCCGAATGCGCCGAATCACCCCCGTGCTCGCCTCTCTCGCCCCCCTCCTCCTGCTGCTCGGTTGCTCGGGCACCAAGGACTCGGACCCCAGTGGGACCGACTCCCCGGTCGACTCCCACGGTGACACGGACACCGGGGACACCGACACCGCCCTTCCCGTGGACGAGGACCGCGACGGCTACGACTCCTCTGTCGACTGCAACGACAACAACTACCAGATCTACCCGGGCGCGACGGAGATGTGCAACGGCATCGACGACGACTGCGACGAGTTCATCGACGAGGACTTCGACGCCGATGGTGACGGGGAGTTCGACGCCCACGCCTGCTCGCACGGCACCGACTGCAACGATGCCGACCCGACGATCGGTCTCACCCGCACGGAGGTGCCGTACGACGGCATCGACCAGAACTGCGACGGCGAGGATCTCACCGACGTGGACGGCGACTTCTACCTCGGCGGCACCGGGGACGACTGTGACGACACCGACCCGAGCGTGCATCCCGGCGCCCCCGAGGTCCCGAAGGACGGCGTCGACCAGGACTGCGACGGCGCCGATGACATCGACGGGGACGGGGACGGGTATGGGGACGGCGACCTCGGTGGCGACGACTGCGACGATCTGGACGCTTCTGTGCACCCGGGTGCGCGTGACTACTGGGGCGACGGGCTGGATGCGGACTGCGATGGGTCCGACAGCGCCGTCGCTGCGCTCTCCTCGGCCACGGTCACGATCTCGGGCGCGGACGGGGCGCAGGAGCTGGCGGGCGAGGATGTCGCCATCTGCGACATCGATGGCGACACCCTGCCCGATCTCGTGGTCGGGGCGCCCTTCGCCAACGGGTACACCGGCCAGGTCGGGATCTTCTACGGCGCGAACCGGGAGACCTGGACCTCGACCCTGGCGCTCACCGATGCCGACACGCTCATCACCAGCGACAGCATGTTCCTGGGGTTCGAGATCGGATGCGCGGATCTCGATGGCGATGGGAACGACGACCTCGTCACCGGGCGGGGCGAGATCCACTACTCGAGCTACAACACGAGCTTCGAGTTGGAGATCTGGTACGGCGGCGGAGGGATGTGGCCCGCCGAGATGTCCGAGAGCGACGGCGCGGCCACGCTCCGGATGCCGATCGGGGTCACCCGCAACCTCACCAGCGTGTACGGCCGCAACTTCAGCGTGACCGACCTCGATGCCGACGGCGCCTCCGAGATCGTGCTGGTCAATTCTGCGGACGCGAACCTGACCGGCGGGGACGACTCGTTCTACATCATCGGGGGAGGGCGGTATTCTGGGACGGCGTTGCTCGCGGATGAGGCCAGCTCGGTGATCAGTGGGGAGGGGATCTCGATGGCGGTGGCGCTGCCCGACCTCGATGGGGACGGCACCTCGGAGCTGTTGGTGGGGGAGGCCGCCCATGGGTCGGACGATTCGGCCGACACCGGGTACCCGGGGCGCGCCTCGGTGGTGAACGCAGACGACGTGCTGGTCGATGGCTCGGTGGGGGGCCTGGCTTATGGGTACTGGCAGGGCGTCGGCTCGGAGGAGCTCGGCTTCTCGGGCGCGGCGGGTGACTTCGACGGCGACAGCTTCGGCGACCTCGCCGTGGGCGCCCTGACGGAGAGCACCCGTGCAACGGACGGGGGCGGGCTCTACCTCTTCGCCCCTGCCGAAGCGGTCGCGGGGGGCACGTCGGCGGCGGGGGCTGTGGTCCTGGGCGGCACGGACGCCGGGCTCCTCGGGTATGCGGTCGCCAACACGGGCGACGCCAACGGGGATGGTGCCGACGACCTGCTGGTCACCGAGCTTCAGGCGGACAGCACCGACGGTCGGGTCTGGCTGCTCGACGGGGCGCGGGCGTTCTCGTCGACGGTCCCGGAGGACTCGGCCCTGCTCGCCTGGACCGGCGAGGCCCCGGGCAGCTACACGGGGAACGCCCTCGCTGTCGGGGACATCGACGGGGACGGCGCGAGCGACTTCGTGATCGGGGCCTACGGGTTCGCCTCGGACGGGACGAACGCGAATGGCAAGGTGTACGTGCTGTTGAGCGGGGGGTAGCGCCCGGCGGGCGTCAGATTCGCTCGACCACGAACCCATGGATGACCGAGCAGGGCGTCGTCCCGCCGCAGTCCTGCGGCAGGAGCCCAGCGACGAGGGCCTCCTCGCACGCGAACCTCAGCCGGGCCGCCTTTTCGGCCTCCCCGATGTGTTTGAGCAGATCGCACGCCAGCCCGAGAAACGGGTAGGGGTTGGCGCCGTCCTCCCCCACCACGTCCACCGTGGTCGAGTGCGTGTTCTCGAACAACGTCACGCCCGGCCCGCGGCCGATCGCGGTGGCGACGGCGAGTCCGCCGGCCATGCCCGCGGCGCAGTCGCTCACGATGTCCCCGAACAGGTTGCCGCAGACCAGCACGTCGAACGTGTGCGGGCGCCGCACCAACTGCATGCACAGTGCGTCTACGATCACGTCGTCGTGCACCAGATCAGGGTATTCGGCCGCCATGGTGTTCCCGACGGCGAGGAACATGCCGTCGGCCTTCTTCATGATGTTGGCCTTGTGCACGGTGGTCACCCGCTTGCGCCCGTTGGCGCGCGCCCACTCGAACGCGTGCCGGTGCACCCGCTCGCAGGCGGCCCGGGTGGTGACCTTGATGCTCTCGTACACGCCGGGCGTCACCACGTGCTCGAAACCCGCGTAGATGTCCTCGGTGGCCTCGCGGATCACCATGATGTCGATGCCCTGCGCGCGCGCCGGCAGGCCGCGCAGGTTGTGCACGTGGCGCTCGAACAACTCGATCCCCAGCTGACGCCGAAAACGCACGGTGTAGGGGGTCTGCCGGGCGAGGGCCCGCGCCTGCACCTTGGCCTTGAGCCCGATGCCGTTCGCCTTGATCGAGGCCACGGCCGAGTCCACGTCGTGCCCGTCCTGGATGTCCCAGGTGATGTCGGCGCCGAGCGCGCGCACGACGTCGCGCACCACGCTGGCCACCTGGGGTCCGACGCCATCGCCTTCGATGAGCGTGACGGTGCGGCTGGTTGTCGTCATGGTTCAGCTCCGGGGCAGACGGTCGATGATGGCCTGGGTGAACTCGGCGGTGCTGGATGTCCCGCCGAGGTCGCCGGTCAGGTGCGTTCCCTCCTGGAGGACGTCCCAGACCGCCTGCTCGATGGACTTTGCGATCCTCCACTCCCCCACGTACTCGAGCAGCATGTTGGCCGAGAGCAGGACCGCGAGCGGGTTCGCCTTGCCCTGGCCGGCGATGTCCGGTGCGGTGCCGTGCACGGCTTCGAAGACGGCGGCGTGAGTGCCGATGTTCGCGCCGGGCACCACGCCGAGGCCTCCCGCGAGACCCGCGCAGAGGTCCGACAGGATGTCGCCCGAGAGGTTCTGCAGCAGCAGCACGTCGAACTGTGACGGATCGAGGGGCAGCAGCAGCGAGAGCGAATCGACGCCGATGTCCTTCTGCTGGATGTACGGGTACTCGGCCCCCACCTGCCGGAACGCGCCCAGGAACGCGCCGTCGGAGAGCGGGTTGATGTTCGCCTTGTGGCAGCAGTGGATCGTACGGCGACCGCGGTAGCGCATGTACTCGAACGCCCAGCGCGCGATGCGCTCCCCGGCGCGGTCGGTGCTCGTCTTGACCGAAACGACCGTGCCCGGCGTGACCTCGTGCTCGATGCCCGCGTAGAGGTCCTCGGTGTTCTCGCGAAACAGCACGAGGTCCACGCCCGGGAAGGCGCCCGGTACGTTCGGGAGCGTCCGGACCGGGCGCAGCCCCACATACAGGTCCAACGCCTGCCGGAGCGCCACATTGGCGGACCGGAAGCCCCCACCCTTCGGTGTCATCAGGGGGCCCTTGAGCCCGAGCCGGTTGCGCCGGATCGAGTCGAGCGTGACCTGCGGCATCGGCTCGCCGAACCGCTCGATCGCGTCACCGCCGGCGGGAGCACGCTCCCATTCGATCGGGGCACCGGCGGCGGCGAGAATCTCGCGGGTCGCGCCGGTCACTTCGGGCCCGATCCCGTCGCCTTCGAGCAGGGTCACACGGTAGCGCACGTTCTCTCCAGGTTGCCGGTCCTATCCGGTCGGGACGCGTCCGGTTGGCCGCGGTCCGGCGGTTATCGGGGCCGATGCTCTACACCCGCGTCGAGGTGCGCCGGATGGCTGACGGGCTGCTGCAAACCCCTCCGACGGGCATTGCCTGGTGCGTGGAGTTCGTGATCGCCGAGTCGCGCGGCGTCGGGCACGGGCGACACCGCGCGCTGATGTGCCGTCGGCTCAAGCACGTGCCGGTGGAGCCGACGGATGCGGCGCGGATCGTGGACCGCATCGGCGAGAGGCTGCAGTCCGGGCTGTACTCGGAGCAATTCCGGGATCAACTCCGGCTCGCGCTCCACCTCGACCGAACCTCGCTCCTCGCCGTTGCCCGGGAGTGCGCCGATCACCCCCGCGCGCATGTCCAGAGGCAGGCACGATGGGTCCTTGCGCACCATTCCACGGGATGACCCTCCGCGAGGCCTACCCCGGGGTCCCGCTCCCCGAATTCTCCGGGGCCTTCATCGGGTCTGCCCCCACGTCTTCCTTGTCCGAGGCCTTGTCCTTCTGGAAGAAGTACTCCAGCGAGAACAGGATCACGCCGACGACGATCGCCGAGTCGGCGATGTTGAAGATGGGCCAGACATTGGTGCCGAAGTGGTCCACGCACCATTTGCGGGCATTGCTGGAGCCGGCGAACACCTTGATGAAGTCCGTGACGCTGCCCTTCAGGGTGCGGTCGATCGCGTTCCCGAGCGCCCCTGACAAAATTAGACCCGTGGATGCGGCTCGAAGACGCTCATCGGCCTCCAGCGAGCGGAACATCTGGAGCAGCGCCACGACCGCCACGATCGTGAACACGCCGAACACCCACAGCCGATAAGGCGAATCCGAGAGCGTGCTCCACGCGGCGCCGGTGTTCTCTGCGTGCACGAACTCGAGCCAGTTCTTGATCACGACGTACTTTGCATCATCGACCGGGAGCTTGTTCACGACGAGCCACTTGCTGACTTGATCGAGCGCGAGGCTGCACGAGACGACGGCGATGAGCACTTTCAATTTGGGGGTCACATCGATCTCCGAAGGGCGGGGGATATCAAGAAACCGCCGAACGCGGCAGCCGGTCGGCTGGTGGGTGCGGCGCACCCGGCGCGGCACGGTTACGCCCCCGGGCCCTTTGGAGCGACCATGCGTTTCCCCCTTCTCCTCCTGCTTGCGTTCGGTGCCTGCGACAGTCCTCCTGCCACGCCTGCAGCGCCCGCCGCTGCGCCGAAGGTCGCTGCTGCCGGCCCCGCGCCGAGCGCGGTCTCCGCGCCGGCCGGGAACGACGATGCCGGGGTGGTCGCCTCCTGGAACGGCGGCTCGCTGAACTACGGCGATGCAAAGAAAGACATCGACATACAATTGCTGCAGATGGAGGGCGAGTACCTCTCCAACCGCTACGACGCCGAGATGAACGCGGTCGACGAGAAGGTCAACCACGCCGTCGCGCAGCTCGAAGCGACCAAGCGCGGCGTGTCGCTCGAAGACCTGATGAAGAAGGAGATCGACGACAAGGTGAGCGCCCCCACCGAGGCGGAGGTGCAGGACGCCTACAAGCAGCTCGCGCGCAAGTTCCGCGGGCGCCCGTTGGAGGAGGTCCGGCCGGACGTCGAGAAGGCTGTCACGCAGAAGAAGCAGGGCGAGCGCTACGCCGTGTTCATGGACGATCTGCGTGCGCAGTACGGCGTGAATGTGACCCTGCCCTTCCCCAACATGCCGCGCATTCCGGTCTCCGTGGATGACGACCCGAGCGAGGGGGACCCCAACGCGGCTGTCACCATCATCCAGTTCGCCGAGTTCCAGTGCCCGTACTGCGGCGCCGCGAACACCACGGTGCAGAAGGTGCTCAAGGACTACGATGGCAAGGTGCGCTTCGTGTTCCGCGACTTCCCCCTCGGCTTCCACGAAAACGCCATCCCAGCGGCGGTGGCCGCGAACTGTGCCGCCCAGCAGAGCATGGACAAGTACTGGAAGTTCCACGACTCGTTCATGCAGAACCAACAGGCGCTCACCGAGGCGGACATCCAGAAGGCGGCGCAGGACGCGCTCGTCAACACCGAGAAGTGGGAGGCGTGCCGCAAGGATCCGGCCGTGAAGGACGAGATCCGGAAGGATCAGGCAGACGGCGCCGCCGTCGGCGTGACTGGCACCCCCGCGTTCTTCATCGACGGCATCTTCTTGAACGGCGCGCAGCCGTATGAGAAGTTCAAGATGATCATCGACGCCGAGCTGGCGAAGAAGGGCTGATGCAGGCCGGGTTTCCCGAAGTCTCCACGATCGTCCAGGAAGCTGCTTCCTGTGGGGATCACGCTGCCCTGGAGGAGTTCCGCCTCCGGTGGCTCGGGAAGAAGGGCGAGATCACCACGCTGCTGAAGAGCCTGGGAACCGCGCCCCCGGAGGAGCGCGCCGCTCGCGGGGCGGCCATCCACGTGCTCAAGGAGGCGGCGCAGAGCGCGTGGGACACCCGGAAGGTCGAACTCGATCAGGCAGCGGAGGACGCCGCGCTGCATGCTGGCTGGGTGGACGTGACCGCGCCCTCCATGGCCCGCCCGCTGGGGCGACTGCATCCGATCACGTTGCTGCTCGAGGAGGTCATCGACCACTTCACCGGGCTCGGCTTCGAGGTCGCGAGCGGCCCCGAGATCGAGGATGAGTTCCACAACTTCGACGCCCTGAACATCCCCAAGGACCACCCGGCGCGCGACGTGTGGGACACGTTCTACACCGACCGCCGGGAGATCCCCCGCACGCACACCTCGAGCGTGCAGATCCGCGCGATGCAGACCCGGAAGCCTCCGATCCGCGTGATCTCCCCGGGCAGGGTGTTCCGCAACGAGACCATCGACGCCACGCACCACGCAAGCTTCAACCAGGTGGAGGGCCTGCTGGTGGACCGCCACGTCACCGTGGCGCACCTCAAGCACACGCTCGAGACGCTGGTGCACAAGCTCATGGGTCGCCGATTGGAGACCCGGTTTCGGCCAGCGTTCTACCCGTTCGTGGAGCCGGGGCTCGACCTCGACGTGCAATGCGTGTTCTGCAGCGGCGTCGGCTGCTCGATCTGCAAGGGGAGCGGCTACATCGAGCTCATCCCGGGCGGGCTCGTGCATCCGAAGGTGCTCGCGAGCTGCGGGCTCGACCCCGACGAGTGGCAGGGGTTCGCCTTCGGCATGGGCTTCGACCGCATGGTGATGATGCGCTACGGCATCGACGACATTCGCCGTCTCTACGATGGGCGGCTGCAGCTGGTCCGGCAGTTCTGATGGCGGGCGGGCTCCTCTGGCTGCCCGTCTGGCTCGCGCTCGGTGGCTGCACCCCTGCGGGTGGCGCGCCGCACGGGAACGCTGTCCCGGTGGTCACGGCGCCGGTGGTGCAGGGCCCCGTCGACAACGTGATCGAGGCCACGGGCGAGGTGCAGGAGCCAGTGGAGGCGAGGCTCGGCGCGGAGGTGTCGGGCACGATCGCCTCCGTGCCGGGGCGAGTGGGCGCTGCTGTGCACGCCGGCGACGTGCTCGTGGTCTTCGACGACCGCCCGCTGCGCATCACCCTGCAAGTGGCGCAGGCGCGGCTGGCGCAGTCCCGTGCGTCCCTCGAGACGCGGCACGTCGCCCAGGAGCGGGTGCGCTTGCGCTCGGCGGGCGTGCTCTCTGTGGCCGCAGAGGCGGGCGGCGCGGTGTCGGGGACCGAGGCCGAGATCGCCCGGCTCGACATGCGAGAGGCGGATGCGTCCGTGCAGGCCGCCGAGGCCGATACCGCCGCAGCCGAGGCCAATGTCGCGGCGGCGACCCTCGACCTGCAGCGCACGCAGGTCCACGCCCCGTTCGACGGCGTGGTGCGCGACCTCCAGGCCATACGGGGTCAGCGCGTCGGCGCCGGCACGCCGTTGCTCACGCTTCTCGGCCGGGGTGACTTCGAGGTCCTGATCGATCTGCCGAGCGCGGGGGCTGCCACGGACCAGAGCGTCCTGCTCGGCACGCCGCCCCAGACCGTCACGGGCACGGTGGGAGGCGTGGTGCCCGGCCTCTCGTTCGCGCGGACGCAGCGGGTGCGCGTCTCCGTGCCGACGCCGCCGGATTGGCTCCTGCCCGGCGCCGTGGTTCCCGCCCGGCTGGTGATCGGACACGCCGACCAGGCGCTCTCGATCCCCCGCGATGCACTCACGGACGGCGCCGCGTTCGTCGTTCACGACGGCAAGGTCTCCCGCGTGCCGCTCACGGTGCGCTGGGATCTCGGGGACCGCGTGGTCGTAGAGGGCGCGCTGCAAGCGGGCGACGCCGTGGTCATCCGCGGGAACGAGGCCCTCACGGACGGGGCCGCGGTCAGCGACGCGACACCTGCCCCCGTCGGCGTCCCAGCGCGCTGAGCCCCGGGGCGCGTCGGGGGCCGGTCCAGCGTGACCGCTCTACCACTCCAGCGTGACCGCCTTGTTCCCGGCCTTGCCCTCGAAGCTGTGCGACTCGCCGCCCGGGAGGGTGACGGTGACGGTGTCCACCATGCACACATCCCCGAGCCCGAACTGCGCGACGGTGTCGTTGGTGATGCCGAACGTGCCGTACCCGCCGTTGACCTCGGCCATCTGGTACTGCCCGCCCGCCTCGATCTCCACCTTCGCGCCCACCGGCAACCCGACGAAGCGCACGTAGTTCCCACCCTGCTGGTTCTCGTAGAAGTGGGTCTTGTGCGTGGTCCAGGGGGTGCCGGACCGGGCGGTGGAAGAGCCGGTGATGACGTCGAGATCCCCATCGAGGTCGAAGTCCGCGATGGCGAGGCCGCTGGGCCACGCCTGGTTCATGCCGGTGGCGTCGGAGACCTCCTCGAATTGCCCCGCGGAGGTCTGGCGCCAGAGCCACATGTGGGTGTCCTCGTAGTCGGACTGCACCAGCAGGATGTCGCGCCAGCCGTCGTTGTCGAAGTCGAGGAAGCCCGCGAAGAGGTCGCCCTCGTTCCAGCTCCCGTTCCTGGGTCGCTTCCGGGCCAGTCCGTCGGTGTCGTTGTCGAGGCGGGTGAAGATGCCGTTGCCATCGTTGGTGAGCAGCTGCGTGCGGTCCGCCGAGTCCCCGGCCCAGTCGTGGGCGATCTCGGCGGTGTACAGGTCGTTGTCCCCATCGTTGTCGATGTCCGCGCACACGGTCGTGAACGAGTTCCCGGCCAGTCGGGCGGGCTGGTCGTCGAACCCGGGTGTCCACGAGTTGCTGTCGAAGGACCCGTTGCAGGTGTCTGCCGGTGCAGGGTCACAGGAGTGGGCCGAGCAGTAGCACTCGTAGGCCCAGTTGTCGGTGTAGTCGAGGTCGGTGTCGGCGTCGAAGTGGGCCTCCTCCCCGGTCTCGGTGAAGGTGCCGCCGTCGTTCCGCCACAGCTGGTTCCAGGCCCGGCCGTAGCTGGAGGAGATCAGGTCCGGAAGGTTGTCCCCGTTCACGTCGCAGGTGGTGGCACCGTAGCTCGGACGACGCACGTCCCGGTCGAGGTAGTCGCTGGTGGTGCCGGACTTGAGCTTCAGGCCCCCGGCGTCGGTCACGTCGGTGAAGGTGCCGTCGCCGTTGCCATGGTACAGGTGGGCCTGGGCCCCCTCGTAGCTGGCGCCGTACTCGACGTACCAGCCGGTCACCCAGAGGTCGAGCGTGCCGTCGCCGTCGTAGTCCGTGAAGGCGGCGGCCGAGGTCGGATAGCCCTCGGGGATGCAGATGTCGCTCGAAGCCGCGAGCGTGAAGTGTCCGGCGCCGTCGTTCAGGTAGATCTCCGAGCAATCGCCCGTGGCATCGGCCGATCCGGCGTCGTAGTAGCGGCCGGCGAACAGGTCGATGTCGCCGTCGTCGTCCACGTCTCCCTCGACGTAGAAATTGTGCGAGGTGCCGGTCGTGTTGCCGTCTCGAGCGACGAGGAGCCCGCTCGCCTCGGTCTCGTCCACGAAGGTGCGGCCGCCCGAGTCGCTCGGCCGGTTCATCATCACGAACCGGAGCCGGGTGGTGGGGTAGTCGTCGCGCACGTTGGTGTTCCCCTCGGTCACCAGCAGGTCGGGGTACCCGTCGCCGTCGAGGTCCCCGGCCTCGTAGTGCACCCCTGTCACGTCGGTGAGGCCCCAGTCGTCTGTCGTCTCGACGAAGGCCGTCGCGCCGCCCCATGAGCCCGAGGTGACCGGCGTGCAGGTCTCCGGCTCCACCTTCGGTCCAGAGCTGTCGTCGTGACCCCCCGAGCAGCCGGGCGGAAGCAGGAGGAGAGCGAGCGCGACGGTGGGGAGGGCGTGACGGTTCATGGTGACTCCGCATTTGGAGATAATCTGTTGGCCGGAGTCTCCACCCGATGGCGAACGTTCCCGCATCCACTTCGACGGCCTTTTTCTTTGCTGTCCTGGCGACCGGATCGAGCGCCTGCCAGCCGAAGCCGTTCCACTCCAGCGACACCGACGGCAATGACAGCGGACCTTCCGCTTCGCTCGTCATCACCGCGGTGGAGCCGAGCAGCGGGCCCGCGGGGGGGGGCACGACCGTTCGGGTGACGGGCGGCGCCTTCTCCGAGAGCACCACGGCGACTGTCGGCGGGGTGGCGTGTGCGTCGGTGACCTATCTCTCGACCGCTGAGCTGGTGTGCATCACGCCCCCGGGCTCTCCCGGGGATGCCGACCTCGTCGTGAGCGAGGGGGGCGCCACCGCCACCGCCGCCTTCACCTACCTTCCCGACGACACCGGCACGGACACCGGCGACACTGCGGACACCGCGGATACCGGCGACAGCGGGGACACCGCGGACTCGACGGACACGTCGGACTCCACCGACACCTCCGACTCTGGCGATTCGGGCACCGACACCAGCAGCCCACCCGTCGTTCCGGTGGACTACTGCCACATCCAGTATCCGTGCACGATGACGGTCCCTGGCGGGTCCGCCTCGGATCCCGTGTACGGCTGGGTGTACCTCGCGGGTGTGACACAGGGCGTTGGGCAGGGAGTCGGTGTGCGGTTGCAGGTGGGGATCGGAGGAGACGCCACTGACCCGGAGACGGGCGGCTGGGCATGGACGGAGATGTCCTACAACGCGGACAAGGACGGGCTCACCCCCGGGGATCTCTCGAATGACGAGTACGCCGCGAGCTTCACCGCCCCCGCGGCACCCGGGAACTACGACTACGCGGTGCGTGCCACCGCGGACGATGGGCTCTCGTGGCTCTACTGCGACGGTGGCGGGGAGTCGTGTGGAGGCGCGGGCTCGGATGACGGCTACTCGGCATCGAACGCAGGCCAGTGCGTGGTGAACTAGGCTCCGGGCCGCTTCCCTCACGCCCACAGGGCCACCTGACGCACCGGCGCGCGGACGGTCCCCGTGACAGGTGGGGTGCAATCCCAGGACAGGGCCCACGCGGCCGTGCCGCTCCCCAGCGCGCGCCGCACCGCAGTCTCGACGCGGCTCTGGACCTCCGTGCGACCGGCCTCCTGCGGGATCTCCACGACCACCCGCAGCACACCGCGATCAGTGGTCATGCGCAGGCGCACAGTCCCACGCGCGGATGCAAGGAGCGCCTGGGCGAGCACGAGGATGCCTTCGACATCGACGATGGCCTGGCCGTGCCAGGACCCGGCGGTTCGGCCCGAGCGCAACCGCGTGGAGCCGTATTCTGCGCTCCACAGCCGCTCGGCGCCCGCGGGCACCACGGCGACATAGCTTCCCGCCAGTCGGCGACCCAGGCGGACAGCGCTGGCGGCGGTGGGCGCTGCGACCGCCTTCACGATCAGGCCGGTCGCCTGCCACACCCGGGCGCGCAACTGCGCGAGTGCACCAAGCGCCGCGACCTCTCCCCCGTCCGGTGTGCCGGGGATGAGGAACCCGCCCCGCACCCGCTGGGTGGCGCCGTACTCTGCGTGAAGCCAGTCTTCGAGGGCTGCGAGTCGCGCCGCTTCGGGCCCTTGTGCGTACAGCGTTGCGCCGAGGGCGTTCGCCTCGGCTTCCCGCGCCCCGACCCGAACGCCCCTGGCCGCAGCGCGGGCATTGGTCGCCCGCACCCTCCCGCCGCTGACCACGACCCCTGCACCATCCCCGCACCGGGCGGCGGTGAGGGCCAGTTTGTGCACGCGCAGCAGGGTGGCGCCGCGCGCGCAGAGCCGCACCGGGCTGACGGGGGTGCCCAGCCGCGGCAAGCCCGCCTCCCGGAGCCAGGCGGCGACACTCCCGCCGGACTCCCACCGCACGGTGGAGCAGACGACACCCGTGTTCGCATCGCGGAACTGCCCCTGCGCCTCCAGGGCGAGCCGGGGCGCTCCATGACCACGCGGGACGAGCATCACGGTTCCCGAGCGGCCGGGCAACGTGAGAATCCGGTCGAGGGTGGGCGCCGCATCGCGAAACACGCGCGCACCGCGGGCGACGAGGGGGAGGAGCGCGACGGGAAGAGTGGGGAGGAGCATGGGCGCACCGGGTTGTACAAACACCTTACTGCACGGTGGGTCGACGGGTAGGACAAAAAATGTCCGCTTCCTAAAAAATCTGCACATTCGTCATCGGCGCCGGACCCGTGGTAGACGGCGGGTGTGATTGAGTCGCTCGGTCCTCTTGCTCCGCTCTTTTTCCTGCTGATCGGGATCGGGCTCCTGGTGCAGTTCGCGCTCGGCGGGGTGATCGTCCTCGGGCGTCGCACCTCCGCGACCCTCGCGTTGCTCGTGCCCGCGCTGCTGTTGCTGGTCGGTGGCATCGCCCAGGGGCTCGCGCTGCGAACAGCGGCTGCCGCGATCCACGAGACCGGAGACCCTGGATGGGTCCCCTGGTTTGCGCTCCAGGACCGCGCCCGCGCCTGCGTCCCCGGGCTGGCCGGCGCCCTCGGCGCGCTGCTGTGCGTGCTGCCGGTGCTCACCGGCGCTGCGGTCCGCGTGGTGCTCGCTACGCAGCGCAGCACCTGGCCCGTGCTGATCGGCGTCCCGATGGGCCTCATCGTGGCGATCGGCACGATCTCCGCCGGGGGGCCGCGTGCGTTGCCGGTCGGTGGTGCGCTCGCAGTGCTCGTGATCGGGGCTGCGCTCGCGTGCGTGGAGGTGTTGCCTCGCTCTGCCGCCGGCGCGCTCACCGGTGTGGGCGCGCTCGTGATCGGCGGGATGTCGCTCGCCCTGGTCTACGCCCTGAGCCTGCAGACCGACACGCTCACGGCCCTCCCCAACTTCGACTTTCCCTTCCTCGCCCTGCCTGCGGTGGACGCGACCGCCGAGCGCGCCTCCACCTACTCGGCGAGCGTGGCGCCCTGGGTCCTGCTGGCCTGGCTCGGTGCGCTGCCGGCCATCTTTGCCCGGGCCTCCACCGGGGCCTCGCGGGCAGACGGCCTGGACGGGGTCGGCATCGTCGTGTTCGTGCTCCTGGCCCTCACGTCCTGGGGCTGGGCAGGGTTGCACTGGGAGACGCTCTCCCGGCGCGCGGGTGCACACGTCGCCGCCGTGCTCGTGGAGGGCGCGGTCCCGATGGTGCCCATGCGTGCTCCCGTGCCGCCCCGCGTGCTCTACGTGCTGCCAGGGGGCTCACACTGGATCGAGATGGGCGAGTCCGGCGGGAGCCGGGTCCGCACGGAGCCCACCGCGATGGACTCGGTCGGGCCGCTGCTGCACCTGGGCGACGGCGTGGTCTTCCCGCCGCAGACGACGATGGACGACGTGTACTTCGCGTTCGCCGATGCAGACGCCGGCGCGGTGCAGTTCGTCGGTTGCCTGGAGGCTGACGGCGCCGTGGCGGCGGCAGTGGTGCGCGACCCCCTGCGCGCGACCGGTCGGTGCGGGGCCATACCGGTGTTCCTGCGCGTCACCCGGGATCTTGCACACCCGGTCAAGCTGATCGTCCTGAAGGACGGCCTGGTGGACGATCGCGGCGAGGTCTATCCGGTTTCCGGGATCGCCTCCCACAACACGCTCTCCGGGCGCGACGTGATCGTGCGGGCGCAGGTGGACGCGACGATGTCGGACTTCGCGGCCGTGCTGCGAACGCTGCGGAGCGCCGGCCGGATCTATCTGGGCTGGGGCGTGGACCTCGATGGCGACGATCTTCCCGTGGGGGTGAACCCCGGGCTCCGAGTGCGCGTCTCCACTGCGCCGGTGCCCGCAGCGGAGTGATACCCTGCTGTGTGCCCGGAGCAGTCATGGTTCGCTACGTCCTGCCGTCCCTGGGGCTGACGCTCCTCCTCGCCGCCTGCACGGGATCGGGCAAGGGCCCCCATGACTCGGTCCCGGACTCGCAAGCGGACAGTCACGCCGACAGCCATACGAACACCGACGACACGGGGACTCCGCAGTTCGATCCCACGGCCGACTGCGATGCGCTGGGCTTTCCCTCCCTTGCCTTCGTGGACGCCGAGGCGAGCCCGCTGCTCTACGCAACCGCCGCCGACCTCACCCTGCACACCACCGAGGGCGATTGGAACCTCAAGCAGAGCTGGTCGGGGTGTGACGCCTACCTCTTCATCCCCGAGGAGCCCGCACAGAACTACGGCGCCCCCGACCCCACCTGGTCGAAGAAGAAGGACAACAAGGCGCTGATCGACACCATGCCGCTGAACACCCAGGTGTTCTTCCTCTCTTCACAGGCGGGGGCAGAGAACCGGCAGGCGGCGTTGGACGCGCTGAAGGTGAGTGTCGACGACCAGTTGGACACGTATGACGCCGAGACGCGCGCATGGAAGGAGCGCCACATCCACTACGTCACCGACAAGGACAGTCGGGCCGACAGTTGGCTCGGGGAGACGCTCACCTCCCCCGGGTGGGGTGCGGCCATCGACCGCACCCAGCGCGTCCGGTACATCGGCAGCATGGGCGATCCCGAGCGCTATGACAGCGGCTACGGTTGGTTCGACCCTAACATCTCGCTGGTGGCCAACGAGGCCCGGTACTACAACTACGAGGCCGCCCGGCAGGAGCGGCTCGACAGCGAGGACGCCACGGTCGTCCAGGCGTTCACCGGGGAGCTGATCTCCGATCCCGGGTGGGCGGGGGTCACCTCCACCGTCGACGTCGAATTGCCCGACGCGGCCACGATGCGCACCTTCGACACGCTCGAACTCGATCTCACCGCGCTCTGCGAGGGAGACGGGGAGTACGGCGAATGCCCGGCCTGGGACTACATCAACTCGGCCTACCTGTGTGACGAGGGCGACCCCACCGTGTGCACCACCGAGCTTGGACGGTGGATCACGACGTACCATCGGGAGGGGAGATGGGTGCACGACGTCTCCCCGCTGCTCGCGCTGCTCAAGAACGGAGGCACGCGGCGGATCTCGTTCTACAGCCAGGAGCCCTACGACGTCTCCCTCACGCTCCGGTTCTCGGACAGGGGCGACGCCGATCGGCCCGACGAGGCGCGCGTGATCTACACGGGCGGGGGCTTGAGCTCGACCTACAACGACCGGGAGCCGCTCGCTGTCGACGTGCCGGAGGACGTCACGCGGGTGGCGCTCGCCGTGGTGATGAGCGGGCACGGGCAGTACGGGAATCCGGCTTGCATGGAATTCTGTGGTACTGAACACGACTTCTCGGTGAACGGCAACGACAACCTGTTCACCTACGCCATCACCGACACCACCTGGGGCTGCATGGACCAGATCGAGGACGGGTCGGTGCCCAACCAGTATGGAACCTGGTGGTACGGGCGGGATGGCTGGTGCCCTGGCAAGCAGGTGAACATGAACGTCGTGGACGTGACCGATCAGGTCCTCTTCGGCCAGACGAACACCATCGACTACGAGTTGACCAACCTGGATGGCTCGCTCGAGAGCGGTGGTGACATCGATCTCGTCACCTGGCTCGTCTACTACCGGGCCAAGTAGGCGGAACGATGAAGACGGTCGGCATTCTCTGTGGCGGCGGCGATGCCCCGGGCTTGAACGCGGTGATCCGCGCGGTGGTGAAGTACGGCGCCGGACAGCTCGGCTGGCAATTGATCGGCATCGAAGACAGCTTCAACGGCGTGTTCGAGCACCCGTTCCGCATCCAGGTGCTGACCCCCGTGTCGTGTCGTGGGCTCCTGCAGCGCGGTGGCACGATCCTCGGCACGACCAACCATGGTGATCCGTTCCACTACGAGGGTGGTCACGACTACTCCCTGAACGTCGTCCGGGGGCTCGAACAGCTCGGGATCGAGGGCCTGATCGTCATCGGTGGCGATGGCACCATGGCCATCTGCCAGGAACTCATCGAGCGGCACGGGCTCAAGATCGTGGGAGTGCCGAAGACGATCGACAACGACCTCTACGCGACCGACGTGACCTTCGGGTTCCAGTCCGCCGTGGACTGTGCGACCGACGCGCTCGACCGCCTGCACACCACCGCCGCCTCGCACGACCGCGTGCAGGTGCTGGAGGTGATGGGGCGCGACACGGGTTGGATCGCCTTGCACGCCGGCATGTCGGGCGGGGCCGACGTGGTGATCGTGCCGGAAATCCCCTGGGAGGCGGAGCGGGTGGTGCGGAAGATCGAGGAGCGGAAGGCGATCGGGCGGCCGTTCTCGATCGTCATCGTCGCCGAGGGGGCCGTGCCGACCGGGGAGGCCCTGGTACCCGGCAAGGCGGGACAGCGCGTGGTCGAGGCGATCGAGCGCTTGTCACCCGGCGCCGAGGTCCGCCTGACCGTGCTCGGACACCTCCAACGCGGCGGCAGCCCCGTGGCGTTCGACCGCCTGTTGGCTACCCGACTTGGCGTCGGCGCGGTCGACCTGGTGCAGGCCGGGCGCTGGGGCGAGATGTCGCGGCTGAAGAACGGCAGGATCGACGGCGTGCCCATCCGGGAGGCGATCTCCATGCTGCGCAGGATCAGCCCCGATGATGAGCTCGTCCGAGCGGCCCGCGCGACGGGGATCGAGTTCGGGGGCTGAACCGGGTAGGTTGTCGTTCATGCCCGCCTGGATTCCCGCCGTCCGGTTCATGCTCGCCATGCAGCGCAAGGGCGGGAAGAGCCCCCACGAGGTCGAAGATGCGCCCGCTGTGGCGGTGGGCGGGGTGCCGGTGCGGTGCCGTCGGTTCGCCCCCCGGGGCAGGCCCCGCGGCCGGGTGCTCGTCCTCCACGGCGTCACGCCGCGTGGCGTGGATGACCCGCGCATGGCCCTGCTCGCCGACAGCCTCGCCGCCGCCGGCTTCGAGGTGATCGCGCCGGAATTCGTCGGGCTCTCGCGCGCCGAGCTCACGCCTGCGACCGTGGGCGAGATCCGGGAGGTGATCGCCGGGCTGGGGCCCGACGTTCGCGTGCTGGCGCCGAGCTTCGCGGCGGGGTTGTGCCTGCGGGCGGTGGCCGAGGGCGCTGAGGTGCGCAGTGTCTGCGCGATCGGCGGCTACAGCGACGTGAGGGCCTCGCTGGGGCGGCTCCTCTCCCGCGACGTGGACGCCTATGCGCGCGTCGCCGTGGTGTTGAACCTCGGCCACCTCGACCCCGTGGAGTGCGAGGCGCTGCGCGTGTGGCTCTACGACGACTCCGTGCGCCCCGTGGAGCGGCGCTTTCCCGCGGTGCACGCCAGGCTGCCCCCTGGCGCTCGTGAGCGCGTGGACGGGATCGTCGACGGGTCCTGGCCCGACCTGGTCCATTGGTTCGACCAGATCCCCGACGTGGTCGACGCCATCGATGTGGCCTCCGTCGCGGCGCAGATCCGCGTGCCTGTCGTGCTCATCCACGGAGCCACGGACCGGGTGATCCCCCCTGCGGAGTCCATCCAACTGGCCGCCCGCCTGCCGCGCGCTCATCTGTGCGTCACCGAGCTCTTGAGCCACGGGGACGCAAAGTCCCCCGCCGAGCAACCGCGCGCGGTGCTCGGTCTGGCCAGGGCGTTCGCGGAGTTCCTCGGCTAAACAGGATCGCTGCGTTCCCCAGCGAACTTTGACACGTCAATAGAAACATGCGATTCCTGAACCGCAAGGTTCGGAGTCGTCGTCATGGGCAGAAGCAAGAATGGTCAAGCCGTCCCGCCGCACCGGCTGACCGAAG
>CAIQVJ010000065.1 GCA_903875225.1 uncultured Pseudomonadota bacterium
AGACGCAACCGTTCTCGCAGGGCGGCGCCTCGCCCCCGGCGAACGGTTTCAAGACGCAACCGTTCTCGCAGGGCGGTGCCTCGCCCCCGGCTATGGCCGCCAGTAGCGCAAGTGGCGTCCCTCGATGCGAATAGGGGCGAGACCACTGCCATGCGCGACTACTCCTGCCAGTCCCCGATCTCGACGTCGGTGCCTCTGGTCACCACGCGGGTCCAGGGCGGGTCGGACGCAAACCAGCACTCGTCGCAGCCCTCTTCACCCTGCGGGAGTTCCACGCCGTCCACGGTCACGCCCGTGGCTCCACCGTACACCTCGATGTCCCAACCGTCGTACAGGCTGCCGGTGGTGAGGTGGAGCACCCTGGGACTCATGGCGTCCCCAGACCAGGGCTCCGCATTCAACGCCTCGCCCGAGGAGAGCGTGAAGCTCGCACCGGTCTCGTCCGGGTAGACGCGGGCGTTCAGAACGCCGGGATCGTCGGCCCAGGAGTCCACGGAGCCGTCGCTGGGCGAGAGGGTCATCACCGTGCGGCGCAGCATCGGGATGGCCGAACCGGCGCGTTGAAAGAGCGGTCCTTGACCGAGCGGGGCGCCAACGAGCACGGCCTGCTGCGGGCCGTTGACGATCTCGTTCTGCCACCAACTGATCCAACTCCCGGGCGGGAAGTCCACGGTGCGCGCGTTCACGCCCTCCTCTGCCACGGGTGCCACCAGGATGTCGTCGCCCACGAGGTACTCATCCTGCGGGTGCACTCCGAGCTCAGGGTAGGCCAGACCCAGCGCCTCTACGGTGGGGAGCCCCTCGAGCCGGGCGCGTTGGGCAAGCTCCCAGAAGTAGGGGAAAAGGCGGATGTGCAGCACGGCGTAGCGGGTGAAGTCGTCGAGGGTCTCCTGGTCGAACTGGCTCGGCCCGTCATCGTCGTAGGCGGTGAAGTCCCAGGGGTTGTGGTTCTCTCCCGCGCCGCCATACTGCATGATCGGGAGCGTGGCGCTGTACTCGGTCCAGCGGATCATCACCTCCTTGGAGGGGCGCCCACCGCGGTACCCGCCGGTGTCGGAGGCAAAGAACGGGTAGCCCGAGGCCGCGAGCCCCGTCCCCGCGCGGATCGCACTTGGAAGCCCGCCGACTACGCCGTCTGTCCGCGAAAATGAGCTGAAGTCGTTGTCGAGGTCGCCCGGCCAGATGCAGTCCGTGACCGTGTCGCCGCCCAACACCCCTGCACGCCCGAGGATGAACCCGGCGTGGGTGCCATCGGGCTCGGCCGGGTAGGGATCCGCGTAGGCGCGGTGGTAGTAGCTGGTGTACTTGTGGTGCATCGTCCGCTCGTCTTCGCCGTTCGCAAAGTCGTAGTGCAGCCGCGCGGACCCGATCCCCACCTGGGTGTCCTCCCCGTAGTCGAGCTTCCACCCCTCGATCCCAAGGTTCATCGCCGCCGTGACCCGCGCCTGCCATGCGGCCATGGCGCCATCGTCGGTCAGGTCCACCCAGTCCCCGAAGTCGTTCAGGAGCACCGCGGCGTCCACGTACCAGCCGTTCGACGCGTACAGGTCGTGGTCCGGCTCGTCCGGCTCCAGGTACGGCGTCGACCAGGCCATCGTGCGGAAGCCCTGGTTGTGCAGGTCTGTCACCAGTCCCTCCCAGTCCGGAAACATCGTTGGGTCGGGGACCATCGAGTTGTAGTCGGTCTGCCAGGGGTTGTCGAGCCAGATGAGCCCGGTGGGGATGCCGTTTTCCCGGATCGCCGCCATGTCTGCGACCACGTCGTCGGCCCCGCCGAGGGCGTTCCGCCACTGCAGCGGAGCGAAGGCCCAGGTGGGCGGCACCTCGGGTGCACCCGTGCGTTGGTGGTAGCGCGCGGTGACGGCTGCACCGGTGCCGGGTCCGAACAGATCGAACGTGAACCCCTCGTCCTGGAGCTGATCGTAGGTCACCTGCACCGTGCCGGCGGCGCTCGCCTCCACGTCGAAGACCCCAGGGCGGAAGCTCTCGGCGAGCAGGCCCCAGCCGGCCGAGCTCACCAGGAGCGGGACCGGTGCGTGGGCTTCGTTGTTGGAGCTCTCGATCTCGCCCCAGAGCTCGAACTGCATCGCGTGGTAGGTCCCGCGGTGCTCGACCTCGCCGAATTGTTCACCGAGACCGTACATCCCCTCGTCGGGGTCCACCACCGCGGACACGCGCACGTAGGGAGCCCACTCGTCGTCGGGGCCCTGGAGCAGGGAGAGTTGGATCCCCGGCCCGGAGGTGTCGATGTGCAGCGTGGCCGTCGAGCCATCGTCGAACGCAAGGTCGTAGTCGGAGCCGTTCCACACGGCCGCGGTGGGTTGCTTCCAGGTGAGGCCGGCGGGCCTGGCGTAGTCGAGCTCCGGGTCCAGCAGGTTGTAGGGGTCGTAGTTCACCGAGTCGTCAGGGTTCGAGACGAAGCCGAGCTCGAGGACGAGGTGGCGGGTCACGCCGGTGCCGTCGGTGTAGGCGAGGTCCTCGCCGACGTCCAGCGTGGCCCCGTCGGGGTCCACCCACGCGGGGGCAGCCGGCGCGGAGTCGTCGGGGCGCAGGCCGCTGTCCTTTCCGTTGCACGCCATGAGGGCGAGGAGGGTCGAAACGGTGCAGAGTTGCAGGGAGTCGCGCATCTCCGCGCTATAATCCAGCCATGAAGCCCAGCCTCCCCGCCCGATGCTGGAGATGCGGCTGCACCGCGGCGCTCCTGACCCTGGCGGCCTGCGCGCAATCCGCCACCCCCTCGCCCGGGCCGTTGACCGGCAGCATGGGCGGCGCTGTCGACAGGGTGCTCTGGGTTTTTGGCGGGGAGGGGCCGGACGGGTACTCCCGCGAGGTGTGGTCGGCCGACCTCTCGGACCTGCGGTGGGAGCGTCACCCGGACATGCCCGACGTTCGATCCGGCGGGACCGCTGCATGGGACGGAGAGGGCGCGTTCGTCGTCGTGGGCGGCTGCCAGACGGACGATTGCGACCCGGTCGTCCGCTTCGACGTGGAGGCACAATCCTGGACGCCCCTGGCGGGAGCACCCGGCAACCGGCTACAGCCCGGCGTCCATTTCGTGGCCTCGAAGCTCTGGCTCTTCGGGGGCGTCGATCCGGCGTCGGATACGCCGCTCTCCGACATCTGGTCGTACGACGCAGGATGGACCTCCCTCGGCGATGCCCTCGACCTGCCCACCCCCGGCGGGGGGAAGAGCCCGGTGGTGTCGGGCGCGACCTGGGCGGGCGGGACCAGCGGAGCGGTCACGGTGTCGGGAGGGTGGATGGCGAGTTGGGCCGACGGCGTGCTGCAGTCTGCCGCCCAGAGCGCCTCGGTCGGCGAGAGCCCGGACTGCGTCTGGGTGAACGACGACAGCGTTTTCGTCTGGTCCGCCGGCGTCGTGCTCGAGTGCGACGCGTTGTCGTCGTATTGTGCGGCGGACGAGCCCGGTGCGAGGCCATCGGTCCCGGGGACCGCGTGCGCCTCTGTCGACGCCACGCTGTGGACCTACGGGGGCGGTGTGATCGACGATGGCACGGTGAACGAGGAGCTGTGGCGCTACCACGACGCGGTGTGGACCCGGACGATGGACGGTGGCAGCGTGCTCTGACATGAGGCTGACCGCCGGGCCGACCCGTCCGGCGCTACGGCGCTACCCCCGCGGCCTCACCTCGACTCGCCGGTGTCGCCACAGCTCCCACAGGCGACAGCGGTCGCCTCGTCATCGTCCAGCACGCCATCGGCGTTGGCGTCCACGTAGAGCGCCGTGGCGTGGAGGAGGGCCTGCTCGACCTCGGAATCGGGGCCGGTTTCCCATGCGTTCTGCTTGAGCCAGTCGGTCCCCCCGAACTCCAGCAGGAGCGCGCTCTCGGTGCTGAACGCACCGACCACGTCGATGCCGTCGACGGCGATCGTCCGCTCGAGCGTCGCCGTGGCGAGCGTGACTCCGCCATTGAACGTGATGGTCAGCGACGCCCAGTCGCCAAGCTCGGGCTGGAACGTGGTGCCCATCAGGTCGAGGCCCACGTCGGTGCCGAGCACGTCTGTCGTCTCGCCGCCGATCAGCGCGATCTCCGTAGCCGTGGCCGTGCCGCTCACGAACTCCACGCCGCTCTCGCCGTCGGCCAGGGTGAGCGCGAGCACGCCGGGGTTGCCGATGGCGGTGCCCTTGTCGGGAGCCCGCATGCACCCGGCGGTGAGCATGAAGGCGAGGATCAAGGTTCGTTGCATTCGATGGGCTCCGTCAGGGGGAAGATGTTCAGGTTGATCTGGTACACCACCTCGCGGTCCGCCGCCAGTCCGTCATAACGCTCGAGCAGCCGCTCCTGGATGTGGTCCAGATCGCGCTTGAGGACGGGGACGAGCGCAGCAGGGATCGCGGCGGTCACCCCGAGAAAGTGGCGCTCCGCCTTGGGTGTGTCCGAGAGCGCAGCCACAGCGCGCTCCAGCATCCCCTGGTGGTAGTGTACGGCGGCCATGCTCGCGAATTCATGCGGTGTCACCAACGCCCCGCCGGCCTGGACCACCTTCCCGTCGGGCCCTCGCTCCAGGAAGCCCAGGGCAAAAAGGACATCCAGCGCTTCAGCGGCCTGGGCGGCGGTGATCCGGGGCCTGAGCTGCGAGGCGAGCCAGGCCGGCTCGGCGCGGAAGCGGGCGCACGCCGCAAATTCGCGGATCGCCGGGATGTACCAGTGCAGGAGGTACTTCACGGAGTCTCCCTCGATGACGCGTGCACTCCGGAACCGGACCGTCGCTCGCACCTGCTCCCATGCGGCGGCGCGCAGTTTCGGCGTCTCGGCCTGGTTCAGGGCGACCAGATCCTCGAAGAACATCGCCTCGGCCGGTTCGAGCGCGAGCGCCTTGAGGAAGGACTGGGTGGACGCGGGGGTGAGGTTCCGCTGCCCGGCGAGCACCTTTCCGGGCATGCTGGGTGACGTCCGGTTTGCCCGCCAGGCGAAACGACGGTAGCTGTACTGCGGATACCGAAGCTTCATCCATGCGAACCAGTCGGCAAGGTAGACGCGGTAGTCCAGGTAGGCGAAGATGTCCGGCGCCCGGGCCGTCGCGTCCTTCCCCGACACGGCGCCCTCGCCGGGTTGCGCGGCGGGCAGGGGATCAGGCATCGGGGTCGTACGCTCCAGCCTTTGCTTCAAGTAGACGGTGTGCGACATCTAAACAGGATCGCTGCTCAACGTAGCGGTTCGAGGCCGTCGTGGTCCGAGATCGACTCTCGAGCGTCGAGTCTCGATCGGCGAATCTCGACCTTCGAGACTCGATAGTCGATCTCGACACTCGTATCTGCGACTTCACGGGCACGGGTTGGCTGCGGCGCGGCCCCCGCGGGGGGAGGGGCTAGTACCGCCCTCTCTGGAGGACTCAACCCGCGGCCCTCCTTATTCTTCGATGGAGTACCGTTTCGATCACGAGAATCTCGATGCTTACAAGCTCGCGCTGGAGGTCGCCAAGTCCTGTTCCGCCCTGCGCATCCCGGCGGGTCGGTCCCACCTGCGGGATCAACTGCAACGCGCAGCGGATTC
>CAIQVJ010000066.1 GCA_903875225.1 uncultured Pseudomonadota bacterium
ATGGCACCCGAAGACAGGGCACGGTGACCGAGCGGACCTCGTCGGGCGGGGCCCCAGCCCCCGCCGGTCACCGGGATCGCGATCCGGTGGGGGACTACTTCTGGTGAGCGCTGGGGGACTACTTCGGGTGAGCGTCACAGGGCGTTGCCGCGCTTCCTCGAGTGGTGCCGCTGCGAGCCACCGGAGAGGTGCCCGCGGGCACGCAGGAAGTGCCAACGCCGCTGCTCGCCGCGATCCTCGCGCGCTTGGAGATGGCCCCCGCCACACCGGGCGGCGTGCCCGCGTGGCTGATCGACGCCATCGGGAACCCGCTGACCTACGATGCTGCGGCGGCGAACCGGAAAGACGTGTGCGTGCGGGTCGAGCCGGCACTGTACCGTAGGTTGCAAGCGATGAAAGAGCGGCTCGGGCTGCGGACGACAGCTGGGGCGTGGGAGTACGTTCTTCGGGCGGGGCTGGCCGCGGCGGAACGGGGGATTGGCCGGTAGTCGGGAAGCCCGTCGGCGTTTGCGACGTATGCATGTCTCCGGCGCGTCGGGGGCCGTGAAACCAAACCATGGAGGACAGGGTCGAAGTCCACCGCGGGCGCGGAAGTTCTCGCCCGGCAGGTATTGCCTGACGATCTCCTGACCGGGACTCTCCGCCCCGTCAGTCGGTAGGGATATATGCTTCCGACACATCGGATGCATCCATGACGCTCGCCCGCATCTCCCTCCCCCTCCTTTTCGCGACATTCGCCGCGGGGCTCGCGCGGGAAGCCCTTGCGTTCACCCCGGACACGGTCGATACCCCCTACGCCGCCCAGGGCTTCGACGCGACCCACGCCGCCATGAGCGAGGGCGAGGAGAGCGTGGACCTGTTCTCCGGGGCTTTGAACCTCCAGTACGTCGACCACGAGATCCCGGGCTCGCGCGGACTGCCGATCCAGGTCTTGCGTGCCTACTCCAGCAAGATCCTCGACGAGACCTATGTGCCGTACGACGAATCCTGGGTAGGGCTCGGGTGGGAGCTCCACTTCGGTCGGTACAGGGAGGATGCGACGGCGGGGGCGGGGTACAAATGGATCGAATTGCCGGGACAGGGCGTCCAGCGCGCCTACAGCCTCTCGGCCAGCGATGCGCTCTACCGCTCGGCAACGGCGACCAACCACTTCCCTAGCCAGTATTCCACAAGCAACGAGCTGTGGGTCACGGCGGACTTCAACTTCATGTACCGGTCGGGTGCATCCGAGTACAGCGTCATCACGCCGCAAGGCGTGGTCTACGTGTTCGCGACGGGCAGTTCTGCCTCGGACGGTTGGACCTACTGCAAGGAGATCTACAACGCGACCGGCGGGGACATCACGATCACGTACAAGTCGAGCGGCACGTACAAACCCGGCGCGATCAGCTCGGTGACGAACAACGACGGCTACGGCGTGACCTTCACGGTCGACACCAACGGCTACCTGGCCACCATGGCATACACGGCAGCCGACGGGTCCGCAGCAGAGGTGGACTACACCGTCGAACAGGACGCATCCACCGGCGAGTATGTCTTGACCGGTGCTACAGAGCCGACCGGCGAGGAGACCGCCTTCGGATACGACGACACCTACGACGAACTATCGACGATCACGCTCCCGACCGGAGGGGTGACGACGTACTCGTTCACCGACACCTACTTCCTCTGGCACGTGGACCATGACACCACGCAGCATGTGTACCCGACACGGACGCTTACGTCGAAGGTCGTGGATGTCGACGCTTCGACATCGGACACCTGGCTGTACGACTTCCCAGACTACTATGACGACAGCGACGCGACCAAGACCACTCGGACGACCATCGTCGATCTGCCGACGGGAGGCAGCGTCGAGCACACCTTCAACTGTTACTGGGCCTCCTTCTCGGGATCGACGGAGAGTCAGCAACTCCGCTACCTCATCGGGAAGCCCAAAAAGACCGAGTGGTTCGACCCCTCGAACACCACCGCCCGCAGGGAGGAGTACACGAGTTGGAGCGGGACCGGCAGTTACGGGAACTACCTTGAACTGTCGAGCGTGGACGACGATCCGTTCGACCCCGACGGCCTGAGCGCCCGAACTGTCGTGCCGTATTGGACCGAGACGTTCCAGGACAGCACGAGCGACCAAGCGCTCCAACGCACCTATGGCCACACGGAAGACGGCGCCTACGACGACTACGGCAACGCTTTCGCAGAGTACGACATCATCCACACCCCCTACGCCGGGTACGGCACCTGGACCTACGGCCGTCGGACCGAGCACACCTATGCATGGAGCGACGCCACCCTTTCCGGCTGGAACCTCGTGCATCTCCCCGCGTCCGAGACCATGGGAGCGACAAGTAGTGGCACGTCGCTGTCGGCGACCTTTCGGGACGCCGCCTGGACGTACACCACTGCGACTGGCTTCGTCGGGCTTCCGGCAACGTACGACAGTGCTGCGTATCCAGCCGCGAATGCCTCGGACGACGAGTCGCGAGACTACACCTGGACCTGGGATGGCACCTACCACGTGCTCAAGGTCTCCATCGATCATGGCGGGGAGCGCGAGGAGCGCCGGTCCTGGCGCTTTGGCACCCTTAACCGCGAAGGGTTTCTCAAGGGCTCCTCCGTGGTCTGGACGGTGGTGCGCGACATCGACGGCCCGACGGGGCTCGTCATGTCGGACGCAAACGGGAACGGGGATAGCACCGACTACACTTATGACGACGCCGGTCGTCTCCTCACGATGTCGCCCGCGGACGACGATCCCACCTCGGTCACGTATGCGCTGACATCGACGCCACCGACGGTGACCCTGGACGGCGCGGCGGGAACCATCACTTACACCTATGATGGTGTCGGGCGCGTCCTGACCACCACACAGCCCAACGGCACCGGCACGACGACGACGAAGGAAACCGAGTGGGACGCCCTGAGTCGGCCGGCAACGGTCTACCTGCCCTTCGAGACGACGGCGAGTGGGTACGTGCAGACCAGCTTCGATGTCCTGGACCGTCCTACCCAGGTGGATCGCGTGGATGTCGCGGATTCGGATACGCTGACCTCGACCTTCTCGTATTCGAAGCTCCAGGTCACGGTGCAGAATGCCCGCAGCAAGAGCACCACCACCGATGCTGACGGCTACGGGAAGGTCTGGAAGACGAACGCTCCGGCTGGCGCCGACTTCCTCGGCGCGGACGGGGTGATCTTCACCACCCCGTTCTACGGTGACCACGGGTTGGTCGAGAACTCCGCAGGGACCTCGGCCCTTTACGAGCAGGATCGGTACCTGGATGGCGAGGGACGGATGTGGCGACTCCTCGACCAGCAGGTCTCGACTACCGCCTACTCCTATGTCGTCCGGAATGCCGCTGGAGACGTGGGCTATCAATACGACCCCGCCTCGCACTACATCGACTACACCTACGGCTACGACGGGCAGCTTCGGGGGACGTACTTCGAGACCAGTTTCACCGCGAGCGGGACACCGGAGATCGGCTACACCTACGACGGTGACTCCATGGGCACGGTGCCCTCTGGCTGGACGTACTCCAACCCGATCGGGAACCGCACCGGGATCCGTGACGAGACGGGCCTCGAACAGTACGCATTTGACGACCAGAATCGCGTTTTGGCCTTCCGTAGGGCGTTCACCAACTTCGGCAACGCGATCGTTGGCCAGACCTACACCCGAGACGCGGCGGGGGACATCGACTCGATCGACCTTCGTTGGACCTCAAACCGGCACGTCGTCACGAGCTACACTTACGGCGATGGCGACAAGGTGGAGGGCATCAGCGTTGCGATCACGAACCCCAGCGGGACCGTCACAAAGACGGTTTTGTCCGATGCCACCTACGAACCTGACGGCACCTACGCGACGATGACGTTTGACAATGGGGTGGTGCAAACGCGGACCGTGGACGGACTCGGCCGCACATCGGGCATCAGCACCACGGGTGCGGCCACGAACCTCGGGCTGACCTACACCTGGGATGACAATGACAATCTGGCAACGGAACACGACTCGGGCGGCACCGACACGTACACATACGATGACATTGACCGCCTGACGTACGTTTCCTATGGGGACGACTCGACGAGCGAGACTTACACCTGGGACGAAGCCGGCAACATGACGAACCGGTCGGGCATCACGGCAACGGCCTTTCCGTCCTCCCAGACGTTCACGTACAACCACGACACCGCCTGGACCTACGACTCGGTCGGGGAGTTGACCAGCGACACTCACAAGAGCTTCACCTACAACTACCGGGGGATGGTGGCCACCTCGTCCGCCACGAGTCCGACCACGAGCGCGGCGATCACCTATGACTACGCCGGCAGACGGTCCGTCCGAGCGACGACGTCCGGTGGGGTCACGCACTATGAGATCTACATCTACGACGCCCTCGGCCGCCTGTACGCACGCTTCAGTGCGGCGACTCTGACATCGACACCGGTCATGGAAGAAATATATGTCTACCTGGGAAACACTGCGATCGCCGTGATCGACTATTCGGGCAGCTACCCTGACGGGCGCGTGCATTGGATGCACTCCGACCACATAGGGACAGTTCGCATGGTGACCGGAGGGGTGTCGGGCGCATCCGCCGTGGTCGTCGGAACACAGGAGATGTACCCGTTCGGCCTTCTCCGGGCCAGCACGGGTAGCCTGTTGCAAGACGACGTCGCGTACGCCGGGCACGAGCGCTTTGACCCGTACGGCGTTTCCGACTTCGGCGCCCGGTCGTTCCACGCGCCGAGCAACGCGTTCGTCAGCCCGGACCGAGACCAGATCGGCACGACGGACGACCCGATGTCGTTCAACCGGTACGGGTATGCGCGCGGGAACCCAATGAAGTACACCGATCCCGATGGGCGGAACCCCATCGCAGTAGCGGCCGGTGGGTACGTTGCGGCTGACGCGGCGCTGACCTGGACAGACATCGCCGCGACCGCGTTCTTGTACTACGAGGGGGATGAAATGCGGGCCCCCCTGCTCGGTCTCACCGCCGTTGGCGCTGGAGCGGGGCCAGCGTTTCCAAACGGCACCGCGACGGCGTACGTCGCACTGAAGTATGGCGGCGGCGTTCTGGAAGACGGAGCGGACTACGTGTGGGCGATGGCGACAGGGACGCAGGGGGGAGCACGGGCCGGGAAGGCCTTCACCCCTGGAGGAAAGGGCAGAATCGACGCGGGGAACGCCTCTGCGAATGGCGGTGTTAATGTCTGCGAGAACTGCGGCACCACAGTTGTGGCCGGGCAAAGGTCTCAAAAGGGGGTGAGCCCACCCGGCAACGAGCGGCAACGGGACCACATCATTCCAAAGAGCAAGGGGGGTGACGGTGCTCCAGAGAACGGTCAGGTCCTCTGCCGAGACTGCAACTTGGAAAAGAGCGACAAAACCCCGTGAAGGCGCCTGAAGGTGCGGCTCATGCGAAGGTACTGTTCTATATCGGGCAGGCTGACGGCACGTTCGAGGTAGAGAGCGTCTGGGCCGTTCCGGAGGGGGCGGGCTATCGACTCGACAACATCCCGTTCTTCGCGCGCGGCTTTGCGCTGGGCGACGTCGTCGCGGCAACGAAGCAGGACGACGGCAGCCTGCGCTTCGCCAGCCTGCTGCTCGCATCCGGCCATAGTACAGTCCGACTTCTGTTCGCAGATCCCGCAGAAGTTCAGCCCACCCGAGCCCAGCTGTCGGCGATGGGGTGCGATTCCGAGCGGTGGAACGCCAATCTGATCGCAGTTGACATCCCGCCCGAGGTTCCCTACCGGGATGTGCGCACGTATCTGGACCTGGGAGAACGCGGCGGCCTGTTCGAGTACGAGGAGGGATGTCTCGGTCAACCCTGAACGATAGTGGCTGGGCGTCACTCCGCAGCCCCTTGTGAGTCGATCCTCGCCTTGAACCCCCGCGTTCTGCTCACCACCGGCACCGTCTCCGTTACGCAAAACGAAACTCTCCCATGAATTCTACACGCCAAGCAAGGTGGCGAAGGAGATCGCCCGCCTCGTAGCGCCGCTGGTCCCGAGCCTCCCGCACGACGGCGACAGCGTCCACGCCCTCGAACCCTCCGCCGGCATCGGCCGCTTCCTTCGCGCGTTCGAGCCGGTCCCCGGGATCACCTGGCACGCCGTCGAGTGGTCCGAGCTCTCTGCCCGGATGCTCCACGTCCTGCGCCCCGACGTCGACGCTACCCGCTTATCTCAAAGGTGCAGTCGCGCGCGCCGAGCGCGTAACTACCTGTCAGAGAGTGCAGGTCACTCCCCATGTTGCCGACCGGCCTATGTGATCCACCCTCGGTACGGCCAAGCTGATCCACCCCCGGTACGGCCAAGGTGATCCACCCTCGGTACGGCCAAGGTGATCCACCCTCGGTACGGCCGAGCTGATCCACCCTCGGTACGGCCAAGCTGATCCACCCTCGGTACGGCCAAGCTGATCCACTCCTTCGCACTCAAGTAGAGGCCTCGCTCCACCCCGGAGGCCTCGATGACCGCTCACAGGACCGACATGCATACCCTCCAAGAGCTGGTGCACCTGCACCGGCAGGGGAGAAGTGCGCGCGACCTCGCACGCCTCCTCCAGATGAGCCGAAACACCGTTCGCAGCTACGTGACCTCGTTGGCCGCGGCCGGAGTGCTCGACGGCTCCCCGGACGATCTACCCGAGCTGGCGACGATCAAGGCGGCGTTGCCGTCGAGGTCCCCGCCGCAGGAGACCTCGACCGTAATCGACTGGACCGCCCAGACTCGCGCGCTGCTCGCCGGGGGCGCAGGGCCCCAGGCGATCTTCGACTTCCTGCGCACCACTGATCCCAACTTCAAAGGGAGCCTTCCCGCCGTGAAGCGGCTCTGCGCACGGCTGCGCAAAGCGCTGGGGCCGCAGGCTGTGGACGTGGCCATCCCCGTCGTCACCGCCCCCGGCGAGGTCGCGCAGGTGGACTTCAAGTACGCAGGGTTCCTGCGCGACCCGGATCGGAACTGTCCGCGAAAGGCCTGGATCTTCATCATGGTGCTCGGGCACAGCCGACACATGTTCGCCAAGGTCGTCTTCGACCAGAAGGCCGACACCTGGCAGCAGCTCCACGTCGAGGCGTTCGCATTCTTCGGCGGAGTCCCTCGGATCATCGTCCCGGACAACCTGAAGTCCGCCGTCGTGAAGGTCGCGTTCACCACGGGAGAGGATCCGCACCTGCACCGCAGCTACTGCGAGATCGCGCGCCACTACGGGTTCACCATCGATCCGGCGCCGCCCCGCGATCCCGAGAAGAAGGGCAAAGTCGAGGCGGGCGCAAAGTACGTGGGGACCAGCTTCCTGACGACGTTGCCGGACGGGCTCGACCTGCCTGAGGCGAACGTCCGGCTCACGAAGTGGGTGCTGGAGGTGGCCGGGCTGCGCGACCACGGGACCACCCGTCGCCAGCCCCTGAGGGTGTTCGAGGCCGAGGAGAAGGCCACCCTCCTGCCGCTTCCCGCTCGCCCCTACCTGCTGACGATCTGGCGCGAGTTCAAGGTGCATCGGGACACGCATGTGGCGTTTGATGGCCGCTTCTACTCGGTGCCGTTTCGCCACATCGGGGAGACGGCTTCGGTTCGAGCAACTCCGTCCGAGGTCCGCGTCTACGTCGATGACGAGCTGGTCGCGACACACGATCGGCGCGGCGCGGGGCAGTACAGCACGATCGACGAGCACCTGCCAGCCGAGCGGGTTGCCCAGCGGCATCGGGACGCCGGCTTCTGGGTTGCCCGGGCCCGGCGCATGGGACCGGACGTCGAGGCACTTGCCAACGAGATCATCGCGCTCGGCGGCCCGGTCAACCCGATCCGCCAGGTGATGGCCATCGTCGGGCTGCTGGAGCGTCACCCCTCCGACCGCGCAAACAACGCGGCTCGTCGAGCCCGTCACTTCGGCATCCGGAAGTACCGCGAGATCGCCGAGATGCTGCGACTGGGACTCGACTTCCACCCCCTCCCGGCCGAGCTGCCGCTCGGCCCACTTCCCCCCAACCCCCGCTTCGCGCGGGAGCTCTCCACCATGCTCACCGACCAAGGAGTCTTCTCATGATTGGAACCGAGGATTTGAACCGCGTGTTGCGCCGGCTGAAGCTGTCCGGCGTGCTCCAGACGCTCGAGGTGCGCCAGCAGCAGGCCGTCGAGGACAACCTCGACGCCTCGGAGTTCCTGTTTCGCGTGCTCCAGGACGAGCTCGATCGCCGGGATGGAAAGAAGCTGCAGGAGCGTCTGGCGCGTGCTGGCTTCGAGAACGAGCGCACGCTGGAGGTGTTCAACTGGGCGTTCAACCCGAAGGTGCCGAAGTCGCGGATCGTGGAGCTGTCCACCGCTCGGTTCGTCGATCAGGCCGAGAACATCTTGTTCATCGGGCCCGCGGGTGTCGGGAAGTCGCACCTGGCCCAAGCGCTGGGACATCGAGCAGTGCGTCGCGGCCACGAGACCGTGTTCGTCACCGCGCCGAGGATGTTCGCCGAGCTGCGCGCCGGACGCGGAGACGGCACGTACGAGCGCCGTCTCGCCCGCTACTGTGACGTTGCCCTGCTCATCATCGACGACCTCGGCCTGATGCCGCTGCGTGGTGACGAACCCGCGGATCTCTACGAGATCATCCGGCTTCGGTACGAGAAACGCTCGATGATCATCACCTCCAACCGGAGCGCGGCCGAGTGGCCCGGGGTCTTCGGCGACCCGCTGCTCGCCAGCGCCGCCGTCGATCGGCTTCGGCACCATGCGCACATCATCGAGATCGACGGGCCGAGCTTCCGCGACCCGAAGGCCCGGGCGGCGGCGTCGTGAGAGGACTCACCTTGGAGAGCCGGTGCGCGGGAGTCACCGCCCGATCAGCCGGGGTCGGGCGCCGGCTGGCCACGTCGTGGGAGGGGTCCGGGAAGACCTCGGACCCCTGCTCCTCCGTGGCTCAGTTTGGGCTCCAGCAGGCGGCGGAATTCGGCCGGGCCGTGGGACCCAGATCCACTGCTGGAATGGGTGCCCCGAGGTGGCGCGAGGTGGATCAGCTTGGCCGATCTCAGAGTGGCTCAGTTTGGGCGAGCCTTGACACCCCACCGTGGCATCGAACTCGTCGTGGCTGACCGCGCGCCGGCGTCTCATCCGACGGGGACCGGACTGACGGGACGTCCACGCACGGTCGACCTCGATCTCGGCCTCCCCACCCGCTCGCACGCCCACCAGCCCCCGTTTCGCGGGCAAGCACCCGATGGCGGGCCTGACGGAGCAGCGGGAACGGCAGGACGGTGATCGAGCCCATTACCCAGGCGATCGCGTCGCTCACGCGCCGATCGCGGTTCAGCGCGCCGTGCACTCCGTCGTGTATGCAGATGAACACGAAGTACAGCATTGGGACGGTGGTGACGAGGTGCGCGGGGAGGGTGACCACGCCCTGTGACCACGCCAACGCCGAGGAAATGCTGGCGAGGAGCAGGCTGGCGCCGAGCCACGCCGTGAGGCCCGGCCGTGGGGCGAAAGCGAGGTCTGCCTCGCTCATCTGCCCGCTCCTTCGTTCACGCCGAGCTCGTCGGTCACGCGTTCGGCCATCTCCAGGCACCCGATGATGCCAGGGATCCCGACGCTGCTATGGGCGATTCGAATTCCGGGAGGCGTCCGCACGGCCGCGCGCTGCCGGAGGGACATCGAGGTGAGCCGGCGGCCGTACGCCGCCCCTGCGTAGCTGCCGAAGTCCTGCTCCCACTGGCGGCGACCGATGATGCGTCGGTCGCCAACGCGCGCGTCACCGAAGCGGGCGAGGTGCGCCTGGACGACGGCTTCGGCCTGCGCCGCCAGGGACGCCGCTTCGGCGCCTCCCGGGTAGAACGCCACGATCACGCACCGCCCGTCTGGCGCTGGCTCCCCGCCGTTCAGGGTCGGCGAGGTGAAGTTCAGGTACTCGAGGCGCTCGGGCGCGGCGTGGAAGTCCACGTCTTCCGCGGGCGTGCGGTACCAGGTGAAGTTCCGGTCGGCGAGGCCCTGGCGCACGCCCTCGTCCACCTCGGCGGCCAGGCACAAGGCAGAGACGACGAAGCCCGGCTCGTGGCGCAGCTCCATGCTGGGCAGGAGCCGCGCCGCGATCGGCGGGGCGCAGGCGAAGACGACGCGGTTCGCCGTGGCGACGCTCTCCTCCCCATCGTGTGTCCCCCGGCTCCGGATCTCCCACCCCGTCCCCGACCTCGCGACGCTCGTCACCTCCTGTCCAAGCCGGATCGTCCCGCCGTTGGCGGTGATGTGGTCCGCCAGGGCCGTTGCGACCCGCCGGGTGCCCCCCTCGGGGACGTAGTGTGCCTGCTTGAGGTGGTGCCGCGCCGCCGCAAACAGGACGAGGGACAGCTCGTCGAGGCGCTCCGCGAAGATGCCCTGGTGGTAGACGACGATGCGCACGGCCTCGGCGCAGAGCCCGAGCCGGCCCGCGAAGCCCGCGACGGTCTCCCGGTGGTTGCGCAGGACGAGCGACCGCGCCTGGAGGGGGAGGTGGCGGCGCGTCAGGATGTGGTGGAGCATCGACACGCCGGTATCCATGAACCGCGCCCCGGCTGAGATGGCGACGCAGGCCTCTCCGACGAGGTCCAGCGCGCGGGTGAAACGGGCGATCGGGCCAGCCTGGGCCGGGTCGCGGCGCACCACCCGCTCCAGGGCGGCCTCGCACGACCCGCCGACGACGTCGTGGTAGACGCCGTCGCCGAGGCTCAGGGCGTCGAAGTTCGCGGGCATCCGCCGCATGGGGACGTGGACGCCCATGCGGCGAAAAATCCGCGTGCCCTCGCCGTCCGGGCCGAAACCCCAGATGAACTGGGGCCCGGGGCAGAACGGGAGGCCACTGATGTGCTCCACGGCCGCCGCGCCGCCGACACGCGGGGCGGCTTCGAACACGGTCACCGCGTGCCCGCGCGAGGCGAAAGCGGCTGCGCCAAGCCCGGTTATGCCCGCGCCTACGACGGCGAGATCCACGCGCTGCTCAGGCTTCGTCAATGGCACGATTGGAGTCGCGACGCCAGGCGCGCGTGCAGACCGTCCAGGGCGACCGGTTGGGCACCTGAGGGCGGCCAGAACGACAGCGGGAGAAAGAGGCCTTCGGCAGCCGAAAAGAACGCGCAATGGGGGAACAGAATCCCGGCCTGCGTGAAGAGGATTTTCCCTGGGCCAACTGCTTGCCTCTCTCGCGGGTGTGATCTTGATGGGTGGTCACGCCCATATACCCGGACAGGGGCCCTGGACCATGGTGCAGAGCGGGCCATCCGGTGGCCGCTTTCTGGCCCCCGCGGCGCGGCCCGAGCCGCGGCTGGCAGAGGAGCAGACGGACACCATCCCGTTCGCGCCCATCGCCCATTGAGGAGCACGTCCTCGCCCCCGAGGCCCTCGACACCATCCTCGCCAATGCCCTGAGCGGCCTCGCCGACGCCCAGGTGGACCAACTCGCGGGCGAGCGCGAGCGCCTTGCCAACGTGATCGCTGAGCTGGACCGGAAGATCCGCCTCACCGCCACCCACGCCATCAACGGCATGATCGACGAGGGCGACGCCAGGGCGATCACCGCGCCGCTCCTCACCCAGCGCGACCACGCTCGGCTTCAGCCCGCCGCGCTGCCGGCCGCCGACCCGGTCCCCGAAGCGGACACCATCGACCCCGACGCCTTCCGCGAAGCCGTGCGCGAGGCGTGGCGGGCCCAGCCCCTCGAAGAACGGCGCCACGCGCTCAGCCGCGTCGTGGAGAAAGTCGAGCTATCCCCGGGCGGACTGGAGATCGCAACTCGCGGAGATCCTCCGGCTCGTCGCCGCGAAGGGGGCGGAGGGTGAGGTCGTCGAGGACGCGGAGGTCCACCTCGGCGAGCCGAGCGACGCTCCTGTCGTAGGGGCAGCAGAGGGTTCTCCACGGTACACGGCTCCCCACGTGGCGCCACGCCGGTCGGCCTCGCCCGTACGTGGTACTGGGTCCCGATGTTCTCCCACCGGCTCGCCTGGCGGCCAGCGCTCGCCGCTCTGGCGCTCCCGAGCGTGGCCCACGCCGACGGGCTGGACGGGGCGTGGATCTGTGCCGCGCCGGTCTTCCTGTTGTGGGCCGTGCTCGCGGCCGTGGCGGTCTCCGTGGCCCGCGGGATGGTGCGCGCCGGTCGGCGGAGCGGAACGATCGCGAGCCTCGTGGTGCTCTGGGCCATCGTGTGCCCGACAACGGTGCTCACCGTCCTCCCGGCGCTCCGCGGTGGGGCGATCGACGGCGAGACCGTCCTGCTGTGGGGTCTGGCCCCGCTGGGGGTGGCAGGCGCGCCGACGGCGTGGATCCTGCGCGCGCGGTGAGGGTGCTGAGCATCGGCGCGGCGGAGATCGGCATCACTTTCAGGCTCTCCACCGTCGTGCGCGCCGCTCCACAGGGCGGGCGAGACGCCCGCGCTCGACCATGAGGTGCGCTGGAGTGATTCCGCGGGTCGATCGGTCGGTCGGGTGAATACCAGTCGGGCACGCGCGTTTCCGGCGCACCCGAGCCCCGTATGACCCCTCGTTCGATCCTGAAGACGCTGATTCTCCTCGGTGGCGTGGGCTGCGCGCACGCACCGCCAGGCGCGCTCACGGGTGCCCCGACCCAGCAGCCCGCCCCCGACCTGGCGCCCTTCCTCTCCGAGGCGTTCGACGCCGCGGCGCTCACCATGGACCCGGCCACCGGCCTCGCGTTGAGCGCGAGCGTGCTCGGCTGCCAGGTCCAGTACGTTCCCGACGTCCCCCACTGGCCCTCGCCCGAACATACCTTGCGTCTCCTGGGAGGGAACTGATGCTCACGCTTCTCCTGCTCACCCGCATCGCCGGCGCCGCGCCCCTGGACGTGCCGCGCGAGGCAGCGATCAAACTGTTGACGGACTGCGCCGGCGGCGACGCCACGGCGTGCCTGACGATGGCCGCGTCCGCGAACCGGGCCTGGGCCGCCTCCGTGGTGGACAACGCGTTCGGCAACGACGACGTCGCGCTGTACCGGGCCACGCAGGCAACCGCGCTCATCGACGCGGCGTGCACCGCAGGGCACGCCTCCGCGTGCAACTGGGTGGGGGACCCGCTCCGCGCGTGCGCCGCCGGCGACGACGTCGCCTGTCGCACCGTCGACGCACCCATCGTGCCGCTCCTCGCCACGCTGAACGCACGCCGCGCTGCGGACGCCAACGGCGCGGCATGCGAGCGGCTCGACGCGATGGGATGGAGGGGGGGCACGGTCACCCGCGCCACCGCGTACCCTTCGCACGAAAGGTGGCAGTTCGGAGGCGATGGCGCGCTGTTCAACGAGTGGTTCGAAGCGCCGAACGCGGTCTGGTCGCCGGAGGGCGCACGCCAATTTCCCATCCCCGCCGCGCTGAAGGATGCGCTGCTGCGCGGGCCGGTCACCGCGACCCCCGGCGGAATCGCCGTGGCTGTACGCGCTCCAGTGGAACCCCATCCCACCACGGCCATCTACACCGTGGACGCGGGCGTGCCGCGGGTCGTGCCCATCACGCTGCCGCCGGCCACGCCGCTGATCCGGGCGTGGACCGCGCTGCCGGGCGGCTTGCTGGTGGCCGTGGTCACGACGTACGAGGACCAGAGCACGTTCGCCCAGGCCATCGTGACAATCGACCCGGTGTCCGGGGCGGTGACACCGCTGCTCGACCTCCCGGCAGACCGGAACGTCCGGATCAACTCGGTCCGGGTCGGCGGTGGCCAACTCGTGTTCGCCAGCAAGCGCCGCGTGTCCCGCGCGGTGTACCGCGTGGACGCGGCGGGCGTTGTCACCCTCGGCGACGCGACGGACTTGCAGACGCAGACCTTTGCGAGCGCCGGTGGCGACGTGCCCGAGGTCCGAGACGCCGCCGTGGGAGACGACGGGGGCGTCTGGATCGCGCTGGGGAGCGCCGCCTGCCTGCGGTGGGGAAGTGGCCCCGCCACGGCCATCGCGGAGTGCCAGGCGGTCGAGGCGCTCTCGGGCGGTCGTGCCGCCCTCCTGGTCGGCAAAGAGGTCCACATCGTGGATGCGACCGGGGCTGTGCTCGGTCGCGTGCAGTTCCCGAACTACGAGGTGGACGGGATCACCGCCTCCACCGATGGCAACCGGATCTCGCTCACGACGCGATGGAGCGACCGGCGCGAGCAGGTGCTCCTCGATCTCGGACCCGTCGCGCCGATGCCGACCTGGCCGCAGGCGCTGCCGCTCGTCGCCGACCATGACGGCAGTCGGCCCGGCGGCCCGATGGTGTCGATCGTCGCGCGGGACTCCGCGGGCATCCCCCTGGCGGGGCTCCCGGTCTGGTTGGCCGAGCGCACGACCGACGCGCTGGGCCGGGTGACGGCGCGCGAAGGAGCCAAGCTGCCCGAGGCGACCTTCCAGGACTACGTCCGCACCACGTGGCGGCCGCTGCTGTCCGGGGGCCTCGATTTGCCTGCGAGCCCCGTGAACGGCGTGCTGGAGGTCCGCACCCTCGCGGAGGCGCGCGCACGCCGGGAGGCCCTGGGCCCGGGCGTAACCATCGCGACCGCAGCGGACGGCATCAAGGTGCTGACCGTGGACCCGTGGGGCCTATGGGCGGGTACGCTCGAGGCGGGCGACGTCCTGACCCTTGCCGACCCCGAGCCCGCGGGTGGCTGGACCGTGGAGGCGATGTGGGCGATGGCGAGAGCACGCTGGCCGCTGGACGGACTGCACGGGACCGTGTTGCGCACCCCGACCGGACGGCGCCGCGGGGGCCCCACCCCCTACCGGGAAGACGTCCTCATCCCCGGCGGGCCGCGGTGCGCGGCGCCGGAGCCCTGGCTTCCCGACGAGGAGTTTCGCGAGGCGCTGTGCCCCGTCGCCGCCGAGGTCGGCACGCACCTCGACCCATGGCCTGCCGAGAAGTGGGCCGGGACCGACCTGGTCGGCTTGCTCCCCGGCCACTGGCAGGAGGAGCAGGTCCAGTGGGACGAACTCGTGCGGGCGCAGGCACGCGTGCGCGCGGTCCTCCACGGCCGGAGCGATCCGGGCGGGAGCGTGAACGCCGCAGACGACGTGCGCGTGGCCTCGATCCTCCACCTGCTCGGGGTCACGGCCACCGCCGACATCGCGGAGAAGGAGCAGTTCCTCGCGGATGAGCTGGAGCGCCGCCCCGCCCCGGTCACGCGGCAGTTCAAACGGTCTGGGGTGCCCGGCACGGTGTCGCTCGACGGCGCCGTGGTGAAGGTCGAGGCGATGGCCGGCACGGTCTTCATCGGAGCCGAGCCCGACGCGGAGGCCTGGGTGTTCGCCGACCCGGACACCCTCGTCGATCGGCGCGGGCACGTGCTGCGCAGGGTGCGTTGACGGCCGGGGCGCGCCTTACGGGCCCGACAACCCCTCCCAACCGGAGACGATCCCCGAATCGTCCGTGCACACCCACCCGGTCGGGCAGGCCCAGAGGGTCTCGACGTCGCCGTTTCCGTACCAGTCGCGCAAGGCGACGGCGGGGCGGTCCGCGCGCGCCGTGACGCCGCGGGACGGCCACACGCGGTAGCTCCGCCACTGCGGGCTGTCGCTGGTCGTGAGGTCGAAGGGCTGCACCCACCAGGCGCTGCCGTCCTCCCCGGGCACACACGTACCCGGATCCGCGATGGCAGGGGTGCGGCCGTCGTCCGAGAGCGGCACCTGCCAAAGCGACGAGGCGCGGGCCGCCCGCTCCGCACCGGCGCAGCCTCCGGTGGAGACGGCGGCGAACCACGTCGCCGGCGGACGGCGCGAGGCGGCGATCGGGGGCGCGGGGACGCCGCGGACCGGGGTCAACGCGACGCGCAGCCGGCTCGCACAGGCCTCCGTGCCACAGGAGTCGCACTCCCCGGTGGTGTCGATGTACGCCGCGCGAAACAACGCCAGCTCCGCCGGCTCCGTCGCGGACGGCAGCGTCCACCACGGCCCCACCCCCACCGCCGCGATGGCGCGCGGTACGGAGACCTGCCCGCGGTCGGCCTCGCGCGACAGCACGGCACAGGCACCGAACCAGGTGTCGCACGGCAGCGGGACAACATCCTGGAGGGCCGACGCCGCTGCTTCGGACAGGCGGACGGCCTCGTCCATGTGCACCGGGGAGGGGAAGTACACGGCCTGATTCCAAATCGTCATGAAGCGGCGCGCTCGGCGCACGGAGCGCGGTCTGCGGGCCACCAGTGGAAGTGCGTTCTGCCGCGAACCACGTCCGGTTGCGCGCTGAGCTCTCTGCACCTGGCTGCCGTCACCACGGCGTG
>CAIQVJ010000067.1 GCA_903875225.1 uncultured Pseudomonadota bacterium
CCCCCCCCCCCACGCCCCCGGGGCCGAACGGGAAAAGACGCGGGGCGAGTACGCCCCGCGCCTTTTCCCTGCTGATTTCGTTTGGGCCGGAGTACCGGCCCAAACGAAATCAGCCGGCCCTGGTCTGTCAATTCATTCTTGATTTTCAACCCTCCCTGGAGCCCGCCCCATGACCGAGCAGTACACCTCAGACGCCGAGATCAACGACGAGCTCGCTGCCTTCGAGGCCGAAGAAGCGAAGAAGCTCGGGATTGGCCAGGGCGCGGACCATTGGAGGGATGCCGTCCCCACGGGGTTCACCAAGACCGAGCGCCCGCACACGACGTTGCTCGTCTCCGGACTCACGTTGGCGCACGACACGTTCGTCGTCGCCGCGCTCTCCGGAATCGGGTACAAGGTCGAGGCCATGGAGGTGCCTACCCAGGCGTCGCTCCAGTACGGCAAGGAGTACGGCAATCGGGGTCAGTGCAATCCAACCTACTTCACGGTTGGAAACCTGGTCAAGCACCTCGTCGAGCTGCGCGACAAGAAGGGGCTCGCGACCGCCGACATCATCCGCGACTACGTGTTCCTCACCGCCGGCGCCTGCGGTCCGTGCCGGTTCGGCACCTACGTCACCGAGTACCGCAAGGCCCTGCGCGACTCGGGCTTCGACGGCTTCCGGGTCATGTTGTTCCAGCAGCAGGGTGGCTTGAAGCAGGCGACCGGCGACGAGGTCGGGTTGGAGCTCAACCCGAAGTTCTTCCTCGCGCTGCTCAAGGCCCTCTTCACCGCAGACGTCCTGAACCTCCTCGGCTACCGCATCCGCCCCTACGAGGTGGTGCCCGGCAGCACGGATGCTGCCATCGCCCGCTCGAAGGCGGTGGTGTGCAAGGCGCTCTCGGAGCAGACCAACCTGGTGTTTGCGCTGCGCAAGGTCGCGAAGGAGATGAAGGCGGTCGAAGTCGACAAGATCCAGGCCAAGCCCAAGGTGAGCATCATCGGGGAGTTCTGGGCCATGACCACCGAAGGCGACGGGAACTACCACCTGCAGCGCTTCCTCGAGCAGGAGGGCGCGGAGGTGGACATCCAGCCGCTCGTCGCCTGGATCCTGTTCATGATCTGGGAGAACATGCACGACACGCAGGAGCGGATGGTGCTGCGAAAGGACGACTCGGGCCGCAAGGGCCTCGAGGGCAAGGACCCGTGGAAGAAGGTGATGCTCCTGCGGGGCGCGGAGGTCGCGCTGCGCGTCGTGTTCCAGGGCATGGCCAACACGGCGGGCCTCCACGGCTACCACCTGCCCGACATGGACGAGATCGCGTCGCTGGCGAAGGACCACTATGACAACAACGTCCGGGGTGGTGAGGGCCACATGGAGATCGGCAAGGTCATCCAGTCGGTGCAGAAGAAGAAGGTGCACATGGTCGTGAGCGTCAAGCCGTTCGGTTGCATGCCCTCGTCGGGCGTGTCGGACGGCGTGCAGTCCCTCATCACGCAGCGCTACCCCGAGCTCATCTTCCTGCCCATCGAGACATCGGGCGATGGCGCGGTCAACGTGCAGAGCCGGGTGCAGATGATGATGTTCCGCGCGCGTCAGCGGGCCAAGGAGGAGCTGCAGGCCTCGCTCTCGAAGCGCGGATTGTCGCTCGACGAGGCGAAGGCGAAGGCCAGGAAGGCCGGCTGGGGGCCGCTGTCACAGCCGAAACACTCGGTGATCGGCACCGGCGCGAACATCGTCGAGGCCCTGGGGTAGGGGGATTCCCGGGCCCCCCGATACGCGCTATCTTGTGGGCTCCAAGGGAGTCCCGCATGGCCCAGAGTCACCAGCGAACTGCCACTTCGGCCCCCGCGCAGGCCGCCGTTCCCGACGCCCTGCTCGCCACCTTCGGCCGGGGCGGCAGCAACGCCGATGCGCAGGATCAGCTTCGCGCAGCGCAGCCTGCTCCGTTGCACGAACAGGTCGACGACAAGGTCAACGGCGGGGCCGGCCCGGAACCGGGGCTCGTCGGCGGCGATGCATCGCGGCTCGTCGCGCTCGCGGAGTCGGGGGACAGCGCGGGTTTTGCCTCCTTCGTCGGCACGTTCAGCGCGGACTACCGGACGAAGATGAAGGGGGAGCTCATCCGGGAGCACGCCTTCGACAGCATGCCGCTCGACATGCAGACCCAGTTGGCGCCGGACTCGGCCTTCCATCAGGAGTCCCAGGTCGACGCGGGCGGGGAGATCAACTGCACGACGGCGGTGCGCATCGAGGGCGCCACCTCGGCTGCGGCGCTCACCGCACTCACCCAGACCAACTGGGCGGACTGGTGGGCGACCTCCACGACGTCGGGTGCGCCCCCGAGCTTCGACTTCATCCCCGAAGCGCCGCTCAAGGCCATCCCGGGGTTTCATTTGAAGGTGAACATGGGCGCGCCCATCGCGGACGGGGACAACTGGCGCCTGCCGGCCACGCTCGTCGGGACCTTCTCGGGCAAGGCCGAGATCTACATCGAGAGCGTCGAGGGCGGCGTGGTCGTGCACGACAGCTGGATGGGCGTGAAGCTGAACAACTGGACGATGGAGCACGCGGGGGGCGCCAGGTTCTGGACCGGCGGCCACCTCGACGCGCTCAAGGGCGCGATGTTCGGCGGCATGCTCGGGGCGACCGGGTTCGCAGGGCTGCGCAAGCACCTCCAGGGCGGGAAGAAGGGGAAGTAGGCCCGCTCCGGGTGTTATGTTCCGCGGCCCATCGTGAACCCACACTCTCCCCTGACGGCGGCGTTCGCCTCGCTCCCGCGACTTGGCGTCGTCGATGGGCCGACCCCGTTGATGGCTGTCCCCGAGATCGCCGAGCGCGCGGGCGTTCGGTCGCTCCGGTTGAAGCGGGATGACCTCTACCCGGCGTTGAACGGCGGCACGAAGGTGCGAAAGCTCGACCTGCTCCTGGCGAGTGAGCCCTTCCAGGGCGCCGGTGCCTGGGTCGTCGCGGGGGCGGTCGGATCGGGCCAGGTGGTGGCCACGGTTGCGGCCGGGCGCCTCGTGGGCAAGCCGGTGCACGCCCACCTGTTCCGCACGCCCCTCGGGGCGCATGGCCTCGAGAACCTGGCCTATTCCGCGTCGTGGGCGGCATCGGTGCACGGGTACCGCAACCAGGTGGATCTCGCGCTCCGCGCGCCCCGGGTCGTGCTCGGGCTCCACTCCGGGGGCCGCGCGGTCGTGCCGATCGGGGCGACGTCCGCGCGCGGGATGCTCGGCTGCGTGCTCGGGGGGATCGAGCTCGCGAGCCAGTTGGCGTCCTCCCCGGATCCCGTGCCCGACGCGGTGTACGTGGCGTGCGGTTCGGGCGGGACTGCTGCCGGCCTCGCGGTCGGCCTTGCGCTGGCGGGTGTGGAGGTGCCGGTGCGCGCCGTGGCGGTCGTGGATCGCCTCTTTGCGCCGGACATGCGGCTCTCGTACCTCGTCGGGCAGGCCGAGAAGGCGGTGCGAAGCCTCGGGCTCACGCCCGGCGTCGCGCGGCTGGAGGTGCATCGCGGGCAGGTCGGGCGTGGCTACGCGCACGCCAGCGTGGCCTCGCTCGCTGGCGCCCAGACCCTGCTCGACGCGGGTGTCGCGGGCGAGCCGGCATACACCGGCAAGGCGTTCGCCGCGCTCGTCGCCGATGCCCATGCCGGTCGGACGCGCGACCCGATCTTCTGGGTGACCGTGCGTCGGCCCGGGCTGGAGTCGACCGAGGGCTGGCGGGAGCGACTCCCCCCGTCCCTCCGCGATCTCGCCACCACGGGCGACCAGCCGGTGGTGATCCGCCGACGGGGCCTGCTGCTCGGGCTCGCTGCTGCTGCGGCGCTCGTCGGGACCTTCCGCCTCACCGGCTACGACGGTGCCGGCGGCGAGGTGCTCAGCGCGGCGGAGGCCGCGGTGGTCCGGGCCGCCGGGGAGGCCCTCCTGCCGGCGGCCACCCCCGCCGACCTCGACTCCCTGGCCGGCCGCGTGGACCGCTACCTCCTCACCTTCCCCACCTCGCTGCGTCAGGAGGTGCACGCGCTGTTCTTCGCCGTCGAGCAGGTGTTGCCCTTCTGGGTCGGGATGCAGCGGTTCACGGTGTTGACGCCCCCCGAGCGCCTGCGCGCGCTCGAACGGGTGGCCGCGCTGGGGGGGCCGGGGCTGCTCATCGCCCGATCGATCCGGGATCTCGTGCTGGTCGCCTGGTACCAGTCCCCCGAGGCGTGGGCCGACGTGGGGTACGAGGGCCCGATGGTGGGCTCCCTGCCGCGCCCCTCCCTGTACGACGAGATCAAGGCCCCGCAGGGCTGGGAACCTTTTGGAGCGGGCCCATGATCGTCGCAGCCCCGGATCTCCTCGTCGACACGATTCGCGCGGACCTGTGCGTGATCGGGACCGGGCCCGGCGGGGCGATGGTGGCGATGCTGGCGGCCGAGGCGGGGCTCAAGGTCGTGGCGCTCGAGGCTGGAGCGTTCGTGACCCCGGGCGACATGAACCAGCGCGAGGCCGACATGTTCCCCCGGCTCTTGTGGGAGGCGGGCGGACGCACGACGGTCGACAAGGCCATCCGGATCCACCAGGGCCACGGCGTCGGCGGATCCTCGCTGCACAACCTCAACCTCTGCAAGCGGGTCCCGCCGGGGATCCGGGCCCGGTGGGCCGCCGACCGTGGGGAGGGCCCTCTGTGGGACGATCTCTATGACGAGGTCGAGGCGCTGCTCGAGGTGAAGGATGTTGATCCGGCGATGGTGAACCGGCACAACGCGTTGCTCGCCGCCGGGGCGGCTGCGCTCGGCTGGGAGCACGGCCTGCTCCGGCACAACCGCACGGGCTGCATCGGGAGCGGCTACTGCGAGATCGGGTGCGCGTTCGACGCCAAGAACAACGCGCTCAAGAAGCTGATTCCGCGGGGCGTTCGGGCCGGGCTCGCGGTGGTGTCCCTGGCGCAGGCGGTCTCGGTCGATCATGCCGATGGTCGGGTGCGCGGGGTGGACGCCGTGATCCTGGATGCGCGAACCCGGCAACCCCTCGGCAGGCTGCGCATCGAGGCGCCGCGCGTGTGCGTCTCCGCCTCGGCCACGGGCACACCGGCGCTGCTCCTGCGCTCCGGCGTCCCGGACCCCTCTGACACGACCGGAAATTCGCTGCGGATCCACCCCGCCGTCGTCGCCGCCGGCGACTTCGAAGAACCTGTCTACGCATGGCGCGGCGTGCCCCAGTCCGTCGAGTGCACCGAGTTCCTGCGGCTCGACGAGGAGAACGGTCCACGAACCTGGGTGGTACCGGCGTTCGCACACCCGGTCGGGGTCGCGACGCTCGTGCCCGGGCTCGGAGAGCACCGGGCGGTGATGCAGCGCTACCCGCACCTCGGGGCGCTCACCGCCATGATCCACGACCGCACGCGCGGCACCGTGCGTCCCCGGGGAGACCTGGGCGTGGCGATCTCCTACACGCCGGACGACGAGGATCGGGCGGAGCTCCGGCGCGGGCTGGCCTACGCGTGCCGCCTGCTCTTCGCCGCCGGTGCCCGCCGCGTACTCGTGCCCGCCGGTCGGGCCATCGAGGTCACCCGTCCCGACGAGATCGCGCAGGTGTTGGCGGTGGATGCGGAGCTCTCGGCGGTCCACCCGATGGGCAGCGTGCCGATGGGCCAGGATCCCACCACCGCCGCGGTGGGTCTGACCGGTCGGCACCACCACCTCGACGGGCTCTGGGTCTCCGATGCGTCGCTGTTCCCGACGTCCATCGGCGTGCCGCCGCAGCTCTCGGTCTACGCGCTCGGGTTGCATGTCGGCCGACAGCTTGTGCTCGATCCATCGCCGGATCGCGGCACGAAGTAGCCGGCGACCGCGTTGTGGCGGGAGCGGGCGACCGCCCCGCGGCAGGAGCGGGGATCGCGGACGCGCCGCCAGCCCGTCCCGCGCACGGCCCATCACTTGCATCACGAGTGGGAACCCAGGTGCACCATGTCCCTCACCCTCACGATCCTGACGTTCTACCCCGACTGTGCGGCCGGGGTCGACAAGCCGACCGCGACGGTGAAGTCGTGATCCGCCGCTTGACCCCGGGCGGCGCGGGCCTGACGCTGGCGTTGTTGTCCGGTTGCATCCAGCTCCACCACCAGAGCTGTGAGACCGAGACGCGCGAGTTGAGCGAGGATGAGGTCATCGGCGATCTCGCCGTGAGCGCAGCCGAGCTCATGACGCTGATGGAGGGTGCGTTCAGCTTCGCGGGAAGCTGGCCGGACGGCTCCCCTGTTGCGGGGACGACCAGCGTTGCTCGCGGGGACGGCCCCGCCGTGGGCACGGACAGCACCAAGGTTGACACGGTGACGAACGGCGGCTTCGGGATCGGGGAGGAGGTACCGCTGGTTGCGCTGATCTGCACGGACAGCGTCGCCGTGCCCGTTGACATCACAGTGGCGACGTCGGACGGCGCGGTCGACATCGCCGCCTCCGGGTCGGCGACCGCAGACGACCAGGGTGCCATGGTCGATGGGGTTCCAGAGTTCATGTTCGCAGGCGCAAGCTTCCCCAATGACGAATCGGTCACGGTGCCCGCACCCAACGACCCGACCGACACCGGCGGCTTCGAGCTGCAGTTTTCTCCCTCGGCCTTCGACTTCGTCAGCGTGTGGTGGGACGGGTCAGACTACCAGCAGATCTTCGAGGCCCCGGCAACATGACCTTGCCGCCAGCCAGCCGGCCGTGCTTCCGCCCCGGTCCGCGAACACTCTCAATCTCGACACTGGAGAACGCCATGCGCTACGCCTCTCTCGCCTCCTTCTTCCTCCTCGCCCTCCTGTCTCCCGCCTGTGGTGCTTCGACCGAGGACTGCGACGTCAACAGTACGGCCAGCGACCTCGCGGGGGACGGTGCAACGGTCTGCGGGGCCGACGCCACGGAGGTCAACGAAGCGGACTGGGCGTGTGCGCTCACCGCGTGGAGCGCTGGTACACCCTTCGTCCTCCGCTACGCCTCAACCGGGATCGACTCGGTGGTCGAGCACGCCTGGGTCTCCGACGGGAGCCGGGTCTGGATACTCTCCCAGGACTCGGAGGACTCGGACATCCGCCCGCCCGACATCGACGGGAACGAGTGTGTCGACCCCGTGATGGAGAGCGACTGGGAGACCGGCTACGACGTGTTGGGTTGCGGCTCCTGGGAGCCGGAGGGCAATCACTACCAGGTCTGCGGTGAGCTCTGCACGGACTGCGGAGATCCAGATCCGCTCCCGTTCGATCCGTAAGCGACGGCAGAGAGCCGCCTCCAACCCTTTTCCATGATCGTTTCCCCGAGGTATCCCATGCTCATTTCGCTCCTCTCCCTGATCGCGTGCTCCTCGGGGCCCCAGATGGATGACAACTCCCTCGAAGCCGTCGACCTCGCCGGAGACATCGTGGTGGACGAGCAGGATGTCGCGGTCGCTGGTGTGCTCGACGCGTCCGCGGGCGCTGACGAGGGCGACTGGACGCTCGCCATCGAGGATGCGACCTGGACCTACCACTCGCCCAGCCATGTGGACTTCAGCACGATGGCGGGCGACTCGGTCGCGGTGACCACGCAGTTCAACTACAGCGTGTCCGGCGGCCTCGTCATCTCCGACGACGCGGGCCCGCGCTTCACGTCGAGCTCCACGGCGAGCGAGGATGGTTCAACCGCATTCGGCCACGCCGTTTGGAGCCGCGGAGACGTGATCGGGCACGGGGTCGTCCAGAAGCGGATCGACAACGAAGTGCAGAAGGTCCAGTTCACCGACGTCGTCGTGACGACCGACGATGGCGACGTCACCATGCTCCCCGGGGAGCCCGCAACCGTCATCATCGATGGGGAGTCCTGGCGCCTCACCGTGCTCGCCGCCTACCTGGCGGTCAATTCGGAGAAGAGCAAGTGCGGGGCACCGGACATCCTGTCGGTGGAGGCCGTCCGCACCGAGGAGGACGCCGGGCCAGCGCTCCAACGGACGAGCGGCCTCTTCGCGCCGGTTGGTGGCTGCGGCTGAGGCCACCCCATGTACCTACTCGGCGCACTCGCCTTCTCCTCGCTCGGCTGCGGCCTCCGCCCGCCTGTCGCGGGTTCCGACAGTGACTCCGCTGCGCCGCCGGACACCGCAGACATCGCCCCCGCGATTCCCCTTGATTGTACCTCGGTCATCGGCACCAACAGCATCGCCATCGCCTCCCGCTCCGACCTGTCCACCCTGCTCACGACGGCACCTCCAACCAACGGGGAGCTGGCGGCAACGACCCTCGCAGGCCCGGACCGCGGCGATCTTCCGCGGGCGGACGTCAGGATCGGCGCGCTGGACCTGCTGGCGCCCGGCGCTCGTCCTGGTGGCCCTCCCGCACCAGGAGCAGCTTGACGGAGCGCGCTGCCGCCCGCTGGACATGGACGCGTTCTGCTCCGAACACCTTCGCCGATGGTTGCTCGCATGGTCCTGATCGCCCGCACGGTCGCCTTTCCCCGCTCCCTGCTGATCGCGCTCGTGATCAGCGGATGTACCCCTGTGAAGCCGGCGGACTCCCCCGAGCCGCCACCCGTTGTCGACGTGCAGAGCGTCTTTGTCGGCGGCGAGGAGGGCTACCCGATGTACCGCATCCCGGCGCTGATCGAGGTGCCGGATGGGGGCCTGATGGCGTTCGCAGAGGGGCGGCAGGGCATCATGGACACGGGCGACATCGACGTGGTGATGAAGCGCAGCGACGACGGGGGGGAGACCTGGTCTGGGCTTCACGTCGTGATCGACGCGGGGGCAGACACCGCCGGCAACCCCACGGCGTTCGTCGAGGCCGACACCGGACGCATCTGGCTCGCCTACTGCACCAACCCTGCCGACTCGCCCAACGAGCGCCGGGTGTGGACCACCCACAGCGACGACGGGGGGGCGACCTGGGCGGATCCCGCGGACATCACCTCCATGGTCGGTGAGTCCGGCTGGACCTGGTACGCAACCGGCCCCGGGCGTGGGATCGAGACGAGCACTGGCCGCATCGTGGTTCCCGCCGATCACGCCGACGAGGCGGGGGTGATGGCGTCGCACGTCATCTACAGCGACGATGGGGGTGTGAGCTGGGCGCTCGGCGGCAGCCTCGCCGCGGGGTCCGACGAGTCCCAGGTGGCGGAGCTGCAGGACGGCGTGCTGATGATGAACGCTCGGACGTCGGTGGCGCCCCGGCGCGTGGTTGCGCGGAGCGAGGATGGAGGGCGGACGTGGGGCGCGACAGCCGTCGACGAGAATCTGCCAGATCCCGGCTGCGAGGGGAGCCTGCTGCAGACCCCCGATGGCCTGGTCTTCTCCAACCTGGACAGCGAGGACCTGCGTGCCAACCTCACCGTGCGCCTGAGCCAGGACGGGGGCGTCACCTGGCCCGTCGCCCGCGTGGTCGAGCCCGGCTGGGCGGCCTACTCCTCACTGGCGCGCCTCCCCGACGGGGGGCTTGCCGACCTCTACGAGGCCGGACAGGAGTGGCCGTACGAGGAGATCCGCCTCGCCCGCTTCTCCATCGATTGGCTCTCGGCACAATGATCCTGGACGCACGGTGACCGGTCGGGGTTCCGCGGCGGCACGACTGCGGGGCCGGAGCCCTCACCCCGGCGAGCGCGCCGCCCATCAGGGCCGGAAGGACGCGACCGCGTCGACCACCTGGTCGACGTCTCCGGGGGCCAGGCTCTCGTGCACGGGGAGGGCGAGCGACTCGGCGCAGAACCGGTCTGCGTTCGGGGTGGGGCCCGGCGCGTAGACCGCCAGCGCGGGCTGGGTCGAGAGCGAGGCGGGGTAGTACACGGCGGTGTCGATGCCGCGTTCGCGCAGGTGGGCCTGCAGCGCATCGCGACGGGGCACACGCACGACGTAGTGGTGCAGGGCGTGGTCGGCGCAGCGCGGCAGGCGCCGGACCCACGCCGGCAGGGCGGCATCGTAGCGCAGGGCGAAGGCACGGCGCTCCGCCACGCGGGCTTCGAGATCGTCGAGGTGGGCGAGCAGCACGGCGGCCTGCATCGCGTCGAGTCGGCAGTTCGCGCCGACGTGGCCCCGCACGCGCTCGTGGTGGTAGGGCCGCGGCATGCCGTGGTGCGTGAGCAGGCGCAGCGCCCGGGCGGTCTCGGGATCGTCGGTGAGCACGAGGCCGCCGTCGCCCGCGGCTCCGAGGGTCTTGGTCGGGTAGAAGCTCACGGCGCCGATGTCGCCCGTGCGGAGGCTGGCCCCCGCGGTCTGCGCGAGATCGTCCACGACGGGCAGGTCCGCGACGGGGCGGGGGCAGCGCTCGCCGAACAGGTGCACGGCGATGACCGCGCGAGTCCGGGGAGTGCGCGGGAGGGTGTCGGGATCGATCAGCGGGAGGTCGTCCCGCACATCGGCGATCACGGGGATCGCCCCGATGCGGCACACGGCACCCGCGCTCGCGAAGAACGTCACCGCGGGCACGATCACCTCGTCGCCGGGCATCACGCCCACCGCCTGCAACGCGTAGATGAGCGCGTCCGTGCCGCTGTTCACGCCCACGCCGTGGCGCCAGCCGAACGAATCGGCGAGCCGTCGCTCGGCCTCCTCCACGACCGGGCCGCCGATGTAGCGCCCCGACCGCAGCACCTCGAGCACCCGGGCCTCACAGGCCCCCGCGACGCGGCGGTGGCGGGCGGCGAGATCGGCCATGCGGATCATGAGGGCTCCGGGGGGGCGGCAGCGTAGCCGCTCCGGTGCGGTACAGCGAGCGGGGGCGGCCTCTGCCGCCGGGGCGCCCTGTCCGTCGCCGCAGCGGGCCGGCCGTGCGCCCCGGCGGGTGGTTGGGGGTGGGTGGCAGCCCCGCGGCCCGTTAGCCGCAGGCGATGTCCAACTGGCTCGATGCGATCGCTCTCCGGCCGGATGGCGAGGCCTACGTCGGGGAGATCACGGCGCAGTGGGCGCAGGGTCGATCGGCCTTCGGCGGGCTGCTCGCGGGCATGGCCGTGGTTGCAGCACGGACGCGGCTGCCGGTCGATCGGCGCCTGGTGTCGGTGCTGGTTGATTTTCCTGCGCCCGCGCTCCTTGGCGCCGTTCGGGTGGAGGTGCGGGTGACGCGGTCTGGCCGGGCGATCACCCACGTGGAGGCCCGGGTCTCCCAGGGGGCTGAACTCTGCGCCGTCGTTCTCCTGGTGTTCGCCGCGCATCGGGAGACCGGGATCTCGTGGCCCGGTGCCGCGCCAGCGGAGGCGCCGGGCCCGGAGCAGTCGCGGGCCTTCGGCTACGTCGAGGGGGTGTTTCCCGCCTTCACGCAGAACTTCCAGTACCGATGGACGTCCCAGGCGTACCCGTTCACCGGCGCCGATGTCGCCGCGATCGACGGCTGGGTTCGTCTCGTGGCGCCCGTCCCGATCGACGAGGCCGTCATCCTCGCGCTCGTCGACGCGTGGCCCGCCCCCGCGCTGCCGCTGATGCACGGACCCGCGCCGGCGAGCACGGTCACGTGGATGGTCGATCTGTTCGGTTCCCTCGACGTCCCGGCGGACGGTTGGTGGCGATTCGCGAGCGAGACCGTCGCCGCAGGATCCGGCTACGCGAGCTTCGGTGCCCGGCTCTGGGCGCCGGGTCCGCAGGGCGGGGCTGGCAGGCTCGTCGCGGTGTCCCGGCAGATGGTCGCGGAGTTCTCGAAGCCCCGCTCGTGATCATGCGTACAACGGCAGGGTGATCGGATACACTGGCGCCCACGCTCGGAGCGCCAATGACTCTTTTTCTGCTTCTCGCCTGTGGCACTGCGGCGATCACGCTCAAGGGCGACGACACGGGCAACATCGATTCTGCCGACGCGGACACCGATGCGGACACGGACGCCGACTCCGACGCCGACGCCGATGCGGACACCGACACGGACACCGATGCCGACTCCGACGTCGAGCCCAACCCCGATGCCGGCAGCTACACCGGCCGGGTGGACGGGACCATCACGATGATGGGTGGCCACGGGGCGCCGGATCAGGTGTTGACCTGCTCAGGCGAATGCAGCTTCGTGATCGACGACGCCGGAACCCTCACCGGAGACGCGAACTGCGGCGGCTCGGACCCCAACGGAGTGCCCCCGATGGAGGGCGTGCTCAGCGGGTCCACGGGGGCTGGTGCGGCCTCCGGCGAGTGGACGGTCCACGTCGGGCCCGACTCGGCGGTCCTGCCGCTCCAGGGCCCGCTCGGCGGGGGCTCCGCGATGCTCTCGGGACACCTGGACTTCGGCGGCGGCAACACGGGCCCGTCGGGCTCCATCGACGTCACGATGGCGGCAAACAAGTAGGGGCTGCTGCGCGGGTCGGCGTTACTCTGCACGGATGAGCACCGTACGCACCGCCGTTCTTCCGGTCGCGGGCTGGGGCACCCGCTTCCTGCCTGTGACCAAGGCTGTCCCGAAGGAGATGTTGCCGATCGTCGATCGGCCGTGCCTCGCCTACGTCGTCGCCGAGGCGGTGCTGGCGGGCGTGGACAACATCGTTCTCGTCACCGCGCGCGGAAAGACCTCGATGGAGGACTACTTCGATCGGTCCCCCGCGCTGGAGGCCACGCTCGAGGCGGCTGGAAAGAAGGAGCTTCTCGCGGAGGTCGTCGCGATCACGCGCCACGCGACCGTCATCAGCGTGCGGCAGCAGGAGCAGCGGGGTCTCGGCCACGCGGTGCTCATGGCCGCGCCGGTCATCGGCGACCACGACTTCGCGGTGCTGCTCCCGGACGACATCGTGGATGGGCGCGTGTGGAGCGCCACGGGCGCGCTGACCGGTGAGGATCCGGCGCTCGGCCAGTTGTTGCGGGTGCATGCGGAGTCTGGGGGCGTGGTGGTGGCGCTCAAGGAGGTACCGCACGAGGACACGCGGCGGTACGGCATCTGCGCGGGCGCCTTCGTCACCCCGGACCGGATGAAGATCGAGCGCATGGTCGAGAAGCCAAGGCCCGAGAACGCGCCGAGCAACTTCTCGATCGTCGGCAGGTACGTGCTGCCGGGGTCGATCTTCGCGCTGCTGCGGGAGCAGGCGCCGGGGGCGATCGGCGAGGTCCAGCTCACCGACGCGCTCGCGGTCTACGCGGCGCGGGGTGAGGCGCAGGGCGTGGTCTTCACGGGCGCCCACTTCGACACGGGGAACCCGGTGGGGCTGCTCGACGCCCAGCTCCACTTCGCGACGCGGCACCCTGCCTATGGGGAGGCCGCACGCGCCGTGGTCCGGCGGTACGCGGACCGGTGACTCGTTCCGTCGAGATCCTGATCGTCGGCGGAGGCATCGCCGGCCTGGCCACGGCCATGCACCTCGGAGGCTCGGGGAAGAGCGTGTTGGTGCTGGACCGCGAGGCCACGCCGGGGTTCTACGCCTCGGGGCACAACGCAGCGATCGCCCGACAGCTCACGGGCCGGGCAGAGCACACGGCGCTGACCATCGAGGGACGGAACCGCCTGAAGGAGGCGGGGCTCTTGTGCGCGGATGGCGGGATGCTGCTCTGCGCCGACCAGGGTGGGCTGGACGCCCTCGCGGCCGAGGCGCTCCAGTTCGGCCTGCACGTGCGCGTGGGGCGGGGGTCCACGCTCCCCGGACTCGTCGCCGCTCAACATCTCGAGGTGCCCTCCGACGGCGTGATCGACATCCATGGGGTGCTGGAGCACTGCGCACGGCTGGCGAGGGCGGGGGGCGTCGTGCTCCAGAGCGGGTGTGAGGTGCGTGAGGTGCGGCCGGTCGCTGACGGCTTCCGGGTGGAGACCTCCGATGGCGCCCTGCACGCCGGGACGCTCGTGAACGCCGCCGGGGCCTGGGCGGGACCGCTCGGCAGGCAGGCGGGGGGGCTCGACATCGCGTTCCGCCCGTTGCGGAGGCACCTGCTCTGGAGCGCCGGAGAGGGGTCGGTCGCCAGCCCGTACGCGTGGTGGGTCGACCGCGGTCTGTACCTGCGCCCGGAGAGCGGTGGGCTCCTCCTGTGCCCATGCGACGAGACGGAGGTGGTGCCCCCCGATCGCGGGCTGCAGCCCGAGGTCGACACCGCGGTGCTCGAGCCCTTCGTGCAGAGCCTGCGGGAGCTGGCTCCGCAGCTCGAGACCCGCTCGGTCAACCGGCTCTGGTCGGGGATCCGCACATTCGCTCCGGACCGCCGGTTCGTGGTCGGGTGGGACCCGGTCAACCCGCGCCTGTTCTGGGTCGCGGGGCTCGGGGGCCATGGGATGACGGCCGGGCTGGCGGTCGGCCGGCTCGCCGCATCGCGGCTCGTCACCCCCCGGTCCGGCCCGTCCGAGGGGTTGGCACGATCCGTGCTTTGACGTATGGGCGACACCCAGGAGCCCTCATGCGTCCAACAGCGTACCTTCTCACCACCATCGACGGCGACGTCGCACATGCCAACCCGTCCGCCACCTCCCTGCTCGGTCCGAGTGAGGGCACGTGCGACGAGCTTGTACGTGCAGAAGACGCTCGGGGCCGGGCGCTCTGCTCGACTGGCTGTGCGCTCACCTTCGCCGAGGGCGAGCAGCGCGACCACGGCATCGTGAAGGTGCGCGGACAGAGCTGCCGCCTCGTGTGCAGCGAGGTGAACGGCGCTGGCGTCGTCTCCATCACCCCCACCGACGGCACGGGCAGCATGCAGGACCTCTCCGAGCGGGAGCGCCAGGTGCTGGTGCTCGTGGCCCGCGGGTACACCAGCGAGCGCATCGGCAGCCGTCTGGCCATCTCCCCGGCCACGGTGCGCACCCACGTCGAGCACATTCGTGCCAAGCTCTGTGTTCGCACGCGGTCGCAGGCGGTCGCTCGGGCCCTCGCCCTGGGGCAGATCGAATAAGCCCGTAGAGCTCGAGAATTCGCGGCGTCGCGCCTCGCCCCGCCGCTCCCTATCTGGGCGGTCCGAGGAGCGTCCAGAGCGGCCCCTTGATCCCCTGCCGCCGCACGGCGCGCAGGAACCGCTCGGTCCGCTCCCCGACCAGGCCGGGGAAGTACCAGCGCCGATTGGTCTGCATGATGTTGCGGGCCCAGGGCTCGAGGGTCTCGCGCACCTCGGGGCTGATATAGAATATAGGCTCAAGGCCGATTTTGTCCACCCACCCCTCGGCGAGCGCGCGGCGCCCGAGCGGCGTGCTGTGGTAGAGGCGCACGCCGAGCATCGCGACGACCGCAGTGGGGTCCGTCGATTCGATGACCCGGAACGTCTCGTCCAGCGTGTCCGGGGTCTCGTCCGGCCCGCCCAGGATCAAGGCGTGGCTGAACCGGATGCCCGCCGCGCGACAGCCGTCCGAGGCCGCGCGGATGGCATCGACCCCGAAAGGTTTCCCCAGCGCGGCGAGGGTGGCCGGCGTGGCGGCGTCGGTGCCCAACTCCACGCTGTCGCAGCCCGCTTTTGCCATCAGGCGGAGGAGGTCCGGGCGCAGGCCCTTGGGGGAGACGAACGCGGTCCACCGCACCGGGAGCTCCCGGCGGATCAGCTCCGTGCAGATCGCCATCGCGTGGCGCCGGGGCGTGTTGAACACGTTGTCCACGAGGAAGAAGTGGTCGATTCCACGCTCGCGATGGAGGCGCTCCATCCCTTCGACGACGACGGCGGGGTCGCGCAGGCGCGCCCGGCGCCCTTCCAGCTCGGGGTAGGTGCAGTAGGTGCAGGTGAAGGAGCATCCCCTCCGTGTCTGCACGTTCGCGGCACCGCCCAGGTGAAAATACCGAGCCAGGTCCACGAGATCCAGCGCAGGCTCCCCTCCGAGATCGCCGCGCCCGGGAGGCACGGAGGTGATCCGGGGGACCGGCTCGCCGCGACCGATCGCCTCGAGGATGCCGACAAATGCCCGCTCTCCTTCTCCCGCGACCCCGCAGGTTGCCCCGAGCGCGTCCAGCCACGGATCGGGAAAGAGCGTAAACCCAGCTCCTCCGAGCACAATCGGGACGCCGGCGCGCCGCAGCACCGCCATCACCTCGGTGTAGTAGCCGAGCCAGCCGTGGGCGCGGGGCCACGCGACGTCGTCGACGTTGCGCATGGAGAGCCCGATCACCTCTGGCTTCACCCGGGCGAGCGTGGCCTCGAGCGGCTCCACGAACCCCGGTCCGTCGAAACAACAGTCGTGGAACGCCACGGTATGGCCCGCGGCGCGCGCTGCTCCGGCGACGTACAAGGAACCGAGGGGGACCACCGGGTCGGGCCGGTGTTCCTGGTTGGCTGAGACGATGAGTACGCGCACGCTCTCCGACTACCGAACGTGGGTCGGGCCGACCATCCGTCAAACAGCGGGCGGTGAAATGCCGGATTCTCACCGATGGAATCCAGTATCCGTCGTTCGGCCGATGGTATCGATGGGCGGAGGGCCCTACGCTCCGCGCATGTCCAGCCTCCTTCATCCTACTAAGCCGCGTGGCAGGGCACGTTCGCGCGCATTCGGGGCTCCGGACCAGGGCGGCGTCACGCGCTGCCCCCATGGCGGTCGGATGGGCGGATGTGCGCCGCGACGGTCGTCCGACGGGCGTGCGATCTGGCACAAGCGCCTGCGCCAGAAGACCCACCGGGCGGGTGAACTTGGGCGGCTGCCCTCATCCATCTCGCGGGTGCCCTTCGGTCCGCTCGCGGATGGGCGCATAACCCGGGATCCCGGCACCGTCAGCGTCGAGCGTGCTGGCATGCTCCGTGCATCCGAGCCGATCGAACGAGGTACCCGATGACTGCCCCCCGTCTGCATGGCTATGCTCTCCTTGAAGCCGGCTCCATCCCGGAGCCGGTGGAGCACCCTTTCTCAGTGCTCGAGCCGGGCACCGTCCGCGTGCGCGTGGCGGGCTGTGGACTCTGCCACACCGACCTCGGCTTCGCGTTCGGCGGGGTGCGGACGCGCCACGCGCTTCCCCTGATCCTGGGCCATGAGATCAGTGGGGTGGTGGAGGCTGCTGGCGACGGCGCCGAGGCGCTCGTGGGGCGGGCGGTGGTCGTTCCGGCCGTGATCCCGTGCGGCGTGTGCGCCGACTGTCGGGATGGGTACTCGATGATCTGCAAGCGGCAGATCATGCCCGGGAACGACGCGGACGGCGGGTTCGCGACCCACGTGGTCGTGCCGGCGAATGGCCTGTGCGTCGTCCCCGGGGCCGGGGCCGATCCCGACGCGGTGATCGGCGCCGGTGGCCTCACGCTTCGGCACCTCGCCGTGATCGCCGACGCCGTCTCCACCCCCTACCAGGCGGTCAAGCGCGCGGGGGTCGAGTCCGGCGACCTCGTCGTGGTGGTCGGACTCGGCGGGGTCGGTAGCTATGCGGTGCAGATCGCGGCGCTGCAGGGCGCCCGGGTGGTCGGCATCGACGTGAGTCCCGAACGCCGCGCAGCGGGGGAGGCCGTGGGCTGCGGCCTCACGCTCAACCCCAGGGAGCTCAACCCCAAGGAGCTGCGGGCAGCCGTCACCGCCCACGCCAAGGCCTCCGGGGCGCGCGCAAACCGATGGAAGATCCTCGAGTGTTCAGGTGTGGGTGCCGGGCAGGAGACTGCCTTCGGCCTGCTCGTTCACGGCGCCACGCTGATGGTCGTCGGGTTCACCCCCGAGACCTCCACGATCCGGCTCTCCAACCTGATGGCGTTCGACGCCCGCGCGATCGGCAACTGGGGCTGCGCCCCGGAGCTCTACAGCGAGATCGTCGAGCTTGCGCTCGCGGGCAAGCTGAACCTCGTCGACGGCGTCGATCTCCGCCCCTTGTCCTCCCTCCCCGCCACCTTCGCCGAGGCCCGCCACGGGCACTCCGGGCGGCGGGTGGTCTTCAACCCCGATCTCTGAAGGAACCTGCCCATGCCGAATTTTGAACTGCACGACCATGATCTGGTCGAAACCTCGACCTTCGAAGGCGTGCGCGTGGAGCACCGGCCGGTGCGCAACCGCCAGGGCAAGGTGATCGAGGGGCTGCGCAACACCTGGATCCTTCTCGACAATCCCGGCCAGCTCAACTCGTACACCACAGCCATGGTCAAGGGCGTCATCCTGGCGTTCCGGGCCGCCTCGAACGACCGCAAGACGGTCGCGGTGGTGTTCTCGGCCGTGGGTGACAGGGCGTTCTGCACTGGCGGAAACACCAAGGAATACGCCGAGTACTACGCTGGACGGCCGGAGGAGTACGCGCAGTACATGCGCCTCTTCAACGACATGGTCACCGGGATCCTCACCTGCGACAAGCCCGTCATCTGCCGCGTGAACGGCATGCGGGTGGGCGGCGGTCAGGAGATCGGGATGGCGTGCGACTACTCGATCGCGCAGGACAACGCGCGCTTCGGGCAGGCCGGGCCACGCCACGGCAGCGCGCCAGACGGCGGCAGCACCGACTTTCTCCCGCTGTACGTCGGGGTCGAGCACGCGATGTACTCGTGCACGGCCTGTGAGCTGTGGAGCGCCCACAAGGCCCACCGCATGGGGCTCCTGACCTCGATCGTCCCCTCGCTGAAGGACGCGGAGGGCCGCTGGGTGCCGAACCCCCTGGTCTGGACGGACGGCTCGGTGGACGAGTACGGTCGGCTTCGGCACGGAGAGGCCAAGACCGGCGCGGATCTCGACGCCGGGAAGGCGCTGATGAAGCGCTGCACGTCGGACCTCTCGCTGCTCGACGCCGAGGTCGACGCGCTCACCAGCAAGCTGCTGGACACCTTCCCCGGCTGCCTCACCAAGACCATCGCCTCCATCCGCGCCCACAAACGCGCCCACTGGGACAAGAACCGCGAAGCCAACCGCGCCTGGCTGGCGCTGAACATGATGACCGAGGCCAACTCCGGCTTCCGTGCCTTCAACGACGGCGACAAGGACGATCGCGAGATCGACTTCGCGGCGCTCCGGGTGCGGCTCTCGCTGGGTGACAAGTGGAGCGAGGAGCTCATCCGCTCCGTGGGTCCAGCGGCGATGCGGCGGCAGACGTGAGCCCGCTGCGGGTACTCACCGAGCGTGGCGGGGAGGTCGTCCGGCTGGTTCTCGACCGGCCCAAGGCCAACGTGCTCGATGCAGAGCTCATCGCCGCGCTCTCGGGAGCCGTGCGGGGGCTGAAGGCCGAAGGCCCGCTCAAGCTCGTGGTGTTCGAGGGGGCGGGCCCCCACTTCTCGTTCGGAGCGAGCGTGGTCGAACACCTGCCCGGCAGCGTGCGTGCGATGCTCGCCGGGTTTCACGCGTTGTTCCGCGACATCGAGGCGCTGGGCGTGCCCACTGCCGCGATCGTCCGCGGGCAGTGCCTCGGCGGCGGGTTCGAGCTTGCGACGGCCTGCGGGCACGTCGTGTGCGACCCCACGGCCCGGTTCGCGCTCCCCGAGATCACCCTGGGCGTGTTTCCGCCCGTCGCCGCGGCAACGCTCTCCTGGCGGGTGCCCGGCGCTGTCGCCACGCGCCTCCTGCTCACGGGGGAGGTCGTTCCCGGCCCCGAGGCGGCACGGATCGGGCTGGCCGATGTGTGCGCGGACGACGCCGAAGCCGCGCTGCAGGGGTGGTTCGAGCGCTCGCTCGCCCCCCGGTCGGCGGTGGCGCTGCGCTTCGCGTGGCGTGCTGCCCGGCGCCCGATGGCCCGGCTGCTCCAGGAGGAGCTCAGCGCTGTCGAAGCCATCTATGTCGACGAGCTCATGGCCTGCCGTGACCCGGTGATCGGCCTGGACGCGTTCCTCGGCAAGACACAACCCGCCTGGGAGCATCGATGAACACCCGCGCTGAGATCGTGGACCGGGCCCGCGCCCTCTACGAGGACCTGGACTTTGGGAGCGTGAAGGAGTGGTGCGCCACCACCGGGCGGAAAGCCGTGGGGTACCTGCCCGTCTACGCGCCGCGCGAGATCATCCACGCCGTGGGGATGTTGCCCGTGGGCGTCCAGGGTGGCGGGGACCGCCTCGAGATCATCCGTGGCGATGCCTTCTACCAGTCCTACATCTGCCACCTGCCCCGCTCGGTGGTCGAGCTGCTGCAGAGCGGCCGCCTCGACATGCTCAGCGGGATGTTGTTCCCGAGCACGTGCGACGTGATCCGGAACCTCTCGGGCATGTGGCGGATCCTGCGGCCGGGGTTGTACACCCGCTACTGCGACGTGCCGCAGGTCCCCGAGGCGGGCACCGGCGCGAAGTTCTGGCGCCGGGAGCTCGAGACCCTGCTCGACGATCTCGCGAAGCTGGCCGGGGTCACCCCCGATCCCGCGTCGCTCTCGCGCTCCAACGCGCTCTACAACGAGGTGCGCGACGTGATCGGCGCGCTCTACCGTGCGCGGCGGGACACGCCCTGGAAGCTCCCCACCGAGGAGCTCTACCTGATCCTCCGCGCTGGGGAGGTGCTCCCGCCCGAGGACTTCATCCAGATGGCGCGGGACTACCTCGCCGTCACAGCGGCCGACGATGCGCGTCCGCGCGACCGCGTCCGCGTGATCGTGGTGGGCGCCTTCTGCGAGCAGCCGCCGCTGGGCCTGATCAAGACCATCGAGCGAGCGGGCTGCTACATCGTCGACGACGACTTCCTGCTCGGGAACCGCCTCCTCACGGCGCCGGTGCCGATCGGCGGCGATCCGTTGACCGCGCTCGCCGACACGTTCGTGCGCCACGCGATGCCCAGCTCGATCCTCTACGAGCACGCCCCTGACGGCAAGAAGAAGCTCATCCCGGCGCGCGTCGCCGCCGCGCGGGCGGACGGCGTGATCTTCGCAGCACCCTCGTTCTGCGATCCCGCGCTCCTCGACCGTCCGATGCTCCGGGCGGGCGCCGAGGCAGCCAACATTCCCTGCATCGCATTCCAGTATTCCGAGAACACCGGCCAGTTCCAGCAGTTCCGCGAGCAGGCCGGCACATTCTCCGACTCCATCAAGCTCTGGGGAGGGCAAGCATGAACCCACAAGCCGCCACGGCACCACCGCCTCCACCGGATCGCGCCCCCAAGGATCGGTCGATGGAGCTGCAGAAAGAGATGATCGCCGAGCATTTCCGGCGGCTTGAGCAGGCGCCCGAGACCCACGAGCCCGTGGTGTACACGTTCGTGCCCGGCAACCTGACCGAGCTGGTCCGGTCGTTTGGCGCGCTGCCGCTGCTCCCGGAGATCAACGCGCTCCAGTCCGGGATGCGCGGCATGAGCCGCAAGTACATCGCCGAGGCCGAGAAGGCGGGGCACTCCGAGGACGTCTGCACCTACGTGAAGTGCGACGTGGGCATGATCAAGTCCGGGAACATCGGTCCCACCGGAACGCGGCTGCCCAAGCCCGATCTGCTGTTGTTGAGCTACACGGGCTGCTACACCTTCATGAAGTGGTTCGAACTCCTGCGTGAGGAGTACGATTGTCCGGCGGTGTTCCTGCACATCCCGTACCAGAGCGACGGGCGTCTCGCGCCCGAGCATCGCCAGTTCATCGTCGACCAGATCCGGGAGAAGATCATCCCGGCCCTGGAGAAGGTGACCGGGCGCGCGTACGACGAGGGCAAGCTCCGTGAGCTCCTGGGGTACAGCCGGGATGCCGAGGACGATCTCGTTGCGGTGCTGCAGACCGCCAAGCAGCGCCCCAGCCCGATCGATGCGTACTTCGGGGCGGTCTACTACGTGGGGCCGATCTTCTCGGCCTTCCGGGGGACCCCCGAGGGAGCCGCGTACTACCGCGCCCTGCGTCAGGAGGTCGATGCGCGGGTCGCCGCCGGGCAGGGGCCGACCACCCCCTCCGGCCGGTTGGACGAGCAGAAGTACCGCCTGGTGGTGGAGGGCCCGCCCAACTGGACGAGCTTCCACGAATTCTGGCAGATGTTCTCCGACGAGGGCGCCGTCTGTGTGGCCTCCACCTACACGAAGGTCGGCGGGACCTACGAGTTCGGCTTCCGCCACGACCCGGGTGACCCCATCGGGACCCTCGCGGACTATTGCGGGGGCTGCTACACGAACCTCTCGCTGCCGCAGCGCATCGACATGCTGGTCAACTACGTGAAGGACTACGCAGCCGACGGCTTCCTCATCAACAGCGTGAAGTCGTGCAACAGCTTCTCGGCCGGCCAGTTGCTGATCCTGCGCGAGGTGGAGAAGCGCACGGGCATCCCGGGTGCGTTCATCGAGTCGGACCTGGTGGACCCCCGCTACTTTTCTGCGGCCAACATCAAGAACCGGCTCGAGAGCTACATCCAGATGCTCGCGGCCCGTCGGCTCGGGGGTGCTTCGTGAACGCCTATGTCGGCATCGACCTTGGCAGCACGACGACGAAGGCCGTCGTGTTGGCACAGGATGGTTCCATTCTCGGGAAGGGGATCACCAACTCCCGATCCAACTATGATCTCGCGGCCGAGGTGGCCCGTACCGAGGCCTTCGTGACCGCCCGCTTCGGGCTCCTGCGTCGCGAGGTGGAGAAGGTGGCCGGCATTGCGCTGCTCGACCGCCTGATGCGGGCGTTCCGCGTCCAGCAGAACCTCGTGCAGATGCGACGCCTCCAGGAGCTTGTGGACGAGGAGGTGGATCGCGGCGTCGTCCCCGACCTTCGGGCCCCTACCCGGGCTGTCCTGGACGCGATCTTCAAGCGCGTGGAGGCCGAGGAGGAGGCGTGGTTTGCAGAGGAGAACCCGGGCACGCGGTCGGACTTCTTCCGCGACGTGATCGGGTCGGCGTACACGCGCTCGGCCGAGGCGATCGTGCCGGACACCGGGCTTGCGTTCGATCTATTCCTCGGGCTGTGGGACAAGTGCATCATCCGGGTGGAGAACGAGCCCATCGGGCTCGGCTTCGCGGACCACATCGGGACCGCGATCACGCGCCTCGGCTCGCCGCCCTCTGTCATCGAGGGCGTGGAGCGCGCGCTGGCCGTCGACCTGCAGGCCACCTCCACCGTTGGCACCGGCTACGGCCGGGCTCGCCTCCCGTTCCCCAAGGAGCAGATCCGGTCCGAGATCCTGTGCCATGGCCTCGGCGCGCACGCGATGTTCCCGGGCACGCGCACGGTGCTCGACATCGGCGGGCAGGACACCAAGGCGATCCAGATCGACGCAGAGGGCATCGTCACGAGCTTCCAGATGAACGATCGCTGCGCCGCGGGGTGCGGGCGGTACCTCGGCTACATCGCGGACGAGATGAACATCGGCCTGCACGAACTGGGCCCCATCGCGATGAAGTCCACGCGCAACGTGAAGATCAACAGCACGTGCACGGTGTTCGCGGGCGCTGAGCTGCGCGAACGGCTCTCCCTCGGGGAGCGTCGCGAGGACATCCTCGCGGGCCTGCACCGCGCGGTGATCCTGCGCGCGATGAGCCTGCTCGCCCGCTCGGGCGGGATCGAGGACGAGTTCACGTTCACGGGCGGGGTGGCGAACAACCCGGCCGCGGTCTCGGCGCTCGTCCAGCTCGTGCAGGAGAACTACGGCACGAAGATCTTGAACATCTCGCCATCCAGCATCTACACGGGTGCGCTTGGGGCCGCGATGTTCGCCGCCCAGGGGGTCAGCTCATGACAATCACAGCCGGGTTGGATGTTGGAAGCGGCGCGGTCAAGGCCGTGGTGATGGAGGTGAACGGCGATCAGGCGCGTGTGCTCGGGCACGAGGTCGGCCGCATCCGGCGGCGCGACATCCTCGCGGTGGTGGACGAGGTGTTCACCCGCGCCGTGGCCCAGGCGGGCGTCTCGGCCATCGACTACATCGCCACCACCGGCGAGGGCGAGGACATCCCCTTCGCCACGGGCCATTTCTATGGCATGACCACGCACGCGCGCGGCGCGCAGTTCCTCGAGCCGCGGGCGCACGCCGTGCTGGACGCCGGTGCGCTCCACGCCCGTGCGGTCGCGATGGACGGCGTCGGGAAGGTGATCAACTACAAGATGACGAGCCAGTGCGCCTCGGGCTCCGGGCAGTTCATCGAGAACATCGCTCGCTACCTCGGCGTGTCCCTCGCGGAGGTCGGCGAGCTCTCCAAGCGCGGGGTGAACCCCGAGCGCGTGAGCTCGATCTGCGCGGTGCTCGCGGAGACCGACGTCATCAACATGGTGTCGCGGGGCATCTCCACGGCGGACATCCTGCGCGGCATCCACGAGAGCATGGCCGGGCGCTTCGCCCGGTTGATCCGCTCCGTGAACGCGGAGGGCGTCGTCTTCGTCAGCGGCGGGCTCGCCGGTGACGAGGGCCTCGTCGCCGCCCTCGACGCGGCCCTCGCGCCCAGCGCCACGCCCAAGCGGGCAGGCGTGAAGAGCACCGAGGGGCCGATCACGCTGGTCACCCACCCCCTCTCGATCCACACCGGCGCCATCGGCGCCGCGTTGTGGGGCGCGTTCCGGCACCGGAAGCTCGATCTCCGCGACGTCGCCTGGACGGCCGCGGTGTGATCGGCCCAGGGCGGGCTTCGGGCTACACCACCTCGAACGCCTTGACCCTGGCGGACCCGCTCACGAGTTCGGCCCGGCAGGCCAGGCGCAGCGTCGTCGGGTAGCCGTTCTCCTTGAGCGCGCCGCGCTCGCGAGCCTCCTGGTCCGTCAGGTTGGCGGCGCCCTCGAGGACCTCCACGCGGCAGGTGCCACATGAGGAGTCCGAACAGCCGGACGCGATCGGGTGCTTCATCCGGCCGGAGATGGCCAGCAGCGTGCTGCCGGCGACCGACTCGTCGGTCTGCTCGCCCTTGGGGCTCACGACGGTGAGGGTGACCCTGGCCTCGCTGGGGGCCGCGGCGGATGCGCCGTCCAGGGGGATGCCGAACAAGCGCTTGAGTCGACGACGAATTCCGAAGGGGGTAGCCATGCCGCGCGCCTATTCTGGTTTCCCGGTTTCGGCCGGTTGCCTCCGCTACACCATCTCGATGTCCAGCACGTCCACGACGAGCGCAGTCGCGTCGTCGGTGCCTTTTCGAAGGTCGACCTCGTTGATGATGGCCTGCGCGGCGTGCTGCGGCGAGGAGCCGATCGCCCACCACGTCTCGCGCAGCTCCTCCACCGGCACGACCTCGGTCACGCCGTCGGTCACGAGCAGGAAGAGGTCTCCCGCGAACAGGTCGTCCTGCCAGATCTGAAGGACCTTCCCGATCTCCGGGCCCATGCCCATGTACGCGCCGAGGGCGCGACCCCCGCGGTGCTCCTCGGTGATGCGCATCGTCTCGCCGTGCCGGACCCGGTACACCTGCGAGTCGCCGACGTGCACCACGTAGGCCTTTCCGTACGCCAGCCACAACATCGAGAGGGTACAGGCGGACAAGCCCTTCCCGCCCGCCCGCAGCTCCCAGTCGATCTCGATCACGAGCTCCCGGAGGCTGTCCACGTGGGGGCGCCGCTGGAAGAACGAGTCCATCCGCGAGACGGTGAGCTCCGCGGCCTCGCGGCCTCGCGGCACCGTGCTGACCCCGTCGCAGATCACGAACAGGCTCCCGAGGCGCGTCGCCGCCACGTACGGATGCTCGCAATCGAGGATGCGGTACCGATCCTCGTTGCGGCGGTGTCGTGGGCTGCGCCGCGTCGCCGCGGCGGCCGAGGTGAGGGGCAGCGTCCGTCGGGGAAAGTTCGCAGGCAGGGCTGGCGCGTCCACGACGGTACGCACCGCCCCTTCGGGTGGCAGGGTCGCAGCCTGGGGGATCCTCCGTGCCACGTCAGACGGGGCGACGACGGGCGAGCTGTACGATGCCGAGCGCAACCAGCGCGACGGCCATGCTGCTGCCTGCGTCCGGCGCGCTGGCGCACCCGCAGGAGCTCGTCGCCTTCACGGTGGTGTCTCCCGTGTCCCAGCCCACGTCGGTCCCCGTGTCGGGCGGGAGCGTGCCGTTGGCGGTGAGCGGGATGCGGAGCTCCGGCGTGCCGGGGTCGTTGCTCGCCAGCACGAGCACGGCTGCTTGCGGGCCGTCCAGGGTGGGGGCGAAGGTCACCACCACGCCGTCCTCGGTGGCCGGCTGTGCGTCGAAGGTCTCCGGGTACACGGTGAAGTCGCCGCTGCCCTCGATCGTGGCCTGGCCGTACACGGAGAGGCTCCCGTCGTTTCCGATCGGCACCTGCAGGTTGGTGATCTGCCCCACCTCCACGTCGCCCATGTCGGCCTGATCCAGACCAGGGGCGATGAGCGGGAGGGGGAAGATCTCCTGCACCGCCGGGAAGTCCTGCAGGAAGCTGTCGGTGAGGATGTTGATCGGGACGTCGAACTCGACCACGGTGAAGCAGCCGAACACGGAGGCGCAGGCCTCGATCGAGGGGGTGAGCACCAGGTCGAGGGTTGCGTCCCATCCCCCGGTGTAGGTGGTGTCCACCAGGTAGTCCCCGACCGGCTCGTAGGTCACCGTGGCGACGGAGTTCTCGGTGGTGGTGATCGCATCGTTGGTCTGGAGCTGCTCCCCGGAGAAGCCGACGGTCACGAGCGTGGACATGTCGGCGTTGAACGTAAGGTCCAGCCCGACGAAGATCGAGTACGTGTAGGAGATGAGGCTCGTGTTGTTGCCGGGGTCCGCTATCTCCACCCGGGGCTCCGCCGAGCCGTCGAGCACGAAGGGATCGAAGAACCGCATCCCATCGAACGAGAGCGTGCGCCGGTCGATCTCGAAGGTGCCGTAGTAGCCCCAGTCCGAAAGGTCCACCTGCACGGTGGTGACGGCGTCGAGCGAGGCGTCGAGCAGGAAGATGCCGCTGCCCGGATCGCCGGTGAACTGCAGCATCAGCGCGTCCGGCCAGGACATCGCCGAGGTGCCCTGCATGGACACGTCCGCACCCCCGTTGGCCTGGATCTCGAACTGCACGGCGAGCGGGGAGCCAGACGGCACGTAGCCGGTGGAGAAGTTCGCGTTGGTGAACACCTGGGCCGTATCGGCCAGATCGACGGGCTGTGGCTCCGAGTCGAACGCCCAGGCGCTCCCCGAGAGGGTGCGTGCCAGGACGAGGAGGGTGGCGATGGGGATGTTCATGGAGCCTGTAGTGTACCTGAACCGGGCGACTGAGGGGCGGTTTGCGGCAGATCAGGGGGGGCACGTACGCCGGTCGACGGGTCCCCGGCGTCTGGAAACTGCTTTCCCATGCGGGGCCCGGGCAGCGCGCTCACCAATCCAGCGTGCTCGGTGCGCCAGGTGACCCCCTCCTCCTCGGTCGCGGTGACGGGGGGCACGGTCCAGACGAAGGCCTCCTCCGATCGCTCGGGCGGCCCGCACAGGGCGGTCAGGAAGCCCGCTGGCGCGGCGATCGAGGGGGGCCCCCCCCCGAAGGTGATCAACAGCTTGTCGAACCCCCGGTCACGCAGGAGCCACAGGTCGCGCCGGTACGGCTCCGGGCTCGACGGAGCGGGCTCCACCGCGAACGCCTGGAGCATGGGGAGCGGGAGCGCCCAGAGCAGGCCCCCCGGCGACCAGAAGTCCATGCGTTCGATCGGGATGATGTCGAAGCGCCGCCGCATCGAGATCTGCGCGGAGATCGCCCGGGAGCGGCCCTCCGGGTCCTTGTTCGCGAGCAGGAGGCTGGGCTCGAACGCACGAAGGTGCAGGAACGGCGTGACGTTCAGCACGCCCATCTCGCTGCCGTCCCGGGAGAGGCCTGCGGTGTCGGGCAGCGCGAAGGTCTCGCGCGGCCAGGGGACCAGATCATGGGAGATCATGTCCAGGCAGGCCACGGGTACGAGCACCCACGTCCAGCGCCAACGGGATGCCGCGGCTGCCGCCGCCGGGAGCGCCATGGCCGAAAGCGCCAGGAACCGGGCCGGGAAGTTCACGGGCTCGGCGTAGTATCCGAGGTAGGTGTTGAGCCACGCGAGCGGGAGGATGACCCGGCCTCCACCCGGCGGCGCGATGATCGCCCCATGCTCCCAGAGCACGGTGCCGAGCGAGAGCACCGCGCCGGTGGCGGCGACGGCGAGCCAGGGCGCGGCGCGCCGTGGCTGGGCCCAGGCTCCGGCGATGGCGAGCGCGAGGGTGACCAGCCCGAGGTACCGGCCGCCGGTGTACGCGCGCGTCTGGCGGTCGTCCGTCTGCCGCTCTGCGTCCCGCCAGGCCAGAAGCTGGGAGGGTTCGGCGGCAGCGGCCCGGTAGGTCTCCAGCGGGCGTTTCAGCTTCCACTGCTCGAACGTGACCGTCGACCGGTCCTCGGTCGGGTCGTAGGTGTGGGCGAAGAGCAGAAAGGGTGCAACGGCGATCAGCGCCGCCGCGACCGCGGTGACGACGTACTTCCCGAGGAGGTCGCCGTTGCGGCGCAGCGTGACCAGCGCGTGCACGAGCACGCCGATGGCAAGGAAGAAGCCGAGGTAGAAGCATGATAGCACGGCGCCGGCAAGCGCAGCGCCCAGCGCGGCGAACCAGCGCCAGCGGCGGGTCTGCTGGGCCTCCAGCAGGCACGAGAACCCGAGCGGCAGCCACCACAGCTCACGCAGTTCGCCGACACCCACGTGCAGCGTGAACGCTGCGAACGCGCTGCACTGGGCGAGCGCCCCGGCCATGAGCGCGCCGCGCATGCGTGCGCTCACGATCTCTCCGAGCCACCCGGAGCAGAGCCCGAGCAGCGTGAGGTTCAGGAGGGCGAGCAGGTTGGACAGCGTGATGGGCCCCACGGGCAGGATCGCCGCGAAAATGCCGCTGAGCGGCTCGATCGGGTAGAGGTCCATGCCGTCCGGGAAGCCGACCCAGTTGGTGTGGAGCCCCGAAGCGCCGCTCCACGCCTCCTGGTGCATCCACCACAGGTTCCATACGTGCTTGATCCCGTCGCCATCGAGGCTGCCGATCGCACGCTCCGAGATCGCCATCGGCATCGGCCAGGTCAGAAATATCGCCAGCGCCAGCGATTGCAGAAGCAGATAGACCCGGAGCACATTGCACCCTAAGCACTCGATGACCGGTATGGGAGGGAGGCGCAGATGAACCCGTCCATCGTCTTCCCACTCGCCAGCGCGGTCGACCCGTGGGTATACCTGTGGAAGCCCGCGGGCCTGCCTGTGTTTCCGCCGCACGAAGGGGGTGGGCCGAGCGTCCTTTCCTGGTGGCTCGCCCAGGACGACTGCCCGAGGGAGGGGTTTCCGGAGGGGTTCGAGGGGGGCATCGCCCATCGGCTCGACACCGCGACGAGCGGCCTTCTGCTCGCCGCCCGCACCCCGGAGGCGCTGTCGGAGCTGCGCGGGTTGTTCGCCAGCCGTTCCCTACGGAAGTACTACCTGTTCCGCTCGGATGTGGGGCCCGGGCAGGGGGCGGGCACGGTGGAGGTGGCCATCGGTCACCACCCCAAGAGCCGTCGGCGGATGATCGTGGCCCACCCGCCCCATCGGGCGTGTCGCGGCCGTTGGTACCCGGCGTGGACCCGTTTCACGCCGCTGTCCGAAGACGACTCCGGCTGCCTCTGGCAGGCCGAGATCCGGACGGGCGTGATGCACCAGATCCGCGTCCACGCCCAGCACGCGGGCATCCCGCTCACGGGCGATCCGCTGTACGGGTCGGCCGGCGTGTCCCCGGGCCCCGCGGATCCGGCCTCCGGGTTCATGCTGCACCACGCGATGGTGATCTTCCCTGGGGGTGCTCATTCGCCGGTTGCTCGGTTGCCGAGCGGAGATCTGCCGGCGCTCGCGATAGGAGCGGACGATGGCCTGGTTTGATCGGTACCGCGGAGACCTCGAGCCTCGCGAGGCATTCGACGCGCTGAGCCGTGCGTTCGACAGGAGCGGCCTGGAGGACGTGCTGGGGCGGCTTTGTGGAGCACCTGGACTGCGCAGGTTCGTCCTGCGGTTCGAGGAGACACGGCGGGGTTTTCGGGTCACGGCGCTCGAGAGCGAGCAGGTCAAGGCCGGGGGCGGCCCCCCTCCGCCCCAGGCCGCGAGCGCGGCGCTGCCGGACGTCGAGCGGGGCCTCGCCGCGCTGCGGGCGGCGCTCCCCGCCCCCTTCCGCTTCGAACGCGGGGCGATCGGCCTCGTCCGCGACAGCGAGGGCCCGTTGGACCTCACGGTCCGCCTGGACGAAGACGGCGACGCGTTCCGCCTCGGACAGCTCCGCGAGCCGCGCGGCGCAGGGGTGCCGGTCGACGACCCCGCGTACCTCAGGGCGCTGGGCGCGTGGTCCGAGAGGGTGAACCGGGTTCGCGGTGGGTGGAAGTTGTGCGGCCGCGGGCAGACGTTCCAGATCGAGGGCACCCGTCTCGCGCTCTCGGGCGAGGGCGCCAGCGAGAGCCTCCTCGTGACCGTGCTGGGAACCTGGGACGGGCGGCACGACCGCTTCACGTGGCTGGTCGAGGCACCCATCGCCGAAGAGGCGCCCTTCGTCCAGGCCGAGCTCACGCTCACGCTGGGACAGGTCACCGAGCTTGTGGCGTTCGCCGCTGCCCGGCTCGACGCGATCGGGGTGTTCCAGGGGGATGCCGAAGAGAGCGGGATCACCGTCTTCGCGGCCGTGCGGTCATGAAGGATGCCCTCATCGTCTCGGCGCTCTCGCTCGTGCCGAAGAACCTCGTCTCGCGGTGGATGGGTGTGTTCGGGCGCACCCGGTTCCCCGCCGTGCTCCAGCGCCTCCTGCTCCGCGCGTACGTCCGGAAGTATGGACCAGACCTCGACGAATGCGTGGGTGGCATCGACGACTTCGACAGCCTCACCGCCTTCTTCACCCGCGCCCTGCGGCCAGGGGCGCGCCCCGTGGATGCGCGGCCCGACAGCATCGTCTCTCCGGTCGACGGCGTGTGCTCCGTGGTCGGCACGGTCGAGGGGGGGCGCATTCCCCAGGCTCCTGGCCTCGACTACGCTGTCGCGGATCTGCTGGGTGGACTTGCGGCGCCCGGTGTTCGCTACGCCGTGTTGTACCTCTCGCCCAGGGACTACCACCGCGTCCACACGCCCCGCGAGGGCCGTGTCGTCCGGTTTCGCTACGTCCCGGGCCGCCTCTGGCCCGTGTTCCCGGCCGCTGTCCGCCGCATCCCGGAGCTGTTCGCCCGCAACGAGCGTCTCGTGTGCTGGCTCGAGACCGACGTGGGGCCCATCGCGGTCGTCATGGTCGGGGCGTTCGGCGTGGGTCGGATTCGCGCGGTGTTCACCGACATCATCGCGAACTCGGGCGCCTCGGGGGCCGCGGGGGGGGTGGAGCACGCACTGGACCGCTGCGCTGAGCTCGGGCGGTTCGAGCTTGGGTCCACGGTCGTGCTCATCTGCCCGTCCACCATCGAATGGGAGATCACCCCCGGCGCCACGGTCCGGCTCGGAACGCGGATCGCCCGAGTCCGGTAGCCCGGGGGCCTCACGCCACCGCCAGGACCTCGCCCACCAGCGTGCCATGCGGTCCTTCGACCTCGAACGAGTCGCCCGCCGCGGCGTCGACCAGCGCGGCGCCAAGGGGGGAGTGCGCGGCGATCACGCGTACGGTCCGCCCCTCCACCACCACCGAGGGCGTCGTCATCGGAGCGATGTAGAGCAACTCTGCACGCTCCCGCATCCGGACCTCCACCAGCGCCCCCACCTCCGCACGCACACACGGCTGCACCTGAACGACCTCGAGCCAGGAGCGCGCTCGCCGCAGGTCATCCACCCTCGCGGCCTGCCCCCTCGCGAGGAACGACGCCTCCGTCGCGCGAGTGTCGTACTTGCCCTCCGATCGGCTCTCGTCAGAGGATGCCTCGTCCCGGGCCATCGCGGCCACGCGCTCCACCGCCGCACACTGCTCGCGCGTCGCGGCGAGGAGTGCAGTCACCACCGCCTTCTTCGCGGGCAGCTCCTGTTCCTGGTTCGGGTGGGTCATGCCGGTGCCGGCTGGTCGGGTCGCGCGATCATGCCGGGAGTGTGGGGTGCGCGGGGCTCGATTTCAACCCGGGTACAGAAAGTTGACGATCGCCGAGCGGTGAGTGCTGGGCCCGGCGATACTCTGCTGCCGCAAACCGCACGGAGAACGCATGACCCTTCTGCTCCTCGCCCTCGTCGCCCCTGCCGAGGCGTCCCCGCAGCTCGTCTGGTCCTACGACGCCTTCGGCGACTACGTCGCCCCTGCCGATGGCTGGGCCGGCACCTACACTGCCGATCGGTGGGGGGGATTCGACTACGGCGGGCACACCTGGGCGTACCCGCTCACGGACGAGGGCTCGGGGGGGTGGTTCGAGAACGCGTCGATCTCCAATTGGATGACGAATCCGGCGGTGCCTGTGCGCGACGGCGAGTTCACCTGGGATGCCTACATCACCGACGATGACGGTATCGGGGGCGTGATCGGGCAGGGACCCGACGAGGCCTGGATGGTGCTCCTGTGCGGCGCGGGTCGGAGCAGCTCCTGCCCGGTGCCTAACCACGTCGGCGACGTCGTGTTGCTCCACATCACCGCGACGAGGGGGGCGGAGGAGCTCGACTTCGTGCATGCACCCTACCCCACGGGGGAGGTGTTCGATGTCCACATGTCGTCGAACGATGGCGTGCTGCGCGCATGGTCCGACGCCAGCGGCTGGGATCTCAGCGGCCCGATCACGGATGGCACGATGATGAGCAACGTTGGGTTCTACGCTTACAATTGTGGCGGAATCACCAACAACTACGCGAATTGTGCGTTCACGCAACCGCTGCTCTACGCCCTCGACGACGATGGGGACGACATCGTCGACGACCACGACAACTGTGAGGCAACTCCGAACCCGGATCAGGCCGACCGCGACGGCGACGGCATCGGCGACGCGTGTGACGACTCCACCGACACCGGTGGTGACGCCGACACGGATACCGACACCGACGCGGACACGGACGCCGACTCGGATGCCGACACCGACACGGACGCCGATGCCGACGTCGACTCGACCGGCAACCTGGACACGGGCACGGCCATCAAGACCGCGGGTTCGTGCAGCTGCGCTTCGGGCCCGGAGTCCGGCGTCGCGGGGATGTTCGTGGCGGTCGGCGCCGTGCTGCTCGGGCGCCGGAGGCGCTGAGCCGGTTAGCCGGGAAGGAGCATGTCCTGGCGCACCCTTCCGCTGATCGCGTTCGACACCGAGACCACGGGGTTCTACCCGGAGACGGGTGACCGGGTGATCGAGTTCGCCGCCGTGGAGTTCGCCCTCCGGCCGGATGGATCGGTCGATCGGGTGGACGAGCACCAGTTCCTGATCAACCCCGAGCGCCCGATCCCACGGGATGCGAGCGAGGTCTCCGGGATCAAGGACGAGGACGTCGCGCGCGCTCCGGTGTTCGCCGCGCTGGCGGAGAAGATCCACGCGGTGCTCAAGCGCGGCATCACCGTCGCCCACAACTATGCGTTCGACCAGCGGTTCATGACGAGCGAGTTTTCGCGGTGCAACCTGCGCTGGCCGAACCCTCCCGCGGAGATCGACACGCTCGACCTCTCCCGTCGCCTGTACAGCGAGGCGCGTGAGCACAATCTGGCCGCGCTCTCCCAGCGGCTCGGGATCGTGCTCACCGGTGCCCACCGCGCCACGAATGACGCACGCGCCTGCGGCGAGGCTTTCCTCGAGATGGCACGCCGTCACGACGCCCCTGGTGAGCTCGCGGAGATGATCGTCTGGGCCGACGGGATCGGGGACCCGCCGAAGACCGGTCACCTGCTCCGGGGTGAGGGCGGCGTCGCGTTGTTCGGTACCGGGCGGCTGGTCGGTCAGCCGATCGAGGAGCATCCGGACGAGCTGGGGTGGATGACCATCGCCCGTGAGCGCGGCGCGGGCGGCTGGCAGATGACCTTTCCGGCGGAGGTGCGAGCCTGGGCCGAGCGGTATCTGCGGGTGCGTGCGTCGGGCCGGAACCCGCAGGGCGCGAAGGGTTTTGGCCCGCTGGACTGGGGCATCGACCCCCCGGTGGGTGCCTTGTGAGTTCCGGTGGGCGCCGCTGGGTCGCCGGTGCCATGCTCGTGGCGCTCTCGGCCCCGGTCCTGCTCGCGGCGGGCGCCGACCGCGACCTCGTCCGCCAGCTCGACAACGAGGTGATCGCGCTCCGCCAACGGATCCAGCTCCTCGAGCAGCACTGCGGGAACGATCAGGCGCCACCAGCGTTTTTCGCCCAGCTCGTCCAGGTGTACGCCGGCACGCCCGTCCAGGTGGACCGGCAAGGCGCCAGGGCGGTCCTGACGATCCGCGTGGACGACCTGTTCAGCAAGGACTCCGTCACGGTGCGTGAGGAGGCCCAGCCGTGGTTGGACCTCCTGGCCACCTCGCTCGGGGTCAACGCCACGACCAACGTGATGGTCGTGGGCTACTCCGACGGCTCGCCGGCGCCGGGTCCGATGCGGGCGCTCTACCCGAGCATCTGGCAGTGGAGTGAGGCGCAGGCCAACGCAGTCAGCGAGCAGCTCATCCGGCGGTATGGGGTCCAGCCGGGGCGCATCACGTTGGCCACGCGGGGGATCTGGGATCCGGTGGCGTCCAACGACACCCCCGAAGGGCGCGCGCTCAACCGGCGCGTCGCAGTGTACCTCTTCGAAGGAAGGTTCCCATGACCCGATTGCTTCTGTTGGCTCCCTGGCTTGTCGCTGCGTTGTTGGTCGGCTGCAAGGGCGGCGCCGACGAGAGCGGTGCCACCAGCGGGGATGAATGCGGAGACGTTGACGGCGACGGTACGGACACCGGCAACGTCCCCGACATGGCGGGCTCGTGGAGCATCACGTTCGGCTCTGCGTTTTTCGACAGCAACTGCAGTGCGGGCCTCTCGCAGACCACTGAGTCGACCTGGATCACGGCGATGCAGGTGCAGGGTTCCGTCCCAAGCCTGTCGATGTACTTCGGGACCACCCGAGGGGACGAGATCTTCTACGGCATGGTCGATCGCAATGGCGGCGTCACGTTCTCCGGGACCCACGCCCACACCGCCGGCACGGTCTACGCTCAATTCGGTGGCCTCGCCTACCACGACCAGTACCAGGACCGCGACGTGATCGACGGCAGCGTGTTCCTTGGGCTCGACGCCGACTATGACGGGACGATCGACTGCTCCGCCAAGGCGAGTTGGGTGGCATTCAAGTCGGGGTGACGCAGCGCGCGTCCGCCGGAGGCCTCGTTTCGGGATAGCGCCCCGCCCGCTGTCCGGAGCCCGTGATGTCCACCGACGATGCTGACGAAGCCGACCCTGCCGTGCCTGTGGGCGCCCCGGCGCCCGCCCCGCAGGCAAAGCGGCGTTCGCTTCGCCCGTTCATCTTTGCGGGCATCCTCGGGACGCTCGCAGTGTTCGGGCTCGGGCGGCTGATCTGGACCTGGGGCGAAGAGACGACGGACAACGCTGCGGTGGAGGGCCATGTCGTGACGCTCGCGGCGCGGGTTGCCGGGCCGATCGCGGAGGTGCGGGTGACCGACGGGCAGCTGGTCAAGAAGGGGGACGTCCTCGCGCTGATCGATGACGGTGACTACGCGGTGCGCGAGGCCGCTGCGCAGGCCGACCTGGACGCAGCCACGGCCGTGCGGGATGCCGCCTCGGCACAGATGGTCGCCTTGACGGGCACGACGGCTGCGAACCTCTCCGGTGCCTCGGCGGGCGTGAAGTCCGCGCAGGCCGGCATCGCCTCGGCCGAGCAGGTGGTCGCCCAGGCGCAAGGTGCGCTGACGGCCGCCCAGGCCCGCGCCTCGCAGGCGAGCGCCGATCGGCTGCGGGCCGAGCAGCTCGTGGCGACGGGGGGCATGACCCGGCAGATGGCAGACGCTGCGGTCACCGCCGACGACAGTGCCCGGGCGCAGCTCGTCTCGGCGCAGGCCGGGCTGGCGGCGGCCCAGGCGGGGGTCACGGGCTCGAGGGAGCGCTGGGCCCAGTCCGTGGCCTCGGAGGCGCAGGCGCGAACGGGCGATGCGCAGGTGCAGGCCGCAGTGGCGCAGATCAAGGCGGCCGAGGCACGGCTGCGTCAGTCCGAGGCCAACCTGCAGGCAGCGCGGCTGAACCGCGGCTACACGGCGATCGTGGCGCCCTTCGACGCGGTGGTGTCCAAGCGCTCGGTGGAGGTTGGGCAGTACGTGGCACCCGGCACCGGCTTGATTGGCATCGTGGGCACCGAGGGGTTCTGGGTGATGGCGAACTTCAAGGAGACGCAGATCGCGGACATGAAGCCCGGCCAGCGCGTGGTCGTCGACGTCGACGGGCTCGGGGAGTCGTTCGAGGGCAAGCTGGAGGCCCTGGCCGGGGCGACGGGCAGCCGGTTCGCACTGCTGCCGCCGGACAACGCGTCCGGCAATTTCACCAAGGTCGTGCAGCGCGTGCCCGTGCACGTGAGCCTTCCGGAAGCCGCGCAGGCCAGGGTTCGGGCCGGTGAGTCTGCGGTCGTGACGGTGTACACCCGGTGAGCCCCGCCGTCGTGCCGATCGACTACGCCACCTGCGCGCCGGAGCTTGTCCCCTACAATTCGGAGTGGCGCGGCGAAGGCCGGCTCGTCGGGCCCAAGTGGCCGATCGCGCTCGTGTCCTCGTTGGCCGCGTTGATCGCTGTCCTCGACGTCTCCGTCGTGAACGTGGCGCTCCCGTCGATCCGCGCCTCGATTGGTGCAAGTTTGCAGGACACCTCGTGGATCACCACGGGGTACATCGTCTCGAACATCATCATCATCCCCATGACCGGCTTTTTCCAGCGCCGGTTTGGCTACCGCAGCTACTTCGCGGGCTCGCTCCTGCTGTTCACCGCGGCCTCCCTGCTGTGTGCGACCGCGTGGAGCCTGCCGAGCATCGTGCTCTTCCGCTGCCTGCAGGGGCTGGGCGGCGGAGCGTTGATCCCTACGGCGTCGAGCGTGATGCTGGACCGCTTCCCCAGGGCTGAACGCGGAATGGCCATGGCGATGTTCGGTCTCGGCGCGATGACCGGCCCGCTGCTCGGCCCGAGCGTGGGGGGTTGGCTCACCGACCAGTTCTCCTGGCACATGATCTTCCTGATCAACATCCCGTTCGGGGCGGTGGAGCTGTTCTTGATGCTCTCGATCCTGAGGGAGGACCGCTCGCAGGTCGAGCGCGTGCCGGTGGACGCCTGGGGGATCGCGTGGCTGATCGGGTGGCTCGCGACGATGCAATACGTGCTGGAGGAGGGCAACACCCAGGACTGGTTCGCAAGCAAGGAGATCAGCGTACTCGCGTTCATCTCGCTCACCTTCTTCTTCCTGTTCGTCGAGCGGGAGCTCACCATGCCGTACCCGGTCGTGCAGCTCAAGTTCTTTCGTGACCGCCAGTACCTCACCGGCACGCTGGTGAACATGGGGGTCGGGGTGGCCCTTTTTGGCAGCATCTACGTATTCTCCCTCTTCTGCGGGGTGCTGATGGGGTACACCGCGGGGCAGACGGGTGCGCTGATCTTCAAGGCCGCGCTCCTCCAGGGCTTCACCATGCCGCTCATCGGGAGGTTCGGCAGCAAGCTCGACGCACGGGTGCTGGTGGGCTTCGGTGTGGTCATGCTGATCCTGTCGCTGGCGCAGAACTCGATGCTCACGGGTCAGGAGGATTCCTGGCAGCTGGTCGTGCCGCAGCTCACGCGGGCGTTGGGCATGGGCGCCATCATCATCCCCGTCTCCACGCTCGCGATCGACGGGGTCGCGGCCCGGGATGTGGGCGATGCCATGGGCGTGTTCAGCCTCACCCGTGAGCTCGGCGGTTCGCTCGGGACCGCGGGCCTCGCCACACTGATCACCCGGCAGACTGCGTACCACCAGCAGCGGCTGTCGGAGGCGATCTCCACGGTCTCCGTCGCCGGTCAGGCGCGGCTCGCGATGACCCAACAGATGTTCACCAGCCGACTTGGAGACCCCTTGCGCGCGCACGGGCTCGCCGAGCAATTCATGGGTGGAATGGTGGCTCGCCAGTCCCTGCTGCTCGCGTTCGACGATGCGTTTGCGATGAGCACCTGCATCGCGATCGGCATGTTCGTCGTGGTGCTGACGATGCGCAAGCCGACGGTGACCGGCGGGGGGATGGCGGGCGGACATTGAGCGCCCCCTCCGTCGAACGACCGGGCCTGTCCCGTCCGCCGCGCTTGCCCCGCCCGCACCCCCCGAATAGGCCCCGGCCTGCCCCTTGCCCCCGGAGGCCCTGTGTCCCGCCGCCCGCTGCTTCGCACCACACTACCCGGTCCGATCGCACGTGAAATGATCGACCGCAGCGATGCGGCCGTCTCGCCGTCCTATACCCGCGACCACCCGCTGGTCGCCGATCACGCGCTCGGCCTCTGGATCACCGATCCGGACGGCAACGAGTTCCTGGACTTCTCCGCCGGCATCGCGGTCACGTCCACGGGGCACTGCCACCCGAAGGTGGTCGCCGCCGTCGTGGAGCAGGCCAACAAGCTGCTGCACATGAGCGGCACGGACTTCTACTACCCGGTGCAGGGGCGCCTGGCGCACCGGCTGGTGTCCATGCAGCCGGTCGTCGGGGAAAAATGTCGGATCTATTTCGGCAACTCGGGGGCTGAGGCCAACGAGGCGGCCCTCAAGCTGGCGCGCTGGGCAACCGGCCGGTCGCAGTTCATCGCGTTCTTCGACAGCTTTCACGGCCGGACGATGGGCTCGCTCTCGCTCACCGCCTCCAAGGTCCGGCAGCGGGAGGGCTTCGGTCCGTTCCTCCCGGTCACCCACACGATCTACCCGGACCCGTACCGGCTCGGTGAGCACGCCACGGACCTCGCGTTCGAGCACCTCGCCCTCCTGTTCCGCACGATCGTGAGCCCGAAGGAGGTCGCAGCCATCTTCGTGGAGCCCGTGCAGGGGGAGGGCGGCTACATCGTCCCTCCCGCGGACTTCCTGCCGCGGTTGCGCGCATTGTGCGACGAACACGGGATCCTGCTGGTGTTCGACGAGGTCCAGGCGGGGATGGGCCGCACGGGGAAGATGTTCGCCTGGGAGCACTCCGGCGTGAAGCCCGACATCCTCACGCTCGCGAAGGGCATCGCCTCGGGCATGCCGCTCTCCGCGATGATCGCATCGGAAGAGCTGATGAAGTGGAAGCCCGGGGCCCACGCCAGCACCTTCGGTGGAAACCCGGTGGCCTGCGCCGCCGCGCACGCAACGCTCGACCTGCTGGAAGGCGGGCTCGTGGAGCAGGCCGCATCGGTCGGCACGTTCCTGCTCGACCTCGCGCGGGAGCGGCTCGGAGGCCACCCGAACGTTGGTGACATCCGCGGGCTCGGCCTGATGATCGGGATCGAGCTCGTGACCGACAAGGCGAGCAAGGGCCGCGCGAGCGACCTGCGGAACGCCCTCGTCATGCACGCCTTCCACAACCACGGGCTCATCGTGCTCGGCTGCGGTCAGAACACCATCCGGCTGTGCCCGGGGCTCGTCTGCACCGAGGACGAGGCCAGGGTCTGCGTGGACATCCTCCACAAGTCGCTCAATTCACTCACCTCCGGAGCTTCCCATGCGTAAGTTTGACGGCGTCGACCTCTACAATGTTGACTCCCTGTTCTCCGACGAGGAGAAGGCCGTGCGTGAGCTCGTGCGCGCCTGGACCGAAGACAACGTCATCCCGATCATCGAGGAGCACTGCCGCAAGGCCACCTTCCCGCGCCACCTCGTCGCGCAGATGGGTGAGATGGGCGTGCTCGGCGTGAACCTGCACGGCTACGGCTGCGCGGGCATGTCGAACGTCGCCTATGGCCTCATCTGCCAGGAGCTCGAGCGCGGGGACTCGGGCATCCGCAGCTTCTGCAGCGTCCAGGGCAGCCTGGTGATGTTCCCGATCTGGAAGCACGGCTCCGAGGAGCAGAAGCAGAAGTACCTGCCGAAGCTCGCCACCGGCGAGTTCATCGGCTGCTTCGGGCTCACCGAGCCCGACTTCGGGTCCAACCCGGGCGGCATGATCACGAAGGCCATCGATGATGGCGACAGCTACGTGATCAACGGCGCCAAGATGTGGATCACCAACGGCACGGTGGCCGATGTCGCGGTCGTGTGGGCCAAGCTCGACGGGGTCATCCGCGGCTTCATCGTCGAGAAGGGCGACCCGGGCTTCACAGCCCCCGAGATGCACGGCAAGCACTCGCTCCGCGCTTCCGTGACGTCCGAGCTCGTGTTCCAGGACTGCCGCATCCCCAAGGACCGGATCCTGCCGCACGTCCACGGGCTGAAGGGGCCGTTCTCGTGCCTCAACAACGCCCGGTACGGCATCTCCTGGGGCGCCATCGGCTCGGCCATGGCGTGCTTCCACTCCGCACGCGAGTACTCGCTCTCGCGCATCCAGTTCGGCAAGCCGATCGCCAGCTTCCAGCTCGTCCAGAACAAGCTCGCCTGGATGGTGCGGGAGATCACCAAGGCACAGCTCCTGGCGCTGCAGTTGGGTCGCCTGAAGGACGCCGGCACGGTCATCCCCGAGCAGATCTCGCTCGCGAAGATGAACAACGTGGACATGGCGCTGCAGATCGCGCGCGAAGCCCGCGACATCCACGGCGCCAACGGCATCCTCGACGAGTACCCGGTGATGCGCCACATGGCGAACCTCGAGTCCGTGAAGACCTACGAAGGTACCCACGACATCCACAACCTGATCGTCGGGAAGTGGATCACGGGCATCGCCGCGTTCGAGTAGGGCTCTACGTTGCGGTCGCGCGTGGCCACAGCCAGGCGTTGACCGCCGCGCCGGCCAGCACGAGGCCCGGCAGCGGTCCGATCAGCGCGAGCACGGCCAGCCGGGCAGACTCCGGCTGCTGGGCTGCGCCTTCGAGGTAGCCCGACGCACCGAGCACCCCGCCGACGCCCCAGAGCGTTGCGGCCAGCACGACCTTCTCCATGAAGGTCATCATCCCGTAGAACTGGCCCGATCGATCGACGCCGGTCCGGGCTTGATCGTGCTCCACCACATCCGGCAGCATCGCCCAGGGCAGGACGTGCGCGGCGGCCACGCCGGGCCCCACGAGGCAGGCGACCGCGATCGCGGCGCCGGCGTTGCCCTCGGGGATCAGCGCCAGCCCCAGCAGCACGGCAGACCAGCTCGCCATCGCCAGCGCGTAGGCACGGGGCTTGTCCCAGCGGCCCGCGAGCCAGACGATGCCCGGAATGCAGACGAGCGCGGAGATCTGGATCGCCGCGAAGAGGGCGTCCAGCAGGTCCTTGCGATGCAGGTGGTGCTCCACGTAGAAGGGCACGATCGAGGAGAGCGTGGCGACCACGGTCCAGGAGGCGCAGAACTGGGCGACCACGCGCCGGTACTCCGGGTTCCTGAGCACGCTCCACATCCCCGGCCCTTCGCCCGTGGAGCCGTTCCGATCACGGCCGCGGGTCGCCGCAACGGCGATCCAAAGGGGGGGCGCGATGCAAAGCCCCAGCACGAGCCCGGCCACGCGCCAGGAGTAGTGGTTGAACAGGATGGGCATCGCGACGCCGGAGACGATCCCGCCCACCATCGACCACGCCATTCGCGCGCCGTTCAGCCGCGTACGCTCCTTGTAGCCGGGGGAGGGGTCGCCCTCCTCGGCGGGGAGATCGTGCGTGAGCGAGGCCGTGAGCGCGCCGTAGGGGATCACCACCGCGCTGTAGGCGGCGTTGAACAGGAGCAGGAGCACCGCGTAGCCGACGGCGGCTTGTGTGCCGTGAAGATCGAAGCCCCAGAACGTGGCGATGAAGGTGGCCGCGAACGGCACCGAGCCGAAGAGCACCCAGGGCCGGCGCGCGCCCATCCGGCTCTGGGTGCGGTCGGAGAGCCACCCTGCGAGCGGGTCCGCGAAGGCGTCCCAACCCTTGCCGACGAAGAGCACCAGACCTGCCGTGGCCGCGGGGAGGCGCGCGACGTCCACGAGGTACTTCAACAGGAAGAACATCATCGAGGTGTTGGCGATCGCGATGGCGACGGCGCCAAAGCCGTAGCCCTGGCGTACGCGTGTCGGGAGGGATTCGGACATGGCGACACGGTACCAGATTGGGGCCGCTCGACCGGCGCAGATCCTGTAGACTCCGCCGAATGCTCGCTTCGATCCTCCTCGCTGTGTCGCTTGCCCAAGCAGAGACCCCAGACTCCACCTGGCTGTGGACCCATGTGGCGTTGGGCGGCGGGGCCTTTCCCTCCGGCGCGCAGCTCGACGCCCGTGCATCGGTGCGAACCCCCCTCTACGAGACCCACAGCTTCCTGCTGGCCGACAACTACGCCGGTGCCGGGCTGCGCGCGGCGGTCACCCCCGCCTACTTCACGGGGGGGCCGCGGCTCTCCATCGCCCCGGTCGCGTTCTTCGACATGGACCTCTCGGGCAGCGTCGTCCGCTACTTCCACACGCCGTTCGGGCCGCTCCCGTTCGATCAACTGGGCTCCGGGAAGCCCGACGCGGCGCGCGCGCTACGCGGCGACGAGAGTTTTGCCGACACCGCGTTCACCGCCGCCGCCGAGCCCACGCTGAAGGCGCAGGTCGGGCCTGTCGTGGCGTTCGACGCCTGGACGGTCGAGGTCCGGCACACGCAGAAGGTGGACGGCATCACCTCCCCGTGGGTCTACGAGCCCTACTGGGATCTCGTGATCGCGTGGGACGACGTGATCATCGAGCAGCAGGGGGCGGTGATGGGCATGATCTGGAAGGGGGACGGCATCGACCGCAAGCTCTGGATCGGCGCCACCGTCCGGCATCACTGGGCGGCGCGGTCGACGGACTCGAGCCTCGTGGTGGGCGGCGTGCTGCTCGCCCGCCTGGGCCACCACACCCTCGGCGGCCCGCAGCTCATCGTGCAGGTGCTGCCCTACGTGCTGGACGACGCCGACATGAAGGCGGGTCCTCCCAACGTGCAGGCCCAGCTGAGCTACGACTTCGACACGCCTTTCAAGAGGTGAGTCGGAGGCGGGCGGGTGAGCGCGCCGCCCGACCTCATACCGCCAGATCACGATCCGGCGGTGTCAGTTCCAGCTCAGGCCTACGCCCAATCGCAGCTCCCAGGCCGGCAACGTCACCGTTTCGCCGCGGTTCACCTGGAGCTGCACGGTGCGGAGATCGTACTGGAAGCGAAGGAGCGGCTCCAGGGCGAGGTGGGAGACCAGCTTGATGTGACCGAGGGCCTCGGCGCCGACCACGGGCACCGTGAGCGACTCCACGGTGGTTCCGTCCGACCGGTAGTCACGCAGTGAGACCCCGCCGAGCAGGCCGCCGCCGACGGGCCCCCCGATGACCCACGCGGTCGCCCCGAACTCCGTCGCCCGGAAGCCGCGACCGGCCTTGGCGTCGGTGAGATCGGACATGGTGCGGATGTCGGCCCACGCGCCCGCGCGAACCGGTCCGAAGCGCCCGCCGACCGCGATCTCCGGGGTGAACGAGACGGCGGTCCTGCCGCGGATGTCTCCATCGAAGGCCACGCGGGCGAAGAAGCCGCTGGTCGAAGAGGCGGGCTCGTGAGTCGTGGTGCTCGTGGTCTGTGTGGGAGGGGCGGCCACCGGTTGCGCGGCCACGACGGGCTCGGGCTTCGGCGGCCTGGGGGCGGGCTCGGGCTTCTGGGCGGGCGCTGTGGCGACCGGGGCCGTCGCGACGGGGGCCGTGGCGACCGGGGCCGGTGTTGCCGCGACCGGAGCGGGCTTCGGGGTGACCGGCGCGGGCGTGAGCGGAACCAGGGGCGGCGGTTCGGCGCCGACGAGCTTTGCGAGGTACCAGGCCAGATCGTCGCGTTCCTGGGGGTTGGTGGGGATGAGCACGGCGAGGTCCTGGGCCTTGCCCTTGGCGTCGATGACGTGGACCTTCCACGTCGCGCCATCCCCGGCATCCAGCACGAGTACGCTCTGCCCCATCGGCACGCCGATCGCCAGGCCCGTGGCGGCCAGGATCTCCGGCCAGCCATTCGCGGCCTCGCTCGAGGGAAGTTGGACAGGCACGGGGGCCGCGGCCAGGGCCGCGGAGAGCAGGAGCTGCAGCGCGAGGAGCATCCCTGCAGTGTAGCGCGGTCTTTTCGGGAGGGCGCTCCCTACGCGGGCTTCACGACGAGGTTCACGAGCTTCCCCGGAACCACGATCTCCTTCACGATCACCATTCCCTCGAGGTGTTTGACCACGTTCTCCAGGCGTTTTGCGGCAGCGAGGAGATCCGCGGCCGTCGCCGTCGAGGAGGCCTTGAACGCCCCGCGCAGCTTGCCCCCTACCTGCACGGCGATGTCCACTTCGTCGACCGCGAGCGCCGCCGGGTCCCAGGCAGGCCAGCGCGCGCCGTAGATCGAGCCGGTGTGGCCCAGGCGCGACCACAGCTCCTCGGCGATGTGCGGTGCCCAGGGATGCAGGATCGTGACCAGGGTCTCGGCCGACTCCCGGGTCAACGGCTGGCCCTTGCACGCGTTCACGAGCTCCATCATCTTCGCGATGGGGGTGTTGAACCGGAGGGCCTCGATCCCCTCGGTGGCTTCCTTCACGGCCACGTGCAGGGCTCGGCGGACCTCTGCGCTCTCCGTGGTCCCCACCCGCAATTCGCCCTCGTCCGTGACGATGAGCCGCCACACGCGCTCGAGGAACCGGTACACCCCCTGCACGCCGGCCGTCTGCCAGGGCTTGACCTGCTCGAGCGGGCCCATGAACATCTCGTAGAGCCGCAGCGCGTCGGCGCCGTACTGCTCGACGACGTCGTTCGGGTTCACGACGTTCATCAGCGACTTGGACATCTTTTCGATCTGGGTCTTGACCGGGCGCTGGCCCTCCTTCGTCACCCAGTTCCCGGGCGTGAGCTCCTCCACGTCGCTCGGGTGCCAGTACTTGCCGTTCTCGTCCTCGTAGCTGTACGCGAGGATCATCCCCTGGTTGAACAGCTTCTGGAACGGCTCTTTGGTGTGGACGAGCCCGCAGTCGTACATCACCTTGTGCCAGAACCGCGCGTAGAGCAGGTGCAGCACGGCGTGCTCGACCCCGCCGATGTAGAGATCCACGGGCCCCCAGAGCTTCTCCTTCTCGGGCGAGAACGGTTGATCGGGGTTGTGGGCGTCCATGTACCGGAGCCAGTACCAGCACGATCCCGCCCACTGCGGCATCGTGTTGAGCTCCCGCCGGGCGGGCTCGCCGTGCCAGGTCGTGTTGACCCAGTCGGTCGCTCGACCCAGCGGGGGCTCGCCCGTGGCCGTCGGGCGGAAGTCGTCCAGCGGGGGGAGCTCGACGGGCAGGTCGGTCACGACGTGGACGCCGCCGTCCTCGGTGTGGACGATGGGGAAGGGCTCGCCCCAGTAGCGCTGCCGCGAGAAGAGCCAGTCGCGCAACTTGTAGCGGACGATCCCACGCCCCTTGTGGTTCATCTCGAGCCACTCGATCATCGCGCGCGTGGCGTCCGGCGTATTCAGTCCGTCGAGGATGCCGGAATTCACGGCGACCCCCTCGCCGGAGAACGGGAGATCCTCCCCCCCGGTCACGACCCGGAGGATCGGGATGCCGTGCTTCTGGGCGAAGGCAAAGTCCCGCTCGTCGTGGCCGGGCACCGCCATGATCGCTCCGGTGCCGTAGGAGCTCAGCACGTAGTCGGCGACGTAGATGGGGACCTTGCCGCCGGTCACCGGGTTCACGGCGTACGACCCGGTGAACACGCCGGTCTTCTGCTTCTCGGCCACCTTGCGGTCCAGATCGGACCGGTTCTTCGCCGCCGCCACGTAGGCCTCGACGTCAGCCGCCCCGGACCCGACCGTGAGCGCGGGCACCAGCGAGTGCTCCGGGGCCAGCACGCAGAACGTGGCGCCGTAGAGCGTGTCGGGCCGCGTGGTGAACACGGTGATCGGCCCGGCGGGCGTCTCGAACTGCACCTCGGCCCCCTCGGAGCGCCCGATCCAGTTGCGCTGCATCTCGAGGATGCCGGCCGGCCAGTCCAACCCCTCGAGGTCCACGAGCAGCCGCTCGGCGTACTCGGTGATCTTGAGCATCCACTGCTTCATCACCCGGCGCTCCACCGGGTCGCCGGTCTCCACGTACCGGCCGTCCTGGACCTCCTCGTTGGCGAGCACGGTGCCGAGCGCCGGGCACCAATTGACCGGCACCTCGGCGAGGTAGGCCAGGCCGCGCTCGTAGAGCTTCAGGAAGATCCACTGGGTGTGCTTGTAGTAGTCGACCGAGGAGGTGTTCACCTCCCGGTCCCAGTCGTACGAGAAACCCAGGCGCTGGAGTTGGCTGCGAAAATTATCGGTGTTCTCCTTTGTGATCACGGCGGGATGCCGGCCGGTGCGCACCGCTGCACGCTCGGCCGGCAACCCGAACGCATCCCAGCCCATCGGGTGAAGAACCCGAAACCCGTTGGCGCGCTTGTAGCGGGCGGTGATGTCGAGCGCCGTGTACGACTCGGGGTGGCCCACGTGGAGCCCTGCGCCTGACGGATACGGAAACATGCCCAGCGCGTAGAACTTGGGCTTCCCGGGATCCTCGTCGGTGCGATACGTCTGGTTCTCCGCCCAGTAGCTCTGCCAGCGGGGTTCAATGTCCTTGGGGGTGTACGGGCTCATCGCGAATCTTCCGGGGGGAGGCGCGGGCTATCAAGAAAGTTAGGGTGCATCACCACTCCGGAGTCGAGCATGTTGCTGGCGGTGATCACGCTCCTCGGCACCGCGCAGGCGGGGTTTCATCAGGAGCTGGCGGCGCTTCACGCACCCGGCTCGGACCTGCTGTTCGCCTGCGGATCGGCAGAGAAGGCGGGCCGCGGCCTCGATCTGCTGGCGAGCGTGCTGGGCGAGATGCCCGAGGAGAAGCGCGCAGACTTCGACCACGTCAAGCAGTTCTTCTCCACCGATCCGGTGAGGGGGGGCTTCAGCACCGACGGCGGGTTCTCCGGCGCGTTCGGCCAGGGACAGCACCACGTGCTCATGCTGCACACGACGTTGAGCGCAGAGCAGATCGCGCACCGCATGGTCACGGAGCCCGGCGAGTCCATGGCGCCCGACGGTCCGGGGTTTCGCGTGCACACCACGGGGGGTGGGGAGGAGCTTGTGACGGCGGTGCAGGGCGGCGTGCGCATCGAGGACGGCACCCCCTCGGAGCCCACGGCGGAGCCCGAGGACGCCGTCGTGGCAGCGCTCCCGGACGCCGGCCAGGGCTGCATCATCGTCGGCAACCTGCCGGAGAAGCCCCCGCTCAGCGGCGGTCGCTTCGGGTTCTACATCCCGCTCGACGGGGCGCAGGCGGGCCGGTTCGTCCTGCAGATGCCGACGCTCAAGGCCTCCCCGACCCTGTCCGGTGTCGCCCCTGCCGTGGTTCCCGACATCCACACCACGAATCCGCCCGCGGCGTGGATGACGCTGGGCTTCAGCCTCGCGAGCGCCGACCTCTCGTCGCTCATCAAGGGCGATGCGCTCAAGAAGGCTCGCAAGCTGCAGAAGTTCCTGCCGCTCGACTCCGGGATCACGCTCGGCGTGTTCATGGACGGCCAACCCGCGGTGGCCGCCGTGCTGCCGCTGGCAAAGGAATGGCCCGCGAAGAAGGTGTTGAAGCACGTGCGCGTGGTGCTGTCCAGGGTCAAGGCTGCGGTGGTCACCCCGCTCGGCGCCGATCGCCTCATGGTGGTCGCGGACAAGGGTACGGTCATCATCGGCGCCCGGAAGGGGCAGGTCCTGCTCGCGTCCACGCCGGAGCTGACCGATGCGCTCGTCGCCAACGTCGGCGTACCGTGGCTCGACGCGGGGGAACGCGAGCGCGCGAGGGACTGGCTGCTCGCGATGGAGGTGCGGACCATCCCGCCCGCACTGGGGCTGCAGCTCACCCAGCCCCTGTGGGCGGGCGTACGGATGGAGGGGGATCTGCTCGTGGGCGAGGCGGTCCTGCCGCTCGGGGAAGAAGGCTGGGCCACGCTGCTGAAGCTCGCGAAGGAGAAGTCGGCCGCGCGGAAGGCAGCGATCCCGGCCGAACCGGTCGAGGGCGGCACCCCCCTCTGATCCCGGGATAGGTCGCCGCTCACCCCGGATTCCCCATGTCCCTCGTCTCCATGCTCTCCTCCAAGGGCCCCAGCGGTTTCGGTTACGCCTCCACGGCGGAGGAGGTCACGAACGGCCTCGATCTCACCGGCCGCACGGTGCTGGTCACCGGATCCAACTCCGGGCTCGGCCTCGAGACCGCCCGGGTGCTCACGATGCGCGGGGCCACCGTGATCGGCACGGGCCGCACTTTGGAGAAGGCGCGCGAGGCGCTCGCCCCGCTCGGCGGCAAGACCATCCCGGTGGCGATGGAGCTCTCCGACCCCGAGAGCGTGCGCGCCTGCGTCCGGTCGGTACGGGCGCTCGGGATCAAGCTCGACGCGCTCATCGCCAACGCCGGCATCATGGCGCTGCCGGACCACGAGAAGCTGCACGGCATCGAGAAGCAGTTCTTCACCAACCACGTCGGGCACTTCATCTTCGTCACGGGTCTCGTCGACTCGCTCGCAGACGACGGCCGGGTGGTGATCCTCTCGAGCGGCGCCCACAAGAACGCGCCTGCGGTCGGCATCGAGTTGGACAACCTGTCCGGCGACAAGGACTACCGCCCCTGGAAGGCCTACGGGCAGGCCAAGCTCGCGAACCTGTTGTTCGCACGCAGCCTCGCTGCGCGCTTTGCCGGGACCCGGCGCACCGCCAATGCCCTGCATCCGGGCGTCATCGCCACGAACCTCGGCCGCCACATGAGCGCGGGCGCGCGCTTCGGGCTGCTCGTGGCGGCGCCGCTGTTCATGAAGACGGTCGGCCAGGGCGCCGCGACCGAGACGTGGGCCGCAGTGCACCCGGACGCGGCGAAGATCAACGGCGAGTACCTCTCGGACTGCAACGTCAGCACGTCCTCTGCGCTCGGGCAGGACAAGGCGCTCGCGGCGAAGTTGTGGACGGCGACCGAGGAGATCGTCGCGCGGGTCGGCGGGGCGGCGTAGGGTCGCGTGCGGCCCCCGAGCCGCCGGGTCAGCCCGCTGCGGCCCTCACCCGCGCGGCGCGGCGCGCGCTGAGCGGCTTCCGCACGTCGCCATCCTCGTGGACGGCCGTGCCGACGATCGCCCCCTGGGCGATCTCCCGCCACATCGGCAGGGTCTCTGCGGTCACGCCGCTCCCGAGCCAGACCGGGACGTCGGGAACCGCGGCGCGCACGGCGTGGACGCGGGCGGGGTCGGCGGCCTTCCCGGTGCCCTCGCCGGTGACGATGAGGACCTCGGCGCGGCCGCGCTTCGCGGTGTCAGCCGCCAGCGCGCCGATGTCCACGGGGCCGAGCGGCACGGCGTGCTTCACCAGCACGTCGGCGACGATCGCGATGGGGCGCTCGCCGGCGTCGGCTCCCAGCTCACGGCGGTACCGCAGCGTGCGGTGGGCATCGCCCTGCAGGATGCCCTGATCGGTGAGCATCGCGCCGGCATGCACGTTCACGCGGACAAAATCGGCGTCCGCTGCCGCGGCTACGCCGATGGCGGACCGCGCGTCGTTCCGAAGGAGGTTGATGCCGATCCGCAGCGCCGGGTGACGGTCGCGGATCCGCGCGGCGAGGATCGCGACGATGGCGACCACGTGGGGATCGACCGGCCCTGCGGGGAACGGGGCGTCTCCGAAGTTCTCGAGGATGAGGCCATCGAAGCCAGCGTCTGCCAACACCGCTGCGTCGAACAGCGCACGTTCGACCACCGCGGCGAAGCCGGGCGAGGCCACCGGCCCCGCCGGGAGGGGGAGCAGGTGGGCGACGCCGATCAGGGAGAAGCGGTCGAACTTCACCCGTTCTTCCGTTCGAACTCCTGCATGAACCCGATGAGCGCGTTCACGCTCTCGATCGGGCAGGCGTTGTAGATGCTCGCGCGGATGCCGCCGACCGATCGGTGGCCCTTGAGGCCCTCGAAACCGGCGCTCTTGGCCTCCTTCGCGAATTTCTCCTCCAGCTCCTCGCTCGGGAGCCGCCAGGTCACGTTCATGCAGGAGCGGGCCTCCTTTGCCGCGTGGGGGGCCCAGAACGCCGTGCGGTCCAGCTCGGCGTACAACGCGTCGGCCTTCGCGGTGTTCCGGGTGATGGCACCCTGCAGGCCGCCATTGGCCTCCATCCACGCGAACACCCGCTCCAGCACGAAGATGCCGAAGCAGTTGGGCGTGTTGTAGAGCGAGCCATCCTTGATGTGCACGTTGTAGTCGAGCATCGCCGGCAAGCCCTTCGGGATCCGCGAGATCGCCCACGGGGACAGGATCGCCAGCGTGACGCCCGAGGGCCCGAGGTTCTTCTGCGCGCCCGCGTAGATCATCGCGTGCCCGGCCATGTTCACCGGCACGCCGCCGATGTTGGACGAGAGATCGGCCACCAGCGGCTTGCCCTGGCTGTCGGGGTGATGGTGGTACATCGTGCCGTAGATCGTGTTGTTCGACGTGTAGTGCAGGTACTGCGCCTCGTCGCGGACCGTGTACTCGCCGTTCAGTGGCACGCGCTTGAAGTTGTTGGGCGCGTCGTCCCAGATCGCTTTCGCATCGCCCACCCGGCTCGCCTCCTTGACGGCTTTCTGCGACCAGGTCCCGGTGACCAGGAAGTCGGCGGCGCCCCTGGACCCGTCGGGCCTGGGGAGGAGGAAGTTCAGCGCGGTCATGTAGAATTGCAGGCTCGCGCCGCCCTGCAGGAACAGGATCGCGTAGTCGTCCGGCACCGTGAGCACGCGGCGGACACGAGCCACCGCGCTGTCCACCACACCCTGGAAGGTCTTGGATCGATGGGAGATCTCCAGGAGGCCGACGCCGGATCCGCCGAGATTGGGGAGCGCGTCGCGCACCTCCTCGACGACGGAGAGGGGGAGCACCGCGGGGCCCGCGGTGAAGTTGTGGATACGACCGTAGTTCGACATGGGGGCCTCGGGAGAAGGGAGCTGGGGCGGCGCAAAGCTAACCGGGGACCGGGCATCGACGCGGGCCGGCCGACGGAGGTGCCGATCAATTCCCGGGGGGCGGCGCCGCCCGGGGGCGACAGAACCGCTTGCTCTCGACAGGAACTTGACGTACCGTAGCGGGTGTCGCGGAGACCTGAGTGCCCATACGTCGCCTGTCTGCATTGTTGCGTGCGTTCGTCGCACTCCTGCTCCTCGTCATCTCTGGCAGGGCGGATGCGGCGAGCGTGAACATCGTCGGCACGTCGGTCACCGGGCCCAGCAACTGCATCCCGTTTGGCGGGTACTCCAACGCCTACATGGGGTTCGTCTACAAGAACATCCCGGCGTTCACGCTCAGCCCGGGGGACACGATCTCGTTCGATCTGGGCGCCATGAACGACGTCAACATCGTGATGGACATCGCGATGGCGGCGACGACCTCCAATGGGTCCATGCAGGAGAGCTCGGCCGGCTTCACGACGGTCGTCTCCAGCGGCACCCCCTCCTCGCCGAAGGGCGACACCACGATCGGGAACTACGAGCTCACCTACACGGCCACGGGATCATTCGTGTTCGCGGGTGGCGGCCTCATCATCCGGTTCCGGCCGATTGGCACGATGGCCACGGACGCCAACTGCACCCAGGTGCTCATGTTCTCGGACAGCACCGACGCTTCGGGCCTTTTCGTGGGACGCTTCTACACCGATCCGGATGGCGTGTACCCGTGGACCGGTACGGACACCATGGTCGTGGGCGTGGTCAAGATCGTCACCGGGTCGGTCCCGTGGTATCGCGACGCCGACAGCGACGGGTACGGCGACGCATCGAGGGTGCTCTACGCGAGCGCTGCCCCCTCCGGCTACGTGGCGAGCTCCACCGACTGCAACGACACGGTCTCCACGATCCACCCTGGGGCGACGGAGACGTGCAACGGTCTGGACGACGACTGTGACTCGAGCATCGACGAGGGTGCCGGGACGGCGTGGTACCGGGACGCGGACGGGGACGCCTACGGG
>CAIQVJ010000068.1 GCA_903875225.1 uncultured Pseudomonadota bacterium
CCATCCCAGGCAGTTCGATCCGCCGGGCGGCAAGAACTCGCGGGGATACGCCCATCCCAGGCAGTTCGATCCGCCGCGCGGCAAGAACGCGCGGGGATACGCCCATCCCAGGCACTTCGATCCGCCACGCGGCAAGAACGCGCGGGGATACGCCCATCCCAGGCACTTCGATCCGCCACGCGGCAAGAACTCGCGGGGATGCGACCATCCCAGGCAGTTCGATCCGCCGGGCGGCAAGAACGCGCGGGGATGCGCTCATCCCAGGCAGTTCGATCCGCCGGGCGGCAAGAACGCGCGGGGATGCGCTCATCCCAGGCAGTTCGATCCGCCGGGCCGCCCAGCATGCGGCCGGGGCCCTACTTCTGGACGACCACGAACCGCAGTGCGAACTGGCCCGCCATGAACGCCGAGAGGGTCTGGCTCACGCCCTCGAAGGTGCTCGCATCGGCCTGGGTCATCCCGGCGATGCCGACCACGTAGTTGGACTGCCGCAGGAAGGCGTCCCCGGGGACGACGACCGACTCCTGCGTGTCGCCGTGCGTGAATTCGTAGGTCGAGCCGATGTCGGTCGGCAGGTTGTCCCAGGTGAGCTTGCCGCGCGTGACGTCGTAGACGGCGACCAGGACGTTGTCGTACCCCTGCCCCGAGAGGTCGGCCGTGAAGCCGTGCTCGGGCTGCAAGGTGGTCGGCACGTCCACGTCGGGCGATGCCGGCGTGCTCACGGCGAGCCGCGCCTCCTCACCCGCGACCTTCGTGGTGATCACCGCGTCGTCGTTCGGCTCGTACACCAGCCCGTCGTCCGCCGAGACCAGGTACTTCCCGTCCCCCTCGTCCACGAGGTCGAAACCGGCGTTCTGCCCCGACCGGAACGAGACGGATGCGCCCTCGACCGGCGACTTGTCGAACTGGGAGGGGTCGTTCACGTCTGCGAGGAACACCGAGCACGCCGCCGAGTACGCGAGCAGATCGGAGCCCGAGAGGTCCACCCCATCGGGTAGATCGAGCCCCACGTAGATGCCCTGGGCGACGATCGGGTTCGCGAGGTCGGAGATCGCGTTCAAACGATCGCACCCGGCCAGCGCCAGCGCGAGAACCGGGAGCAGGGTGATGCGCGACATGGGAGGCCTCCCGAGGTTCGCTAACCCACCGGACCCGGCCCGCGAACCCTATTTGGAGTAGATCGGGGAGCCGGCGGGGATCGAATGCGTCGTGGTGCTCGGCGTGTCTCCGTGATCGTTCCGGATGCTCGCGAAGTCCTTGATGTGGCCCCAGATCGCGGTCACGCCACGGCGCATGTAGTCGAGGTCGTCCATCGAACGCAGGTTCCGAAGCTGCTGCGCCAGGAACTTCGGGTGCATGTAGAGCTTGTAGAACTGGCCTGCCATCTGCACGACCTCGTTCTGGTCCATGTCGGTGAGCACACAGGCAGGCTCGGTCATGTCGTAGCGCTCGTAATCCCGAGGGTCGAACCGGATCCAGCCGTTGCGCTGGCACAGCTCGAACAGCGGTGTGCCCGGGTAGGGCATCACGACCGTGGCCTGCAGGTGCGCGGCGTAGCCGTTGTACATCAGGTACTTCGCCAGGGACAACGTCTCGTATGCGTCTTCCTTTGTCTCCCAGGGGTACCCGACCATCATCGTGAGGTGCGGCTGCAGCCCCGCCGCGCTCGCCATCTTGCAGCCCTCGATGATCTGCTCGCGGGTGAGCGACTTGTCGAGGATGTCGATCGTACGCTCGCTGGCCGACTCGATCCCGAGGATGAGCTTGCGGAAGCCCGCCTTCTTCATCAGGTGGACGTTCTTCTCGGTGAAGTAGTCGAACCGGAAGTTGCAGTCGAACACCACCTTCTCGTTGATCTTCCGGTCGATCATCTCGGTGCACAGGCGCGTCAGCCAGTTCCCGGTCGGGAGGGCGCCCGTGTCGTCAAAGATGTTCTTCGCGCCGTGCTTGGAGATGAGCATCTCCATCTCGGTCGCGAGGCGCTCCGGCGAGACGGTCCGGAACTTCGGGTAGGTGACGGTCCAGGAGCAGAACGTGCAGCGACCGTAGGGGCAGTCGCGGCCAGCCATGGTCCACATGAACGGGAGGCGGTACTTCCATTTCTCGAAGTAGAGGTGCGCGTTGGTGAGGTCCCGGTCCCAGAACGGCAGCTCTTCGAGGTTGCCCTCCTGGTTGTAGGCACCCGACGACTTCACCGCGCCGTTCTCCTTCCACCAGATGCCACCCCCGGGCGCCGTGCCCTTCGAGATCCAGTCCACCAGGCTCTGGAGCGAGAAGTCGTAGTCACCGCCCTGGATGCAGAAGTCGGTGTTCGACTGCTCGAGCGTCTCGGCCGGATTGCCGGCGATGTGATCGCCGAACAGCACGCACTGGGCGCCCGGAACCAGCTCCTTGATCCGATCGACGATCTTCCAATGGGTCTTGATCACGGGCGACTTTGTCTCCATCGCCACCAGCTCGGGCTTGAAGTCCTCGAGGAGCCGCTCGAACTGCGCCTGGTTCTTCTTCTCTGCGATGCAGTCGACCCAACGCACGTCGTGGCCGTTGCTCGCCAGCAGGGTCGCCGCGGAGGCCGGGATGCAGGGATACAGGTAGCTCGGCTCGTGGAACCACTGGAATTGCCGGTTCTGGGTGAGCATGGGGCTCCCCTTGGCGGACTCGATCGGGGGGTAGCAGACAAGGACGCGCATGACACTCCGAACGGCCCCGAGAAAGGCGAGGCTGGCAGCAACGTGCCACGGGTTTGCCACCAGGGCAAGCGCAATCCCGCGGGCGACCTGGGATTCTGTAAGGCCCTCCGCTATTCGCCGATCGCGACCAGCAGGGCCCGTGCGGCGATATCCGCAGACATCTCCTCGGATAGCTCGGTCAGGCGCGCTGCAGACAAGCCGACGGCGGCCGCCTGGGCGTCGACGAACGAGACCGTGCCTGCTTCGAAGCCCACGTTCGAGAGTCGCACGTTCTCCTCCGCGAAGCCCCGCTCCTGGCGGGCGGACTCGAGCGAGGCCTGCGCCCGGTGCCACTCCTCCCAGGCGCTCACCACGTCGCTGTGGACCACCTCGCGCTGGTTCTCGGCGTTGGCGCGGGTGAGCCGCACGTTGCTCGCAGCCTTGTTCTGTTCGGCCAGTCGGTACCCGCCGTCCCAGAGCGTCCAGGAGCCCGTCACCATCACCATCCAGTTGTTGGGCTCTCCCGAGAACCCGGTGTTCTGGGACCAGGCCTCGGTGAAGCGTCCGTCCACCTTGGGGAGCCACGTCAGGTCGGCCGAAGCCAGCTGAAGGCGGGCCGCCCGGGCCTGACCGTCGGCCGCGGCGATCTCGGGCCGGTCGGCGGCGGCCGAGATCGCATCGGCCAGCCCCGACACGGGGATCGACGGCGTGATCGGGGTCTCGAGCCCGGTGTCCGCATCGACGCCCGTGAACCGCGCCAGCGCCTCGTTCGCGGTGGCCGCACGGGTGTTGGCCGCGAGCACGTCGCGATGAGCCCGAGCGACCGCGATCCGGGCCTGGAGCTCGGTCTGGGGGGTCGCCGTGCCGGCGGTCAGCCGCGAGGCGGCGATTTCGGCCTGCTTCTGCGCCAGCTCCATCGCCTCGTTGGCCACCTTCTGTCCCTCCCTGGCGACGAGCGCCCCCCAGTACACCCGGGCCACGTTGAGCCGGATCTGCGCCCGGGCTGCGTTCTCGGTCGCGTGGCCGGCATGCGAGATGGCCCCGGCCGCGAGCAGGGCCGGAAACGCAGACGTGGTGAACAGCGGCTGGGTGACGGTGACGTTGGCGTCGAAGTAGTGCTTCTTGTTGATCACCAACGGGTCGCCGAAGTCGAGCGGCTGTCCGGTCGCCGCCTCGATCATGTCCACCACATCCTGCGGAAACAGCGCAGACGGATCGAAGGCTGTCTCCCGCTGGTTGAGCACGTAGTCGCCCCCGAGCGAGATCTTCGGCGAGAGCGAGGCCCAGGCCTGGGTGCGGATCTGGTCCGTCTGCACACGCTGCTCGGCCACCACGGCAAGCTCGGCGGACTGGGACTCGGCGCGCTCCCAGGCCTCGTCGAGGGTGACTGCGCCTGCGTGTGCAAGGAGGGCGAGGGCGAAGATCATGGGGACTCCGAGGCGGGACGGCTGCTAACCCCAGGCGCGCGGGTACGCGCGCCTGGGGCCCCGTCTGTTCCAGCCCGCACACGCGGTCGCAGCCCTGCACGCGCGCCAGCTTGCGTGCCGCAGCTCGCTCCGCATCCACCAGCGCCTGGGGCCCCGTCTGTTCCAGCCCGCACACGCGGTCGCAGCTCTGCACGCGCGCCAGCTTGCGTGCCGCTGCTCGCTCCGCGCTGGCGACAAACCGTGGCAAGCGATGAATCCCTGGCGGGCCTGCGCGTCCAATCCGCATGAACCCGCTGTCGTTCGTCTCCTCGCTCTCCCCCGAGTCCGTCGCCGCCGCGGTCACGCTGGGCCTGCTGCTCTCCGTGAGCTGCGGCCTGCGGGCGTTCCTGGCGCCCTTCGTGTTCTCCCTCGGTGCGCGGATGGGATGGATCGACATCGGACCGGCATTCGCCTGGATGGGGAGCGACCTGGCGGTGGCGACCTTCGGCCTGGCGATCGCGATCGAGCTCGTCGCCGACAAGGTCCCCGCCGTGGACCATGCGTTCGACTCGCTGCACCTCCTGCTCAAGCCCGCGCTGGCGACGTTGGCTGGGGCCGCGCTCCTGCAGGGTCCCGGCGGCAACCCGCTGCTCGCGTGTGTGCTCGGTCTCTGCACCACCGGCGCGCTCGCAGGCATCACGCATGTGACCAAGGCCGGCGTACGCCTCGGCTCAAGCGCCACGACGATGGGCGCAGGGAACCCGATCCTCTCACTCACCGAAGACGCTGTCGCCATCGGCCTCACCGCGCTCGTCGCCTGGGGCGCCGGTCACGCCTGAGCGGCGTACGGTCGACGGGGTTCAGACGGCGCAGCTCTGCTCGGAGAGGGAGCTGCGGATCACGACCGTCTTCCACACCTGCAGCGACCCGTCCTCCATCCGCGCGCTCTCGACCACGAACGGCGCCGGGTCCGCGCCGGCGAGCACGCCATCGCCCACGTTCTTCCGGTCTGGCACCCCGTAGCCGACGTACTCGGGGTGCGTGGTGTACACGTCGGCGATCAGCGCCTCGTCGAAGAAGAGCTGCGACGTGCTCCACGTGTCCTCCCCCTTGCGGATCTGGATGTGGATGTGCACCGCGCGCCCGGGGTACCAGCCGGGAAAGCAGGTGTTGAAGTCTACACGCCCCTCGGCGTCGGTCGTGAGCATGCCCCGGAACCAGCGGCCTGCGATCGCTGCGGCATCGCCCTCGGTGCACACCTCGTTCGCGTCCTCGCCCGAGTAGAGCCCGCCCGGCGCACAGTGCCAGATGTCCACGATGGCCCCGGCGACCGGGTTGCACGCGTCGTCCACGACCCGGATCGCCAGCCGGGTGGGCAGGCCTGTCACCCCCTCGCTGATGTCCTGTCGCTCGATGGTCTGGGCGTAGCAGGGGCCGAGCGTCATCTCGCAGAAGAGCGCGCACTCGGTCGACGCATCGTCCGTGAAGGGATCCGGGTACTCGGCAGACATGCCTGCGGTCCCGCCGGTGGCCCAACCGTGGGATGTGCCCGTGTCGCTGGTGTCGCCGGATTCCGCTGTGTCAGCCGAGTCGGCACCAGTGTCCGTACTGTCCAGAGCGTGACCACCCGAGTCATCTGCGGGCTCAAGATCGCGGCAAGCCGCGAGTGCCGCCACGGAGAGCGTGGTCCCAGCGAGCTGGAAGGTGAACTGGCGACGGGTGGGCATGTGTGGGGAACCTCGCGGGGGCCTATGGTAGCAGGTCACGGTCGACACAGTCGGCCCACCTCTCGTTCTGGTCGAATGGGGCACATCTGCAGGCCGGCGGTGCTTGCCCACGGAATCGGCGTGTGGTAGCAAAGCGACTCTCGGAGCTACCCTATTCATCTTCGACTCCCCTGCGCAGTACTGGCGTGGATGTCCGCCGTGTCATGCGCTCCCGACACCCCCGCAGATCAGGAGCCGAAAGACACCCAGGCGGCGGCGGACTGCGATGCCTCCGCACCGTCTGCCCCGGACGCGAACACGCCCGCAGCGGAGGTGCGCATCAGCGACTCGCTCTCCACGCTGGCGGTGGGCGATGTGACGGGCGACGGGGCCGACGACCTCGTTGTGGGAGATCCCTATGGAGACGCAGCGCTGCTCTTCGCCGGGCCCCTCTCGTCGGAGCTGTCCGAGGCGGATGCGGAGTCCCTCGGGTCTGCCGTGTCCGACAGCTACTTCGGCACCCTGGTCGCGGTCGCCGACATCGTCGGCTCGGGCACCGACGACGTGGTGGTGACAGGCTACTCCAGCCTGGAGGTGTTCGACGGGCCCGTGGCGAATTCCCGGCATCCGGTGGTCACGATGTCCGGCATAGACGAGCCGATGGCGGTGTCCCTGGGAGACGTCGACGGGGATGGGGTGGCGGACCTGCTGGTAGGTCAGCTCGGTTCGGTGTCTGGCTCTTCCAGCGCGGAGGGGGACCTGGACAGCTCCCAGGCGAGCATCCAGGTGGACGCTCCACCGAACTTCACCGGTGGCTGGATGGCACCGATCGCGACGGGCGACATCGATGGAGACGGTGTCGGCGACCTCGTCGTGGCCGAGGGTCCCCAGGTGGCGCTCTTCTTCGGACCCCTTCAGGGCACGGTGCCGGCCGACGCAGCGCAGATCCTGAACAACGGGCCTGGGGCGAGCAGTGTCCTCCTCGGGGACCTCGATGGCGACGGCACGAGCGACCTGCTGGTAGGGAGCCGGGGGCAATCCACCATCTACGTATGGACCGCGCCAGTTGCCGGCGGGACGGAGCCATCGGCTTCGTTCGCGCACATCTCCGACCCTCCGGAGTCGACCGAGTTCGGCAGCGACATCGCCGTGACGCGGTCAGGGAACGCGAGCGTCGTCGCGCTCGGTGACGAACTGGCGGACCACGATGCGGGGCGCGTCTGGCTCGGCCGTGGTCCCTTTTGCGGCGCCGTGGACATCGACACCGCAGGCTCCTGGGTCTGGCCCGCCTCGGGTGACTCGTCGTTCGGTAGCCCCCTCCGGTTCGGGGACCTCACCGGAGATGGCGAGCCGGACCTCGTCGCCGGTTCAATGGCCGAGCGAAACAGCGATGGCATCGTGCGGATCCTCGCCGGCCCGTTCTGAACGTTACTGAAGTCCCATGCCCCGCGCGCTGCCGTTCGTGACTCCGCACCCGGCCGCATCGTCGTGAGCGACGATCCATCGGGCCAGGCTGGCACACGGATCGCCGGGCCGTCGTATGGGCGGCGCTTCGTGCTCTTCCAGCTCTCCAAGTACGTGTGGGGACTGGAGCTCGTCGCCCTTCTGCTCTTGCTGGCCGCATGCGTGCGCGGGTCGTGGCTCCAGATCGGGGGCGCGGCCCTGGCCAGCGTATCGATCGGGTATGCGGCCTTCCGGATGACCAACCAGTACCGATGCCCCCACCCGGGCTGCGGCGTGCTGCTGGCGTTCGCACATGGGACCTCCGCGCACAGCGGAGGGAGCACCCACGTCGATCGGTGTCCATCCTGCGGGGGTCAGCTCCCGTAGTCACCTTCGTGGACGACCGCCTCGCCGCTGGCGCCGGGACGGCATTCGGCGAGCCCCTCGGATCTTGATACCCGCCCGCCATGCGTGATCGTGTCCATGGCATCGGGTTCTCCTACGACTGCAAGATCGGGTTTCACGAATACGAGCGCCACATCCGGCAGCGGGTGGTGATCGATTTCGAGGCCGAGACCGACTGGCGCGAGGCCGCCCGCGCAGACAAGGCGAAGGATCTCGTGGACTACTACCACGCGAACCTCGCCATCCAGGGGCTCGTCGCCGCCAAGGAGTACCGGCTCATCGAGGCGCTGGCCGAAGACGTCGCGCGCGTGCTCCTCGCCAACTTCCCCATCGACCGGGTGCGCGTGAAGGTCACGAAGTCCCCTTTCGACATGCCGAATGTCGGAAACGTGGCGGTGGAGTGCTGGCGCGATCGCGAGCAGTTCGGGCTCGCGCCGCGAGTGACCTGACCGCGTGAGGGTCATCACCAACACCGCGATCAGCCTCGATGGCCGGATCGCCACGGCCCGCTATGACCACGTCGCGATCGGCACGCCCGTCGACCGCATGTACATGAGCGTGCTGCGCGCCCGGGCGGACGCCGTGCTGGTCGGCGGGCAGACGTTCCGGAACTGGCCGCTCCCGCTCGTGCCCGATCCAGTCGCCATCACGCGCCTCGCGGCCCTCGGGTTCCCCGACTGCGACGTGCCCGAACCGCGCGAGCGCTGGCTGAACGTGGTGCTCTCCCGCTCGCTCGACCTGCCCCGCGTGGGACGCTTCTACTCCGACCCGCGCGTCGAGCCGCTGTTCTTCAGCCCCGCGGAGGGCTCGATGCCGGGGGAGGTGGTCCGCGGGCCCGTCACCCCCGCCGGGGTCGTGGCCGAGCTGGCGCGCCGGGGCGTACAGACCCTCCTGATCGAGGCGGGCGGCGCGTTGATCTTCGAGTTCCTGGCCGCCGGGCTCGTGGACGAGATGCACGTGACCCTCTGTCCGGTGGTGATCGGTGGGGTCGGGGCGCCCTCGCTCGTCGATGGCGAGGGCTTCTCCGCAGCCACGATGCGGCGCCTCGCGCTGAAACACTCCTTTGCCTGGGGCGACGAGTTGTACCTGCGCTACGGGATCAACCCGGGATAGCGCCGATGGGCTGGCTGCGTCACCGTGGCTATCCCCATCGGTGTCGTGTCCCGGCGACGAAGCTGGAAGTTGCGTTTGGGCATGATTGGGAGTGGTTTGGGGAGCACGGGTATCGGTAGTCGCGCCCGATGAGGGCTGGGAGCCCGGGTGGCGGTGTTGGCGGTCCCGGCGGTCGCTCCCGCTCCTCCGGGCGGAGGTTGCGGGCTTTCGCCCCCCTGCGCTTCGCTCCGGGTCCCGCTCCTTTGGGCGGGGGCGGGTTGCGACACCGGATGAGACTCGCGGCTTCGATGCTCACGCCTCTCGTCACGGGCGTGCCGCTGTCGAGCCTCGGGGAGCGCGTCACTCGACCCGATCAGCCACCCAGTGCCCGGCGCGGGGGCTTGGGAGTTGGGTTGGCCACGGGTGGCGCGATTTCAACACACGCGGGGGCCGTGCCATGCGTGTCCGGATACAGGCCGTCAGCAGGCCTGCGGCGCCGCCCGGTGCACGGCAGGGTGCGTGGGCATCGAGGCAGACATGAAGATCCTCCGCTTCGTCCGCCGCAGGCGTGTTTTCCGGCTGCTCCTGATGTCGGGACTGTTGCGGCTGTGCAGGAGCCGGAGGTGGGCCAACACGCTCCTCCTGAACGAGGATCTGGACCGGACGCGGGCCTGGCGGCGGGCCGCAGCGGGGTGCCCCGGTTCCCGTTATGCTCGCCGAGAGGCTACTGGTGCTTCCTTTGCTGTTCCTTGCCATCCTCGCCGCCTGCCATGGCGACGAGAGCCCTACGCCGCCCGCTCCGCCTGTGTCGGCATCGAGCCCGACCGCTACAGAGGCCGCAGTGCTCTCGACCCCGACGGCCATCGCGGAGGTTCCTCCGCGTCCCCCGCCCGCTCTCGCCGAGTCCCATCCAGGTGGTGTCGCCGACGTGCTGGCCGGCGATGGCCCGGATGTCTGCAATGTCGATGCAGACTGCCTGGTCACCGATTTCGCCGGTTGCTGCGCGTGCTGCCCTGCGCCTGCACACGCCGTGTCGAGGGTCAGTCACGCCAGACTCCAGGACCTATGCAAGGTCGTCGGCTGCGTCGGATGCAGCGGGGTCGAGTGTGGCCCCGCCTTCAGCGGGCCGCTACCCACGGCCGCGTGTGTGGGAGGCGTCTGCGTCCTGCGCTGATGCCTCGCGTATGTTTCGGCGGTCACCCAATCGCCGTGCGAACGATGTCCTGGGCTACGAGATTCTACCGGTTCGGTCCCGCCTGGAATGCCCAGGTTCCCAAAGTGGAGTTGTACTTTCAAGGGCGGACAACGACCGCCGCCAGGGCCTCGTGCTGGGATGAGGAATGGGGACAAAAGTTGGTCATCGGTGAGCAGGTAGAGGACGTCCAGCTCGGCGAAGGCGAGGCTCTCGGCGAGGCTCGCGGAGATGCAGGCCTGCTACGCAGCCGTAGAGAACTGCTGGGAGAGTCTCCTATTGCGTAACGGAGACGATCCCCGTGGTGAGCAGAACTCGAGGTTTCAAGGCGAGAATCGACGCCGACGGCGCGTGAAATGGACGGGCGGGCGTATGCCTTCCAGGATCTCCGCGGTCGAGACCAGACTTCCGGTTCGGGCTTCCGGCCGGGCAGGGGCGGGGATCTTGTTGCCGTGGCCGGCGCTTTTGAAATCGGCGCTACGGGGGAAATGCCTCGGGTCATGGAGCGGGAGGGGTCGGCCGTCGGCCATCGGCCCCGGAGGCGCCGGACTGGAGCGGCGTCGGACTTCGTTCCCGCCACACGCCGGGCGCCACGTGGTCCTTGCCGTCGCCGCAGCCCGCGCTCCCCGCCGCAACTACGGCTCGGGACACTCCAGTTGAACCTGGACCCGGTCGTTCACAAAGTCGCACTCGTCCCCGTCCGCGCCGGTGATCTGGATTACCTGGAGGTTTCCCCAGTCCGATCGCGGAATCTCGAACACCAGCCCCGCCAACGAACGCTGGGCGCCGATGCCGTCTGCCAGCACCTTGCTGGCTACAGCGCGCCAGCCCGTGCCGTCGTTCGTGGACAGCGTGATGGTCGCGGCCGCCAATGCGTCAACGCTCCCAAGGTTGGACGGCTGCACCGCAAGGTAGACCGTGTCGGAGTCGCAGCACAGATCCGTTGCGACCACAGTGAGATCCGGGTGCGGGCCGTCGTGTGCGGGTTGGGCGCGAAAGCTGTTGTAGGACTCCCACGACGCAATCGGCCAGACCGCGAGTTTCCCGTCGTCCTGCACAGTCGTGACGTCGTAATCCAGCTCGTTCCAGACGGGTCGGGTTCGCGCCCACCGACCTTCGGCGGCGCCGTAGGCCCGGACCACCCAGACCGCGTCCTCTCGCCGTTGCCCGACCACCACGATGTCGGCGCTGCCGTCACCGTCGATGTCCGCAATGGCCGGGCTCCCATAGGCATTCCCGTTGTAGATCGTCGGGTCATCGGCGAGCACCGTGCCGTCTGCACCTGCCAGGATCCGCAGACCCGTATTGCCGTATGCGATCACTTCGTAGGCGCCGTCCGCATCTAGGTCGGCCATCACGACGGCACCTGCCTCGACCGGGCGGGAGGGTACGGACCAGCGCTGGGTGCCGTTCGCGTCGAGGAGCACGATCTCGCCGGTGGTGTTGACCGCCATCTCCGGCACCCCGTCTCCATCGACGTCACCGACGGCGATGCCCTGATCGTTTTCTGGCAGTGCGAGCCTCCAGACCACCTCGCCGTCTGGGTTGGCTCGGAAGGCGGCCTGGCCGTCCGTTCCAAGGAACGCCACCTCGCCGTTCAGGAGCACTGGTGCGGCCTGGAAGGTGTGCTCGGACAGCCCGTTCCACGGGGTGAGGCCCCCGGTCAGCGCGTCCCAGATGCCATGTGTGCTCGCGATCTCGATCCGGCCGTCGCGGTTGAAATCGCCGTTTGCGGTCATGGCGGTGTCGTACGAGACGCTGCCCTCAACCTGCGCGATGGTCGCGCCGTCCGCCGCGACACTGAGGTTGTGCCCCACGGTTTCGGGCGAGCCATCCCTGTCGATGTCAAGCCATCTGACGATGCCGCCGAGGTCGCCTGCGGGTACTGAGCTCACCACGCTGCCATCTGCCGCAGACCACCAGCGGGTCATGTCCGCGCCGGCGCTGCCCGGCTCTTTCCAGGTTGCGATCGCGTCGCCTGTCGGCAGCCTAGCATATGCGACAGGGTTGGTGCCGCCATGGGCCCGAGTTGGGAACCAAGCTCGCTGAACGCCGCCAGCGCCATCGAGAAACAAGAAACCGTTGGCGACGCGGAAGTCAGCGACATCCGAATGGCCTGCCGGATTGGGCAACACCATTGGGAAGGCGCCACCGAGCGATGAGGCTTCCCACTCCACTTTGAGATCCCACGCTGCGAATCCCACCACGTCACAGGTCGCTGTCGCCGACGGGCCTTCTGGCGCAGCGTCTACCCCGGCGCATTCTGGCGTTGGAGTCCATGCGGATCCGCCTGGCGGCGGCAATCCGTGAACGCGGGGCCCGGTGTCGTCGCCGACCGAAACGTCTGCGGCGATGACCGCGTACTCGGTGCACGCGGTCAGGAGAAGCAGAGGTGGGAGGCGGGTCACCACCCCCTTACCAGGGGCATGACGTGATGGTGTCGCTCACGCAGTTGGTCACCGTAGCCCACCCGTAGTACCCGCAGTGGTTCGTCCCGAGCCCCCCATCGACGATCTGCGCTCCGACGCCTCCGGGGCCGGAAGAGAGTGTGTCGGCTCCTAACCCCCCGTAGATCTGATCATTCGCATTGCCGCCGCAGACCTGATCATCGTCCGCCCCCCCGTCGAGGTAATCGTCCCCGTCCTCGCCCTTGATGTGGTCGTCCCCCGCGTCACCATAGATCTCGTCGTCGTCGTCGCCGCCCCAAATGGTGTCGGCCCCGGCACCCCCGTGGATCTCATCCATCCCCGCCTCCCCGCGAATGGTGTCCGCCCCGTCGTCGCCGTAAAGAACCTCAAAGTAGTTCAGGGCCAGCACAAACGAACCCTGGATGTCGTCGTCGCCAGCAAGACCGTGGACCACGGGCGACGCGGCGCCGAGACCGAGGGCACCGAACTGCAGCTTGATCGTGTCGGAGTAGTTCGTACCGGTGAAGCTCTCGGTCGGTGGGGTCGTGTAATCGTTGCAGGCGTCCACCAGTCCTGTGTACTCGCAGCAGAACATCTCGCCGGTGCTGTCCGTTCCGAAGCCGCGGAAGGCTGTGCAAGACGTGCTGTAGAACGTACCTTCGGCGCCCTGTGTCCCCGCAATGTCGTTGAAGCTGCAGGTTACGCTCGTCGACGTGAACGAGCAGATGTTGCTCCCGGTGCCCCCGTTGCAGCTCTTGCCCGCGAAGTCCGCGGGGCAGGCCGCGTGTGCGGTTCCGCAATGGGTGGCGAACAGCAGGCTAAAAAAGCAGGCAGTTGCTGCGCGCAGGATGCGAGGGGGGCTGAACATGGTGAACTCCGTGGGTGGCGGGACGCTCACGGGCGGCGTGTCCGTGAGCTTCCGCTGACGGTACACCCGATCGAACTCCGGGCGCAAGGCTGTCGCTTAACTTCGACCGGGCGTCATTTCCGCAGCCAACCGAGAGCAGGGGACCTCGTTCCGCTGGCCGACAGCATCACAGCGGCCGCCAACCGCGGCCCCCAGCCAGCTCCCGGAGCCGTCGCCCGCGTGCAGCGCGTGGGTCGGGCCTCAGAGGTGCCCAGCCGCCGGCGGGTGTCGAGCGGGTCATCGGTGAGCAGGTAGAGGATGTCCAGCTCGGCGAACGCGAGGCTCTCGGCGATGCTCGCGGAGATGCATGCCTGCTACGCAGCCGTATAGAACTGCTGGGAGAGTTTCTTATTGCGTAATCGAAACGATCCCGGTTCAACGTAGATCGCGAGGTTTCAAGGCGGGGACTCGCGGCCATGGCGACGGCGGCGGAGGGTGACGCCAGGCCTTCGGAGTCGCACCGCCGTGGGGCCGGTCCTTCTCGGCACGGGGCTGCGGAGGCCCGGCTGCGGCGTCGCGGTCTTCTCCGGCAGGCAAGCTGCGCCGATCCCGTCGCACTCGGCGCCCGACGAAACCTTCCCGATCAGCGGGGCAGGGTATAGACTACTGAAAGGATCTGCCCCCATGCCCGACAAGGACACCATCGCCGCCGACCTCATCAACTGGCACTTCAAGGTCGAGCCCGGCCTCGTGACGGTGTACCGGGTGACGAACGAGAACGAGGCCGACCCCAAGGAGCCTATCAAGCTCATCGAGGTCAACGCCCAGACGGTCGCCACCGGGAGCTTCGAGGCGTACGGGTTCGCGCCTACGCGGGACGTCCCCTTCCCCACTCTGATCGCGGAGGTCACGCCGGACGAGTTCGCGGAGCTGCGCCGCAGCGGAAAGATCCCGCGGGGCTGGGACATCGCCGGGGCGAAGCAGTATTTTCCGTCTGCGGCATAGCGATGCCGACGCGGGAGGAGTGGGCAGTGGCCTACCACCGACAGGGCCGTTCGGACTGGAGCATGTTCGCGGAGCTTCAGGGGCGCGATGACGTGCCTGCCTGCCATTCGTTGCACTTCTTGCAGATGGCCACCGAGAAGCTGGCGAAGGCGTACCGCTTCCGCGACACCTCGGCCGACACGGCCGCGCTTCTCACGAGCCACGTCGGCTTCCCGAGGTTCTTGAACGCCTTCCTGCTGTCCCCGCAGATGCGGGAGGAGTACGACGGCCGCCACGCGCAGTTGGAGAGCATCCGCAAGGACTTCGCGCCGCTCGCCCGCGCCATCGAGCAGCTCGCCCCTGCGGTGGACCGCGAGTCCGTGCCTGGGAACGCCGAGTACCCCTGGGAGCGAGGCGATGGCGTCGTGGCTCCCGTCGACCACGGGTTCCCCGAAGTGGCGCTGCTCCGGCATCCGCGTGGGCGGATGTTCCTGAACTTCATCCGGCGGGCGTTCGAGGAGTTCCCGGCGACGTGATCGGCGGTGCCGCCCTACATCCGCTGTCGTGTACCGCTGTCGAAGAGGTGGCCATGCCCGCTCACGACCTACGACCCGGCCCGCGACATCAAGGACGCGGCCACCTGCCGAGGGAGGAAGTCGTACTTGAGGGGAGGTCCCACCGCTGGCGAACCTCTCGTTGTTAGTCCAAAAATGGCAGTCCGGCGCACGACATGCCGCCCGTAACCCCGTCCAGCGTGAGGTAGCCGTCGATCGGGTCCGCCGCTGAACCGGACTCACCTGCAGGTCGATCCGCGACGACTACATGAAACTCCCAAGATGCCGCCTTCACCGCACCCTTACTGCACTTGCTCGTGCTACCCACGGTTAGCAGTTCGCTGGCTACGAGGTGCTTTTGAACATCGGCGACCGTCGCGCCGTAGGGGTTGCCCAGGAGGACGTTGGCGGCCTTCAACCGCGCGGTGGCTGCATCAAGGGGTGCCGCGGCGAGCGCGGGAGCGACGACGAAAATGGCGACAAGTCCGAGGAGCTTCTTCATGGTGACCTCAATTGCTGAGACGCTCACCAAAACCAGCCCCTGGTCTGCTCACCTGAAGTAGTCCCCCCGCCGGTGCCGGGCGAAGCCCTCGCCGGAGGCGTCCATGACGCGTCGACGGCGTTGCCAGATCTGCCATGAGCTCTTCGCCCCC
>CAIQVJ010000069.1 GCA_903875225.1 uncultured Pseudomonadota bacterium
AACCTCGAGGGTGGGGGTGGCAGCCTCCGGCGCGCAGGCCGGGAGGAGGCTGGTGACGCTGAGACCGAGCGTCAGGACGGTGCTCCGGAGAGCGAACGTGCGTGCAGTCATGGAATGCTCCAGGTGGTTCGCGGCGCCGTCTGGGGTTCCGTTCGGGTCGCCGGGTAGACGCAGGAGCGTGGGGGATTGGACAGGGGGCACGTCACCAGACATGTGTCGTGGGAGCCGCGGCGTGGCGCGCCGCCGCTCCCGGCGCTCGCCGCGAACCGATCGGCACATTAGAGCCGGGCCATGTCGATCCGCAGTGCACTCGCGAACCCACGGAGCATTCTTGTCGGGGCACTCCTCGTGGGGGCAGCCGCGATCCTGGGGCGAGCGTGGATGAAGTCCGAGACCCAGGCGGGTGCCTGCGTGCTCGGCGTGGACATCTGGGTGGGCTTCGGGCCGCTCTACCTGGCGGAGGAGCTGGGTTACTTTCGTGAGGACGGCCTGGACGTCCGCTTCGTCACGATGAAGGGCACGCCGGAGATGCGGGCCGCGCTCGCGGCGCGAGAAGTGGACGCGGTCACGACGAGCCTGGACACGGCGCTTCGCAATCGCTCCAGCGGCACCGCGGCTCGCGTGGCACTGGCGCTGGACCGATCGACAGGAGCCGACGGCGTGGTCGGCGCCGCGGGGGTGACCACCGTGGGTGAACTGCGGGGCCGGGACGTAGCGGTGCAGTTGGGTACCCCGAGCGAATTCCTGCTTCGCGTCCTCCTGGATCGGGCGGGCGTCCCCGCCGCGGAAGTGCACATGATCCCGATGGACAGCGCAGACGCCGGAGCCGCGTTCGTAGCGGGCAAGGTGCCGGCGGCCGTGACATGGGAACCGTGGCTGTCGAAGGCCGCAGCCGTGCCGGGCGCCACGATGATCGCTTCCACTGCCGAGGATCGCAGCGTCATCGTCGATGTCCTGCTGGTCCGAGACGACGTGCTCGACCAGCACCCGGAGCGGGTGGCGGCCCTGCGACAGGGATGGTTTCGCGCCGTCGCCTATACCAGAGACCACCCGGAGGACGCCGCCAAGCGCATGAGCCCCCACTTCGGCGTGGACGCTGCCACCTTCACCGACATGATCAGCGGCCTCGAATACCTCGACGCGGACGCCAACCAGACGCTGCTTGCAGCGGCACCGGGGCCCGGGTCCGTGCACGGCGTCATCGAAGCAGCCAACCGGATCTTCCAGGCGACCGGCGATGCGCCGAAGAGGGTTGAGGCGTCGGAGTTGCTGGCTCCGATCGCGTTGGGTCACTGACCGGGGGTGCGCACGACCGTCGCCACCTGCTGCGTCTTCCTCCTCCTCTGGCAGGCGGCAGTCTCGACAGGCCTGGCGCCCGCCGCCTTCCTTCCCGCCCCCCTGGCGGTGCTCAGCGCGGCTGGCCATCTGCTCGCCTCCGGCATCTACTTCGACGACCTCGCCGCGAGCATGAGCCGGGTGCTGGTCGCCTTCGGCCTCTCGCTCGCGCTCGCGTTGCCTCTCGCGTACATGGCAGGCACATCCTACCGAATGGGCGGGGTGATCCTCCCGCTGATCGGCTTCTTCCGCTACACGCCCGTGGCAGCGTTCGTGCCCCTGTGCATCCTCTGGATCGGGATCGGCGAGCCGGAGAAGGTGGCGATCATCTTCATCGGCACCTTCTTCCAGCTCGTCGTGATGCTCACCGACGCAGTTCGCGCCGTCCCCGAGGAGTACTACAGGGTGGCGCGGACCCTGGGCGGCACTCGTTTCCAGGTGCTTCGCGACGTGACGGTCCCCGCCTCGGCCTCGGCGATCTACGACTCACTTCGCCTCGGGCTGGGTTGGGCGTGGTCCTATGTCGTACTCGCAGAGCTGGTGGCGGCCACCACCGGGGTCGGCTACCGGCTGGTCGAGGCTCAGCGATTCATGCGCACGGCCGATGTGTTCGCGGGGATCCTCCTCGTGGGGCTCGTCGGCCTGCTCCTGGACGTGGTGCTGGAGTACATCAAGCCGGTGTTCTTTCCCTGGCAGACCAGGCGATGAGCGCGCTCATCGAGGTGCGAGGTGTCCTCCGGAGGTTCTCCGGTGACCTCGTGGGGCTCGGGCCCATCGACCTGGGAGTACGGGAGGGAGAGTTCCTCGCGATCGTAGGACCATCGGGGTGCGGCAAGAGCACCCTGCTGCACCTGCTGGCGGGCCTCGACGCGCCAACCGAAGGCGAGATCCAGTTCGAGGGCGCGCGCCTCGCCGGGCCCGGCCCTGCGCTGGGCGTCGTCTTCCAGCACTATACGTGCCTGCCCTGGCTCACCGCCAGGCAGAACGTGGCGCTCGCCCTGCGATGGCGCGGTCTACCCGGGGCGGACTGCGAGCGGAACGCCCAGCGCTACATCGACCTGGTGGGGCTCGGCCCCTTCTCCGACGCATGGCCGGCGACGCTCTCAGGAGGCATGCAACAGCGAGTAGCCATCGCTCGAGCGCTCGCCAATCAACCTCGAGCCCTGCTGATGGACGAGCCTTTCGGGGCGCTCGACGCCCAGACGCGCTCCCGCCTGCAGCTGGAGTTGCTGCGCATCTTCGCGGAGATGGGCTGCACGACGGTCTTCGTGACGCACGACATCGACGAAGCCGTCTTCCTCGCCGATCGCGTGGTCGTGCTCACTCCGCGACCGGGGCGGATCCACGCCGAGATCCCCGTCACCCTCCCACGGCCGCGCACGCTCGGGACGCGCTTGGGACCGGATTTCTCGACGCTCCGGGCACGAGTGGCGGCCGCGCTGGAAGAGGCCGTCTACACCATGTCGAACGGGGAGGACTGAAATGCGCGTCGTGCTCGTCAACCCCTACGCGCGCTCGCTGTCGTGGTTCTTCTACTCGCAGGGCATGGTGACGCCCCCGTTCGGCATGGTGCAGGTGGCAACGTGCTTGCGAGACGATGGCCACGATGTGCGCGTGATCGACGGCCAGGCCAACTACGAGGACCAGGAGATCACGCTTCAGAGAGTCCTGGCGCGTGATCCGGAGATGATCGGGATCGGCACCACGCCGCTCGTTCACCTGTACTCCTTCATGTCGACGACCGCGACCCCGTATTGGCTGGACTTCGCGCGGCGACTGCGCGGAGCAGGCTATCCGGGCCGCATCCTGGTGGGCGGGACCTATGCATCCCGATTCCCCGCCGAGACACTTGCCGCTTGCGACGCGGTAGATGGCGTCGTGCTCGGCGAGGGGGACGTTTCGATGGTCGAATTCGCGCGCCGCCCCTCCGAGTCCGTTCCCGGCATCGTGACGAGAACCCATCCCAACCCCGGTTCGGCTGGCCCCGCTCCGCCCGCCTGTGATCCCGACTTCTCCCTTCTCGAGGAGTGGCCTGGCAGCTACGGCGTAGACGAGAGCCTCTGCCTTGGCGAAGGCCCGCGGCGCCTGCGGCTGGTGACCCCGGTGCTGACCGCTCGTGGGTGCCCGTTTCGCTGTACGTTCTGCCCGACCCCGGTGTTTTTCGACAAGCGGTTCTCGGAGGCGGAACCCCGTGCCGGTCTTGGCTCCCTGGCCAGGGTGACCGGCGCCGTCTCGGTTTGGGACGACACGTTCACGGTGTCCCCGCAACGGGTGGAGGCGATCTGTGACGGGCTGATTGGGAGGGGCTCCCCGGCGACGTGGTGGTGTTTCGGGCGTTCAGAGTGGATCCTCCGGAATCGTCACCTGCTCCCGAAGATGCGGCGGGCGGGTCTGAGGATGATGTGGCTCGGCGTGGAATCGACAGAGGCGGGCGCGCTCAAGGACTATGCGCGGCCCACACCCTTCGACCAATCCAAAGCTGCAGTGCGGATCCTCGTGGAGGAGGGGATCCTCCCCACCACCTCGTACATCGTCGGCCACCCGGAGATCACACGGGCGGGTCTTCGGGCTGAACACGAGCGATCCGAGGAGACGTTTGCGCTGGGCAGCGTGAACGTCTACACGATCATGATCCCGCTTCCCGGGACCCCGATGCACGCTCGCCTGCAAGCGGAGGACAGGCTCGTTTCCACCGACCTCCGACTCTACGGTGGCACCCGCGCGGTCGTTCGGTATCGGCATGTGGAGGCGGCAGAGGTGGAGGACCACTTCTACGAAGCCTACGCCGGCTCCATCCTGAGCGAGCGCTTCCTCACCCACGTGGGGCGCGCGAACCTGTGGTCACAGGCGACCGAGACGAGAGCAAGGAACCTGCGCGTCGAATTCGAAGCCGAGCGCGATCGCGCCCGCACCCTGGAGCTCACTTGAACCTGTCGTTACGAAGCCGCGAGCTCATGAAGGAGCTCCGCAAGGTCACCTACGCCCGGGACGACATCCTCGATCGGCCCCTCGATCGTCCGTACGTGTTCTACGCTCCCAACCTCTGCGGCTCCTACGCCATCTTCATCTTCGGTTCGTACCGTTGCGACAAGTACCTACGTGGACTCTGCACGCCATGCCACTACTCTGGTCTGTTGCACCCCGCGAGCGCGCCGCGGTCGGAGGTGTTCGCCTCCATCCTGGACCAGACGGACTACCTCCTCGCCCATTTCGACGAGCTGGTGTTCGCCCACCAGGATGGCAGGGGAGCCGGATACCGGTTGAATCGCCCCCACGAAGGCGGACGATTCGCGGACCTTCAGATCGCCGGGGAGGGCTCGTTCCTTCGCGACGGAGAGGTGCCGCCGGAGATCCGTCGCGAGGTGCTACGACGGCTGGTGGAGTTCTCCCGCAGGGAACGAATCAACCTGCACGTCGGGCTCGAGGTGAAGGCCGAGGACGTCGTCCACGCCGAAGCCCGGGGGGAGCTTGAGTCCTGGGGACGGTGGGTCGAGGAGCTCAACCTGACGCTGATCATGGGTTTTGAGTCCATCGACCCGTTCGTGCGGAACGTCATCTTCAACAAGGATCTCTCGCTGGAGTCGATAGAGCGGGCGATCTCCATCGGTCACGCGCGGGGCATGCGGCCGACCTGCTTCGTGTACCCGGGGAACCACGGGATGACGGATGCCGAGGCCGTGGCTGACGCGGTCGCCTCGGTCCGGTGGCTGCGGTCCCGGGACGCAGGGATCTACATGATGCTCCCCAACCTGCAGCCCCACACCATCCCGCACGTGCTCTACCATGCGGGGGCATACAACTTGATCGACGTGCGAACGGCGGTAGGGATCCTCGACGAGCTGCTGGCGGGCTCGCAGGGGGAGAGCCCGGTCCACTACCATGCAGGGGACGACTGGAACATCGGGGGGGTCACCTCTGAGCCGGACCCGGAGATCAACGTGTTCACGAACGAGCGAGCCGCCTCGTGCGCTGCCTGCCGGGGCGCGTTCCGCGCGGCGGTCTGGCACCTCGCCCAGCGACACGATGTCGTGGGCTACCGCGAGCGGGTGTCCGCGATCGAGGCTTGTGCCTGCAGGGAGCGGCACGTCGAGAGCGCGAGGTCGGACGAGAGGCGTTCCGCGCGGCCCATCGCCGAGCGGGTTGAGGAGGACCTCGAGCGGGTGGCTGCCGAGATCCCGGGGTACCGGCCGGGAAGGACGGTGCTCAAGTCGGGGGCGGGGGCGGGGTGAAGGGGCCGGATCAGGCCGACCCCGGGCTCCGCCGACGTGTGACGTTGTTGCCGAAGCCGACCAACTCGCGAACGATGGCGTGGAACTTGCGGAAAGTCTCCTCCGACCCCATTCCGGGCGCCCCCTCCGTGCGCAGGCTCTTGGCAAACCCGAAGCTGGTCAGGGGCTGCTCAAGGGTCTTGAGGATGTCGTCCTCAGGAACGTAATTCTTCAGGCACACGATCTCGTCGTAGTCATCGACCAGATCGCGCAGGTTCCTCTGGATCGTGTCGAACATCTCGAGGATGTCCGACATGTACCCATCGGTGAGTCCCCGCTTGTGGGCGAGATCCAGAGACTCCTTCAGCTCGACGGGCATGCACGAGCCGAGGAGGAGGACTCGCACATAGCGACGCGCCAACTCCTGCCGGAGGTAGTACCGGATCTTGCGTGCGGTCTCAATCGTGCCCTGCACATGCTGAATGCTGTACCGATGAAACATGAGTACCAGGTCCGCGCTCTCGAGCAACGGCAGGCTGACGGGCGTCAACCCATTCGGCCCATCGACCACGATGTAGACGGGGAGAGTGTCAGCATCCGCCTTGCCCGCGGCGCGAGCCCGAGCCCGGAGCAGGCTGACCACGCCTTGTTGGAGCAGGCGGTACTTCGTGAGGAACCGCCGGACACCGTCCTCGTCGCCCGCCAGGTCCGAGATGGTGCGGGAGACGGTAGAAGCGAAGAAGAAGAGTAGATCGCCGGGGCCGCCGCGGGGGCTGACGAGATCGTCCCAGAGGTACAGCACACCCGGCACGTGGGCCTGGGGGACTGTCATGGCGGATGCCAGCAGGGCGCCCACCTCCGTGGGGGATGGGCGCTCCTGGTTGAAAAAGTCCTGAAGCCCAACCCGGCCGGCGTTGGCGGTGACCTCGGCCCGAATCTCCTTGTTCCACGCGGACAGGATCATGTGGAGCCCCGGTGCGCCGAAGTCCATGTCGAGGCAGGCGACCAGGTTGCCCTGCCGCGCAAGCTCGAAGGCGATGTTCACCGCGGCGGTGGATCGCCCAGAGCCTCCTTTGTAGGAGTAGCAGAGTAGATTGACGGCGCGCTGCATGACCTGCTCGTGGGGTTGGTTCGAGGGCTTCAGGAGTCGGAGGGATCATCGGAGATGAACGAATTTCGGTAGGTTTTTTCGGCGTAGTCCACCAGGAGGCTCAAGGTCGCCGCGAACTCGGTCTTTCCATCCCGGGTCGCCTCGGTGAGCACCTTCAGGAGCTGTTGCGGCACGTCGGCCTTGTCTGCCTCGGGCACCCCCTTCTGGACGTGCTCGATGAGGGCGACGACCTGCAGGACCTGCTCCACGGTTGGCTGCTTGGCATCGCGTTCTCGTCGCTTCCAGTCGTACTTGGGACGGAAGAACTTGTAGCATTGCCGCGCGGTCGTGATGAAGAGGTCCAGGCTCTCAGCTCCGACAACCGGTCCCCGACCCGGGCCCCCAGTGGCTCCGGCGTCCTTCGAAGGCAGATCTGCCAGGGCGGGCTTTGGTTGGGCGTGCCGCTTGAGCAGCCGGAAAAAGTCGGCGACGACCTTCTGATCCTCTGGGGAGACCTCCCCGTCCCCGACACTGACGCCGCCTGTCCTGCTCGGCTCGTCCTGGGCGACCATTTCACCATTCAGCGCGGCCCGGCAAAGGAGGCCCGCGGACCAGAGCGCCAGCGCGTCCACCACAGCGGCGGTAGCCGCGAGGTCGTAGCCGCCACCGAAGGTCGCGAAGCGGCCTGCGTCGGTGCCGGAGACCATCCGTTCGGTCATCGCCGCCACCAGTTCTGCGCCGACCGATTCCACTTCGGCGAGCCACCCGACCGCCGACCAATCGATCGTCGACCAACCCGTCGCCTTGGTGGTGGTCATCATGAACATGCGTTCCTGCAGGCAGAGCTCCGCGAGCGCCTTCACCACGAGGGGCAGGGCAAGCACGAACTGGAACACATGGGCGTTTCCAAGCTGCTTTCGCTCGTCCGGGGTGGCCAGCGCCCTGAGCGTACCCTCGGTCTCATCAAACAACACTGCGGGGTCTGTCGTCGAAACGAACCAATTCTCGGTGTTCAGGAACCCACTCATGTTGGAGAGCTCAGCCTTGGTCCCCCCCTGGAGGTGCTTCAAGATCCGGCGGATCACTGCTGTGCGGTTGGTGAAGACGCCGACAGAGGCGCTCGCCCGGAAGGTCTCCCGCTCGGACCCCGGACAGAAGTAGCCATGGGAGAGCGCTGCGGCGAGGATACCGACCAGGTGAATGAACGTGTCGTAGTCCTGGAGCGCAAGCAGGTCTGGCTTCGTCACCCGGTCGAACTGCCCTAGGATGAACCTTGCAAACACGTCGCTGCGGAACAGGTTCGTCTCAATGAATCCGAAGTCGCCGCAAATCGCGGAGATCTGGGCCCGGAAGTTCTTGTCATCGCTTTCGCGAAAGGTGGCTTCGCTGTACGTCGCCTTCGCCACCGCGAGCACGGAGATCGCCGCGCGGGTCGACACGAGCGTCGTGTCGATGATCGCCTGGTGATTGAGGATGCTGAGCAGGATTGCGGCCCACTCCGCGGTCTCCATCGCCGGAGCAGTGATGCCTGGGACCCGCGCCCGGATCGCATCCGCGACATCCTCCTCCGTCACCCGATCCAATGCTCGCATCGCCGAAGGGCTCGCGTACCAGCCCCGAAGGTTGGTGGATTCCGGAAAACCCTTCAACTGGACGAGCCCGCGCAGTTCCTTGAGTGATTGCCGGAGCTTGTCGGCAAAGACGGTGTGCAGCTTCAGATGCCGTTTGCGAGCGTCGTCATCGATGGGCGCCGAGCGCATGAAGAAGACGTCGTCCAAATCCACCAGGGCAGCCAACCGCCATGCGTGCAGGTCCAACACATCGTGCCCGCCGTACGGGGCCAGCCGATCTTCTGCGGGGGCGACAAGGTTCGCGAGGAGCGGCTCGAACGCAAACTCGAACAGCCGAATGAACTGCTTGCGCTCCCGGTCCGAATCACGGAGCACGTTGATGGCGAACTGGCGGAGCGTCGCATCGTTCGCCACGAACTCCCGGGCCTGGCCGAATTCCCCCAGGTCCGCCAGATCCTTCACCACGTCGCCCAACACGCCGAGGGGCAAGGTCGCGGCCTCGACGGCCCAGGCCACTGGCATCAGGGCCCTGCGCCGGTCGGCGGCGACGGGGAGTTGGCTCAGGACGAACGCGTCCTCGAATCCGCCCTGGGCGAGTTGACCGAAGACGTGCGCCCGGATGTCAAGCAGCGTCCTGGCATGCCGTCGAAGCTGATCCAGCGCGGGGGGGGTGGTAGCAGACGACGTCATGTTCTCTCGCGTGATGAACCGGCCGTGGCGGTTGCCGCCGTGGCCATGAAGTGGAGCAGGTCGGCAGCAAGTTCACGGTTCGGTGGCATGGGCGTCTCCGCCCTAACCACCGGAGGGGGGTTCGGCACCGGGTCTGGCGCGGAAGGGGCGGGTAGTACCTCGATCCCGCCCTCCAGCGCAGGCAGGAGCCTGTGGGCCAGATCCCGAAACTCGCGGTGGGCCTCCCAGCGCGTGTCCCCGCCGTGGAGGGCGTTCTCGCCCTCGAGGTCCACCAGCCCCGAGCAGACCTCGAGGATGTCCTTGGTGCTCGCGAGCACCGCGCACGCCGTCTGTTGGGTGAGCCGGACGGGGGCGGAGCCCTCCCCGGCGTGCTGCACCCGCTTCACCCCCTGGAGGTGGATGATGGCCTGCCGCATGCGGGGGTCGCGCTCACACTTGGAACGCCCGCTCTCGTCGCGGTAGCACGTGTAGCACTGCACCAGCTTCAACGGGCCCTGCTCCCCGAACGCCCCTGCGATCGAGCCGAACGCATGCTGGATGCCCAGATGGTCCGAGGGGTTCGCCAGCGCCGTGCTCACCCGCTCCCTGCAGCGCTCGGCCGTGTAGAGGCGTAGCGTGGTGCCCGCCTGCTCCACGGCGGCCTGGAGCTCCGGCATTGTCCAACGCAGGGAGGAAGGCGCAGTGGCGCGCTGCACGATGGACCTTAGGTCCCATTCGGGGTGGCCCGCCGACTTCGCGAACGCGCCAACATGGTCCAACACCTCCTGCTCCGGGGGGCTCGGAGCCGTGTAGAACGGGACACGGTTCAGGTCGCTGGGTCGGGTCCATTCACCCTTGACGCCGTACCTGCTCGCGCGAGCGACAGCCTGGGTGTTCTTCTGGCTCCCGAAAAGGAGCTCATCCAGCACGAGACCCAGGGAGAAAACGTCCGCGGTGGGGGAGTACAATCTCGGCCTGAGCCACACCTCGGGGGCGCAGTACTGCCGTGTGAGCAGCGCGTTCAACGCATAGTCGGTGTCCGGGCATTCCTCCGAGGCGTCAAACATCGCGTCGTCATCCTCGGTGGGGAGGAATGCAGAGCTGAAGTCACAGAGCCGGATGATACCGAACCCGGCGTCGAGCAGGTTCTCCGGCTTGACGTCCCGGTGCAGGAAGTGGACCTCCATCTCCACGTGGTTGACCGTCTTCTTCTTCCTGACGCTCGTGTACAGTTCGGCGAGCACCGAAGCGGCTCGCTCCGCCATGTACAGAGCGCGAGCGACCTTCTTCACGACCCGCAGGGCATACGCATCGGGGGATGCCGGGCCAACGTCGGGCCCGGCATCCCGATCCCGGCTGTTGATGGTGTCGCGAACGCTCCGGTCCACGTAGTCCATGAGGAAGAAGGGCCGCCCGGCGAGCTCGCCGCCCCCCGCACTGAAGCAACTGACCATCCCGCCGCCTTGATAGGTCACGAGGTGGGCAGGCGCACCACTGCTCTTGCCCGCGGACCGGGTGGCCAGGAACCTTCGCTCCCGCTCGAACATGCGGGCCGCCACCTCTGCTGTTCCTTCCCGCCCCCCTGCTCGCTGCCCGGCGATACCCGGGGTCCGGAGCACCTTCGCCGCGAAGACGTGCTGCGTGATGTCCCCCTTTCGAGCCACCTGGATGACCCCGCAGCCCCCGGACCAGTTCAGGATCGGCGAGTCCCGTCCTGGGCTCGGCGCCGGCGCGAACACCGCCTCGTCACCCTCTCGGTGGAGCAGGATGTTCAGGCGCCCTCCCTTGGGGTCAAAGACCTCGTCGAACTGCCCGGGAGCGAGGTCGAGGGGCGCCCCGATACACTCGTGAGCGCCCCGAAGAACCCCTCCGGGTGCCGCTTCAGGGGCCCCCTCGTGTACGTTGGTCTCCCGGTTTCCAACGAACCGCGCGAACCAGGAGGGCCGGTCCTCGCAGACGTCCAGGTAGTAGTAGGCGCCCTCGCGTCCCTTCCAGGGAAGCGCCCGGAAGATGACGAACGGCGAGAGAGGCCAGACCCGCTTCTCCTGCTCGCCGATGAGCACGACGGGCTTGGTGTCGCCATGAGCGCATTGCGAGCACGCCGGGATGGTCGCGCGCAGGGCCCTGCCCGGTGTCGGACCGAGATCGGCGCAGCGCGCCTTGTGGAACCGGAGGCGCCCGGAGTCGTCCAACACGTGCCCGACGCCGTACCGGGACCAGTAGCCGAAGACCTCCACGAGATCCTGCAACAGCGTGTTGCAGTCCGCCGCGAACTCGTCGGTGCTGGGTGCCTGGGTCGCCGCGCGGCCATGAATCACCAGGTTCCGCAGGCGGATGGTGGTGGGTTCCGTTCGCCCGTTCGCAAGAATCGAGCCCAGGATGCTGTCTCTTGGGTCGACCTGCAGGTCGTGGTGCTCCGACAGCTCGACGATCCAATTTGGAAGCTGTTGTGTGGCCAGATGAAACCAATCCCCATCGGCCTTCTTCCGCTTGCTCGCCACCTTGTTCCGGGCGATCTCGCCCGCCAGCCACGCGCAGGCACCTCGTCGGGCCTCGGCATCCCGCTGGCTGGCCACCAGCATGCCCAGCCCCACCGAATACGTGAGCATGCACAGGTCGACGAACCCATCGATCAGGCAACGCACCCTGTCCGCGCGACTCGGCTGAGCGTCCTCCAGCAGCCACGGCATGGGCGGGGGCATCTCCTCCCAGAGGAACGCGGCCTCGTTGTCCGGCGCGCTTGCAGGCCTCTCTCGTGGCTTCTCGGTCATCGCCCACCCCGCCCGGGGGAGAGGCGAACCTCCGTCGGCCCCGCATCAAACCGCCGCGAGGCGATCTCAAACGCAGTCGCCGACGGCCGCCGCTCCCATGGCTTCAGCCCCGTCACGAGGTACGAGCCCAGGATCATGGCGTCAAACCTGGTCTTCAACCAACACTCGCAGGCATGCTCAGGCGTGCATACCACCGGCTCCCTATCGTTGAAGGAGGTGTTGAGGAGCATCGGCACACCGGTCTTCGCGTGGAAGGCGGTCAGCAGCTGATGGAAGACCGGATTGTCCTCGCGATGCAGCACCTGGATCCGGGCGCTACCGTCCTGGTGAAGCACGGCCGGAATTCGGGCGATCCTGTCTGGGCGAATGCGGTACGTCGCCAACATCAGTCGACTGGCCTGGCAGAGCGGGCGCGAAGCGTCGATCCACTCTTCGGCGAACTCGGCCAGCACGGTCGGGCAGAGCGGGCGGAATTCCTCCCGGTGCTTCACCTGGAGGTTGAGCGTGTGCCGGATCGCCGGGAGGGTCGGATCAGCCAACAGGCTGCGGTTTCCGAGCGCCCGCGGGCCGAACTCCATCCGCCCCTGGAACCAGCCCACGACCTTCCCTGTCGCCAGCAGGCTGGCAGCGGTCTCGGTTGGGTCCGCCACTCGCTCGTTGGGGAGACGAAATCGCTCGAGCGCCGCCTTGATGTCGTCATCGGAAAAGGCGGGGCCCAGGAACGGAGTGGGCATGGCGCGACCCTGGCGCCTCGGGGCCCCGGTCCCCTCGCAGGCCAGGTGCAGAGCGGCCCCAATCGCAGTCCCGGCATCTCCGGCGGCGGCCTGCACGTAGACGTCGTCAAAGCCGCTGAATTCCGCGACCTGCCCGTTGGCCACGCAATTGAGGGCGACTCCGCCGGCCAGCACCAGATGCCTCCGCCCTGTGCGCACCCGGACTCGCTCAGCGAGGTGGAGAAACACCTCGTTCGTCTTCTCCTGCAGTGCCGCCGCCAGATCGGCGTGCCTCCGGTCCGCCCCCTGCCAGGCCAACGGTTCGTACGGCAGCCTGCGATTCACCCCAAAAAGCCTCTCAAAGGTGGAGTAGTCATGCCGAATCACGGCCGGGTCGAGGAGGGTCGTGAAGCGTCCATCCTTCCCCGGCCGGATGATCTTGGAGAACGCGGCGCGCTGCGCGGCGGGGTCCCCATAGGCAGCCAGGCCCATGATCTTGCACTCGTCCTGGTCGCCCTTGAAGCCCAGGAAGTTCGTCACCACCTCCCAGACGAAGCCAAGGGAGTGTGGATAGTCGATCTTCTCGACGGTGCGGATCCCCCGCTCATCGCAGTCCGCGAGCGTCGTGGTGTCGAACTCGCCGATGCCGTCGATGCAGAGCCCGGCGGCTTCCGAGAACGGCGAGGGATAGAACGCGCTCGCCAGATGGCTCAAATGGTGCGGCACCCAGCGAAACCGGCGCCGAACACTGCCGCGATCCACATCAAAGCGCGCCGCGATCACCTCGGGGATCTGGTGGAGCAGGCGACGGAACGCCCGGTCCCCTGCGGGCGTCTCGTACTCTCCGGCCAACACGGGCGCGTACCGGGCCCAGAGCTCCTTCCCCCGAAGGCGCCGCGCGGGCGAGAACCCGGTGCCAATCAGGTCGACATCGTCCAGTTGGACCCCGCCCTCCCGGAGCACGTAGTCGATGGACGCGAACGGCAGGACGAGCGTGTTGTCCACCACCGCCTGCTTCCCGCCCTTGATCCTGTTGAACCGCTCCTCCTCCACTGCAGCCACCACCACCCCGTCCCGCACCAGGCATGCGGATGGCTGGTGATACGCAGCGTTGATGCCGAGCACGACGCCCCCCGCCCCCAACCGGGAGCCCTGCACGCCGTCTACCGGCTCACTCATCCCGTGCCCATCCTCTCCCTGATCAGCGCATTCGCCGCCTGGGGGTGCGCCTTGCACTCCAGCAGCGCGCGGAGGATGAGTGGCGCCACGATCGTCGCGTCGGACTCGACGACGAACATCGGGGTGTCACGCGTCAGCTTGTCCCAGGTGATCTTCTCGTTCGGGGTTGCGCCCGAGTAGGAGCCGTAGGACGTTGTCGAGTCCGAGATCTGGCAGAAGTACGCCCACGGCTTCACGGGCTGCTGCAGGTCGTACTTGATCGACGGCACGACGCAGATCGGGAAGTCACCCGCGATGCCGCCCCCGATCTGGAAGAAGCCGACACCCTTGCCCTCCGAGAGCACCTGATACTGGTCGTACAACGCCGCCATGTACTCGATGCCGGACTTCACGATGGAGGCGTTGCACTCCCCGGTCCTGACGTAGGAGGCGAAGATGTTGCCGAACGTGGAGTCCTCGTGGCCCGGCACCACCACGGGCAGGTTCGCCCGGGCCGCGGCGAGCAGCCAGCACTCCTCGGGATTACCCTCGTACGTGCCGGGATCCACGTGCTGGATCAACTCGTAGAAGTAGTCGTGCCAGAAGCGCCGACCGCCGCTGGCCGTCGTGTTCTTCCACATCGGGACGATGTACTTCTCCACCGCACGGAACGCCTCGTCCTCGGGGATGCTGGTGTCCGTCACGCGCCGCATCCGCGCTTCGAGGATGTCGGTGTCGTCCTGCTTGGTCAGGTAGCGGTAGTCCGGAAAGTCCTTGTAGCCGTGGTGCGCGACCAGGCGGAACAGGGACTCCTCGAGGTTCGCACCCGTCACGGAGAGGCCGTGGACGAGCCCGGCACGGATGGCAGGGGCGAGCGTGATCCCGAGCTGCGCGGACGACATGGCGCCCGCCACGGCCCAGAACATCCGCCCCCCCTCCTCGATGTGACGCCAGTAGGCGATCATCGCGTCCCGGGTGGCCCGGGCGTTGAAGTTCTTGTAGTTCGTGAGAACGAAGTCGAGGATGGGAAGTTCGGGGCTGGCCATGCGGGCGATATAGCACGTTACCCCGCCCCGGAGGCATCGTTGACTCGCAGCGGGGGGGACAGGCGTTCGTGCGCTCGGTTCTCCTTCACTCGCGACCACGGCGCCGTTCTGCACCTTTCTGGTCGCGGCGCAGGAGAACGAGGACACGGAGTCGTGATGGACAGAACGCCGGGCCCTCGGTCGGAGGTGGACGACCTGGGGCCCTGAGGACGATACGGTCTCCGAGGACACGGCGGGCTCTGAAGCCAGTACTCGACCGGGAGTGGTCGGGACCCACGAAGGGAGCCGCCCGACTTTCAGCCGCCGCCGAGCCCGGAGGCGGTGCGCCCCGTCCTGCCGCGCTACCTTCCCGGACCCATCCCCAGCGCGACCGTGCCCCATTGCCCCACCCACCCGACCGAGGCGCTCAAGGCCGCCCGCAAGGGCTGGCTGTGCGAGGAGTGCGGGCGCGTCGTCATCGGGTTCGACGAGGTGCCCCCGCCGGCCCCGGCGCCCGACGCACTCCCCTCCGCCAAGTCGCCAGTCTGGCGCGAGGGCCTCCACCCCGACGACATGCCGAGCTACCTGGCGCACCCTTGGGCGTCGTACTGCGCTGAGACAAACCCCAAGCTCAAGCTCCACGACCTCGTGGACGCGGCCGAGGTCGCGGTCCGCTGGTCGGTCGCGGTCGCGCTCGCCGAGGTGGCGCACGCCAGCGGGGGCGTGTTGACAGAGACCGTCGCCCGCCAGCTTCGCCCCCTGATCGAGGGGCCGACGCTCGGCGCATGGCTCGCCATCCTCCGCGCGCTGTCCGGCGCCCGGCCGGCCTCACCCCTCGTCGCCCCCCGCATCTTCGACCTGTCGGGAGAGACGTTCGACTCGGCCTTCCGGTCGGCCGGCGACGAAGCGCTCGACGACCAGATCGCGACCTCGCTGCTCGCGCTACGAAACCACGTCGCTCACTCCGGCGGCGGGATTTCCGCGAAACGAGCTGCAGAGCTGGTCGACCTTCACGCTCCCGGGCTGGAGGCACTCTGGCGCGCGGTCGTGCGCGCCACCAATGGGGTCCAGGTGGTGGTTCTCGACGGGGGCGAGACCCGCGAGCTGAAGGGCCTCACTCCACGGAACGTCACGCCGCTCGCCGGCCTCCTCGGAGGGGGCCCGTTTCTCGTCGGGCGGGCCGGCGCGCTGCCGCTGGCTCCCCTCGCGCTGTTCGCGGCGGTGCGGGTCGTCGGACGCACGGGGGAGCTGGTCACCCGCTCTGCGGTGCTCACGGCGCAAGTCTACGCACGCTCGCGAGGGCGGAGCGTCGCGTACACTCCGCTTGGCGAAGGCGACCATCCCGTCTCCGAGGAGACCGGCGTGGAGGCCTTCCGCTCGCTGTTCCGGCTTGACGAGGAGCGCAAGAAGCGGGCGGTGGGTGGCGGGGATGGCCCTGCCTTCGGCCCGGATGACTTCCTGGTAGAGGCCCGATTGGTGGAGCTTGTCGGCCGAACCGCCGAGATCGAGCAGGCCAAAGCCTGGCTGAAGGGGCGAAACCCGAGGACCGATGGAGTCAAGCGCGTTGGGTACATCGCCGGGGGGCCAGGCATCGGGAAGAGCGCAGTGGTCGCGAAGCTCGCTGCGATGGCCGCGGGGGACCCGAAGAAGCAGGGCGCTTTCTACCACCGATTCCGCGCGGGGGACGCACGCTGTTCGCGCGAGGCCTTCTTGGGTTTGCTTCGCCTGAAGTTGGGAGCGTGGGAGCCGCTCGCGGCGGTCACGAAGCCGCTCACGACGCAGTCCCAGTCGGCGAAGGAGCTGCTGGACGATGTCACTGAGCGGCTGAACGCGATTGTGTCGCTTCCCGTTCCGGCGCCCAGCGTGTACGTGCCCTCCCCGCAAGGGCCGCGGCTGGTGATGCTGCTCGATGGCCTGGACGAGGTCGCGGCGTCAGACCCCGCGTTCGCCATGTTGGCCGTACAGCTCGCGGTGCCGGGCGTGCTGGTCATTCTCGCTGGGCGACCGGAATTCGGTCTGGACCGGGTGTTCGCCACCTGTGATCCCATCCTTCCGGGTGGGGACCTCGGCGGCATGACCGACGTGGATGTCCGAACCCTGCTGGTCAACGGGCTCGGCCGGGCCAGGAAGAAGCTTGTGAACCGCGACATCGGGGAGACGCTCAACAACCCGTTCGTGTCCCGCGTGATCGCGGCCGCACGCGGCCTGCCGCTCTACGTGCACCTCCTTCTCGAGGACCTCGACCGCAACGAACTCACCGTGTTCGATGAGGACAAGCTCCCGAACGGGCTGATCGCCTATTACGACGCGATGATCGACCGGGTTGGGCTCTCGACCGTGCGGCGAGACCTGCCGCTGATCGTGGCTCTGCTCGCGTTGACGAAGGAGCCCGTCGACCGCGATGGTCTGGCGCTGCTGCTCGCCAGGATGGAGGGCGCACCCGTCGAGGAGTTTCGGACCAGGGTGGACGCCGCCGTTCGGGCGGGACGGGCACTCCTGAGGCCCGCGCCCACGAGGGATGGCACAGAGGGCGTCACACTGTACCACCAGAGCTTTCGGGACTACGTCGGAGGGACGGGAGGCGCTGATGGGCGGACGGGCGCGCCGCCTGCGCCGGCCCTGGCTGGCGTGGTAAGGAGCGCGGCGAGATTGTTGGCGACGGCGGCGGGGTGGTGGGCGGAGTTGGACGAAGGGGCGATCAGGAACCACTTGTTTCGGTGGGGGGTGGGGTATGGGCTGGAGGTGGACGTCGGGACGGTTCGCGCGAGGTTGACTGACTTCGCCTACTTGATGGCGAGGACGAAGGCTCTGACAACGGGGGAGGTGACAGGGTTGGTGGCGGATTTCCGGCGCCTGAAGGGGCAGATGCCCGACGACCGGGAGCTTCGGGTTTGGGAGGCGTTTTTCATGGACCAGACGCATGTGCTGAGGCGGGGGGATGCCGAGTGCCCGACGGAAAGGATCCTGCTGCAACTGGCGGTTGAGCATGCAGATTCGAGCCCGGTGACCATAGAGGCCGAGCGATGGCTCGAGCGGGGAGGGTGTGATTGGTTCTGGCTCCGGCGCGCCCGGCGGCCCGCCGCCCCTGCGGTGAGCCCGTGCCTGCGCGTGTTCGAAGGGCACACGACCTGGGTGGGCGGCGCCCGGGTCCGCGGCGATCACTTGCTGTCCTGGGCCGGCACGGACTCGCTGCATGTGTGGAATCTGGACAAGGGCGAGGCAATCGGTCTCCTGAACGGTCACAGTGCCCATGTAAGGGGCGCCCTCTTCCTTGACGCGGATCGAGTTTTGTCCTGGTCCAACGACGGCACACTCCGGGTCTGGGATCTACGAAACGCCGAGAGCCTGGAGGTTCTCCGTGGCCATACTGACTCCGTCTACGGTGCATTGTCCATCAGTGGCGGACGGCTATTGTCATGGTCCAAGGATGGTACTCTCCGCGCGTGGGACGAATCCCGCGGCAAGAATCTCGGAGTCCTTTCGGGGCATAAAGGTCCGGTATGGGACGCACTTGAGCTTGCCGATCGCCGGTTGTTGTCATGGTCTTCGGACAGCACCCTCCGGCTTTGGCACGCGGAGACGTTCGCGGAACTTGCGGTGCTCAGCGGTCATGCACACGGCGTCCGGGGTGCACTGGAGCTGGGAGCAGGTCGGCTGTTGTCCTGGTCTGCGGACCACAGCTTACGCACGTGGGCGGCGGAGAGCGGCGAGTGTCTCTCGGTGCTCGACGGCCATACCGACATTGTGGAGGGGGCACTCTGCTTGGATGGTGGGCGGATGTTGTCCTGGTCCAAGGACAACACATTGAGGATTTGGGAGACCGAACCCGGAACCTGTGCATTGGTACTCGCGGGACACGCCGAAAGTATCCGAGGCGCCCTGGTCCTCGACGCCGACCGAGTGCTCTCCTGGTCAGTCGACGGAACCCTGCGGGTCTGGGACGTCAGGACCGGCGACACGATCTCGGTCCTCGAGGGCCACGCAGACGAGGTGGTAGGAGCTCTTCGCCTGACAGAGCATCGCCTGGTTTCGTGGGCCGAAGACAACACGTTGCGATTGTGGGAGCTACAAACAGGCGAGTGCGTGGGTGTCCTGGATGGCCACTCGCATTGGGTGCAGGGCTGCTGCCCTCTGGACGGTCGCCAGGTCTTGTCCTGGTCGGCGGACACGACACTCCGCCTTTGGAATGTCGAGCACCTGCGCAGCCTCCCAGCGCAAGAGGGGCATAGCCACTGGGTGCGGAACCATGCGCCCCTGGAAGACGGCAGGCTCCTGTCGTATTCCAACGATGGAAGTCTCAGGGTTTGGAGCGCCGAGACCGGCCAGTGCATTGGGGTCCTGCGGGGGCACCGAGACATCATTGAAGGGGCCGCCGTTTTGGGGCACGATCGAGTTCTGTCCTGGTCGAAAGACAGCACTCTCCGCCTCTGGGATGTCGGCAGAGGAAAGACCATCGCGGTGTTCGAGGGCCACAAGGCATGGGTCAAGGGCCTACAGCGTCTGGACACCGGGCGCTGCGTATCGTGGTCGGAGGATAGCACACTACGTGTGTGGGACGAGGGGACGGGCGAGAGCCTCCTGGTACTCAGCGGACATGAAGGTGTGGTGCGGGGCGCTGTGCAACTGCGAGACCATCGCCTCCTCAGCTGGTCCGACGACAAGACCCTGCGGCTTTGGAACTCGGAATCTGGTGAGTCGGTGGGTGTTCTCCGTGGACATACGGGCCGGGTTCGGGGCGCTCTCCCGCTCGCGGTCGGCCGACTTGTCTCCTGGTCAGACGACCACACCCTTCGGCTCTGGGATGGCCTCGGCGCCGAACATGTCATGGTGTTCGCGGGGCATACGAAGTCTGTGTACGGAGCCTGGCTCCTTCCGAACGGACGGTTGGCTTCGTGGTCTGCAGACAAAACGCTGGCCTTGTGGAGCGCCGACACTGGAGACCGGCTGTGCACGCTCTGCGGGCACACGGGCCCCGTGTACGGAGCCATGCCTCTCGGCGCCCACCGCTTGCTTTCCTGGTCCGCTGCCTGGGACGTGGATCGGACGTTACGTCTGTGGGACGCAGACACCGGCGAAGCGTTGGGCGTTTGGCTCCTCGACACCGCGGCGCGGGAGGCCCCCGAGGTTTGGGCGGCGTACTGCGGACAGGCCGGGTTGACAACCAGTGACGGATTCCTCGCAGCCGAGGCCTCTGGCGCCTCGGTGCGTGCGCTGCTCGCCAGCAAAGGTACTCCAGTGTGGCACGGGGACGGGATCCTAAACGAGTGCAGGCACGTCGGAGGCGGCACAGTCGCCGTCTGCTGTGGCAAAGAACTCCTACTATTGCAACTCTACCACAGGCACCTCCGTGTCACCGACCCGTCCGCGACGTGAGGCGACCATCGCTTGGCTGTCCCGGCGCCTGCCTACCCTGCTTCTCCGGTGACGACAGGCGCGTCGCCCCGCCAGTAGAAGCACGCCGCCCGGCCCATGTTGCGCTGGGAGTAGACGTCGTTCTCCGTTTCAATCATGCAGTAGCTGCCGGAAGCGAGTCCGCCGTGGAGGACCTCCCCGCCCGGCACGGATCTCGAGGTGACACCCATCGCCGAGGTGGCGCGGTCCGGACACCCGCCGGTGCTCCACAGAATGTTCTTGGGCAGCGCGACCAGCGCGAAGTGCGCGGCCTCCTTTCCCTGCAGAAAGAGGTAGAATTGCTTGTCGCCAGCGCTGACCGCGCCGCCGGGCACGATGTCCGAGCACACGCCACCACGCGGGATCTGCCGGGAGCTGGTGGTGGTTGCGACCCACGGAACAGCTTCGTACTTGCCTTTGGCACCGACCCAGATGCCGTCCGCGGGGGGCCGTGCCACAAGCAATGCGCCCGGAGCCGTCACGACTTCGGTTCCCGGCGAGTTGATTGTGAGCGAGCCGGGGAGTACGGTCGGCGAGCTGAAGCTGACAGTCACCAGGCCCTTCGCGCAGCCAACGGTGTAGCTTCCGTCCGCTCCAGTCGTGGTCGTGCGGGCGGTCTCCTCGTCTCCACCGGTCACGGATCGCACGGAAGCACCAGCAACCGGCTGGCCAAAGTTGTCGATCAGCGTGCCCCTCACGAGGCCCTGGGACTCAACGAACTCAAGCGCATCGCCGCACCCCAGGGAGAATCCCAACACGGCAAGTACGAAAGCATGGAGTGAGTAATTGCGAACGCCTCGTTTTTCTGGATGCATGTGGAACCCTACTCCACCTGGTTCGCACGGGCCATCGGCCGTCGGCCGTTCGATGGACGCGCCTGTGGCACTCTTCGGCGTCACCAGCGCCAACGAACAGGTCGACGACAACGTGCAACCTCGAGAACAAGCCCGTCCGCGTGGGTGGTCGAGTTGTGCGGGGGCTCGGCGGCTCGCGGCACACCAACGCTCCGCTAGCCGACGCGGTGCGAACTGTCATCCGTCCCCGGCATCCCGAGGTTCGCCCCCCCCCCTCACCCCCAGCCGCCCACCTGCCGCGCCAGGAACGCCGGAACCGCAGCACGGGCGCAAGCCTGCAGTCGCATCAACAGCGCGTGGTCCGGGTCTGGAACCCCGTGCTGGTGCCGAAGGTCGACCAGGATGCGGTCCCAGAGGGAGGCCGCCATCTCGGCGTCGGCCAACGCCCGGTGGGCCACGCCGGGGCGAGGAAGCTGGTGAAGATCGATCAAGGTCCCGAGCTTGTGGTTGGGCGCCTCCGGGTACAGGCGCCGGGCGATCAGCATCGTGCAGGCGAAGCGATTCGACGTCGGGATGCCTGCACGCTGGAGCTCCGCGGTCCAGAACCGCCTGTCGAAGGATGCGTTGTGCGCCACGATCGGCGTGGCGCCCACAAACCGGGCGGCATCCGCCATCACCGCGGGGGCCGGGGGCGCAGCCTTGACCATCGCGTCGGTGATGCCGGTGAGCTCGGTGATGAACCCCGGGATCTTCACGCCGGCGTTCATCAGGCTCGCGAAGCGGTCCACCACCCGACCGCCATCGAGAATGACGACAGCGATTTCAGTCGCTCGGTCGCCGAGATTCGGGGACAGCCCCGTCGTTTCGAAGTCGAGGACGGCGACGCGGGACATGACAGGGCTCTAACGCCGGAGGGAGGTCGGACCACGGGCCGTCCCGAAGCACGCCTACGCCTTGCCGCGAGCGCAGTCGCCGAGGCAGGCGGGCACGGGGCCTGGATGGCCGAGCGCTACACGTTCGAGGAGGCCTGATGCGATTCGAGGGGGCCCTTTCCACTGGACATCCCGCCGCGAGTGAGCGAGGCTGCGCGAAGCCCCCCGGAGCCCCATGTTGATCCTCGCCCTCCTCGCCTGCTCCGCCGCGGGCACCCCCGCTGGCCCCAGCCCCGACACCTCCGCGGGCGACGAGCTTCACGGCCGCGTAGACTCGTCCGGACCGCGGGACGTGTTGTACCTGTGGGGGACCCGCGCGGAGATGGGGTACGCCGAGGGCGCGCTCTACTGCGACCGCGTGGGCCCGTTGTTCACCGACTACCTGCTCGACGACCTCGTCGCGAACCACGCCGACTACGACTACGGGGTCACGCGCGCGTACGTGCTGGCGATGACGACCTACGAAGACGCGGACTACGCAGAGATCGCGGCGATGTACCAAGGCATGGTCGACACCTGCACCACAGAGCAGCTCACCATCGTGAGCGAGAACCTGGAGCCCGACGCGAACGGCAGCCGCATGCTCGAGCTGGAGGACATGCTCTTCGCCAACGCCGTCGCCGACTACGGCTGCTCCTCGTTCTCGGTGTGGGGCGATGCCTCGGCCACCGGGGACACCATCCACGGTCGCAACTTCGACTGGGAGACAGACCCCGAGGGCCAGTTCCTCGACAACCACATCCTCAAGGTCTACGACTCGACCGAGGAGGGCGGCGCGCGCTGGGCGTCCCTCTTCGTCCCGGGAATGGTGGGGTGCATCACCTGCGTGACCGAGGAGGGCGTCGCGCTCACGATGCACAACGTCGGCGGGCTTGATCCCCAGTTCGACACGGACATCTCGCCCCGCATGCTCGCCGCGCGCGCCGCGCTGACCGCCACGTGGAAGGCCGACGACGTGATCACCGCCGCCGAGGACGCCCTGGAGCCGCGCCGGCAGCGCGTCGGGAACAACCTGCACCTCTCCTTCCCCGTGGCCCGCGGCAACGGGATCGGCGCCGTGGTGTTCGAATACGACGGCGGGGAATCGCCCGACGGTCAGGTGACCGTGCGCTACCCCGGGGACGACCCCGGACTCCCCGTCTCCGACGCCATCGCGGCCACCAATCACTACCTGCTCCGATCTGCGCCCGACACCTCCGGAGACTCGTTCGACCGGCTCGCGTCCCTGCAGGCCGCGGTGACCACTGGCGAGGCCGCGGGCGGCCTCGACGCGGCTGGCGCGCCCGCGCTCCTGCGCGCGGTCGAGCGCGACCACGACGGCGTGACCGCGCACTCGGTGGTCATCGACGACGCGAACCGCACGCTGCAGGTGTTCGTGGCCGACGACCCGGACACGCCCGCGCCGGACAGCGCGTCGGTCACCTACAACCTGGACGACCTGTTCGCTGGCCTGCCCCAGTGACCGTACGGCTCGCGCGCATCGATGGCGTCGGCGTCGGAGGCGCTCTCCGGGCCCGGTAGCTCCGTCCCTGCGAGGCGCTCCGGGCGCTCGCTCCGCCCGCGACTCCCGGGATACGCGCGCCTCGTGAACCACATCCTCGTCAGCCAGGACCTGCGCACGCTCATCCAGGACGGCGCCATCGGCGCGCTCCGGCCGATCCGGCCGGTACAGATCCAGCCGAGCTCGCTCGACCTGCGCCTGGGTGCGCGCGCGTGGCCGCTACTCTCCAGCTTCCTGCCCGGCACACGCGGCGTGGAGCGAAAGCTCGGTCGTCTCGCGCTGGACGAGCTCCGGCTCGACTCGGAGAAGCCCACGTTGTTCCAGCAGGACACCGTCTACCTCGTCGAGGTGGAGGAGGTGCTGGAGCTCCCGGCAGACGTGTGGGGCCGGGCCAACCCGAAGAGCTCGTCGGGTCGGCTCGACATGTTCGTCCGGTTGCTCACCGAGCACGGCCACGCGTTCGACCTGGTACCGGCCGGCTACCGGGGGCGCCTCTACATGGAGGTCACGCCCCAGTCGTTCCACACCCTCGTCCGGCGCGGCGACACCCTCGGCCAGCTACGGCTGGCGCGGGGTCGGCCCCGACTGGGCGCAACGGAGCTCGCGGAGGTCCAGGCCACGACCCCCGTCATCCGCTGGTCCGACGGTCGGCCCGGTCCCGTCGCGGACGACGACACGCCGGGCGTGCAGATGTCCGTGGATCTGCACGATGGCGATGGCAAGGGCATCGTCGGCTATCAGGCGCGGCTGCACCGCCCGCCGATCGACCTTGCGCGACGCGACTACGATCGGGATCGATACTGGTCGCCGATTCCGGCCGACCCCAGCGGGGAGGGCGTGGTGCTCGAACCCGAGCAGTTCTACATCTTCGCCACTCGCGAGCGCCTGTGGATCCCGCCCGGACTCTGCGCGGAGCTCGTGCCCTTCGATGCCACCAAGGGTGAACTCCGCACCCACTACGCAGGCTTCATCGATTCCGGGTTCGGCTATGGCGACGGCTCTGCGACCGAGAGCGGAGCGCGCCTGGTGCTTGAGATCCGGACCCGCGACGTGCCCTTCCTCCTCGAGCACGGGCAGCCGCTCTTCCGAGTGGAGCTCCTGCGCAATCGCGCAGACCCCGATGTGCTCTACGGCCGCGAGTTGTCGAGCAACTACCAGATGCAAGGGTTGAAGCTCGCGAAACAGTTTTCCTGAGCGCCGTGTGGCACCCACGCGGAGGATCAGCGGCGTTCCACCGCGGGCTCCGGCCACGCGTGGATGGCCCCGAGCCGCCCGGACTTCCTGCACAATCACCCGGCCACACCCGACAGATCCGGGTTAGCGCTCTCCCGTCCCTCGTCTGAACGCCATCTTTCTTGACCCGTAGCCGGAGCGTCATGGCCACCATCAACTTCGCACGCCGAGAGATAGAGGCGAAGATTGTGTACGTCGGTCCTGCACTTTCCGGGAAGACTACCAACGTCCAGGTGCTCCACCGGCTGGTGCCGCGGGCGCAGCGCGGGGAGCTGCACCAGCTCTCCACGGATGGGGACAGGACGCTGTTCTTCGACTTCATCCCTGTGGAGCTCGGCCAGATTGCGGGGTTCACAGCCCACTTCAAGCTCTTCACGGTTCCCGGACAGGTGTACTACCAGCAAACGCGCAAGGCCGTGCTGCAGGGCGCCGACGGCGTGGTCTTCGTGGCGGATTCGGCCGCGGGTCGGGCCCAGGCGAACCTCGATGCGATGATCGATCTCGAACAGAACCTCCGTGCACACGGCTTCGATCTGGCGAGCATCCCGCTGGTGGTGCAGCTGAACAAGCGCGACGTGGACGATGCCCTGCCCGTGAACGTGATGATCACGGAGCTGAACCCCTTCGGTGTGCCGACGGTCGAGTCCATCGCAGCCAGCGGCTACGGCGTGCTCGACACGCTGTACAAGATCACGGAGATCGCCACCAAGCGCATCCGGGAGAACCTCTCCGGGCAGAAGAACGCTGTGCGTCTCCAGGCCGTGCAGAAGGAGGAGCGCGAGAGCGAACAGGAGGTCGTGGACGACTACCTGTCGCGAATCCACAAGGTTCGCCCTGAGGAAGAAGCCAGCGCCGAGCGGATGAAGGCCGCCGGGCGCATGCGCCCCGATGATGTGGACAGCTTCCTGCTCGAGTTCGTCGACCGCGACGACGAGCTCTCGCTCGACGATGGGCTGCCCTCGATGGCCCCCGAGGACCACCGGGTCGCGCGCGCCGCGGCCGCCGCGCCCCCCGCGTCCCCGCCCGCGCGGACGGTAGGCGCCCCGCCCGTGTTCAGCGAAGCAGAGCCCGCCCCCGCGCCGAGCCCCGTCAAGAAGTCCAGCCGCCGCTCCGAGAAGCGTGCGGCCGCGCGAGCCGCAAGCGCGCCCGCAGCCGAGCCGCCCATCGACCGACCGGCACCGCAGCCGGCCGAGCCGCCCATCGACCGACCGGCACCGCAGATGGCCGAGCCGCCCGCCGCACCAGTGGTTGCCGTCTCGCCCGCAACGCAGTCCGTGGTTGAGACTGGCGCCCAGAGCGCCGCGCCTGCCGTCGCCGAACCTGCCCCCCCGGTCCAGGTCGCGACCCCGCCCAGGCCGGCCGCCGAGCCAGCCCGCGCCCCCGACGTTCGGATCCCGGAGGCCCCGGAGCGCCCGGCCGGACCTGCAGCCCCCGCTGTGGAGGCCGCCCCCCAGGCCGTCGCCCGCCAGGCACAGCCTCCGACCGCCCCGCGACCCGCCGAGTCCGTCGCTCGCGCCGCCCAACCCCCCGTTGCACCGCGGCCCGCCGAGTCCGTCGCTCGCGCCACGCAACCACCCGCCCCCCCGCGCGCCGCCGAGCCGGCCCCACGGGCCGTGGAGACCGGCCGCCCCGCGGAGCCCGCGGCTGCACGTCCGGAGGCGCGGCCGGCAGAGCCCCGGCCCGATCGCACGGCGCAGAGACTGCGCTACCCCGAGGGTCCCCCGATCGAAGCGCATGTGGATGCGCACGCGCTCGCCGGCGTGCTGCTCCGGGAGGTGCTCGGCTCCACGGTCGGCGCGGATGGCCGGGCCACCATCGAGATCGTGCTCGAGCGCGAGGGCGTCGCCCGACGGCACCCGCTGCGCTTCGTGGAGTCCACCCCCGAGACGCCCTGGGGCACCGTGACCGGGGTGGGCATCGCCGCGCTGGTGCTCGGGTTCGTCGGTGGGCTGCTCGTCGGCTGGCAGTTCCTCTAGCTCGTGCCCTCCCGCTCCTGGACCCAAAAGCGCTGGGAGGCGCGCGCGCGTGAGCCCGGTTCAGGGCCGCTGGCAGCCCGCGTGCTCGCCGCGCGGGGACACCTCGGCCCGGACGCGGCGGGTTTTCTCAACCCGGGAGTACACGATCTGCTCGACCCCGCCGGTCTCCTGGGCATGCCGGAGGCGCTCGACCGCCTGGAGCGGGCACTCGCGCGAGGGGAACACCTGCGGCTGGTGACCGACTACGACGTCGACGGCACCAGCTCCTGCCTCATCCTGCACGCGGCGCTCGACCGGCGGATCACGGCCGACGGGTCCGCCGCCTTCGTGAGCTACCACATCCCGGACCGCATGACCGAGGGCTACGGTCTCTCGGAACGGGCCGTCCGCGCCGCCGCGGCCGAAGGGGTCCAGCTCATCGTCACTGCCGACATCGGCGTCCGCGATCACGTCACCGTGCGGCTCGCTCGCGAGCTTGGAGTCGACGTCATCATCCTCGACCACCACCTCACCGCAGGGGAGAGCGTGCCGCCCGACGCGGTCGCGGTCATCTGCCCGCCCCAGCCGGGCTGCACCTACGGGAACAAGGCGCTCGCCGCGTGCGGGGTCTCGACGAAGCTGGCGACCGCCCTGCTGGCGCGTGATCCGAAGCGGGACACCGTGCTGCCCTCGCTTTGGAAGCTAGCGGCCATCGGTACCGTGGCCGACATCGTGGACCTCTCCACCCCCGAGAACCGCGCGCTCGTCACGCTCGGCCTGCGTGAGCTCAACCGTGGGCCGAACGGCGCGGGCCTCGCGGCGCTGCTCCAGGTCGCCGGCATCCAGCCCGGCACGATCACCGCTGAGACCATCGGGTTTGCCATCGGACCGCGCATCAACGCCGCGGGTCGACTCAAGGATGCCAGCGCCGTGGTCCAACTCCTCCGCACGCGTGATGCCCGCGCTGCGCACGAACAGGCCGCGGCGATCAACGCGCTGAACAACCAGCGCAAGGACATCCAGGCAAACATGGTGGCAGAGGCCCGGGAGCGGCTCGGCTCCGGCGCACCGCCCGCGTTCATCGTGGTGGGGGGGCCCGAAGCCGAGGGCTGGCACCGGGGTGTGAACGGCATCGTGGCGGCGCGGATCCGGGACGAATTCCACCGGCCTTGCGCGGCGGTCTCGATCATCGGCGAGATCGCGACAGGCAGCATCCGGTCGGTCCCGACGGTCCACGCGGTCCACGCCCTGGACGGCGTGGCGGACCTGCTCCTGCGCTACGGCGGGCACCCCGTCGCCGCAGGCTTCACCCTGCGATCGGCCGATCTTCCGGCTTTCTCCACCCGTCTTGCGACCTTCGTGACCGAGCACCACGACGACGAGGCCCTCGTGCCCGTGGAGCAGTACGACGTCGACGCCGACCCGCGCGAGTGCACCCTTGCGGTGGTGGGCGCGCTCGCGGCGCTGGAGCCGTGCGGCAAGGGCAACCCCCCGGCGCGCATCGCGGTGACCGGGCCGATCACCAACGTGCGGGTGGCGAAGGATCTGCACGTGTTCGGCCGTATCGGACCCCTGCCCTTCGTGTGGTGGTCCGGCGTGAGCGCGTTGCCCCGGGACCCCGGCACGGCCACGCTGCTCGGTCACCTCGCGGTGCACGACGACCGCGGGCTCGAGACCGTGCGCCTCGTCGTGGAGGACGGGCGCTCGGCGTAGGAGCCCCGGGCAGAACCTGTCGGCCGCGCGCCCCCCCCGATCGACTACGCCTGGAAACCCGTCCCGGGCAGCCTGCTCACCGCATCGTCGTCCACCGCGGTGAAAGGCGGGCGCGTGCCCATCCGGAGCGCCTGCTTCACCGCCGCGACGTCTCCGGCGCGGACCAGCGCCTGTGTCCGGGCGCGCCATGCGTCAGCGAGCGCCTCCTTTCCCTTCCACAGCCGCGTCGCCATCTCGGGCCACGCGTTTCCTGCCCGGCTCACGTAGCCTGCAACCCCTGGCAATTCTCGCATCTCCCCTGCGAGCCCATCGTCGGCGAGCCACGTCCGACCCGGGAACTCCTTCGCAAGCCGCCGCATCCGGAAGGAGTCCCCAAAACTGTCGAGGAACCCTGCCACGCCCAGCTCACCGTGCAGCCGGGAGAGCACCGCAGGAGGCAGGTCATTCCCAAAGGCCGGGTGCATCCACGCGAACACCGGGATGTGCACTGCGACCACCACGACGCGGTACCAGGACAGGATGGCCTCGACCGGCAGCGCGTGGAGGAGCGGCGGCGGCAGGATCACTCCCATCGCTCCGGACCGCTCGGCGTGCCGCGCGAGGCGCGCGACCTGCCCGGGCGCCGGCGCCCACACGCAGGGCAGCACCGGACGACCCGCACCGACGTCGCAGCAGACCGTGATCACCTGCTCCTTCTCGTCCGGGTCGAGCCAGAGGAACTCGTCGGCCAGCGGAGCCAGGCCGTCCGCACCACTGCCGAGCAGCCACAGGAGGTGCGCCCGCAGCGCCCCGGTGTCCACCTGGCTGTTGCGGTTGAAAGGCACAACGTTCGCGATCAGCAGGCTCATGGGGGAAGGATCCGGAAGCGCACCGGGTTTCGGGGCAGCTGCGACAAGAGTTTTACACGTCGCGAGCGCTCCCCCAAGATATTCGTGTGCCCGCCTTCACGCAGACCCTGATTCGGAGTCCCCAGAATGCTCGCTCCCGTCCTTCTGCTCCTCGCCGTCCCCTCCAGCGGCGCCGCCGTGCTCAAGCCCACCTGGAGCGCATCCTCGGTGGCACCCACGGTGGACAACCAGAGCTATGGGGCGAGCAACCTGGGGGATGGCAAGGCGTCGAGCGCGTGGTTCGAGGGGGTGGACGGCAGCGGGCTCAACGAATGGGTGCAGGCGGACCTCGGCGCCGAAAAGGCCGTGACCGGGTTCACGGTGTGGGCCGGCTGGTGGTACACGTCCTCGCAGTGGACCCACTACAACCGCCCCAAGGCGCTGCTGGTCGAGTTCTCCGACGGGACGACCCAGGAGTTCACGCTCCAGGACAGCTACACCCCCCAGGCGTTCGAGCTCCCCTCGGCCAGGAAGACCTCGACGGTGAAGTTCAAGATCAAGAGCGACTTCACCTCCGACGCCTACCAGGACACCGCGATCTCCGAGATCCAGATCCGGGACAACTCGCGCGCGGAGACCGCAGCGGTCGCCAGCTACTCCGCGAGCAGCACGTTTCCGCCCGACGTCGACGGCACGTACGACGCGAAGAACATCTCCGACGGCATCGTGGACACCGTGTGGTGCGAGGGCAACAAGACCGGCGACGGCACGGGCGAATGGCTCGACCTCGCGCTCGCCGGCTCGCAGACCCTCTCGTCCCTCACCTTGCGTAATGGAAACGCGTACAACCTGGGCGTCTACATGAAGTCGAACCGCGCGACGCAGGCGACGCTCACGTTCAGCGACGGCGGGCAGGAGACCATCGCGATCAAGGACACCTCGGTGGAGCAGAAGGTGTCGTTCTCGCCGCACACCACCAGCAAGGTGCGGATCGCCTTCGACACGGTCAAGAAGGGCTCCGAGTACAACGACCTGTGCCTCGCGGAAGCATACTTCCGGTAGTCCCTCCCCGACGTCCCGGGCTCCAGACCTCGAAGTGCGGGGTTACACGCCGCGCCATGTCGTCTCGCGTCCTCCCCTGGCTGCTCGGTGTGTACGCCGTCTCCTGGGGTTGGGCCGGGTTGATCGCGCTCTCCGGGCGACCCACCGTCGGCCTCGCGTTCGTGCTCCTCGCGCTCCCGTTCATCTTCGGGCCAGCCGCCGTCAGCTGGCTCTGGCGCCGCTACGTCGTGCGGGAGGGACCGTTCGAGGACCTCAACATGCTTCACGTGGGCAACCCCGCGCTCACCGGCTGGCTCGGCGCGATCGCGTTCGTCTGGCTCGCCGCCCTCGTCGCGCACGTGATGGGGTGGGGCGCGCTCGACCTCTCGGGCCAGGCGATCGCCAACCGGATGAACGAGGTGCAGGGCCCCGAGAAGGCTGCCGAAGCGCTCACCGCGATGCAGGCGGCCCCGGTTCCCTACGCAGTGATCGCGAGCCTCCAGGCCCTGCTGGTGGGGCTGCTCTACGCGCCGATACGGCTCTGCGAGGAGCTCGGCTGGCGGGGGGTCCTGGCGCGCGAACTGGCCCCGCTCGGGCCCTGGGGATCCGCGGTGCTCTCGGGGCTCCTCTGGGGCATCTGGCGCGTGCCGTTGGTGTGGATGGGCGGCTACTTTTCCGACGCTCCGGCGGCTGGCGCGCTCGCCATGGTGGCGGCGAGCGTGCCGCAGGGCGTGCTCCTCGTCTGGCTCGCCCGCCGGGCGAAGTCCGTCTGGGCCCCCGCCATCGCGCAGGGGGTGCTCACGGCGATCGGCCCGTTCAACGAGCTGGTCAGCGTGGGTGGCAACCCGGTGCTCACCAGCCCGATGGGCGCGGCCGGCGGGGTCGCCGCGCTGCTGTTGGTGGCGGTCGCGTGGGGGCTGGACAGGCGCGAGGCCGCCGCCGCCGCCGACGCACCACGTTAGCCCCCGGGGTCAACCGGAGTCCACATGTCGATCGAGCTCTACTGGGGGAGCGGCAGCACCCCCTGCTGGCGCGTGCAGCTGGCGCTCGCCGCGAAGGGTCTGACCCACACGTCGCACCTGCTGTCGTTCGCCGCACGCGAGACGCGCACGCCGGCGTTCCTGGCCCTCAACCCGCGAGGAAAGGTCCCGACGTTGAAGGACGGAGACGTCGTCCTGAACGAGTCGATCGCCATCCTCGCCTACCTCGATCGCGCCTACCCCGAGCGCCCCCTCTTTGGCGCCACGCCGGCCGAAGCTGCCCAGATCTGGCGCTTCGTCATGGAATTCGAGTCCCACGGGGGGCCCGCGATCTCGGCGGTGACCCGTCCCATCCTGTTCGGCCCCATCGAGCCCGGCGGCGAGGCGATCACCGCGGCCCTCCCCGCGCTGCACGCCGAGCTCGACCTGCTCGCGGAGCGCGTCACCCCCGGCACGATGGTCGGCGGGCAGGTCTCCGCCGCGGACATCGTGTGGTTCTGCGGCCTGCAGCAGCTCGTGCGCGCGGCCACCCGGCCCATCGCGGCCCCGTTCCAGCTCGGCGTGTGGCCCTTCGGCCACCGCTGGCCAACGATCGTGTCCTGGGCGCAGCGCCTGGAGGCAATCCCGGGCTACGACGCAACGAGGCCGCCGCACTGGTCGGACGGCGAGCACCCGGCGCCGTCCCGGATGGGCTAGCCCTCAGCCGATCAGGGCCTTCACCCGTGCGACCTCCTCGGTCCTCCCGCGCACCCGGTAGCAGACGCCCTCGGCCTCGTGGCGCTCCTCGAGCACCTTCAACCTCGCGCGGATCTCGCCTCCCACGGCACCCCGCGCCCAGGGCACGAACAGGTCCACCTCGGCCATGCCCCGCTCGAACCACTGCACGATGAACGCGTGCAGCCCGTCGACGTCGGCGGGGTCGTGGGCGCTCACCTGCAGCGCTTCCGGATACTCCAGCGCGAGCGCCGCGCGCGCCTCGGGACCCACCCGGTCGATCTTGTTGAGCACGAGCCTCGCGGGAACGTCCTGGGCGCCGATCTCCGCGAGCACCTCCCGCGTGACGGCCAACTGGGCGCGGAACGTCGGGTCGCTGGCGTCCACGACCTGCAACAGCAACGAGGCCTCCAGGGCCTCGTCAAGCGTGCTGCGAAAGCTCGCGACGAGGTCGTGCGGCAGCTTCTTGATGAACCCGACGGTGTCGGAGACGAGGATCCGGGGGACCGTCTCCGGCTGCAGGGACCGCACCGTGGTGTCGAGGGTCGCGAACAGCTTGTCGGCCACGAGGACGTCGCTGCCGGTGAGCGCTCGCATCAGGGAGCTCTTTCCCGCGTTGGTGTAGCCCACGAGCGCGACGCGGAGCTGCTCCGCGCGACGTGCCCGCCGCGTTCCCTGCTCCTTCTCGATGCCCTGCAGCTCCGCCCGGAGCTGCGCGATGCGATCCCTCACCTTTCGTCTGTCGAGCTCCAGGGCGCTCTCGCCCGCCCCCTTGCCGCCGATGCCGCCCCGCTGGCGCTCCGCGTTCCCCGAATCGCGCATCCGGGGCACCAGGTAGACCAGCCTCGCGATCTCCACCTGCAGCCGCGCCTCGCGGCTCTGGGCATGCCGATGGAAGATCTCGACGATCACCCCGGTGCGGTCGAGCACGGGCGCGCCGGTCGCCTTCTCGAGGTTGCGGGCCTGGCTTGGCGAGAGCTCGTGGTCGACGACGATGAGGTCCGCCCGTCTCCCCTCCTCCGTGGCGGCCGACCGGTCACCGCTGTCCTCCTCCGCGAATTCCACCGTGTCTGCGGGATCGGGCGCGCTGGCGGCGGCCGCGGCTTCGTCTCTCCGCACCCGCGCCTTGTTGGGCACGCTGTTGGGGGGACCCATGGGCACCTCGCCGGAGCCGCCGGTCCAGCTCGCGAGCTCCACGAGCTTGCCCTCCCCGACCACCGTGCCCGCTGCGAGCCCGCTGCGCCGCTGGCTCACCTGACCGACCACCTCGTAGCCGAGGGTCTGCACGAGGCGGGCGAGCTCGGCCATCGATGCGACGTGGTCCGCGGTGTCCACCCCGGGCAACTGCACCCCGACGAGCACGGCGCGTAGCTGCTTTTCACTCATCCCGTCGGGTAACCCGGGGCCGCCGCCGGCGCGGTGCCGTGCGTACGCGGGGGCTCAGGCAGTGACGGGGTCGGGCTTGGAGATCAAGAACGGGCCCAACGCGAGGTGGCGGAGGCCCGAGCGCCTCATCACGTCGACGGCATCCTCCGGTGTGGAGACGATCGGCTCCCCATGGATGTTGAAGGAGGTGTTCAGGATCGCGCCTCGCCCCGTCCGCGCCTGGAAGTGCTCCAGGAGCCGGTGGTAGCCGGGATTCTGCTCCCGGGTCACCACCTGGGGGCGGATGGTGCCGTCCTCCGGGTGACAGGCAGCCCGCACGTCGCCAGTGTTGCGGGAGTCGAAGGCCAGGATCATGTAGGGTGCGGAGAACCCCTTCGGGTTGTCGATGTAGTCGTCGGCAGCCTCCGCCAGCACCGTGGGGGCGAACGGCATCCAGAAGTCCCGGCACTTGATGGCCTTGTTCACGAGCCTCACGACGTCGGAGCGTGAGGGGTCTGCGAGGATGGCCCGATTTCCGAGTGACCGGGCGCCGAACTCCTCCCGCCCGCTCATGCGCGCCACCACCTCGCCCCGCGCCAGCAGGTCTGCCACCCGCTCCTCCACGTCGGGGGGGCGCTCCACCCGCCACCCGAGCCCTCGGACGTGCTCCGCTGCAGCCACGTAGGCCAACGCAGCGGGCTCGGGTCCCAGGTACAGGGTCTGGAGGGGCTGGATCTGGTGCGCGAGCCCCTGTTCGGCCATGTGGGCCCAGGCGGCTCCGATGGCGTTGGTCTCGTCGCCACAGGAAGGGAACGTGTACAGATCGTCCACCTCCGGCAGCTCTCCGAGGATCTTGTTCAACTTCACGTTCATGAAGACGCCACCGGAGAGGCGCAGCCTCCGGCAACCCGTCTGCTGGAGCCAACCCTGGATCCACTCCGCGACGAACTCCTCGGTGAATGCCTGCAGGCCCCCGCAGATGTGGTCGAAACGGTAGAACTCGAGCTGCTGCCGCCAGAAGTCGTAGGAATAGCGTGGATTCGGCACGCCGGGGCTCCGCCGCCAACCGCCCGCGTGCAGCTCGAAGGCACCGCGGAAAATGTCCTTGACCTGCGCGACGCCCTCCCCGTTCGCGTAGGGAGCCATGCCCATGAGCTTGTATTCGTGCTCGTTGGGAACCATACCCAGGACAGCGGTGATCACCTCCCACAGGTTGCCGATGGAGTGGCGTTCATGCACCGAGGTGAGCCGCTCCAGCCCGCCGCGGGGCCCCGGTCTGCTGACGGTGGCGCACAACGAGTCCCCCGCCCCGTCCAGGGTCACCACCAGGGCGTCGCTGTCCAGCCCATTCCCGTAGTACGCCGTAGCGGCGTGGCAGGCATGATGTTCCACCGTGTGGATGCGTCCGCGCTCCACCCCGTGATCGACGAGCCTCTGGACCTGGCGCCGTCGATGGCGACGGCGGAACATGTCCCCGAGCGGCGTCTCCTTGAGCATGCGCTTCGCCTGCCCCCTGGCCTCAAGATTGTCCTTGTACGCGCGGATCCGGTCGCCGCGGTCCGTCGGGGACGGGTCGCGCTCCGGGATCGAGTCGAGGCCCCCGAACACCCATGCGTCGACGTCCCTCCAATCCAGCTTTTCGGCTTCCAGCAGCCGGGCGATGGCGCGGGTGGGGTAGCCCGGGCGGTTCTTCTCCCTCGTCGGGCGCTCCTCCTGGAGCGCACTCGTCACGCGACCGTTCCTCACCAGCGCCGCCGAAGCGGCGTGACTGGCGTTGATTCCGCAGATCAACACGGCATCTCCCTTGGAAGCAATGTCCGTTCAATTCCAGGGGAGCGGGCGCCAGCGAGATCTTCGCGAGCCCGCTCCCCACAAGCTGTGTAAGCACGGCGAACAACCCGGACAGGACCGTAAGCCCCGACCTTCATCCGTCGTTACATGGCTGTTCCCCCCGAAACCCGGGTTCTACCCATGCCGCGTCGCTCCAAAGTCCTCCCCTCGATCCTCCTCGGCGGAGTCGCCGTGATCGGGGTGACCGTGCTCGCCTGCGCCGGGATCTTCGGTCCCTGCTGGCGTGCGTGGGCCTTCTCGGGCGTCCTGCTCGACCAGTGCCCCGCCGGAAACGTGTTGCCCGCCGTTGCGGTGAACGTGTCCAACGTGGGCCGGAAGGACGAGGGCTACATCGAGGTCAACGTGGCGGGATGGTACGTGGACGCCTGGAACAACGTGGCGACCACCCCGGTGCGGAGGTTCTCGACCACGCTCGTCGCGGTCGACCCGCTGGGCGCCGAGCACGAGGTGACCCCCAAGGATGGATGGGACGACGGCTACAACTCGGCGCAGAGCGCCCTCGTCACGCTGCCCGACGGCCCCGACGGCGACTGGACCCTCCGCGTCACCGCCGACTCCCCGGCGGGCGTCTCGACCACCGACGTCACGCTCCCGCTCTACGCCCCAGCGCGCGTTCACGTGCTCACGGACTCGCCCCTCTACAAGCCGGGCCAGACGATCAAGTTCCGGGCAGTCGTGCTCTCGGACAAGGACCTCACCCCGCTCGAGGATCGGCCCGGCACCTGGATCGTCACCAACAACCTCGGGGAGACGCTGCTGCAGGAGAAGGCGAAGACAGGCGCCTTCGGCGTCGCGAGCGGCACCGTGCCCATCGATGCGCTCGCCGAGTCCGGCGACTGGACGATCAGCTTCCAGACCGGCGCGAACTCCGACGCCCGCACGGTGCCCGTCCACCCGTTCCAGCTCCCCCGCTTCACGGTCGAGACCCGAGCCGACAAGCCCTGGTACACCTACGGGGACATCGCCACGATCGATGCGACCGTGCGCTACACCTCGGGCGCGCCCGTGCGGAACTCACCGGTGGACGTCGCGTTCTCGGACCAGGGGGCGACCGCCGAAGACGGCACCCCGGCGTGGCCGGTACCCGCCGCCTGGCTCGAACCCCAGAACCTGATGACAGACGCGCAGGGAAAGGTGAGCATCAAGCTGCCCCCGGTGCCTGGCGATCTTGTCGGCAAAGGGCGCCTCGCGGTCCAGCTCTCCGCGCGGGACGAGACGGGGGACGTCGCGGTGGGCAGTGCATCCCTGCTCTACACCCAGGATCGCATCGCCGTGAGCTCGGTGACCGAGCTTGCCGACGGCGTCGTGCCGTCCACCAACAACCGGGTGTACGTCCGCGCGACCACCCCGGACGGTCAGCCGCTCCGCGGCACCACGCTCAAGCTGACCCGCACGGGGGACCGATCGGACAAGGGCATCGTCGAGAAGACCGACGCCGACGGCGTCGCCCGGTTCCAGCTCGACCCGGGGGAGCCGGTCACCGTCGTGGTGCCCGCGCTGCCCTGGCGCCCGCCTACGCTGCGCACGATCTCCACACTCACCGTCTCCGACGTGACGGACGCGCTCTCGGGCGAGAGCCCCGACCTGACGACACGCGCCATGCTCGACCGCTGGGCCAGCCACGCGACGGGATGCGGGGCCTTGATCGCCGGGAGTGACGCCACCTCGGTGACCGTCTCGGCGCTCGTGGACGGCGGTGGACGTGTGCTGAAGACGAGCGCGGGCAATGAGGATCCGCTCGTGAACGCCTGTGTCGCCTCCTCGCTCACGGGCTCGGCGCCAGCGGATGGACATGACCGGCTCTGGCAATTCTCGTTGTCCCTCGCCGGACCGGAGACCCCGTGGCTCTCGGCCTCCACGCAGTCCGTGTCGGGCGACGCCCAGTCGGATGCCATCAGCGAGCTTGCCGACAGCGCGCTGCGCAGGTCTCGCGGTTGCGTCGCCGGCCTCGACGCCAACATCACCGACCTCGGCACCGCCTGGGTGTGGTTCACCCACGCCGGCTCCCGCGCGGTCGACCTGCGTCCCGTGACGATCCAGACAGACGAGGGCACAGCGCCGGCCCCGGTCCGTGGCTGTGTCGCCCGGGCCATCGGCGGATGGAGCCTCGACGCCCCCGCCGAGAGCGACGGGAGCGGGATCCTCACCGCGGAGATCAACATCCCGGCGCCCCCCGGATCGGAGCGGCCCCAGCCCATGACCTGGCCCGGCTACGCGTTCCAGGTGGCCGCGTTCGAGGGCGACGGCAACAGCCGCACGCTCGGCGAGACCGTGCTGCGCCTGCACCCGGGCACCCTGCCGGACCTCCGACTCCGGTTCTCGGACATCCTCGTGAAGCCCGGCGACACGCTCGAACTGCTGGCCCTGCGTGGCCCGAACTTCAGCGGCGGATTCCCCGAGGAGATGATGCTGCAGTCGGGCGACCGCGACATCCAGAAGTTCGACTTCGATCCCAAGCGGCGCAAGGGCACCGTCACCATCCCCACCGACGCGCGGGGCTTCGTGCACGTGACCTGGAACGGCGTGATGGCGGTGGCGTATGTAGAGGACGACTCGAAGCTCAACCTCGCGCTGGCAACGGACAAGGCACAGTACCGGCCGGGCGAGCTCGCGAACCTCACCGTCACGAGCACCGCCGGGGAGAAGCCCGTGCAGGCTGGCGTGACGCTCTCCGGCGTCGACCAGACGCTCGGCGTGCTCGCGACGCTCGACCAGCCGGACAGCCTCGCGCGGCTCGCCGTCACCGCCGAGACCGCGATGCCCGCCTTCGGCGACCTCGACGCGCGAGCGCTGCAGACAGGCCAGATCGCCGGCGACAACGCAGCCGCCGCCACGATCCTGCGGGTGAGCAGCCTTCCGCAGGCAGCCCCTGGGTCCACGAGGGTCTCGGCCCAGTCGCAGGCGACAGTCAACGCCGACAGCGGCGTGGCCGACGCCTTCTACCGGTTCTACCCGAGCGTGAAGGACGCGGTCCGGGCCTGGGAGAAATCCGCGAAGGAGGGCGACGCGATGACGCCGAAGATCCTCGTCCGGATCTGGGAGGCGACGCTCGACGCCCACCCCGTCGAGGATCCCTTCGGTCGGCCGCTCCACCTGCGCGTGCTCCCCCAGGATCTGCTCGCCTTCACAGACCCGCGCGTCCTCGTCAGCAACGCGGCGCTGTTGCCCGAAGACATCGAGAACTGGCCGTCCTACGTCGCCTCGGAGAGCCCATGAACCCCCGCAAATCAGAACTCGCCTGGTTCGTCCTGCTCATCGGATGCGGAGCCGGATCCTCGCGGGAGGCTGCACCAGCGCCGGTCATGGCGCCGGGGCGCTCGTCCGACAAGGAGGAGAGCAAGATGGACATGCCCGCGGGCGCGCCAGCCGCGGAGAGCGTGGGGAGGAATTCGCTCCTGTTGCAGTCGCTCGGCACGACGGGTGAGGGAGGAGCCAGCGCCAAGGACATGCTGGGCGACAGCTCCGCTGTGGGCCTCGACGAAGCGTTGGCCGGCGTCGCCCCCCCCAAGACGCGCGCGGCTTCCCCCGGGGAGCCCGAGGCCCCCACGGTCCGCGCCTGGTTCCCCGAGAGCTTCCTCTGGCAACCGCTGGTCCAGACCAACGAGGCGGGCGCTGCGACCGTGCAGTTCACCGTGCCCGACACGCTCACGACGTGGCGCATCCTGGCGCTCGGTCAAACGCGGCAGGGCTCCCAGGGCGGGGCGACCCACACGTTCCTCTCCACCCTGCCCGCCTACGTCGACGTGGTCGCACCCCTCAAGCTGCGCGTCGGCGACGTGGTCGAACTCCCGATCCAGGTCGTGAACCAGAGCGCAGATCCGCTGCGGGGGGCGCTCTCCGTGACGGTGAGCGGGGGCCTGGGGGAAGGCGGCGGGAACGTGAGCGTCGCGCCCTGGGGATCGAGCGCCTCGACAGTCCACACGACCGCCAACCATGCCGGCCAGCTGGTCGTCGAGGCCGGGCTCACAGCGGGCTCGGGCGAGCCGGTCGACACCGTGCGCAAGAGCGTCGCCGTCTCCCCGGTCGGCCGTCCGATCGAGCAGTCGCGCGCGGGCACGCTCGCCGGGCCTCGCACCGTGACGTTCGACGCCGTGGGCGACGCCCTGGACGGGAGCGTGGCGATCACCGTGTTCCCGGGAGCCCTCTCCGTGCTCCGCCAGGAGCTCGATCTGGCCGGCGGACGGGGTGGCGACATCGGATCCGCCGCCTACGCCTGGCGCGTGAGCCAGGCAGCCGGACCACTCGTTGCCGGCAACGAGGTGAAGCCGGAGGTCGCTCGTGACCTCTCGCTCGTCGCGCTGCAACGCCTGATGCGCGGGACACGCTCGGCAGGCTCGGACCCCCAGAGCGTGATGATCGCTGCGCTCGCGCTCGCCGGGCTCGGAGCGACAGAGGGCGACACGCTGCAGACGCACCTCGCGAGCCGGTTGAGGGACGTGGTGGCCCAGGCCCAGCAGGCCGACGGCCTGTGGTCGCTCGGCGCGGGCTACGGGCTCGACGATCAGCTCGTCGCCAGCGCGCGCTGCCTCTGGGCGCTCCGGCAGAGCGATGCTGGCGCTGCCGAAAACCCGATCGGGCCCGGGCTCGTGTCCGCACCCGCGGAGCTGACCGAGGCAACCGCGGTCAAGGGCGCCCGGCTCCGGTTCTCCGGCGCGCTGGAGCGGTTCGGTGACAGGCTCTCGGACCCCTACGTCGCGGCGTGGGCCCTCGCTTCAGGCGGCGCTGACGCCCTGGACCCCGAGCTGAACGCCAGGCTTCGCAAGACGGTGCTGGACGCCCTGGTGAAGAACGCAGACGGGAGCCTGCGGCTCGACCCCACCCTCGGCGCCGGCTCCGCCAGGGTGCTGGGCGCCTCCACGGCAGAGGCCACCGCCGTCGCCCTGCTCGCGCTCCCAGGCACCGACGCCGACACCGTCACCCTGCGTGCGGATCTGGCGACGGGCGCGCTCGGGCGGTGGTCACCGGGCAGCGGCTTCGGCGGCGGCTGGGGCGGGCTCACCGCGCTCTCTGCTCTCGCCTCCGCGATGGGCGGCGAGATCCCCGACTCGGTGAAGATCCGGGTGTACGCCGACGACAAGGTGGCCGGGGAGGGGGCGCTCGACCCCGCCCAGAAGCACGCCCCCGTGCGGCTCTCCGTGCCGGGGGCAGCCCACACGCTGCGGGTGGAGGCCATCCCTGCGGTACCCGGCCTGGCGTTCACTGCCGTGGCGACGAGCTGGGTGCCCTGGACCCAGGCCGCGCCCCACGGCCTGGAGCTGAAGATCACGCCCCCGTCCCAGCCGGCGATCGGCCGCCGGGACACCCTGCGCGTGGAGATCTCGGGCCCGACCAGCGCGACAGCCGACGTGGACATCGCGCTGCCGGCCGGCGTGGACGTCGCGGATGCCCAGGCGCTCGTCGCCACGCTCGCAGGGAGCTCGGGCACCGTCGAGACCGAGGAGGGCGCGCTGCACCTGCGCGGCCTCACGCTCGTGAACGGCGTGTGGTCGGTCGACCTGCCCGTCACCCCCACGCTGGGCGGGGCCCTGCAGTCCGGCGCCGCGATCGTGACCCTCTCCGATGGAGAGACGTTCGCGAGTCTGCCGACGATCTGGCACGTCAGGGAGTAGCCAGAATAGGCAGCGCCGATGCACACCTTCGCAAACCTCGGCTACTGGCGTGTGGGCGGGCCGATGGAGCGATTTCTGTGCCCCGCGACCCCCGACGATCTGCGCGTCGCGCTGCTCGACGCCCGCGAGCGGGGGCGCGGCTTCTTCGTGCTCGGCCGGGGCTCCAACCTGCTGGTGCCCGACGAGGGCCTCAGCGGAACCACGGTGCAGCTTGGCGGCGAGTTCTGCACCATCCGCGAAGTGCACGGCAACGCCGAGACCGTAGACCTGCGTGTCGGCGCCGGCGTGTGGAACGACGTGCTGCTCAAGCGACAGCTCGGAAAGCTGAGCGGGCTCGGGGCCCTGGCGGGCGTGCCCGGCACCATGGGCGGCGCCATCGCGATGAACGCGGGGACGGCGCTCGGCGAGATCGACAAGGTGGTCACGCGGGTCGAGGGGCTCGACGCGGAGGGCCGGGCCTGCACGATCGAGCGCCGCGACCTGCCGATGCGCTACCGGGAGGGGGGGCTGCCCGTCGGATTTGTCGTGACAGCGGCGGTCCTGCGCCTCTCCCGCGCGGGCGCGGACGACGAGGCGCAACGTGTCGAAGCGCACAAGGCGCACCGGAAGGCCACCCAGCCCCTGAACCAGCCGAGCTGCGGCTCTGTGTTCCGCAATCCCCCGGGAGATTCAGCGGGCCGCCTCATCCAGGACGCGGGCCTGAAGGGCTGGCGCTCCGGAAACGCCCAGATCAGCGAGAAGCATGCCAACTTCATCGTCAACCTGGGCGGTGCGCAGGCAAACGACGTACTTTGCTGTATCCGCACGGCAATGCAGGCGGTGTGGGCACGATCGAGGGTCCTGCTCTCGCCGGAGGTACACATCGTGGGCACCTGGGACGAAAAACTGTGGCCATTCCTACCGGCGCGGGAATAGGACGTGCTGCGCAATGGAGTACGCATGCGTCTTTCCCTCTCGACATTCCTCTTCGTCCCAGCATTGATCCTGATCGCCGCTTGCACAGGCAAGGCGGACGACACCGGCACCAAGAAGCACCCCCAGCAGGACACCGACACCGACACCGACGCCGACACGGACACCGACGCTGACAGCGATGCGGACACGGACACCGACGCCGACGCCGACGCCGACACCGATCCGAACGACCTCTCGGCCTACCACGAGTTCGTCGTCGCCCAGTCCGAGGTGCTCTGCACCCTCTGGGAGGCCTGCGGCTACCTCGACGACCAGGGCTACGCGGACGTGACCGAGTGCAAGTCCGCCGTCGCCGCGCACCTCCTGACCGACACCTGCCCCGGCTACGACCAGTCCGCCGCCCAGACCTGCGTCCAGATCGAAGTGACCGCCACCTCGAACTGCGCCTCGTACGACGGCGCGATCCCCCCGGCATGCGGCGGCGTCTGCCCCCCCCCGCCCGACACCGGCGCGCCCCACGCGCGCTGATCGCCTCTCCGGGGCGCCCCCCGGGTCGGTGATTCGTTGGCGCGGCTGCGATTCGGCCTGACGTAGATCGCGTCGGGTCGACCTGCCGGAGTAAGCTGGAGCGGTGCATCGATGCGCCGCTCCTTTTTTTGCCCTCATGCTGCAGGCGTGCACGACCGCGAGCTTCGTGAGCCCGACGTGCGACCCGCGCGCGCTCGAAGCGGGTGAGGTCCGGGCGAGGCAGGTGCTCTGCACCGACGAGCTGATCCCCGACGGCGACGGCCACGTGGGCGACTGGCTCATCGAGAACAGCCTCGCGCGCTTCGTCCTCCGCGGGACCTACAGCTCGCTGTACACCCTCGACGAACCCGGCGGCACGCTGATCGATGCCGTGGCCGTGAACCCGGATGGCACGACCACACCCGACGTGCTCGGGGAGCTACGGGTGGCGGGCGAGAGGTCGAGCGTCGAGGTGGTGAACCCGACGGAAGGCGAACCGGCGATCGCCTCGCTGGTGCTCCCGGGGATGACGTGGTCGCTCTCCGCGGACGAGGCAGTGCTCCGGCTCACGTCGGCAGGCGCGGCCGTCGTCGCGCCGCTGCCCGGGGCGGAGCGCACGGGTACGACCTGGACGCTGGGCGCCGGATTCCTGGGCGTGGATGGCACCGCGACGGCGGGCGAGCTGCCGACCACCGCTCTGACGCCCACGTTCGTGGCACCCGAACGCCAGGCCTGGACGAGCGCTGCGTATGGATCCGCGGCCGAGGTCGCAGCCGCAGTGGATGCGGACACGGTGCGCGTCGAGGTCGGTGGCGAGGCCGTGACGCGGCTCCCCGTCGTCGACGGCGAGGCCGAGGGGTGGGCGCCCGGGGGAGCCGTCCTGCAGGGAGAGCGCGCGGGGTGCACCTACGACGGCCTGGTGCTGCTCGCCTGCGGGAGCATGAATCTGCGCGTGCGCGACGGAGCCGGAGACGACCTCGCGAGCACCTACACCGTCGGAGGGGTGAGCTGGGTGCTCCCGCCAGGCGGGGGTGTCGTGCCCGCCGGCGCGGATGCGCTGCTCGGCGTGCTGACTGCCGGCCCCGCGTACCCTGCGGTCACGGTGCCCTATGTGCCGGACGCGCGACCCGGCGCAGCCGTGAGCGAGACCCTGGCCCAGGAGATGGACGTGGACGGCGCTGTGTGGGCCGACCTCTCCCGCGTGGTCGCCCCCGATCCCGACGCCGCCTGGGCCAGCCCCGAGGCGACGCACGACGCGACCGGCGAGGGCATCGGCTACGTCGTGGTGATCGCAGACGACGAGGTGCCCACGGCCGCCACCGATCCCCTCGACGCGCTCGGAGCGATGGACACCGGGGAAGGACCGCGCCTGGTCGCCACAGCGGGCGTGCGCAGCCACAGCTTCGAGGGGGGGACCGTCGTGTCGTGGCCCTGGAGCGGGAACAGCAAGAAGCCCGCCCACGGCGTACCGCCCGGCGGCTTGGATGCGCTGGACCTGCTCTCCGTCGCCCGCGACAACAGCAGCGACCGACGCACCATCGTGGACCGCGCCTGGGTGGATGCGGCGCTGGCGGACGCCCCGACCTACGCCTGGCCGGACGCGCCCACCGCGGTGTGGCTGGGCTCGCTTGCCGACCTCGACGTGTACCTCACGCTGCTGGAGGGCTATGTCCCCGTCGCCCCGGTCGGCCCCCGCACCTGGATCGAGCTACCCACCGGGGACCACAACGCTCCAGGCGTGGAGGCGGGGATCTTCAGCGGCGAGACGACGGCTGGAAATGGGCCGCGCATAGAGGTTCTCGGGGGGCTCCACGTCGGCGAGAACCGGGTGTGGGACGTCGTCGTGCACGCTGCGCGCTGGATGGACGTACGCGAGGTGACGCTGCACACACCAGAGGGCTCCGTAGCATTGGACCTCGACCCCTTCGAAGAGCCCTCTGGCGGCGGTACCGTGCGGGTCCGCGTGCCCGCGACCGAGCCGTGGGTGGTCGCTACGGTGCAGGGGGCATCGGGGATCTGGGCAGTCCGCGGGTTTTGACCTTGAGTTGTGGTAGCCTCCACGCGCAGTCTCGTTCCGAGGCTGTGTGTATCGCACCTCCGGAGACTCAATGACCCCGATGTTCACTCGCTCCTCGCTGCTCGCCGCTGCTGCCCTCGCGCTCTCCCTTCCCGCGTTGGCCGGCTCCTCCAACAACAGTCACTCGGACGGGAACGGCCAATCCGGCGAAACCCACGGCAAGGCGTACGCGGACGGGCATGGCCGCTCGGATCACGACGTTGCCTGCCCCTGCTTCACCGAGCGGGACCTGAAGAGCTGGTTCGACAGCGGGGACCAGTGCTACAACTACACGGCGACGTCTGCCTACGGCAACGGCACCTACCTGGCCTACTACGACGGCCAGGGCCTCGAAGCCGGCGTGGCCGACTACTACTACGCCCCCGTGCCCTTCTGCGCCGCCGTGAACCTCACCACCTTCGCCGGCCCGTTCGTGGCCCCCATCACCGCCGATCAGTGGGACGCCTGCTCCGATCTCGTGCTGGACGTCGCCGAGGACCTCGGCATGACCTGCATCGCCCACCCCTGATCCGCGGGGCTGCGAACCCGGGGGGTCGACCGCGCTGCCGGCCGACCCCGCTCCGCCCCCGGTGTGCCGGATCGTACCCGGGAGCCCGCTATCGCGCCGGAAGGATCCCCAACGCCCGGGCGTTTTCGCCGAGCACCTGCACCGTGCGGTCGATCTGGGCCGAGGTGTGGCTCGCGTTCACGATGAACCGGATGCGGCCCTCGTTGACGCCCACCGCCGGGAAAACCACCGGCACCGAGTACACGCCGTCCAGGTACAGCCTCGCGCACAGCGCGTAGAGCTTCTCGAGGTCCGGCACGTACACGGGGATCACCGGGCTCTGGCTCGTTCCAAGGTCGAAACCCTCGGCGATCAGCTTGCGGCGCATCTCCGCGTTCTTGTCGTGCAACGACTGGAGGAGCGCTGGATCCGTCTCGATCTCGTCCAGACACCCGAGGATGGTCGCAGCGTCCGGCGGCGTGAGGCAGGCCTGGAAGATGTAGGGCGTGGCGGTGGCCTGCAGCAGCGTGCAGAACCTCGCCTCCGAGGCGAAGAAGCCACCGACGGAGGCGGTCGCTTTCGAGAACGTGGACATGATGAAGTCCACGCGGTCGGTCACGCCGCACTGGCGGCAGTAGCCCCCGCCGTCCGGGCCGTAGAACCCGAAGCTGTGGGCCTCGTCCACGTAGAGGTAGAACTTGAACTCGTCCTTCAGCGCCGCGATGGCCGCCAGCGGCGCCATGTCGCCGCTCATCGAGTACACGCTCTCCACGGCCACGAAGACGTTTTCGTGGTGCGGGCTGTACTTGCGCAGCTTGTCCGCCAGATCCTCGACATCGTTGTGCTTGAACGCCAACCACTTCTTGCCGCCGAGCTTCACCCCGTCGATCATGCTCGCGTGGGACTCGCGGTCGAGCAGGATGAGGTCCTTCGGGCCGGCGAGCGCCGAGAGGGCCCCAAGGTTCGCCGTGTAGCCGGTGGGGAACAGGATCGCGCGCTCCTTCCCGACCATCTTCGCCACCCGCCGCTCGATCTCCCGGTGCATGGTGTTCAGCCCACCGGACGGCGCCGAGGTCCCGCAGCCGGTGCCGTACAGCGCGGTCGCCGTTCGCGTCTTCTCGATCACCCTCGGGTTGCGGTTCAGCCCCAGGTAGAGGTTCAGCGACCAGACGATGCACTCCCGCTTCTCACCCGTCGTGCCCGAGACGATCGATGCGACCGTGTCGCTCCCCCGCTCTGTGTGCAGGTCGGACGAGAACATGTGCTTCAGAGCCTGCTCTTCCTTGATCCGGTGCAGCTCGGTGGCGACAGCTGCGACGTCGGTGATGCCGGCACGCCCCATCTCGGTCCGCACCTGCCCGAGGATCCGGGCGCCCAGCGCCTTGAACCCGTTGGTCACCGCGTGGGCGAGCCTGGCGTCGATCTCGGGGGTGACATCGATGAACACGACGGCGAAGCCGGGCGTGCCGTCCCCGAGGATCTCCCGGCGGACGACGCTGCCGCTCACCCGGACGGCATCGGTGCCGTGCACGTGGATGTCGACATCGATCGCGCGGCCAGGCTCGATGCTTCCCTTCAACAGGCAGCCGCCCGCGGAGAGGTTCACAACCGGAAAGGGAGCCTCGAACGCTTCGGAGTACGCCTCGCCGGTAGCGGTGATGCGTGCGTGGATGCGGGGGAATGACATGGTTCAGTCCAGGAGCCCGAGAGGGGCAAGGGAGGGTAGGCGGGAACGTCGACGAGCGCGGGGGTCAGGAGCGGAGGACGTAGTCCACGAGCTTCTCGATGGTGTCGTGCTCGGTGACGAGCACCGAGGGCACGTCCCGGCCCGCGAGGAGGCCGATCTCGTACGCGATGTTCACGCCGGCAAGGGAGTCCACGCCGTGACGGTGGAGCGATTCGCTGTGCTTGATCCGCTCCGGCGGGATCTCGGCGCACTCTGAGACGATGGCGACGACACGCTCGCGGAGCTCGTCGCGGCTGAGTTTCTCGAATGGATTCTGCACGGAGATGCCTTTTTCAGGGGGGTGGGGCTGCGGGGCAGTTCGGCCGGCCGCGGGGCTCAGGGTACCAGATCGAGCGTGCCGTTCAGCATGCCGTTCTTGCTGGCCTGACGCTGGATCTTGCCGCTCGTCGTCTTGGGGATGGTGCCCTGGCGAACGAGCTCCACGCGGTGCACCCGGAGTCCGTGGACCTCGGAGATCGCGTTGCGGATGGTCGCTATGACCTCGTCACTGCGCGCAGGCACCTCGGCGATCAGGCCGATGCGCTCTTCTCCGCCTTCTTCGAACGCAAAGGCGGCGACACAGCCGGGCCGGATCTGGGGGCAGGCGTCCTGGGCCGTGTACTCGAGATCCTGCGGGTAGTAGTTGGCGCCGCGGATGATGATCATGTCCTTCAAGCGGCCCGTGACGAAGATCTCGCCCTCGTGGAGAAAGCCGAGGTCCCCCGTGCGCAGGTGGGGAGTCTGCAGCGTGGTGCCGCCAGACCCCGCGATGGAAGAGCCCGGCGGCAGCGCCGCGAGCGTGGCCTGCAGACGGTCCGCTGTCGCTGTGGCGTTTCCGTAGTAGCTCACGGCCACTGAGGGGCCGGAGACCCAGATCTCCCCCACGCCCGTGCCGTGGCGCGGGATGCGCGTGTCCGGGTCGACGATCACGACGTTCATCCCGAACCCGGGAATGCCGCAACCGACCGTGGCGCGCCCCGCACCCTCGGGAACGACAGCGACCTCGTGCTGCTCGAGCTGGGCCTCGTCCACCCACAGCAGGCGGGCATCACGCGACCAGTGCACGGCGGCGACCTTGCAGGTGCACTCGGAGAGCCCGTACCCGGGGGAGAACGTGCGGGCGCGGAACCCGACCGGGGCGAACCTGTCGGTGAACCGCTTCATGGTCTCCGCCCGGACCGGCTCGGCGGCGGTGAGCCCCATGCGCCAGTGCGAGAGGTCCAGCTTCGCCACCTCGGCGTCCGTGACCTTGCGCGCCGCGAGCTCATAAATGAAGTTGGGGCCGCCCGAGTGGGTGGCCTTGTAGTCCGACATCGCCTGCAGCCACATCTGCGGGCGCTGGATCACCTGGATGGGCGACATCTGCACCGAGAGGAACCCGCCGATCACCGGGGCGAGGATCCCGTAGAGGAGCCCGAGGTCGTGGAACGCCGGGAGCCAGTTCAGCGAGACGCTGTGCTCGTCGTGCTGCCAGTCCTCGTCGAGGTAGGCCACGTTGTGGACCACGTTCCGGTGCGTGAGGGAGGCTCCCTTGGGATCGGCCGTGGACCCCGAGGTGTACTGGATGAGGCAGATGTCGTCGAGCGTCGGCGCGGGCGGGAGCACCACGTCGTCCCCGACGGGCGGCACATCGTCGGTGCCGATGCAGACCATCTGCGAGAATGCCTCATCCTGGGCGACCGCCGGGCGGATCGCGGCGAGCACCTCGGCGGTGGTGAGCACGAACCGCGGGCGCGAGCTCTCGACGATGGTGCGGAGCCGCTGGAGGCTCCGGGCGGGCTTGAGCGTGTTGAGCGGGGGCGCGGGCACGGCGACGGCGCCCATCAGCGCACACCCCAGGAAGCCGTACATGAAGTCCATGCCCGGAGGGTAGAGCAGGAGCACGCGGTCTCCCGGTTGGCCGTTCTGCAGCATCAACGCTGCGATCGCCCGGGCCCGCTGGCGGAGCTGGCCGTACGTGCAGCTGATCGGTCCGCTCGGGTCCCCGAGGTATACGAACGCGAGCTTGTCCGGCGTCTCGTCCGCCCGCCGGTCCAGGGCGACCTTCAGCGGCTCGACCCGGTTCGGGTCGGTCTCGCGGCTCTTTCCGGGATTGGCCTTGGGATCCACTGTCGTCATTCCGTGACCTCGAGGAGGATGAAGGTGATGTCGTCTTCCTGTTGCTGACCGACCAGCATGGCGTTCAGCGCCGCACCGAACGCCGTGCAGGCCTCGCTGACCGGGCGATCGCCGTAGGAGGCGAAGAGCTTCGACGTCTGCCGGTTGCCGAGCATGCGGCCATTGTTCCGCAGCTCCAGGACGCCATCCGTGCACAGCATGATGCGGTCGCCGGGATGGATGGGGATGCAAACGCTGCCGGTCGTGAAGGCATCGGCGGTGCCGAGCGCGGTTCCCGCGGCATTCAGCACCGAGCTCTTCCCGCCCTGGATGAGGTAGATCTCGGGACCACCCGCGTTCCACCAGGACAATGTCTTCGCCCTCGGGTCGATCAGCCCCATCGACATCGTCATGTGGTACCCGGCGAAGGTCTTCACCCGGGCGTTCAGGTACCCCATGATCTCGGGCGGGCTCGCGTTCGGGAAGATCCCGCAGACCGCCTCGAAGGCGCCCGCCACCGAGCTGGTGAGCATCGCGGGGCCGGCTCCGTGGCCGCTCACGTCGCCGAGGACGACGAGCGTGGAGCCGTCTTCGCGCGTGTGGTGCCACCACCAGTCACCGCCGCACTGCGCGGTCGCCTGGTAGAACCCGGCACCCCGGATCCCCGGAGCTTCGAAGGTCGAGGACTTCGGCAGCAGCAGGTTCTGCACCACGCCCAGGATCTCCAGATCTCGAGCCAGGGCCGCGCGCTCGGCCTCGAGACGTGCGGTCCGCGCCGTCTGCACCGCGATGGCGATGTGGTTGGAGACGCCGAGGAGCAGGTTGACGTCGTCCTCGGTGAACATCCCCTTGGCCAGCCGACTGTCGAGGTAGACGACGCCGATCAGCCGGTCCCGCACCATCAACGGGGCGGCGATGATGCTGCGGAGCCCGTACGCCACGATGCTCTTGGAGCCGAGCGCCTCGCCGTCCTCACTGCCGGTGAGGACCACGGGCGCGCGCGTCTCGATGACCTTGCGGACGATGGTCTGGCTGATCTTCTCGGTCCCCGCCCCTGTGCTCGCCTTCAGGACGAGCTCACCCGAATCCGCGAGCAGGAAGAACATCGCCCGCTCGGCGCCGAGCACCTTCGTGAGTTCGGCGAGCGCGTTCTGTGCCTGGGCATCGGGGTCGAGCGTCGAGCCCGAGGCGAGGCTCACCTGCAGCAGCGCATCCGCATACCGCTGGCTCTGGTTCAGGGAGGTCGCGACAGTGCCGCCGACCATCGTGCGCCCCGCCGCGGGCGAGGCCACCTTCTCCTCCTTCAAGCCGAACTCGGCGCGCACCCGGCGCGCCTTCTGCCGCCAGCGCTCCGCCTGCGCGAGCTCAAGGGCCTGGTTCGCGTAGTAGCCGCCCACCGAGTCGCCCATGTCGAGAGCGAGCCGCGCCCGCTCCACGGCGATGTAGAAAGCGCCGCGCTTGCTCCCGCAGCGGGTAGCGAGGCGATCGGCGGCCGCGAGCAGGCGCTGCGCCCGCACCAGCTTCCCGTCCGCCCGCGCCAGCACGGCCCGGAAGAGGACCGCGTGGCAGCTGAACACCGGGACCATGGCGCGCATGCGCAGACCGAAGGCCTCGTGCTCGAAGCGCTTGCGGGCGGCCACCTTCTCGGGGCCCTTCGCCGCCTGGAACTGGGCCAGACGCGCGTAGCCGGCCAGCACCCGTGCGGCGTTCGAGTAGTAGTCCTCGCTGAGGAGCTGCTGGAAGCCGGCGATCTGCTCGTCGACCTCCGGGCCCGTGTCCTCGCTGTCGGAGAGCACCTCGAGCGAGGCGATGCAGCGCGCGAGACCGACGTACACCGTGTTGGAGAGCGGCTTGAACTCCTTCTCCAGGCGCTCCCACAGCGGCAGCGCCTCGCTGGTCGCGCCGGACACCATCAATTCGCAGTACAGCACGCTCATCGTGTTGTACCGGAACATCAGGTTGTTGGTGCGGTCGAGCTGAGCCACGTTCGCCCGGATGTGCTCGATCGCCGCGGTGGTGAGGCCGCCGTGCAGGAACGAGTACGCCTGCTCGGTGATCATCATCGCCTGGTACCAGGAGCCGGGCACGTGCCGATCCAGCGCTGGCAGCGCCTCGACGAGCATCTGGTTGCCTTTCACCAGATCGCCCGCCCACTTGGTCCCGACAGCGTGGTAGGCGTGACAGACGGAGAGCGCGGCGGCGTCGCCCAGCCCCTCCGCCATGCGGATCCCCTTGTTGCAGTAGTACTCGACGAGCCGGCTGAGCCCGCCGAGGCCCAGGACCGCGCCGTACACGCTGTTGGTGATCGCGGCATCTCCGGTGGCCCCGAGAAAGTGCACGTTCAGGAAGTCCCGGACGATGAACTGACCCATCAGGACGGGCTTTCCCTGGAAGAGCGCGATCATGCTGCCGGTGTAGTGGAGCTGGGAGAGCGTGGTGCGCCGCTCCCGCTCCGCCCCCTGCGCCCGGCCGTAGCCGATCCCGGTGAGCGCGAGGACGTTCCCCAGCGCCACGGCCCACAGCATCGTGACGATCTGCATCACGAAGCTCTTGGGGTACGGCTTGCCGAGCACACGGAACGCCTCGTACAGGGAGGCGAGCGCGTCGTCGTTGCGGCCCTGGCTCGCGTAGGAGAGCGTGAGCAGGTTCTGGAGCCGGAACCGGTCTTCCTGCCGCTGCGCCCGCTGCAACGCGGCCTGCAGGTGGGCGAACGCGTCGTCCAGCCGACCGGTGAGGGCGCAGGCGCGGCCGAGCCCCTCCAGGAGGCGCATGGCCACCTCGTCGAACATCCCGGCGGGTCCCGCGAGCTGCCGGGCACGATCGAGCAGCGCGAAGGCCTCCTCGTTCGCGTGTTCGTCCACCGCGCGGAGCCCGGCCGCGAGGTTTCGCTCGCACGCGAGCCTCGGGTTCTTCGCGACGTGGCCCTCTGCGTAGTGCCGTGCGATGCCGTAGAGGTTCTCGTCGTCCCCGCTCGCCTGGGCATCGAGATCGAGCGCCTCGGCGATCGCCTGATGGGCGTCCCTCCGCTCCCCCTCCCCGAGCTTCGCCACGGCCGCGCTCCGCACCCTGTCGTGCACGAAGGCGTGGAGATCACCCCCGACATGCTCGATGAGGTCGGCGCGAACCACCTCGTCCACGGCCCGCTTCAAGGCCTCGGGCTGCAGGCCGGTCACGCGCGCCAGGAGCGCGAGGGGGAACCGCAGGCCCACCACACCCGCCACGCCCGTCACCCGCGCCGCGCCAGCGGAGATCGCCCCGAGGCGCCCGACCATCAGCTCCATCACGTTCTTCGAGAGCGTGGCCCCGTCGAGGGCCGCGGCGTCCGCCATCCACCTGCCCGCCACCGGGCGCAGGAGCCCGCCGTCCAACAAGGCGCGCAGGTACTGGCCGATCGCGAAGGGGTTCCCGTGGGTGAGGGTGGTGAGCTTCTCGATGAGCTCGTCGTCCAGCGGCTTGCCACCCAGGCGGGCAGCCACGAGATCGGTGACCGCCTTCCGGGAGAGGGGCCGCAGCTCGATGCGCTCGGTGAGCCGGCTCCCGAGTGCCTCGGTGTAGTGCCCGACGGCAGCCCGGTTCGCAGCAACGTTCCGCGCCGTGGAGAGGACCAGCAGGTGCGCCTGCTCCCCTACCCCACCCGCGATGCGCGAGACGACGCGGAGACTCCCCTCGTCGAGCCACTGTACGTCGTCGATCACCAGTACAGCGGGCTTCCCTGCTGTTCCGAGGTTGCGGAAGAACGCCGCGATGGCCTCGTAGTACCGCTGTTGTTCGGCATCGGGATCGAGTGCGCGCATCTCGGGCGTCTCCCCGATGATGCGGGCGAGCCCGCTGCTCAGCCGCTTGACCAGCGGCGCGTACTGGCCCGCCGCCCTGCGGATCTGCGTGATCGCCGCTGCTTTTTCGGAGTCGGACAACCGCAGCACCGTCGCGATGTGCTGGTCGACGGCCTCGCGCAGCGGTCCGAACGGCACGGTCTCCCCCTGCTGGCACCGGCCGGTGAGCAGGACCGCGCCCTGCTGCGTGGCGATACCCCCGAGCTCCTGGACCAGTCGGGTCTTTCCGCTCCCTTCCTCTCCTTCCACCAGAGCAAACGTCGGCTTTCCAGCCGCCGCCGCGTCTGCGAGCCGCTTGAGCCGCGCCATCTCGCCTTCGCGACCCACGAGCGTGATCTCCTGCTCGTTGAGCCCAGGCTTGTCCGACGCGCCGAGCACCAGCGTGCCATGTCGCGCCTCGTCGTTCAGGCTGTGCAGGGCATCCAGATCCGCGAGGAGCCCGCGCGCGCTGCGATACCGGTCGTCCGGATCCTTCGAGAGCAGCTTCGCGACGATCGCCGCGAGGGCGGGGCTCGTGTCGGAGCGGAGCGCACGCAGGTCCACCGGAACTTCGGCCGCCAGCTTGTGAAGGAACTCGGCAGACTCCGCCGCCACCAGCGGCGGATGGCCGGCGATGCACTCGAACACCGAGGCGCCGAGGGCATACAGGTCTGCCGCAGGGCCCACCGCGCGCTTGATCACGCCCACCTGCTCGGGCGCGGCGTAGCTGAGCGTACCCACCACCGCTTCGGAGTCGGCGGCCCCGCTCACCAGCCCGAAGTCGATCAGCTTCACCCCGCCGGCGAGCGTGCGGACGACGGTCGCCGGCTTGATGTCGCGGTGGACCATGCCGAAGCGATGCACCTCGATCAGCGCCGACGCCACGGCGCGCGCGATCTCCAGCACCTCGGCCTCCGCCATCGGCCCCTGCTCCACGCGCCGGTCCACGCTCTCGCCGTCGAGCAGCTCCATCACGATGAACGGGCGCCCCTGGTGCTCGCCCACCTCGACCACCCGCACGAGAGCCGCATGATCCAGCCGGGCGAGCGCCGCGGCCTCGCGCCGGAATTGCAGCACCGTGTCGAGCGCCTCGCCCGCCGGCCGCTCGGTCATCCACTTCAACGCGTAGCTCTCGGCGCCGCGCGTGACGCGGTACACGACGCTCATCGCCCCCTGGCCGAGCTCGGCCCCGAGGACGTATCCCTCGATCTGGTCCGGGATCATGGGCTGCCCTTCGGCGCCGACGAAGGTGGCGCCAGACTGAGGCCGCGAATGGTGGCGATGTCGGAGACGCTGAGGATGCGGTTGCGGCCGCTCCGTTTGGCGGCGTACAGCGCCCGGTCCGCCGAGCGGATCAGCTCGTCCATGGTGGTTCCGTCCACGGGGCAGAGCGCGATGCCGCCGCTGGTGGTGGTGCGCAAGGCACCGACCGCCACGCGCGCACGCACGCGCTCCAGCACACGCGCGGCGACCGCTCGCGCGGCGTGGATCGAATTTCCCGCGATCAGGATTGCGAACTCCTCGCCCCCGAACCGGGCCACGACGTCCTGGTCGCGCGCCGAGCTCCGCAGCACCTTGGCGAACTCACGCAGGGTCTCGTCGCCACCCGCATGCCCGTAGGTGTCGTTCACGTTCTTGAAGTGGTCGAGATCAAACAGGATCAAAGCAAGGACCGGGCCGCCCGCCAGCGCGGGGCCCAGGCGCTCGGCGAAGCGGGAGTCGAAGTAGCGCCGGTTGAACAGGCCTGTCAACCCGTCGGTCTGCGAGAGCATCCGCTCCTGCTCCAGGGCCTGCCTGGAGGTCGCCGTGGTCTGCGCCAGCTCCTCGGCCAGGAGCTCCCTCTGCGCGCGCTCCTGGTCGAGCATACGCAGGTACTTCTCCTGCATGTTGCTCTCCGCGGTCACGTCGCGGTATTGCTCGATCGCGCCCCACACGACGCCGTCCCCATCCAGCAGCGGGATCGCGACGATGTGCAGCCGCAGCGCCTTGCGCGTGGCCTGCACCTCGTCCACGCGCATCGCACGGCCGGATTCCATGGTCCGGAGCCCGACACATCCCTCCTCGCAGCTCAGCAGGCCAAAATGCTCGTGGCACATGCCCGCCACCTTGGAACGCTCGAATTCCCGAGGGCGCCGCCCGGTGAGGTGCACGTACGCCGCATTGGCGTAGATCACCCGCATCTCCCGGTCCACCACGACAGCGGCGTCCATGCCGGCGTCGACGAACGACCGGATGAGGGGGGCGAGGTCGTCGGGGGAGCGCTCGGGAGGCACTGTCAACTGCTGAACGAAACGTAGGTGGAGGGCATGTCGTCGAACTCCATCGTGCCACCGCAGGTGGGGCACGGGAGCTCGTCGACGATCTCCCGCGAGGCGCCGGGTGTCAGGTCCATGGGCCGAAGCACCTCCCCGCGGCAGGAGGCGCAGTAGTATGGCAGCATCACCGAGCGGACCCGGCCCGTGCCCCGGAAGTTGGCGATGGTGTTCAACTGCCGCACGATCGCGGGGGAGCAGTGGACCATCTCGAAGCTGCGGTCCGCCTCGGCGAGCCGGCGCACGAAGTGGATCCACTCCCTCACGCCGCAGGAGTTGATCTGGTCGACCCCTGCGAGGTCGAAGGAGAGCGCTCCCGCCCCGTCGAGCGAGGCCAGCGCACGCAGATCGGCGTCCTCGGTGATCGCACCGCTCAGGACCACCAGCCGCGCCTCACCGGGCAGCTGTTCGATTTTCCACTCAAGGTTGTTCACGGCGTTCCCTGGTTGACGAAGATGTTGAACGACTTGCCGGCCTCGGCGAAATTCCGGTAGCCCCCGCTCACCTCCACGAGTCCGATCATCTCGGTGCGGCGCCCACGGTCGAGGTTGATCACGAAGTGCGAGAGCGAGTCGAGGATCTGGAAGAAGCCGAGACCCGCGCCCCCCGTACCCATGCTCACCTGGTCCTCTCCGGCGCGGAAGCCCTTCGCCAGGTAGTCCTGCACCTGGACGGGCTCGAGCGAGCCGAACGGGTCACTGGCGGAGATCCCGAACCGCTGGCCGTCGTAGCAGAACCGGAAGTCGATCGTCTCGCCGGGCTCCAGCGCCACGGGCTGGTTGCGGGGGCGCGCCGAGTACTTGCGCGTGCCATCCGCCGCCACCGGCGCGTTGTACAGCGCGTTGGTGAGGTATTCGTCCGCCACGGTGCGGATGAGCATGCGCAGCCGGGACGGGATCCCGAGCACCCCCGCATACTCGGTGATGGTGCCGAGCGCCCAGTTCTTCTCGGCCGTGGTGCTCACGCGCAGCCGGTTGGTCTCCACCCCGGGGGCGAAGTACTTCTCGATCCCGAAGATGTCCCCGCCGCGGAGCTTGCGCACGGTGACGAGCAGATCGTTGTCGTTGAACGCGTTGCCGTTGATCACCAGCATGTTCGTGAGCACATGGGAGCCGAACAACTGGGCGAAGTTGTGCCGGGCGCGCTTCTCCGAGAGCAGGAGGAGCGTGGGCCCCCCCGCCGTCGATCCGAAGTCCGACACGAGCCGGTTGCGGTCGGTCGGGGCCCGCGCGTCGTAGTGGACGGCGACCAGGGACGAAGGGGGCAGGCTCCCGACCTGCTCCAGCGACTGCAGCACGATCACCTCCCCGATCGCCCGGCGGAGCCCGCGCACCAGCTCGGCGAGCTCTTCGGCGTCCTCGCTCAGGAACGCCACGGACCGGGCGCGGGAGCCAGGCTCGGAGGCCGGCTGGTTCGGGGGGGTGCTGGGGTCGCTCATGGAGTCCGTCAAATGACGCCGAACCCTACCATGAGCCCGCGGCCTGCGGGACCTTGCCTCCTGTCTTTTTCGTCGGATTCCAGGGAGGGATCTCGGACGCTGCAGAGCGCGGGCGAAGTCTGCTACCCTCGGCGGGCATGCTGACGCGTCCATCGTGGTGAACCCCGATCCCGGCCCCCGAAAGGAGCTCTTCCGGGCTGCCTTGTTGCGCGCCATCGACCAGATCTGTGGCCGCATCGCAGAGGAGGCTCGGGCGTTCCTGTACTCCGAGATCGTGCTGGTGGACCTCCCCGTCGGCGCGACGCTGTATGCGCACGGCGACTTCGGCGACTGCATGCACATCGTGCTCTCCGGGCGGCTGCTGGTCTCGGTGCCCGACGCGCGCGGCGGCGTGCGGGTGCTGGCGCGCCCGCAGCCGGGCGACGTGGTCGGCGAGATCGCGCTGATCGCCGGAAACCCGCGTGCGGCCACGGTCGTGGCGCACCGTCACACCACCCTCGGGATGATCAGTCGAGCCGCGATCGACAAGGTGGCCAGCACCCACCCCGAGGTGTTCCCGAACCTCGCCCGGCTGGTCGCCGACCGCCTGACAGACCGGCGCGGACACATCGCCGAGCGCACCGGAGCTCGCACGTTCCTCGTCGTGGGCGTGGGCGAACCGCCCCCGGACCTCCGGTCGGTCGCCGTCGCGCTGCAAAACGGGCTGCGCAAGCATGGAACCACGCTGTGGCTCGACGCCGCCCAGGCCGAGGCCAAGGCGGCGACCGAGGGCCCGCTCGAGCACGGCCAGTGGTTCGACGACTGTGAGCGGCAGAACGACTTCGTCTTTCTGGAGATCGCCCCGCCCGGCGACGAACCCCGTTCCTCGGCATGGGCCGAGCGCTGCTTCGGGCATGCTGACAAGATCCTCCTCGTCGCCGACGCGGCTGCCGCTCCGACGATCGGCGCGGCCGAGCGCTGGTTGAACGAGCGCCTCGGTCGGGACAGCGCACACGCCGCCCCCAGCATCGAGCTGATCCTGGTGCACGGAGCGGGCGTGGCGCCAACAGGGACGCGCGCGTGGACCGCCCCGCGACGACCGATGCGGCACTACCACCTGCACCCGGGCGACCCCGCCAGCGTCGCTCGTCTGGGTCGCCTGTTGTCCGATCGCGCGGTCTCGCTGGTGCTCGCCGGCGGGGGAGCCCGCGGGTTCGCCCACCTCGGGGTGCTGCGCGCGATGCGGGATCTCGGCGTGCCCATCGACTCCACGGGGGGATCGAGCTTCGGAGCGCTCGCAGCCTCCGGCCCGGCGCGCGGCATGAGCTGGGAGGAGCTCTACCGGGAGCAACACACCGCGTTCTCAGTCGAGAATCCCCTCGGGGACTACACCTTCCCCGCGGTCTCGCTGGTGGCGGGGGCGCACCTCGAGCGGCTGTTGAAGAAGTACATGCCGATGGACATCGAGGACCTCCTCCTCCCGTTCTTCGCCGTGTCCAGCGATCTCACCGCCAACGCACCCCGCGTGCACGACACCGGCGCCACCTGGGCAGCCATCCGGGCGAGCGTCTCGTTGCCGGGCATCCTGCCGCCCGTCGTCCAGGACGGCAACCTGCTTGTGGACGGTGCGGTGCTCAACAACTTCCCCTCCGACATCATGCGCCAGCGCCAGCCGGGGCTCGTGATCGGCGTGGACCTCACCGAGGGGAGGGAATTCCGGCACGACCAGGTCGCCCTGCCAACCGGGTTCGAGCACCTGAAGAACCTGCTGATGCCCTGGCGAAAACGCGTGGAGTCGCCGATGATCCTCTCGATCATCATGCGGGGGCTCACCCTGGCCGGCCGCAAGAGCCTGCGCGAGAAGACCACCTCCGTCGACCTCTTCCTGAACCCGCCGATGGACGGCTACGGACTGCTCGACTGGGCGCGGCTCGAGGAGATCGAAGCGGTGGGGTACGCCCACGCGCTGCCCCTGCTGAGGGCCTGGCTCCTCCAGCACCCGGAGCTGGCCTGACCGGCGTTCACCCCACGCGCCGCATCCCGAGACCAGCGATCAACCCGACCTCCTGGGCATCGGCCTCCGCGAGGAACTGCACCCGCACGTAGTCCCGCCCGTCGAGGCCGATCACCGCTCCGAGCGGCAGGTCGAGGCCGTCCAGGGCGTCCCGAAAGGCGGGGTCGTCGGGGTAGGTGTAGAGCACGCCCAGCTCGTCGAGCACCACCTGATCCCCACGCTGGCCCCGCACCCAGAGCTGGTGGCGGCCATCGCCGTACACCAATTGTGGAGCGGCCCTGAGGGCCGCCAGCACGTCCTGGGCCGGCACCTCCATGCACACCCAGCTCACGGGCTTCTCGAGCTGCCCCACCGCCCTGTCCGTGAGCTGCAGGTACCGCACCGAGAGCCGCGCACCGAGCACCAGGAGCAGCGCCTCGTGCACCTGGGGCAGCAGGTCGGGACCGACCGAGATCACCAGCCGGGTGCCGCCATCCGGTGCAACCTGCGCCCGGTATCCAGGGGTGGGCGACCAGCCATCGGGCTGGCCATCGACCGTCACGGAGATCGCCTTCGGAGTGTTCATGGCACGCCCGTTAGCCTGTCCGTCACACGGACGGGTGCCGGCTCACGGGCTCGAGCCGCGGGTGCCCGACGAGGTCGAGCACGTAGGTGACCATGTCCTTCCCGTAGAACCGGAACCGGCCCGCGTCCCGGAAGCCCCAGCTCTGAAGCTGGCGGTTGGCGCCCTCGTTGTCGACCTCGGTCGTGATCTTGATGCTCCGGTGGCCGCGGGCGAGAAGCTCGTCGAACAGCACCTTGTTGATGTGGCCGCTCACCCGCCTGCCGCGCAGGTTCGGCACGAACGAGCAGAACAGGCTCTCCCCGGGCACGTCCGCGGCGCCCGAGGCCTCGGAGTAGCGCGCCGTCTGCACCAGCAGCGGGATCAGGCGCGGCCGCCGCAGCACGCCCAGGATCGCGTGTGGCAGCACGAACTGGGCGCGCCGGTCGAGCAGGTCCCGGAACATCGCGCGCGTGTCGAGCGAGCCGGCGATGAACCCCCTCACCTCGCCCTCCTCCACGTAGACGAACCCGATGAACGTCGGGCAGTCCACCAGCCCGCGGTAGAGCGCAGCGAGGAACCCCGGGCCAAGCTGCGCCCACAGGCTCCTGCCCATGGCGGCGGCGTGCAGCGCTGCAACGCGATCGGCGTCGCGGTACTGCATCGGACGGATGCGGGCCAGCACGTCGGGATCGACAGGAAAGGGGGACAGCGGAGTCACCCCCGCGCTTACCCCGTTTGCGGTGAAATCGGTTAGCCGGAGCCCCATGACAGCGAAAGCAGACACGCCCAAACGCGGGAACAGCGCCTTTGTGATCGGCTGCGTACTCGGCCTGGTCTTCATCGGCGGGGGATTGCTGGTACTCACGGTTGGAGGCGGCTTTTTCGCCGCCTACCTCTGGACGCCCAGCGCCAGGCCCACCGAGACGACGAGCGCCGTGAGCATCCACAACCCGGGGTCCAAACCCGTGGACGTGAAGTGCTCGGGCGGCGGAAAAGAGGCGACGGCCACGGTGGACGCCGGAGCGACCACCGTGGTGACGACCGCTGGCGTGCCCGTGGAGTGCAGCGGAACGATCGGCACCGAAGAAGTCTGGACCTGGAGCGCCGATGACGGGACGGCATGGTCGGTGGACCTGCCCCTGGCGCCGAGCGAAGGCGATGCTGTCGCCGCAGTGGACCCGAACGCCGCTGTCGACCCGAACGCGCCGGTCGACCCCAGCGCGCCGGTCGACCCCAACGCCCCGACCGCAGCCGTCGACCCCACCGCCCCCGCAGACCCGAACGCCGCGGCGGTGCCGAGCACCACCACCACGTCGACCCCGGCAGCCACGGCGACGGCCGCGCCAAAGCCCGCTCCCTCCACGCGGACGACGCCAAAGCCTGCCACCACCAAACCCGCGCCCGCCGCGACCACGACGCCCGCCCCAGAGCCTGCACCGGCCCCGGCGCCCGCTCCCGCAGCCACGACCTCCGCTCCGACGAAGATCACGGTCGAGTTCAGCAAGAAGGCCAAGAAGGTCAAGGGCATCGTCGTGGCGGTCGATGGCAAGAACATCGGCATGGTCCCCACCTCCACCGAGGTCTCGACGGGCATGCACAGCGTGACCGTAAAAAAGGACAGCATCAATCTGTACTGCAGCATCGCCGCCTCCGGAAAGGCCTGGACCCTGATGCTGGACCCCGACGCCCCCGCGTGCCCCTGACGCTCCTCTCCCCCGCGGGGATCGAGGCAGCCAGACGCACGCTGACGGGCTGGTCGGTCGAAGGGCAGGCGCTCCAACGCACGTTCACGTTCTCCGACTACGGCGCCACCATCGCATTCGTGAACGCCGTCGCCCGGATCGCCGTCGAGCAGGATCACCACCCCGTGCTGGTGGTCGGCTACGACCGGTGCGAGGTACGCTGGTCGACACACACCGCCAGCGGGATCACGGAGAAGGATCTCTCCTGCGCGAAGCTGGTGGACAGGCTCACCGGCTGAACGGTGGGCCGCCGGGGGTGCCCTCCGGCGGTAGCCCACCATCGGTCAATCACGTTACCCGGGCGTTCCCCAAAGGAGTGTTCGTGGCCTACCTCGACGTCCCCGTGTACGCGGACATGCCCGTTCCCAGCGACGACGAGCGCAGGCTCGCGTACGAGATCGCCGCCCGTTCCAGGGCCACCGAGGAGCACATCGTGCGCCTCGTCTCCCGCGGCGAGGTCAAGTTCGCGATCTGGGGCCCGGGCGAAGAGGTGCACGGCACCGCCACGGCCCTGGCCTTCTACAAGGTCGTGAAGGACGGCCACTTCGGCATCGTGCCCCACTACCGCTCGGGCGCACTGTGCTCGATGTGGGTGCGCCTGCACGGATATACGAAGTTCACCCTCGATATCCTGCGCCAGCAGTTCTCGAAGGAGACCGACGAGATGAGCAGGGGGCGCCAGATGGTGTACCACCTGGACATGAAGCAATTCGGCATCCTCCCGGTGCAGTCACCCGTCGGCATGCAGCTCGGAAAAGCGGCAGGCTACGCGATGGGCTTCAAGATGAAGGGCATCAAGGATGCCTTCACGGTGGGCATCGTCGGCGACGGCAGCACGGCCGAGGGCGACAGCCACGACGCGATGAGCGCGGCGTCCGTGTGGTCGCTCCCGTTCATGTTCATGGTCACCGACAACCGCATCGCCATCTCCACGACCCCCGAGGAGGGCCGCGGCATCAAGGACTTCCGCGACTACGCCGGCGCGTTCGGCATCGCCTCGATCGCCTGCGACGGGCGCAACTTCGAGGACACCTACCAGGCGATGTACCGCGCCGCCCGGTACATGCGCGACGAGCAGAAGCCCTGCCTCGTGCACGTCCACTCGCTCCCCCGGTTCAACGGCCACAGCTCCGCCGCAGACGTGACGTACGATCTCTCGCAGGACGACCCGCTGATCCATTTTGGCGAGCAGCTCGTCCGCGGCGGGCTCCTCGGCGAGCGCGACGTGCTCAAGCGCATCAAGGGAGAGGGCCGCGACTTCTTCGCGCACCACGACCTCGGCAACATCATGGGCCGGCAGGACGAGGAGCTGAAGGCCATCCTCGACCAGGTGCGGTCGGAGCCCGATCCCCCGCCGGAGAGCGTTCTCGAGAACGTGCGCAAGCCCTACGCGACCGTACCCGAGCCTGTCGCCGACGCGGCAGCCGCTCCCCAGACCAACATCACCTACGCTGGTGCCATCCGGGCCGCGCTCTCGAACATCATCACGCACCATGGCGGCATGCTCTGGGGCCAGGATGTCGGTCGCCTCGGCGGTGTCATGACCGCCACCGCGGGCTTGAAGAAGCGCTTCCCGGACAACATCATCGACGCCCCGTTGAACGAGCCGCTCATCCTCGGAACGGGCTGCGGCGCGGGCCTGCACGACGGCGTCGTCGCGCTCCCCGAGATCCAGTTCGGCGACTACTCGCTCAACGCCTTCCACTGGCTCGTCCACATGGGCAACCTGTACTGGTGCACCAATGGCCGTTCGAACTTCGCGACCGTGGTGCGTATGCCCACCGACCCGTTCGGCGGCGGCGCCGTGTACCACTCGATGAGCCTCGACGGCTACTTCAGTTCGATCCCCGGCATCACGATCATCATGCCGAGCACCTCGCTCGACGTGTACGGCCTGCTGATGAGCGCGGCCGAGTATCGCGGCCCCGTCGTGTGCCTGGAGCCCAAGTGGATGTACCGCCAGTCCCTCGGTCCCGCGTTCCCAGGCGAGCCGACCTCGCCCGACGACGTGCTGGCGCTCAAGAAGTCGATCATGCGGGGCGAGATCCCCGACCTGCCCGAGCACATCCGGGTGCCCCTCGGCAAGGGCGTGATCCGTCGGCACGGCACCGACCTCACCTGCGTGGCGTGGGGCCGGGCGGTCTGGACCGCGATGAAGACCGCCGACGTCCTCCGCCAGGAGGGCATCGAGATGGAGGTGATCGACCTGCGCACCATCGTGCCGCCGGACATGGAGCTTGTGCTGGAGAGCGCGGCGCGTACCGGCAAGCTGCTGGTCGCGGCCGAGGACCGCTCCTTCGGCGGGCTCGTGCGCACCATCCAGGGCCAGGTGACCGACGCGATGCCCGGCATTCCGACCCGGGGCCTCGGCCAGAAGTACGTCCCGGGCATCGCCCAGAGCCTCGCGCTCGAGGAGGCGACGGTGCTCACCTGGGAGGACATCCACCACGCCGCGCACAGCGTGCTCGAGCAGAAGCCGAGCGGTGGGGTCGGGCGCACGAAGGTCGTCGAGGTTGCACCCCGCTACTTCCTGATGTGACCGGGGGCCCTGCGCCCGTGGCCCGCAAGGCTACGCTGCGATAGCCCGCCAGCCCCGGAGTAGACCTTCGGAAAGAGAGTGCCTGTGAGCGTTTTGAACGAAGGTGTCGTGGTCCCGGTCACGCACTTGAACCCCGTGTCCGGGTTGCCGATCACGTTCGGGACGTCGCCTGCCGTGGTCGTCTTCGTGCGCGACCTGCACGGCACGACGGCACGGATGGCGCTCGCCGCGCTCTCCACGATCTGGTCCGAGCTCGACGCCCACGGCGTGCAGCTCGCCGTGGTCACCCACACCGACCTCACCTACGCCCGCGACTACGTTCCGCGCCACCACGTGCTCTTTCCGCTGATCGTGGACGAGACCGGCGGCCTGCGCGAACAGTTCGGCCTCGGCACGGACGGCGCGCTCACCGGCACGCTGCTCTCGCTGCGCCCCGGGAACGTGCGGGCGTGGTTCGACGGGCTCGGCCTCAGCCGCGACCTCGCGCTCCCCAACATGGAGTTGGGGGGGGAGTTCGCGATCGATCGCAACGGGCGCGTCGTGTACGCGCGCGCGTTCAGCGGGCTGCTGGATCATCCGGACCTGGAGAGGCTGAAGGCCTCGGTGCTCTAGTCAGCGGCGTCGGGCTCCACGCGTGCAGCCCGACGCGCGCACGGCGCCTACTGCCGGCTGCCCCGGCGACGCCGGACCAGCAGGAGCCCGAGGGTGCCTGCCAGGCCAAGGCCCACCGAGCCCTCCGAACCGCTCGTGGCGCACCCGCAGCCGCCCGGCTTGTCGTTCAAGCCTGCCGTGTCGACGCCGCCCGTGTCGGGAACGCCGGTGTCCGAGGTGTCCCCGGTGTCATCCGGGGCGAACTCCACGAAGGCCCAGGCGGGGGCCCAATCGCTGGCCAGACCGGAGTCGTCGATCGCACGCGCCGACCAGTACCAGGTACCCGAAGTCAGCGCGGGCGAGACGTCCCAGGTCACCGCCCCGTCGGTCGCCGTGAGCGAGGTCGCAGTCGCCACGGGATCGCTGAGATCGGCGTTCGCCGAGACCACGATCTCGTAGGTGACGGGGTCGCCTTCCGGGTCCACCGACTCGGAGCAGGTGAGGGTCGGCGTGGTGTCCTCGGTGGTGCTGGTGTCCAACGGGTCCACGAGCTCAGGCACCGACGGAGCGTCGTCCGGGCCACGGACGAACACCTCGATGACCGACCACTCCCCCGAGAACCCGTCCGCGTCGGTCGCACGCACCCGGAGCCAGTTGTCGGCGTTCTCGATCAGCGAGTCGCCGACCGCTGCCAGATCCAGCGCGTTGACCTCTGCGGTCCACTCGGCGGGCCCCCGGAACGCCGAGTCGACGTCGTCCTGCACGGTGTACGTGACGGCGGTGCCCTCCGGGTCGATCGCGACCGACCAGGAGAGCGCCGGGTTGACGTCGTCCAGCACGTCGCCGTCTTCGGGCGCGAGCCAGGTGATCGCGCTCGGCGCGAGGTTGTCGGTGGAGACCTGGAAGTACCCGGGCTCGCTCCACACCCCCTGGACGCCAGCCTCGGTGACCGCGCGAACCTCCCACGCATACGACGCGTGGTCGACGAGCGCCGCCGTGGTCGTCCAGTTCCCATAGGCATCCGCAGCGTCGTCCGTGACCCCGGTGGTCTCGTCGATGACGACGGTGAGGGCCTCGTCCATCACGCGGACGTCGTAGGTGACCGCCCCGCCGGAGGGATCGGTCGCGATCGTCCACACGTAGTTGGGCGAGACCGTGGTCACGACCAGGTCGTCCACCGGACTGACGGGCACCGGGGTCGAGGGAGCGTCCCCGGAGCTGTTCACGTAGAAGGAGGCGAGATCCGACCAGGGGCCATCCACGATCCCGTCATCGGCGCGACACCGCCAGTAGGCCATGGCGTCGTCCGGCAGGTCGACGTTGACGGTCCAGGAGGTCTGGTCCGGGCTCTCCACGATGTCGGCGCCTGCTGCGGCGAGCGTGGTGCCATCGGGGTCGATGTAGACCTCGTAGTCGTAGGTCAGCTCGAGCCCGCGCGGGCTCGTCGCGTTGTCCAGCAGCAGGTCCGGCTGGAGGATGGCGACCACCGCGTTGTCGATCGGCGCGTACGGAACGGGCGCCGTCGGCCCGTCGAACACGTTCGGATCGGTGCCGTCGAGGGACTCGTCCACGTTGGAGATGCCGTCGGCGTCGGCGTCGGCGTCGGCATCGCCCGGATCGTTGGGATCGAACCCGTTCAGCAGCTCATACCCGTCGGCCATGCCGTCGCCGTCCGTATCGAGCGCGGTCACGACCACCTGGAAGTCCTGCGTGGCGGTGCCCCCGTCCCCATCCGCCACCACGAGGCTCACGTCCACCGGCGCGAGCGAGTCCGTGTAGGTCGGCGTCCACGTGAGCTCTCCGGAGGCAGCGTCGACCACCATGCCGTCCGGCCCGGTCACGGACCAGGAGAGGATGTCGGCAGCTCCCGGGTCGGTCGCGGTGGCCGCATAGCTGTAGAGCGTGCCTTCGTCCGCCGTGAGCACAGGCGTGCTCGTGATGGTCGGCGCGACGTTCTCGATGTTGACGCCCGTGGTGGTGGTGGCGCTGCCACCGTCGTCGTCGGTGACGGTCAGCGTGAGGACGTAGCTGCCCTCATCCGGCCAGGCATGCGTGGTCGCGCTCCCGGTGCCGGTCGTGCCGTCCCCGAAGTCCCAGGTGTACGTGAGGGTGTCGGCGGTGCCGGGGTCGGTCGCCACGCCCACCACGGGCAGGTGATCCCCCTCGTACCCGGCGACGGGAGCGAGGTCGGAGACCATCGGGTCGGCGTTGGTCACCTCCACCAGCGTGGTCATCGTGGAGTACGCACCCGCGTTGTCGGTGGCCGTGAGCGTGACCGTGTAGGTGCCGTTGTCCGCGTAGACGTGCGTGCTCGTGGCCCCGGTGCCCGTGGACCCGTCGCCGTAGTCCCAGGTGTAGGTGATCGTGTCCGCCGCGACGTCCGTGGCGAGGCCCACGAAGGTGCCGGCGTCCCCTTCTACCAGAGGCGTGGTGCCGGAGATCAGCGTGATGACCGGGGCCACGTCCGAGATGACCATCGACTGGCTGGCCGTCGCGCTGCCCCCATCGTCGTCGGTGACCGTGAGCGTGACCGTGTAGGTGCCGTCGTTCGTCCAGGTGTGCGTGGCCGCAGCGCCGGTGGAGGTGCTCCCATCCCCCCAATTCCACAGGTAGGTGAGCGTGTCCGCCGTGCCGGGATCGGTCGCGGCGGCGACGAACGACGCGCTCTGCCCCTCGGCCCCCGTCGTCGGCCAGGTGCCGGATCCGATGACCGGGTTCGCGTTGGTCACGGTGACCGTGGAGGTGGTGCTGGTGCTGGCGCCGGCGTCGTCCGTGACGGTGACCGTGACCGTGTAGGTGCCGTTGTCCGCATACGCATGTGTGCTGCTGGCCGCGCTGCCCGTGGACCCATCGCCGAAGTCCCACGCGTAGGTGAGCGGGTCTGCAGGCACGTCCGTCGCCGACACCGTGAACGTGCCGACGCTGCCCTCCACGAGCGGCGTGGGCACGGAAGACGCGCTGATCACGGGCGCCACGTTCGCGATGCTGATCACGCTGGAGCTGACAGCGCTCCCGCCATCGTCGTCCGTCACGGTCAGGGTGACCGCGTAGACCCCGTCGTCCCCGTAGGCGTGGCTCGAGACCGCCCCGGTCGAGGAGCTTCCGTCGCCCCAGTTCCAGGTGTACGTCAACGTGTCGGCGGCGCCCGGATCCGTGGCCGAGCCGACGAACGTGACGCTCACGCCTTCATTCCCGCTCGGGGGGGAGACGCCGGCGCCGATCACCGGGTCGGCGTTGGTGACGGTGACCGTGGTGGAGGAGGAGGAGGAGGCCCCGCCGTTGTCGGTGGCTGTCAGCGTGACGGTGTAGGTGCCGTTGTCCGCATACGCGTGGGTGGTGCTCGCGCCGGTGCCCGACGTGCCGTCGCCGTAGTTCCACGTGTAGGAGATCGAATCCGAGGGGACGTCGGTGGCAGCCCCCGAGAACGTGCCGGCCGTCCCCTCCACCAGCGGCGTGGTCGCGGTGAGCGAGGTGATCGCCGGCGCGACGTTGGAGATGGTCATCGTCTGGCTGGAGGTCACGCTCCCGCCGTCCTTGTCGGTCACCGTGAGGGTCACGGTGTAGTTGCCGTTGTCCGCCCAGGTGTGGCTCGCCGCCGCAGTGTTCGACGAGGTGCCGTCGCCCCAGGACCACAGGTAGGTGAGCGTGTCGAGGACACCCGCGTCCGTCGCGGACGCGACGAACGAGGCGCTCACGCCCTCCGAGCCCGTGGTCGGCCACGTGCTGGGCCCGATCACCGGGTTCACGTTGGTGATCACGCTGGTCCCGCTCGCGCTCACGGAGCCCGTGTCGTCGGAGACGGTGACCGTGACCGTGTAGGTGCCGTTGTCCGCATAGGTGTGCGTCGTGCTGCTCCCCGAGGTCGTGTTGGACGAGCCGTCGCCCCAGTTCCACGAGTAGGTCAGGACGTCAGCGGTGCCCGGGTCGGTGGCGCTGACCGAGTAGGCGATCGCCGAGCCCTCGCCGCCGCTGCCCATGCTGGAAGACCAGATCGTGGGCAGCACGTTGGCGACCGTGAGCGTGCCGCTGGACGTGACCGACCCGCCGTCCCCGTCGTTGACCGTGAGCGTCCAGTTGTAGGCGCCATCATCGGCGTAGGCGTGGGACGCACTGGCTCCCGTGCCGCTCGTTCCATCGCCGTACGCCCAGGTGTAGGTCAGGATGTCGGCCGTACCGGGGTCGGTGGCGGTGGCCGCAAACGTGGAAGCCGTGCCCTCGCTGGAGCCGGTGCCCGACGAGGACGTGATCGTCGGCGCGACGTTGGTGATCGAGAACATCAGCCCGTAGCCGAGGTAGTTCCACAGATCGGCGCTCGTTCCACCGTCCTCGTCGGTGGCGTAGATCGTGGGATCGTAGGTGCCTTCGTCGACGAAGGCATGCGAGGTGTTGACGCCGCTGGCGGAGGTCGTGACCGTGCCGTCGCCCCAATCGTAGTGGATCGTGACGGTGTCTGCCGCGACGTCGGTCGCAGTGCCCGTCTGGGTGATCGACGTGCCCTCGTATGCGTAGATGGTGTAGTAGAGGAGGGATCCGATGGTGCTGGTCGACGATGCGTAGTACCCGGACCAGATCCCGACCCCGGTCGGCGTGGGCGCAGCGTTGGCGACCGTGACTGTTGCCGTGTCTGTGGCGGTGACGCCCGTGCTGTTGGTGACACGTACCGTAGCCGTGTAGGTGCCATTGTCCGGGTAGGTGCAGGACGCCGTGCTGCTGCTTCCAGAGGTGTCGTAGGTCCCGTCGCTCGTGCAGTCGAAGGCGTAGCTGCTCACGCTCCCGAAGACGCCCACCGAGCCTGCGCCCGAGAGCGTCGTCGCCACGCCCTCGGTCGCGGTGTAGGGCCCATTCGCCTCCGCGATGGGCGCGCGAGAGGTGCTGAAGGCGACCGCGAGTGAGTCAGCGATGTAATACCAATTGTACGAGAGTTGGGTGTAGTACCCGGACGTGGACCCACCATCGATGCCTACTGTCGCGCTCAGGCCATACGAGTAGTAGTCCTCCCACCAATTGATGTTCTCGAATTGGACGTCCTTGTATTGGTAGACGATGAGGTTCGACGTCTCGTAGAGTTGGATCGCGAAGCTCACCCCCCCCTCACCGCTGTGGTCGTGACGCTCGGCATCCACGAAGGCGACGGTGAAGATGCGGTTGGGGGAGGTCCCCGAGGTGTACGTGTAGACGAAGCTGGAGCTGCCGCTCATGTCGAGGTCGTCCCAGAACGGCGCCATCATCGCCTGGGTGTTCGAACTGAAGCTCGTGTTGGAGCTGGTGCACGTGCTGGTCGGGCTGACGTACCCGTTCGCACAGACGTACAGCGAGGAGTAGGACGTTCCGTAGAAGCTGAAATTGAACGGGAGCGCCACGGACTCCGAGGAGTTGTTGGAGCCGCCGGCCGTGGCGAGCGACGTGCCGCTGCTGGCCGCCGTGCTGAAGATGGAGGACGAGTAGGGGATGCCCCCGCTCGCGTTGCTGTCCGCGTAGTAGTAGCCGAACGAGTCCGGCCCCCCGGAGGCCGCGAGTGCACGCCCGGACAGCAGGAGCCCCAGGGAAAGGAGCAACAGGGAGGGGGGACGGCGCTGCATGGACTCTCCGGGGAGTGGTGGAACCCCGCGATGATAGCAGCCCCCGGGCCGACCCACCCGGTCCAGGGATGGGTAGTGGCCTCATGTCAGGTACAGCCGGCGGCGGGCGCCCCGACCGGCCGCTGCGCTACATCTGTCCCTGGACCACGGCCGGACGCGCGACCGTCCAGTCCCGCATCGCAGCCTGCGCATCCCGGCAGCCGTAGTCACCCCACGGGCTGCGCGGATCGGTGCGGCACGCGCTCTCGATGTTGGCGGTCTCCGTGGCCACCCAACCCGGGAGATCCGCGGACTCCCAGACCGAGAGGACGTGGTTGATGTGCTCGTCGAGGGCCGCCTTGCACTCGGTGGAGGCCGCGCACTGGACGGCGAGCTCGCCGTCGTAGGCCTCGTGGACGTCGATCACCTCGGTCGTCGAGTCTGGCAGAACCCGGTCCAGGAACGCCTGGTCCGGGCCCGTGGGGATCATCGTCCACTTCGAGGTGGCGGGCTCGTGGTACAGGTAGAAGTTGTTGGCGAGCGTGGTGTAGGCATCCGCGTTGGAGCTGACGAGCTCGGCGGCCCACAGATCGAGCAGGTGGTCGACGTCGAAGTTCGCCGAGAGCACGGAGTAGTAGGTCTCGGACGTGGCGGCGTCGGTCGCGTCGATCAGTGCTTGCAGATCGACCTTGTCGGCGGGCTCGCCCTGCTCCGCGATCTCGAAGTTCATGGCCCGGTTGGCCATGACGTCCGCACCGTAGCCGCCCTCGTAGAGGTTCCCCGAGTCGTCGTCGAAGTGGTGGTTGATGAAGTGCTCGTCCACGCACTCGACGATGCCGTGGAGGCCGTAGAGCTCCCCGTTCACGTAGATCTCGGCGTACCCGTGGCGCGGGGTCGCGAGCCCCAGCTGATCGTAGAGCCAGTAGGCCGTGTGCTCGGACGACATCGACGCGTCCTGCACCATGTTGTTCAGCGCCAGGCGCTCGATGTCGTGGAAGCGCTGGTCCGGGTTCCACTGGTGGAAGTCGATCTTGAAGGAGGGCTTCCCGCTCATGTCCTGGAACGAGAAGTTCCCCTTCAGGTGTACACCCACGTCGTAGGACTCCGACTCGTAGGTGAAGGTCGCATGGACGTCGGTCCCAGGGTCGGCGGCGAGCGAGGCCAGCGCAGCGTCATCCATGTCGAGGCCGAACGTGTGGATCGTCGACCCGAACGGGAAGTCGGGGTCGCCGTCGACCGTGTCACTGGTGTCGCTGGTGTCGGAGGTGTCGGAGGTGTCGGAGGTGTCGGAGGTGTCGGAGGTGTCCGAGTCGTCCGGGAGTACGTCAGGGCCGCGGCAGGCGGCGAGGAGCAGCAGATACATCGACGACCTCAGGGGGAGATGGTGCAGGTCTGGCCATCACCGGGCAGGGCGAGGCCGGGAGCGGCGAGGGTGGAGAGAGCAGGCGCTCCAGGTAACGTAGTCGGGACGCCCCACGCGATGCGCGCGTACCCCCCGAACTGGTGCCACCCGTCGGTTCCCATCTGCCCGCGCCCGTCCACGGTGAGGTCCCAACGGGGCGCGAGGCGGACGCCGAGCCCCACGTGCCCGGTGCCGGTGAGGGCCACGCCAGAGGCGCCGAAGCCGGTGGAGTCGCCCGCCTGGTAGCGGGGACCGAAGCCCACGCCAGCGCAGACCGCGGCCGACTTCGCGTGCAGGGTACCGTCGAGGCGGGCGAGCCCCAGCAGGAACAGCGGCGGGCTGAAGTAGCCGCCTTCCCCAGGAAGAAAGCCATCCTTGCGGGCAGCGTAGGTGATGGCGACGCCATCGACGCCTGTGCGCACATCCAGCATCCCGGCGGGGAACGTGTGGCCGAGCCACAGGACGCCCTCGCCGAACGGGTTCACGCCCGCCCCGATGCCCTCGACGATGCCACCGCGGGCCGAGACGCCGAGGTCCGACCGTGGCGGCGTCCAACTGGTGAACAGGCGCCCGTCGATCTCGGAGACGCGGCCGTACAGCTCCCCGGTCGAGGGGTACGCGAGGCCCGCCCAGCTCGCACGCGAGTCGGCACGGGGGGCCCGGTCCGTCTGGACGCCCAGCACGAGCGTGGGCGCGAGGCGTGCGACGAGTCGGGCAGACCACACCGGATACACACCCCCCTGAAACCCGATGGGGCTGATGCCCGCACGCGCCGTGACGCCCAGCAGGCGAGCCTCGGGCGTGGCGAACCCGAGCGAGGCCGCTACGCCGTCATCGGTACCGTCGCCGTCGTCGAGGTGCACCGGGACGACCTCGATGTCGAGGCGTATCGGGCCCGCGGGGGAGGGCCCGGTGTCGATGGGGGTCACCACGGCGGTGAGCCCCGACCAGCCGGGCAGACCGCCGCGACTGACGACGCCGACGCTCGCAGAGGCACGCGGAGCCCGCTCCCGAGCCAGCCGCCCGGCGACGAGCTCCCGGTCGGCGGAGAGGTCGAGGGTGATCGGCGTGGCCTGCGGCGGCGGCTGGGGCTCCGTGAACGGACGACCGGAGGGGAGCGGCAGATCGTCGGGCAGGACGTGGGACGCGACCGGCGCGGGGGGAACCGGGAGGATGACTGGCGTCTTCACCCTGGCGAGCGTGCGCGCCGCGGCAGGGTACTGCCCGCGCTGCTGCTGCAGACGGGCGAGAGCGAGCCCGAGGCGACCATCGCCGAGGCGCTCGAAGTCCCGGTTGAGCGAGGCCTCTGCAGCAGCGAGGTGCGAGAGCTTGCCCATCGCGCCGGCCCGGCCTGTCAGCGCGACGACGTCGTCGGGGGCGAGGACGAGCGCGCGCCCGAACACCGCGAGCGCCTCGCGACCACGGTCGATGCCGAGCCACGCCCCTCCGACGCGAGACAGCTGATCCGAGGTGTGTGCGAGCGGCTCGGCCTGCCGCAATGCCGCCACGGCCTCGTTCACCCGGCCCTCGCCGTAGCGCGCGACGGCTGTCTGGAGGGTGACGTCGAGGCGGGCCTCCTCGAGATCGGCCGAAGCGGCAGCCCCGGGGTTCTCCCCGACCGCCTCCTCCAGCAACGGCAGGAGCGTCGCGGTACAGTCGCACCCCCTCCCCGCCGCGATCATCACGTGGCGCGCCCAGGCGCTCCCGGGATCCTCGATCAGCGCCGCCTTCGAGTCGCGGACTGCTGCGTCGACGTTCCCCTGGTCAAGCGCCACGACCGAGAGGGCTGCGTAGAGGTCCGCCGAGGGCGCCTCGCCCGCGATCGCCTCCACCAACAGCTTCTGTGCCCCCTCGAAGTCCCCGACCTGTCGGTGCGCCATCGCTTCCGCCACCGCCACCCTGGGCGCCAGCTTCGCCCTCGCCTCCTTGTTCGCCTGGCTTGGCCTGGCTGCGATCTGCGCGTCCAGCGCCGCCAACCCCTCAGCCGGCCGACCGAGCGCCTCCAGAGCGAGCGAGCGGCCCTCCACGGCGGCGTCCTCTCCAGGGCCGAGGCGCAGCGCCTCGTCGTAGAAGTCCAGCGCTCGCTGCGCCTGCCCATCCTCGAGGTAGAGCCCACCCACTCCGACGCACCCCCACACCTCGGGGAACGCCGAGAGCGCCTCGCGGTACGCATCCAGCGCGCCCAGCGGGTCGCCCTTCGCGCGGGCGGCTTCAGCGTCCAGGCGCCATGCCCGCCCGAGCACGCGACGCCGCTCGTCCTCCGCGCCTGATGGCGGATTCTGCGGAAAGTCTGCCGCCAGCCGCTCCCGGGCCTCCTGGCGCCTCCCGAGCGTCACCAGCGCGTTCGCCTCGCCCACGGCGGCCCAGGCGTCGCCCGGATCCAGCCGAAGCGCCTGCTGCCACGCGAGGATCGCGTCCTGGTCGTGCCCCAGCGACGACAGCGCGTCCGCGAGGCCGTGGTAGTACTCCGCCTCTGGCGGCCCGCTGTCGAGCAGGGCCTGGAACCCTGCCACCGCGGCCTCGGCGTCTCCCGCGCGAGCCGCCGCCCTCGCATCCTTCGCCCGATTCGCACGCTCCACGCTCGCGCGCAGGGCCAGCACGCGGGCATCCTTCGACGAGACAGCCTGGATCAGGAGCCTGGCCTCCTCGTCATGCCCCACCGAGAGCCCCACGGTCACGGCGCCCAGCAGCGCGTCGACGTTGCCGGGGCGCAACACCAGCGCCCGGTTGTACAGCGCCCAGGCGGCCTCGAGATCACGCGCCTGCCAGGTCAGGCCGGCCGCGCCCATCACCACCTCGATCGCAGACGGACGCACGGCCAACGCCGTGAGGTAGCTGGCGAGCGCCTCGTCGGGGGACTCCGCCGCCTTGTGCTGCTCGCCGTCCACGATGTCGAGGGCGACGAGATCCCCGAGCAACGCGTCGCGACTCCTGGCGTCGGGCGCCGCGGCGATCGCCCTCCGCGTCCGGGAGAGCGCGAGATCCATCTGACCGGCCGCGATCGCCGCCCGGGAGTGCAGGCCCAGCACCACGCGATCCGCGGGCCATGCGTCGAGCACGACACCCAGCGGAACGAGCGCCGCACTCGAGTCACCGGCCTGCAGGCAGGCCTCGGCCCACACGCGCGCGAGCCGGGGATCCGCCGGCGCCGCGAGGAACTCGGCCTGCGGATCCGCGCCCGCCTTCACGTGCGGCTGGGTCGTGACAGGGAGCGTGCCCATGCGCCCGATGGCAGCGAGGTTGGCCCGCAGGGTGACCGCCTCGAACGGCGGAGCGCCCACCAGCGCAACCTTGTACAGCGGTGCCCAGGCCCGCCGCACGGGCTCCGCGACCAGGCGCGTGATCAGGATCCGACGCGCCTCGTCCGCCACGGTCGGTTCCGAGAGCAGTCCGCGCAGGATCTCCAGCGCCTCCTCCCGGCGCTCCACCTCGGCGTCGAGGCGCATGGCCAGTCGGAGCTGGAGCTGCGGGTCGAGGGGACGCTGCGCGAGCTCCTGGACAAACTCGTGGGGCAAAGCCGCGTACACCGGAGGCGCCGTGAGGGCGAGCATCAGGAGGAGCCCCGCGATCACGCAGGCCCCTGGGCGCCCATCGCGCCCTGCCACAATGCAAACCCGAGCCAGATCCAGTTCTGTCCGTAGTAGTCCACGAGATCACCCCAGCCGTGCGCAGCGCGTCTGGGCACGATCTCGGCATGCCAGAGGGCCTCGGCTCGCCCCCGCCGCACGATCGACCAGCCGGGCAGCATCGCCCCGTACAGTCCCTGGTAGCTGTAGTCCACGCGAGGCGTGCCGTCGGGGGCCATGACAGCCGCGATGCGGCCCTCCGAGCGCCACCGATCTGCGAGACCCGCGAAGTCGTGCAACAGCAGGCGAGCGCGGGGCTCGTCGCTCCACAACACCTCGGCGGCGAGTGTCCACCCGATGCGGAACGCCTCGAACCCGAAGTCGCTGTCACGCTCCGACCCTCGCGGTGGCGGGACCACCACCCCGGTCGCAGCGTCCACGTAGCACCAGTCGGGCGGCAGCCGCCCCTCGGAGCGGCAGGTGTCGAGCAGCTCATAGGCGGGACTGACGAGCTCGAGCCATGCATGATCCGGGTCGTCCCGGGCGAAGATCCGCCAGGCGAACGGCAGCCAGTACGATGGATTGAGGCGCACCGGGTCCCGGTCCTTGGCCCAGGGCCCCGGCAGGAGCAGCCGCTTCCCGGCGACCTCCTGGGTCTCCTGGTCCCAGATCCCTGCAAGGAGGCCAAGGGCCTGATGCTTGTAGTCCGGCCGGTGCCAGCGCCGAGCGCCCCCGAGCAGCGCCCACGCCATCCACTCGTCCGCATCCGCCGCGGGCATCGGGTCCAGCACGTGCCACTGGCCCGTCCCCTCCTGCCCCCACGACCAGGCCGGGAGCCGGGTCGCGTCGTCGTACTGCAGGTTCTTCTGTGTCCAGGTCCGGACCTGCTCGAACGTCCCCTCGTCGTCCATCACCAGGGCCCGCACCAGGGCATAAGCCTGTCCCTCCGAGGTGCTCCGGTCAGCCGCCCCGCGATCGATCACCCGCCCGTCCGCCTGCATGAAATTCGCCCGGTACGCAGCCCATGTCTGCGACAGGAGCAGCTCGTCCGCCGGGCCGGGGCTCACCGGCCGGAGCGTCAAGGCCGTCGCCAAAAGGCGCGCCCCTGCAAGACTCACGCGCCCCTCCGCGACCGCGACCAGATCCTCACCGCCAACACCAGCGCGAGCGCCGCCGCCACCATCGCGCCGCCAAGCGCGCCCCAGTAGTTGCGCACCTCCAGGCGAGCCGCCGTGGCCATCGGCACCTGGCCCCAGCGCTCCTTCTTCGCGGTGTCCACCACCCGGATCGAGCCATCGGCCGCCACGACGACGAGGTTGCCCTCGATCCGCGAGAGCTTGCCGCTGTCGCCGAGGGCGTCCACCAGACGGGCGAGCCCTCCGCGGGACCCTTCATGGAGCACCAGCGCGCTGCGCTGGTGGTTCGAAGGCTGCAGGATCTGTTCGATGGTGTCAGAGCGCGCGGTGTCCTCGCCGGAGGCCAGCACCGCCCCGCCCACGCCGGAGAGCGTGCGGGCGCCACCGGCGTCGGTGACCGCGAGCGCCTTGGCCGCCACCAGGGAGTCGTACACGGTGTTCCGGCTCGAGTCGGCGAGCACGACGAAGTGCGCCGGGGCGTTCTCGCTCATGGACGTGGCCGACGCGAGCTCGAGACGGAAGTCGGGCACCGGGGCGGTGGAGAGACGGCCGATCAAACCAGCGAATTCCAGGCCCGCAGACCACGACTCGGCGTCCGGCGCGTCGGGCAGGGCCACGATCACGCCGCCGTCCGCGGCGTCGGCGCGGAACGGCCAGCCGTCGTAGCGGAGGCGGCTCAAGTCGGGCATGTCCGCAACGTGATCCCGGGGGATGTCCAGCGTGGACGACGCGAACACCGTACCCCAGATCTGCTGGTCGGAGATGCGCTTGCATGCGTCGAACTCACGAGGGTAGAGCTCGAACACGACGTCCAGCACCGAGTCCGGCTTGAGCAGGTCTTCAGGCAGGCGCATCGAGAGTTCGCCATCCTGACGCCCCTCGACACGGTCCAGCGGGAGGCTGCGCAGCGAGAGTCCGTCGAGCCGCACCTCGACCGCGGAGAGCGCCGGGTCGAGCTGGGCCGAGTAGGCGTACCGCAGCGTCAGGGTGCCACCGCCGGGCCGGAAGTAGGTGTCGCCCTCCAGCCGGATGGGAATGCGCATGGACTCGGAGAAGTAGCCCCGCACGGTGCGTCCGGGGAACCCGAGCGCAGAGAGCGGGAACACACCACTGCGCGGCGCGGGCTTCGGGTTCTGGGCGTTCGCGGGGGGTGCGGCGGCGACCGCCTCGTGCACGATGGTGCTCGGCCCTGCGAGCACCGGCTGCCGATCCTGCCCAGTGAGGGCCTGTGCGGCCCGCGTCACGCCCTCCGGTCCACCGCCGCTCACGATCAACACGGCGAGCGCCGGGTCGGCCGGGTTCGGTACGAGCGCGACGACACCATCGGTGGGCCCGAGGCTCAACGGACCGAGGAGCGCCACGACCTCGGGGTGCTCGTCGAGCGTGCCGACGATCAGCGCCGAGGTCCGGGCATCCTCCACACGCGCGACGGCGGGAGCCACCTGCAAGGTGTGGTAGCTGGCGAGCCGACCGAGCGTGACGGCGACCTGGCCGGCCGCTCGGGTGCTCTCCGGGCTGGGCGGCGAGGGCAGTACGGGGGTGAGCGAGACCGGTCCGATCGCCCGCGGGTCGACGATCGGGTACGGCCATGCCTCGAGGCCGTCGGTGACCGGCTTGCGATCGTACACGACATAGATCGCCGAGAGGTTGGAAACCCGGGTCCACAACGTCGGATCGAACGGATCCTCGCAGTCGTCGGTGTAGTGCTGGACCGCGGCGAACCGGATCGTGTTGTAGTCCCCGAGCATGGACCGGGGGAGGGGCACGTTGGCGACGCCGTCGTTGGCGTTGCCCGGGTCCAGCGTGATCGTGCCGATGGGGTGGTCGTTCAGCAGGATGGTGAGGTGCGAGCGTTTCGCGAGGAGCGCGGCAGAGTGGGAGAGCGCGAGGTGGAGGACGGGGTCGGCCTTCAGAGCCCAGGAACGGGGGATCGAGAGGTCGATGTGCCGGTCCGCGTGGGTTCCCGCAAGGGTGATGTCGGCCCGCTGGTGCAGGTCCGTGTCGAAAACCAGGGCCCGCGAGGGCGGGACGGACTCGGCAGACTCGGCAGGACCATCGACGAGCGGCGATGGGGGCCCAGCCGGAGAGGGGGCGGCAGCGGGGGGCTGGACCGCCGCAGGCGATGCGGGCGGGGGGGGGCAGCGGACGCGGAAGCCGAGAGCAGGAGCGCGAGCAAGGCACAGGTGCGGGATTCAGGGAACATCTTGGAGCGATTCCTCAATGATTTCAATACGATGAATGATGTCCGCGACGCTCTGTGCGACCTTGGGGTCACCCGGGGAGCTTCGCGCGAGAAACGTTGCCGAGGAGAGGTCCTCAAAAGCACGGGAGAGACCGGCCTCCTGAGCCCCCAGGCCCGGGAACCGATCGGAGTCGCCGTAGATCATCCAACGCGTGCGGACGTAGGCGAGCTCGGACTCGAACCCCGGAACGGGGGCCTCACCCCGCGCGGCGCTGCTCTGCAGCTCTGTGGCGAGCATGCGCAGGTCCACCACTCCACGCCGGAGTGACTGTACGCGACTCGAGCCCGCCTCCGAGAGCCGGCCGTGAACGCCCACCGCCTCGGACCAGGATGTGGCGCGGGGCGAGATCCGCGCGAAGAAGACGCCGGCGACGAGGATGCTCACGGCCAACGGAACGACCTTCCACAGTGTCGCGGGCGTCGGGTTGTCCTCGGGCGCACGGTCCGGCACCCCGCCAAGCTGCGGTGCGGCGCGGCACACCCTGCATGTCTCGGCGGCCGGGATGTTCTCCACTCCGCACACGGGGCAGCGCCAGCCCTCGGTGAGGATCGCGGTCTCGGTCCACTCCGTGTCCACCGGAGCGGCCAGCTCGTCGGCTTCTCCGGTCATGAAGCGCTCGCGCGGCTGCGACGCCACGTTGCCCTGGCCGCCCTCCAGGGAGCGCCCACCAGGCTTCGGATCGACGACAGCGGGGTGGAGGGCGAAGCCTCGACCGACCAGCTGTCGGGCTCGCTGAACATCAGCTCCACGATGAGCCTGCGATCAATCTCGCTCAGGTCCTGGAACTGCACGCCGAGCAGGGGTCCGTCCGGGCTGGGCACGGCGTTCTGCACCCGGAACCGCATCGGGGCCGTCCAGCCGTCCCAACGCTCGATCCGAAGCCAGGCAGCGTCGGAGCCCAGATCGGCACCACCATGCAGGCTCACCCGGGCGCCCGACTCGCAGAGATCCACCGTGCGGGCGGGGAGGTACTCGCCGTCGTCGGTCTCCACCTCGGCGACGAATGCCCGGCGCACGCGGTGCTCCGTGCGTTGCTGCGGGCGCTCCAGCGCCACGGCCAGGGCTGTCACCAGAACCGCCACGTTGAAGAAGTCAAAAGCCGCCGAGATGGCCAGGGTCTCCCCCTCGGTGGGCGAGTGGAGGATGCGGCCCGGCGCGACCAGGGCGGCGGCGACGGCCATCACCAGGAGGATCAGGTTCGGCCAGGCGCGACGCCAGTCGTACTGGGCGCGCGCGAGCGGCGCGCCTTTCACCGTCACGTTGAACTTGCCACGGCGCGGGGCGAGCCATGCCAGGGTCGTGACGAGCGCCGTGTAGGGCGCAAGCGCGACCTCGTAGACCTCGGCCCAGAACGCGTGCCGCATCGAACGAGCGCAGGCGAGCCCTCCCAGCACGGACAGGAACATGTGGGGGATGCCGTATGAGAGCACCTCCCCCGGCGTGGCGGCGAGCGGGTGCACCCCCCCGAGGAGGTAGAGCGCCGGCGCGACGACGAAGATGAGCCGGGGGATGCCGAACTGAAAATGCTGGATGGCGTTGAAGTAGTTGAGGCGCTGCGCGAAGGTGAGCCCCGGCTTGGTCAACGGGCTGTCCAGGCGCAGGATCTGCGTCATCCCTCGCGCCCAGCGGATGCGCTGCGCGATGTGGTAGGCGTAGCGCTCGGTGGCGAGGCCCGCCGCGAGGGGCACGTCCAGGTACGACGAGGTCCACCCTGCGGCGGCGAGGCGCATGGACGTGTGGGCGTCCTCGGTCACGGTCTCCTGGGCGATGCCCCCGACCCCCATCAACGCGGTGCGCCGCAGAACGGCACAGGAGCCGCAGAACAGCACGGAGTTCCAGAAGTCGTTCCCGATCTGCACCGCGTGGTAGAACACCTGCTGCTCGGGGGGCATCTGGCCCTCCAACCACAGGTTCCGCTCGAACGGATCGGGGTTGTAGAAGTGGTGGGGCGTCTGCACCAGCGCCATGTTCGGGTCGGAGACGAACAGGCCCACCGTCACGTTCAAGAAGCTGCGCACAGGCACGTGATCACAGTCGAAGATCGCGATCAGCGCTCCATCCGTGGTCTTCAGCGCCGTGTTGATGTTGCCGGCCTTGGCGTGCGCGTTGTTCGAGCGGATCCGGTACTCCACGCCCAGGGACTCGGCGAGCTCCCGCATCGCCGGCCTGCGGCCGTCGTCCAGCAGGTAGATGCGCTTGTTCGGGTAGCTCATCGCCATCGCGCCGATGAGCGTCCGGCGCACGATCTCGGCGCTCTCGTCGTAGGTGGGGATCATGACGTCCACCCACGGCCAGGTCGTCGAGTCGTCGGGCAGGGGCACCGGGCGGCGCGGGCGCAGCACGAGGGTCTGGAAGTACCCGGCGAGCAGCACGCCCACGCCATACACCTCGGCCAGGAACAGCGACCACGCCAGCAGGAGGTCGGCCGGGCGGTCGAGCCCCAGGGTGTACGTTCCCCGCCACACGATGTAGCGGAGCGACACACCGGCCGAGAGGTACACCAGCGCCAGACGCAGATCCGGGCGACGCGACGCGATCCAGTACCCGATGGCCATGAACGTCGCGCACAGGACCCAATGCGCCCCAAGCGGCAGATCGATCGTCGCAAAGACTGCGAGCGGCAGGATCGCGACCGCGACAAGCAGCCACCGCCCCCATTTGTTGGCAATCGCCCGTTCGAAGAGGGCGAGCAGCGATTCAGGGAGAAAGGTCATACGGCCACGTACGGTATCACCAGCGGCAAGAAAATGGCAACCAGTGCCAGCAGGCCAGGGCTCCTCGCTGTCTCCTGCATCGGGCTCATCGACGCAGTGGCCTCCTGAGGCTCCGGCGGCGTACCCGATCGCTCGCAGATAGCCGCGATGAACCCTTGACCGTTCGTCACCGGAGCACGCACAGATGTGTGCTGCCTCACCGAAGCCGCCACTTGTGTCCACGGCGCCCGGCCCAAGCAACAGAGCGTCCGCCCGAAACCAGACGCTTCCGCCCGCGGTACCGCCGGCGCCCTGCGTCCACGATCCGGTCACGAGGGCACCCGAGCCGCCGCGCCACCGCCAGCGATCCTCGCGCCGCCGGCGCCCTGATGGGTGGACCAGCAGCCATGCGCCCGGCTCCGGCTGCAGGCACCGCGAACCGGGCCCAGGTTGCTGTAGCCGGTCCGGCGCAGGACTCCGCCGGACAGGAATCGTTGTTGCTGGCCCGACGAACCGTCGCCCGACACCGTGAGCGGTTCGTCGGCGCCCGCTCCGTGCCTGCCGCCGGCGCCGATCGTGCCGGGCCAGTGTGCGCTCACTCCACCTCCGCCGGCTTGGCCGAATTCTTGGTGGCCTGGCAATTCGAATCGTTTGGTACTTTGGTGCGAAGCCGAACGGCGAACCGCAGGCAAGGGCGACCACTGCGCTCGCACCTTGGATCCCCATGGCCGCCCCCCGTGGGGCACAGGTTGAGGGCTGCGTCGCCAACGCCACAGTCACCACCAAGCGCGGCGGATCCAAGTCGGGCCTCGCAAGCGCCGGCGCGGAGCCGTATGCAGGGTCAACAGCCCCATGCGGTCGTCGTCTGCCCACCGCACTCTCGCGCATCCGGGCGGATGGCAGGCGAGGCGTCGCCGCCCCCCGGCGTACGCTGCGAAGTCCTCCGCCAAGGAGCATGATCCTCCGGAACCCTCCCTGCGACGCTGGACTCGGCCGCGTTTCTGCTCTACCCTGCAAGGATGAACGAGGGCACTCTCCTGCGGCTGTACGGGCCAGGCTGGCCGGGCTCGCGCACGGCCTCGGGCAGGTTCGTCGTGGAGTCCACGCCCGACATCTCCCCGTGGGTCACGCTGGTGACGGCCGATGCGCACCGGGTTCTCCCCCGGGACCAGGTCGAGCGCGCGGTCTGGGATGCTGCGGTGGAGCAGTTGGCGACGGCGCCTGGCTCCTGGGTGGCCAGCGGAGAGGGTCGACTGTCCATCACGTCGTCGCTCGCCGCCGAGCTGATCCTCGATCAAAAGCGCCTCGCGCTCGCGAGCACCCGGCTCGAGGCGTCCAGGCTCATCGCCAGCGTGCCCCTGCGCGGCAAGATCACGGTGATGGTCGACACCGATCGGCATCGTGCCCTGCTCTTCGCCGAGACGCGCCAATCGTTCGACGACGCCCGCGGCGACAGGGTGTGCCGCTATCCGTTCATCATCCAGAACGGGCGGACGATCGGCCTCGTGCGCGACCCTCCGGTCGAGGAGAAGCCGTGGTGGAAACCCTGGTAGCCGACTACCAGGCCGCGACGGCGTGGACGCCCTGCTGCTCGAGCTCCTTGAGGAGGATGGGCGCCGCGCGTTCGTTCACCGCAGCCTTCAGGTCGTAGCCGAGCAGGTGCGCCAGATCCACGACGACCCCGTTCGTCTGACTCGCCACCAGATCGTCCACGTTCAGCACGTTCACCTGGAGCACCCGGTACTGCCCCATCGCAAGCGTCACCGGCACGAGCCCCCCCGAGGTCGAATCCCAGAGGACGAAGGACGTGTAGCCGGGTGAAGGGAACGTGATCGTCTGCGGCACGATCGTCGCCAGCACACCCTCGGAGGTGAGCGAGTCCGCCATCCGCTCCGCGATCACCTTCTGCGTCTTCTTGTCGATGTCCATGAACACGCTGGCCACCGTCACCACCGCGGCGCCCTTCTCCTTCCGGGCGACTTCGGTCGCGTTGGTGATCAGGAGCGTGATCTGCCCATCCCCCGCCTGCGCGTAGGCGGCACCCAGGAACCCTGGTCAACATCAGCTGGATCATTCCGCCTCCCAACCCTTGAGCATCGCCAAGACCTCCTCGTGGAGCCAGCCGTTGGTCGCGACGATCTCCGGATCACCCGGCCGATGCGTGCTCCCATCCATCCGGCTCACCTTGCCGCCCGCCTCCTCGATCAGAACCACCCCCGCAGACGTGTCCCACGCCTTGAGGCCGAACTCCCAGAAGTAGTCGCTCGCACCGCAGGAGAGGGTGGCGAGGTCGACGGCGGCCGACCCGCTGCGCCGGATCGCCTGGCTCGTGCGCAGCGCGCGCTCCACGAACGAAAGGTAGAAGGCGGCATGTTGCTGGCGATCGTACGGAAAACCGGTCACGCCGAGGGCCTGGTCGAGCGTGCGCACCTGGGAGACCTCGAGGTTCCGGTCCACCGGCCGGCCCCGCACGCGCCACCGCACACGGGCGCCATGCCCCTTCGCAGCGATGTAGACGCGCCCCCGGACAGGGTCGGCGATGCACCCGACGAGGGGCGTCTCGTCGTCCACGAGCGCGATGCTCACGCAGTACGCCGGGTAGTCATGGACGAAATTCGTCGTGCCGTCGAGCGGGTCCACCACCCAACGCAGCCCGCTCGTCACCCCACCGCCCTCCTCGCCCTGCACAGGCACCCCCGGCGTCTGCTCCCCCAGGATCCTGCGGATCCTGGCTTCCGACGCGAGGTCGATCTCGGTCACGAGGTCGATCGCGCCCTTGTGATCGACCCGCTCCGGGCGGCGGCGCAGCAACTCGGCGGCCGAGACGGCGGCGCGCTCCGCAGCGATGGCAAAGGTCAGGAGATCGGGCGGCATCGCTCGCGTGTATTCCGGCTGCTGGGCTATGAGCAGGTGGTGACCCAGCACGATCTGCGACAGGCGCTCACGTTCGCCCGCGGGTTGACCCGCGGGGTTCGGCGCGGCGACATCTTCCCCGGCGCCGGGCGTGTAGCCCCGCAGCCTGCCCCCGGCGGGTCGAAGGTGCTCACCCGGGCACCCCGGGGGTGGAACGAGCTCGGGGGTTGGGAGGTGACCGAACACGTGCTGCCGGTCCGGGGGCTCACCGAGCGGCTCCGAGTCCTCCACGTCTCCGACGTACACCTGCGCGGCCCCGAGCCCTGGGTGCCTGCGCTCAGCGCCGCCATCGCAGCGTCCGGTGGCGATTCGTCAGCCGACCTTGTCGTCCTGACGGGCGATGTCATCACCCGCGGCTTTCACGCCGAGGTCGCCCACCGGTTCCTCGGCGCCCTGCCCCCCGCACGCCTCGGCACCTGGGCCGTAATCGGAAACTGGGAATACTGGGGCCTCTCCTCCGACACCCGCTCCCCGCACGATCCGCTCTACACCGGCAGCCAGCCCGGCCAGCGAGCGCAGCAGCGTGCGGACTGGTCTGCCGTCCTCGATACCCACGGCATCCCCCTCCTCCACAACCGCTCCGTCCGCGTCGGCCCCATCCGGATCGCGGGCACCGACGACGCGTTGGCGGGCGAACCCGACGTGCCCGCCGCATACGCCGAGCTCGACGGCACCCCCACCCTCACGCTCACCCACTCCCCGGCCCTGTTCGACGCCCTGGCGCACCCCGACGTGTTCGCCGTCCTCGCGGGCCATACACACGCCGGCCAGATTCGACTCCCCGTACTCGGACCGTTCTTCCTACCGAAAGGAAGCGGCCCCTACCCCTGGGGATGGTACGGGGGTGCCCACGGCACCCGGCTCTTCGTGCACCGCGGGATCGGTTGGTCCGTCGCCCCCGTTCGCTGGCGAGCCCCACCCGAGATCGCATGGATCGTGTTGGAACCTTTCTAGTTTCGGCCTCTCGGACCCGGTCGCCAGGGTGTGTGCCGTCGCCGACCGGCCGTCGAGCCCGGGCGCATGCCCCGCGCGGGAATTGCCGCCCTGACAGGTGGCAGGCCCCGCCGGCGTGCGCTACGCTCCGCGCATCGGGGCATAGCTCAGCCTGGTAGAGCGCCTGCCTTGGGCGCAGGAAGTCGTCGGTTCGAATCCGGCTGCCCCGACCAACCTTTTGAGGGCCCGTAGAAGTGCAGAACTTCTACGGGCCTTCTTCAGTTTTGGACCGAGCGGTTATCGAACTCGCGTTCGCCACTCCGCAGGATCCCTGCTGGTGTGGAAGACGGCGATGATCGCGACGGACTCGGGATCTGCGAGGTAGAGGATCGCGTAGGGAAACCGCCGGACGAGGGCGCGCCGCACCTCGCCATCCACTCGCTGGAACTGCTCAGGGCTACGACGGACCGCCTCGATCGCCGCCTGCACGCAGGTCACGAACTCCTGGCCAAGGCCGCGGGTGCGCTCCTCGTACCACCCCTGCGCCTCCTCGAACTCCGCCTCGGCCTGTGGGCGGAAGACAACCGGCAGGCTCACCGGGCGCGCGCTCGAGCCAGCACCTGCTCCCACGGGACTGCTGATCCGGGGTCGGCGCGGTGCTCGTCCACGCGACGGCGAAGCTCCAACCGCTGCGCCTCGCTGAGCGGGACCCCGTCGGGCTCGGCTGCGATTCGGTCCCAAAGTTCTTGCACGTAAAGCACCCGCTCAGCCGGCGTCATGTGGTCGAAGGAGGGTTCCATGAGTGGATTGTAGTCGCGGCCGTCGGGGATCGCCACCCGCGCGTCGGGGCAGGAGATACACCGGGACCATGTGCTCATGGCAGCGCCTTCCGTGGATCGCGTCGCTCCTCCTCGGCTGCGCGACCGCAGTGCCGGCGCTTCGGACCTCGCCGGAGGTGCGCGACGTCTCCTGCGCGGCCTGGCAACGGACACTTCCGACGGACCAGTGCCCCGAGGAGTGCGTCACCGCTGATGTTCGGTACGAAGTCGTCGTCCCCAACAAGCGCGTGCCACCCAGCACACCCATCCGTCCCGGCGACCCCATCCGGGTCGTTGGCACGCTGACGAACCTGGCGTCGGCCGACCTGGCCATCGACGGCTGCGTCGGCCGGACCTGGATGGTGGCTGGCCCCACGGGCAGCCGCGTTGAGGGCCGCGACTGCCGGAAGAGCCGGCTCGTGTTGGCATCTGGCCAGTCCGGGCGAGGCCGCCCGCCGGGGTGCATGGTTGGCGGCGCAGGCAGCTACAGCGGTGCCGGACCAGTGCCAGGGTCTCGGGACGAGATATCGGTCCCCAATGGGCTTCAATCTCGCCTGGGCGGCTGTCCGCATCGACCACCTCGACAACCTGTGCGGCGCGCTGGACCTCGATCCCACCACGACCACGGAGCCCACGCTGGTGCCGGCGGAGTTCTCGGCCATCGCCCTCGACACCGGCTTCGGCGCCGTCGTCGACGGTACCGGGACGCGGCTGATGCGGCCGGAGGACATCGCCGCGCTCTCGCGCCGGGTCGGCACCGTCATTCACCTGCTCGTCCAGGAGCGGGTCGGGGTGCAGGTGCTCGGCGAGTGGCGCGACGGAGAGCCGGTATGGCAGGTCGTTCGAACGGACGGGGAGCCGCGCCAGCGGAGCGGAGCCATCCCGACAGAGGTGCTGGAATTCCTGAGGAACCCGGCAGAAGACGCGCTCCCTCGAGCAGCCGAGGCCCTCGTCGGCCTGCGGCACAACGCCACCACGCAGCCCAGCGCGGACGGGTTCCGCTTGATGAGGCGTCGGTGGGACGCTCACCTTCGCCACATCGGCACACGCGAAGAGACCCAGTCGCTCGACCTGACCGACACGGACGTGTCCGACGCCGGGCTGGCTCACCTTGCCGGGTCTCCCCACCTCCAGCGGCTGCACCTGCGCGGCACCCGGGTGACCACGGCCGGAGTCGCCGCGCTGGGCCCCCTCCCTGCCCTGTCGAGCCTTGGGTTGGATGGACTCGGGGTGGACGATGGCATCGTGACCTTCCTGGGCGGCCTTCCTCGCCTTACCAGCTTGGAAGTACAGCGCACGGGGCTGACGGACGCGGGAGTTGCCGCGATGGCGCGCGCCCCCCTTGAGAGCCTCTCCCTGTCCGGGGCGGCCATCTCCGTCCGGAGCTTGACGGCGCTCGCGGCTGTGCCAACCCTCCGCTATCTCGGCATCAGCGATGCCCCGCTCGACCGGGAGTTGCTACAGGCCATCGCCCCGAGCTCCTCCTTGCACGTCCTACGTTTGTGGAACGCCCCCGTCGCCGACGCTGATCTCCCGATCCTCGCCGCGCTCCCGCGCCTCCGCCGCGTGATTCAACAGGGCACGGCCCTGGACGGTGCGGCGCTCGACCACGCGCTCGGCCGCCCCCCGAAGCCGGTGCCTCCCCCGTCGTTCTGGCAGCGGGTGACGGGCTGGTTCCGTCGGTGAGACGGGCAGCGCGGTCGAGTTGATCTGGCGCCCTCAGGTGCTCCCCCAGCGCACTGGAGCGAGCACGGTCGGACCCTGGCGCCAGCCGGCGGCGCCGAGAGCGGGTCGCGCGCTACCGAAGATGGGGACGAATCACCGCGGCGATGCAGGTCCCGCCGACGAGCATGAGTCCGGCGAACGCCACCAGGTCGCTCTCGACGCTGAGACGCTCACCAAAACCAGCCCCTGGTCTGCTCACCTGAAGTAGTCCCCCCGCCGGTGCCGGGCGAAGCCCTCGCCGGAGGCGTCCATGACGCGTCGACGGCGTTGCCAGATCTGCCATGAGCTCTTCGCCCCCGAC
>CAIQVJ010000070.1 GCA_903875225.1 uncultured Pseudomonadota bacterium
GATTCGTGGCTCAATCCTCCGATCTCGTTGTGCATGGAAAAGACGTTTCCGGACAGCATCGCGGTCCGTATCGGGTCCTGGAACTCCCCGTTCTCCATCCAGAATGCATTGGAGAGCTCGACCGAGAATTCCCCGCTCATCGGGTTTGCGGTATGGGCCCCGACCACGCTGTGCACGTATATCACGCGTTCGTCAGACACATTGACCGGCCGAACACGGAGGCCGCAGCTGTTCAATGTGGGACATCCCGGTGAGTCAACGTATGCGAGAGTGTCTCTGGCCGCCGGGAATTAGGCCGTCAGAGACGACGAAGGACACCTCTTTGAGGCCGAGCTCGGCCGTGCGACTCTCGAACGTCACGAAGCCCTCAGGGCCGAAACGCACCCCATCACCGCTGGTCGGCGACGCCGACACCAGGTAGATATCGTCACCGTCCGGGTCGATCCAGTCCGCCAGCACGTTATAACTGACCAGCTGGCCCTGCTCCACACTCACCGCACCCACCCGGCTCGCGACCGGCGCCAGGTTCTGATCCAGCGGACGCATCGTCAGGTTCACATTCGCCTCCGCGACCGCGCCCCGACCATCAGACACCGTGTACCGAAAACTCACCGTCCCCGCCACCGACTCCGACGGCGTGAACTGCAACGCCCGACCCCCATCAATGAAATCCAGTGCACCCTGCGCCTCAGAGAACCCGTTCACGTTCACGACCGTGAGCACGTCACCGTCCGGATCCGTGTCGTTGGAGAGCACCGGAAGCACCGTCGTCTTCCCCGGACGAACACCAAACTCATCATCCCGCGCCAGCGGCGCCCGGTTCTGCTCCGTGCGCTCCGCGAGAGTGTCTTCGAACGACTGCTGCGACGCCTTCTCATCCCCCTCCTCGGAATCCTCCTCCTCCGGCGGGGTCACCTCATCCCAGTTCGCCACCAGCCGCATGTTCGCGTCCACGAGCCACACGTTGCCGTTGGTGAGGTTGTTCAGCGCGATCACGTCGCGATTCACCCGAAACTCCAACAGGGAACCCACGGTCGGCTGCTCGATCGTCTGCACCGTCACTTGCGGCACCCCGCCAGAAACCGCACCAGAATCATCCGTTGCATGGCACGCCGAGAGATACCGCTGCGCGCCAGACCACGCCCCGTGCGCGCATCCGTTCAACCACACCGGCGACGACACCCCCACCGGATCAGACACCGGAGTCGTGATCTCGGCCGGAATCTCCACCACATCGCCGCCATCAAGCGGCACCTCGAGCAGGCCATCACTCGTCGCCACCACCGCGAACGAGTTCTCCGCACCGGACTGCTGCAGCTTCACGGGCGTACCGGGAAGGTCGATCGCGCGATCGTCCACGAGCAGGGTCGACGCTTCGAGGTCGAGAACCACAGCGCGCTCCCCCACGGCGGCAACCTCGTGGTCGCCGAGGCCGGGCAGCGCACTCTCGGCCACCTCACCGCCGAATTCCGCCACCGTGAAGAGGGCCTGATCGTCGACCGAGGTACCGAAGACGGCCCCGGTGGACGATACGGCCACGTGCCCGCCATCGCCAAGTTCCATGATCGGATCCGTCGTGAGCGGATCGAAGTTGAGCTCCCCCACGGCGTTGATCGCCCACACGTCACCGGTCGGCGACATCACGGCGATCGTGTCGCCACCGTAGACGACCTCGGATCCGGGGGTCATGTCCACGCGCTGTCCAAGGGTCGTGAACGACGGGTCGATGCGTTCGAGACTGCCGACGCTGTCGTCGACCATGAAGACATCGTCGCCGTCCTGCAGCACGTTGAAGGCACTCGAGGAGGCGTTGACGGAGCCGTTGAGCTCCTCGATCTGACGGTTCAGGCGGCCGGCGAGCAGTTCCTGGCCGTTGGTGACCCACACGTCCCGAGCGGTGAGGTCGACATCCGTGACCGGAAACCCCTCGTGCAACACCGCGAAACCCAGCGGAACTCCGGCCAGCACGGCCAGCGCGACAACGGATGCGGTGGACTTGCGCCAGCGAGACGGTCGCAGGAAGGTGGTCCAGGCCGTTGTGCCAGCCACTGTTTCCCCCC
>CAIQVJ010000071.1 GCA_903875225.1 uncultured Pseudomonadota bacterium
GGCGGCTGCCTTCGCCCGCGCTCGCAGCTGCTCGTCGGTAAGATGAGGAAGAACCTTCAGGATCGTAGCCATTTCCCCTCCTACCACCCAGGATCGGCTTTGTCTAGGTGGACCGATCAACTTCAGCGCGATTTGGAATGAATCACCGCCCAGGCTGCTGCGTCCTCGGGGGATGCGGCGTGAGCGCGCTTCGCGTCGACCGCCCCCTCGGACAGCAGCGCCGGGGCCAACAGGTCGTCTCGGATGAAGCCGACGCCGTGCGCGACCGCGCCGTACGGCGACGCCACGAGCGTCCACCCGTCCGCACACCCGCGCGCGACCACGGACACCCGCACCCCGTACCCAAGCTTCTGGTACGCCTTCGCTCCGATCGACGGGCCCTCGCGGAGCATGACGCCGTTCGCCACGACGAAGCGCTCCTCCCGTTCGTGCTCGGGCTCGGTGGCGAGGAACAGGCGCGGGCCCTGAAGCTTCGCGACTTCAGCAACACAGGTCGGATCGGTGAGGGTGATGGGCATCAGCGGAGCCCCCCGCCGTCGACGCGCCCGGTCCAACGCAAATGGCTGGTGGAGCCGCAACCCCACAGCAACGAGCACTCCCAGAGGGTCTCGACATCGCCGTCCCCATCGAGGTCCCGGAGCGCGAGCGCCCGATCGTCCACCCGGGCGGTCACCCCGCGACCTGGCCACACGCGGTAGCTTCGGTAGGTGGGCCAGTCCGTCGTCTCCACGTCCCACGGCTGCACCCACCAAGCGCTCCCGTCCTCGCCTGGGACGCAGTACCCGGCGTCCGGCAGGGCAGGCATGCCAAGGCGGAAGTCCGACTGCGACAACGGCACCTCCCACAGCGCGGAGGTGCGCGCTGTGTTCTCCGCGCCGACACAGGGGGCGTCGGGGATGGGGATGAGCCAGAACGCGGGCGGGCGTCGGGAGGCGGCGCGGCTCACGGCCGCGCTGCCGCCGAGGGGCTCCAACGCCACGTCCAGCTGGGTTCCACAGCAATCGTGGCCCGGGTACACCCGCCCCACCGTCGACTGGACGTAAGCGGCGCGAAACACGGCGAGCTCGGCGGCGCCGGTCGCGGAGGACAACGTCCACCATGGGCCCACGCTGATCTCCCCGATGGTTCCCGGCACCGGAACCGTGCCCTCGTCGTTGTGGCGCGCCAGAACCTCGCAGGTTCCGAAAAGCACGTCGCAGGGGCGGACGTCGTGTTCGGTCAGGGTGCTCCGCGCCAGGACCGCCGCTTCGCGGGCAGCCTCCGCGTGTGCGGGGGACGGGAAGTACAGCGCCTCGATCATCGCCCAGGCTGCGGCGGCTACCGGTTCGGTAGCTCGTTTGCGCAGGCCCTCGACCTCGACCTCGGTGAGCAGGCTTCGCGCGACGAGCTCATCCTTGATGAATCCGACTCCGTGCTCGATCGAGCCGTACGGGGACGCGACCAGCGTCCACCCCTCGGCGCACCCGGGAGCGACGACGGCGACCTCGACCCCGTACCCGAGCTTCTGGAGGACCGGGGCGCTCCGGGAGGGGCCCTCGCGGAGCATCGCACCGTTCGCGACGACGAAGAGCGTCTCCCGGGGGCGCGCCGCGTCCTCGGACCACCGTACATGGGAGGCCTGCGCCATGAAAGCTTCGACCTGGGCCAGGCATACGGGGTCGGACAGGTGAAGCGGCATGAGGCCTGGCGAAGCAAGCTTCGTGCCACCGGCTGACGGCACGGCCCTTGCTGTACCGGGGCCAAGGAGTCCACCATGCACCTCGCCCTTCTCGGGATCGCCTTCGCCGCCGAGCCACCCGCGCGCATCGCCCACTTCGTCGAACACGACGGGCACTGCCGCTGGGAGGCGACCCCGATCGATCCGGCCGGCGCCCCGACGATCCTCGCGGATCTGCCTGCGCCCTGCGTGCTGGGCGCGACGCGCGTCATGGCGGACGGGACCCGCGCCCTCGTCGAACTCAGGGCACCGGGCCCCCCCTGGAACGTCGCCGCCCTCTACGACGTCGATCTCACCCGGGGAGCCGTCACCGTGCTCCCGCCGGTGCCGATCGCGTGGCCGACGGAGGGCGTCGGGTTCGGCGCGGACGGCACCGCGCGCGTGTTCGGGATCGTCGACGGTACGCGCAGCGGGGGAACGCCGAGCCACCCTGCGTTCCTCTCCGTCGGGGACCGCACCTTCGCCAACCCCATCGCAGAGGGCGACGGCGATGCCCAGCTCGCGGTGGAGTACGCGCGACGCCCAGCGGGGTGGGTGCTCGTCGACGCCGCGATCACCGAGACGGGCTACTGCGGTGCGCCGGGAGCCGGGGCCCTCGCGAACTACGGGGCCACCGTAGGCGCGCGTGGCAGGGAGCCGGAATGGGCCCGGGGCACGCCGGCAGAGGTCTCGGCGCTGGAAGATGCGGCGGGGGCGCCGCCTGGGCGATTCAACGACGGCGCCTGGTCCGTACAGCGCTCGGCGAGCGGTGCACTGGCCCAGTGGATCGACGACGGCGAGTCGGAGTCGCCGCAGCCTTCCGGCTTCCTGTTGGTCGAGGTCGGGGGGGCATGGCGCCCGTTGATCACGCCCGCCCCGGACGGCAGCGCCTTCCGGGTGCTGCGTCGAGGCCGGCACGCGCTGGTGATCGCGGATTCCATCACCGTACCCGCGCGGGTGTTCGACCTCGCGGATGGACACCTCGAATGGACCGAGACCAGCGGACTCCGGCCCACCTGGTCGCCGCGATGATGCTGTTCGCGTTGTTCGTATACGAATCGTGTACGCCTGCCGCGCCCCGGGTAGAACCCGCTCCGACACCCCCCATTGCTGCTCCCGCCCAGCCTGTCGCGGCGCCAGCGGTGCTCCCCGCCGAGGACGTGACGCCGCCGCCCCCGCTCGCGCCAGACGAGGCATTCCGCGCCTGGGTCGACCAAAGGATTGGCGCGAGCCCGCACCCAGGTCTCGCTCGATGGAGCGGGCACCTCCCGGTTGCGCAGGGCGGGACCGTCGCGTTCGAGGCGCTGGTGTGCACGGGCGCGTCGTCTGGCGGCACCCACGAGGCGGTCTGGCTCGTCGAGGCCGCGGACGGCCGGCGGTGGTCGATCCCCGGAGCCACGGACGCGCAGTGTTTGCCGGCGAACGAACGCCTTCCTTTCGCCATCGGGCCGGCGTCGGACCGCGTGACGCTCACCCGCGGCAACCGCGTTTCCTCCGGCGGCTACTACGACACCTTCTCGTGGACCTTCGACGACGCCGGGCCGTACGTGTACGCCTCCAGCCAACACCACCCAGGACTCGCGCGGACGGTCGACGCGGCGGGCTGCGTGGAGACCATCGAGCGGCGGATGAACGGCGAGGTGGTCGCAGACCTGGCGGGACGGCCCGCGGGTTGCGGCGGCTTCGGCGAGATCCCGATCGTCGAAGTGCACGCCCGGAAGCCGACCCCGTCGCTGGAGTCCAGGCTGCTGCGGGGGACCACGGACGCGACCTTCGAGGTGCACGCCGAGCTCGACGCCCACGGCTTCATCGTGCTGGTCGCCACCATCCCGCCGGTCGACTCGCCCGCGCCGAAGGGAGCGTCCATCGACCGCTTGCGCGTGTCGGACCACTTCGAGGTCTGGTTCGACGAGTACCACTCCCCGTTCGCCGTCGCCGTCGACGAGCAGGGCGCCGCCGCGTTCGCCCCGCTCGAGCCCGAGGACCTGGCGGGGTCCGTCGTCGTCACGTCGTCCTCCGGAGTGGTCCGGATCGCGACGGGGCGCGCACGGTACCCGACCTGGGACGACCCTCTCCCGGCGACCGTGATCTTCGTGGACGGCGACGGGCAACGGGAGCTGGGGGCTGTGTCGTCGGGCCCGATGCTGTCCGCAGGTCCGAGTCCGTTCAACCGCGTGGCCTCGCCCTCGTGGCGCTACCGGCGGGACGTGGACAATCGACGGGAGGCGGACGAGCTGCCCTACGCGGAGGCCCCGGCGGACCGATACACACCGGCGCCATGAGGGTGGGTGCTGCGAAGGTCAGTCCGCGGCGGTCCAGAACACGCCGGCACCGATCTCGGTCACCCAGGTCCGCGATGGCCTCACCTCGCGACCGATCATGCCGTCGCCGTTGAAGACGGGCGCCGTTCCCTCCGTGCACCACAGCCCGACCCGACGGGCGCTCACGTCGATGGACACGATGTCGCAGCGATGCTCCTCGGCGGAGGTGGTCTGGGCAGAGGGATCCCGGTCGTAGCCCGGGCGCTCCTCGTTGCTGCTCACGAGGTCGAGCCCGTCACCGGTCCAGAGGGGTTGTCGAGCCAGCGGCTCGAGCTGTCGCGCGTGCGGTTGCTCCAACTCCAGTGACCGGGTCTTGCGGTCGAAGAAGTCGGGTGCCCCGCCGAGGTACACGACGACGGCGCTGTCGAACGCGAACACCCCGGACCCCGTGCCGTTCTCGTTGCGCCAGCAGACCCAGGCGGGCTCGCCCGACGAGAAGTCGGGTCCGACGCGCTGGCAGCCCTGCTCGTGGTCCGTCCAGTCCTCGGGGTAGACGAAGCGTACCCCCGCGAGGTGCAGGTTGGCGTAGGCGGCGAGGCGCACGTCGGCGTCACCGAGCTGCACGGCGCGGCGCGACGCCGCGATGCTGGCCACGCGATGTCCGACGTGCAGCTCGCACACACCGAGATCGGCCTGGAGCGCCGCATCGGCGGGCTCCGCTGCGGCGGCGGTTCGGAACAACGCACAGGCTCCGGCGTAGTCCTTGGCGTCGTAGAGGCGCTGCGCCTCCGCGCGCATCGGCGCGGCCTCCGCAGGCGACGTCGCGAGGGCCGGGGGGAGGATCACGAGGAAAACGAGGAACATCCAGACGGCGAGAGCAAGCGCCGTGCCACCGCCGGACGAGCCGTCGAGGGCGCACGTGACCTGGCGGTCCGATGTCGCAGGGGCCCCGCGGGATAGTTCGGGCGTGCACATGCGTGCCTCCCTGCTTGACTCCCCACCACCCGACCCCGAGACGCAACAGGTGGCCCAGCGCATGACCGGCTGGCGCCTCGGCGTGGTCCTCGTGGCGCTGGTTGTCGTGATGCTCGTCGTCGCGTGCTGCGGGTGCGGCGGCTTGGTCGCCAGTCTGCCGAAGCTCTTCCCGCCCATGACGATCAGCTGAACACAGCCGCCTCGCTGCGCAGCGGAGCGCCGCCCTCGCCCAGCTCCTCCGCAAGATCACCCTCTCACCCGGAGGCGTGAGGGTCACCTGCGGGTATTGTCACCCTGAACCTGCAGGCCCGCCGTGGGGTTCATGGGGACAATGGGAGCAAGGCATCGACGTGCCCGCGCTTCGTGTGCCCCAGCGGCGTGGCTCGGCGTCGGTGGCGGTCACCCGTTGACGGTGTAGTCGATAAGGACTATACTGGTCAGGGAGGTCTACTTGAGCACCCTCATCAGTCTCTCCGACGCCAAGGCGCGACTCTCCGAGGTCGTGCGTTCGGTGCGGACTCGTGGCGAGGACGCCGTGATCACGGTCGACGGCGAGCCTGCGGTCCGCCTTGTCGCTGTGCACCCCGGCCCGCGAGCGCTCACGCCCGCGGAGGCAGCTGGGTTCCGGGCACTTCTCGGTGGTCTTACGCGGATCGTGCGACCAGGAACGGAGTTCGATGCTGTCGATCTGGTGAGTGAGGGCCGGAGGTGATGCCGATTCTGGACGCATCGGTGTTCATCGCAGCGATCTCCCCGAGCGAGCGTCATCATCGTCAGGCTCGTCTGCTCTTCGAAAGCCACCCGGACACGGCTCAGTTCCTGGTTCCCGAGTTGTTTCGAGTGGAAGTCATTGCCGGCCTCGCAAGGCGCGGGGAGCCTATCGAACTGCTGGACGCGGTCGATGCCCTTGTGCGGGGCCCCAGATTCTACGCGTGTCGGCTCGACGAAGACCTGCTCGAAGAAGCCGTTCGCGTTGCACGCCTCGCGCGCCTCCGGGCCTACGATGCAGTGTACGTCGCGTTGGCGCTGCAACGACGTGCGCCCCTGTTCACGCTCGATGGGGAGGTCGTTTCGCGCTGCCTGGTCAGCTTTCCGGACCTTCGCGTAGTCGGGGTCAGCTGACCTCCTCTCTCGTCGCTCGCCGGGGCGTAGTGCTACCAAGCACCCGACGGCCCGCCTGAGGGGTCACCTCTGATAAACCGGGGGTGGGCCCGCGTGGATGTCGCGAGGCCGCGGGCGCGGCAGGTCATCGGTAGGTAGATCCCAGATCATCGCCAGCCTTCCCCAGGAGTCCACGCGACCTCGCGCGCATTGGCGAGGACCGGGTCGACGAACGCGCGGGCGGCGGCGGTCACGGTTTCGAGGTCCGTCCACACGAGCCCATCCCTCCGCGCAAGGTCGGCATACGGTGCGGCCCACGCAGACGGCGGGTCAGGGAGTCCCTCGGGAACAGGGTGTGTGCCCCGGTGCCGGAATGTCGTGTCGATAGCCGCGCGCAGTTCTCCGTGCGTGAGCGACCGGATCGTCCCGAGGATTGCGATGTCGGGGAGGTCTTTGACACGAGAATTCGGAGTTGGCCTGGGCAGCGTGAAAGCGTGCAGCTTCTCCGCGACATGGGTCGCGACCGGGTAGGCGCGGACCACAGTCGCCGCGATGCCGGCGAACTCCAGCCAGGGCGCGCCGTGAAGAGTATCGGGCTCCCCGACGATCGGTTCGGCAAATGCGACGTCCACCCCGAACGGCCGCGCGTAGACCTTTCCCGCGAGGCGAGCTTCGACGCGGTACCGCCGGCCTTCGTAGTGGAGGCCATCCGCCTCGATCGTCGGGTGGCGTAGGTCCACTCCGACCTCGAAGGTGAGAAAGTCTCCGAGGTCCGCGCGCCCGGCTTCCTGAAGGCGGGCCAGCGCTTCGTCGGGTCGGCCCATCAAACGGAGATCAACGTCCTTCGTCGCCCGGGCGCGATGTGTTCGCATCTCGAGGACGAGCCCGCCCTTCAAAACGACATCGCGTCGGTCATCCACGAAAAGTCGAGCGAGAAACCTGTCGAACACCATCAGTTGCCGTAGACGTTGGAGGTCCGCCCGGTCGCGGGTGGCCTGATTTCGCAGGCGGTCTTCCAGGGCGGCCTTGAAGGAACCGGGGGTGCCGTACGCGCGGATCATCGCGTGGCCTCATCAGCAGCGACCAAGCCGCGGCGCACCGCTTGCTCGGTCGCTTGTTGGAGGATGTCGGGCGGGAGGGGTGCCGCGGCACAATCCCGAAGGGTGCGCGCCACGCTCGTGACCGGCACGTTACCGACCCAGGTCCTGTCCGCGACCGGGAGGTCAGCGTGGTGGAGGACCACGCCAGAAGGAACGCTGAGCCGCCGCGCGCGCCACGCCGGCGGCAACGTCAGGTCGGCGATGTCGGGGAGGATGTCGGAGAGATCATGGAGCGCGAGTGCGGTCGCGTGGCTGAACACGCCCTCCCCCGCGGACCACAACCAGACGACGACGAGATCTTCGTCGTCTTGGGAGGGAAGATGCCGAACGCGGTAGATTCCGCGCCTCGCCCGGAGGATTCTACCCGCGTGCGTGTGGTGGATCAGAAGCTCGGGCGAGAACCCAACTGCGGCCGCCTGAGCGGTGGTGAAGTAGCCGGACTGCGAGACGGCGAGGTCGAGCAGCGACGGCCAGTCGGGGGGCGAACGCGGCGGCGTGTCGAGGGTCACGCATGAAACCTAAGCCACGCTTCGGTATTGTGCAACCCGGAGCGGCTCGGCCGACCGCGCTCAGCCCGTCACGGCCGGGTTTCGCTACCCTGACCCCTCACCCTCCTGAATCAGGAAGTGAGGTGTTGTTGAATCACCGTCTGCAACGCCACTTCTGCCTCACCAAGCTCCACCCGGCCCGCCATCGGGTGCTTGCCCGCGAAACGGGGGCTGGTGGAAGTGCGAGCGGGTGGGGAGGCCGAGGGCTCGACCTCTCGCTCTGGGCAGATAGCCCGGCGCTCGGATCACTTCGGTGACCAAGTCCCCGAGGCAGGGTCATACACCTCCGAAGTCATGACGAGGCGTCCAACGGGATAGATATAGTTTGGTTCTACGTCCTGTTCGCCCCCGTACACGAGGACTCGCCCTGACTTGAGCTGAACGGCGCCGTGGTGGTACCGGCCCAGCCCCATGGGTCCGCTCGCGGTCCACGCCCCCGTGGCGGAATCGAAGAGCCAGGTCTCAGCCGCCGAGGCGGTGCGCCCGCCGCCAGAACTGAGAACACGCCCATCCGTCAACACGAGCAGCGGGATGTTGGGGTGGAGGTTGTCGCCATCGGAGCCGCCTACTTCGCCACCGTGGCCCGACACGTCGAGCACGTCCCATCGGTCGGCAACAAGATCGTACAGGATGGCCGACTCCTTCCGCGACCCGTTGATCCTGAGGAATCGGCCGTCTTTGAGGAGGCCACCCCACACCTCGAAATCCGTGCTGCTCGAAGGTGACAACGAAGCGGCGCGGCTCCAAGCGCCAGAAGCGGAGTCGTACCTCTCCACGCTCGCCGCCGTGTGCTCCCATAGCGCAGATGCGCCGTGCGGATCGGTCCGGAAATCGCCCGCGAAGGTCATTCCTCCGACCACGACCCCCTGGCGCGAGCCAGCGCCATCGGCGGCGCTGCCGACCATGTGCCTGACGCGGGGTCGTAGAGTTCGGCGGACCGCAGGGTTGTGAAGTGGTGCTCGCCAGCAGGCGTTCCACCCGGGTCGACCCCGTCCCCGCCCGCCACGAGCACTCGTCCGTCGGCCAATAGAACCGCGGAGTGGTCCATGCGCGCCGAGCGCATGTCACACGTCGCCGACCAGGTGTTCGTCGCCGGATCGAAGAGCTCCGCCGTCCGAAGGCTGTTGGCATCGGAGCAGTCGTGGTGACAGTTCGAGCCGCCGGCGACGAGCACGCGGCCATCCCGAAGAGGGGTCGCGGTGTGGTTGTGCCGCTCCTCCACCATAGGTCCGGTGAGCGTCCACGCTCCGGCGACGGGATCATAGGTCTCGCCGGTCTGCATCCCGGCGCCGCCCGCGACCAGGGCGCGCCCGTCAGCCAACGCGGTCATGGTGAAGCCTGTACGCTGCTCCCGAACGCGGGGTGCCCCAGGTTCGCTGACCTCGCTGATGCCGGCCCCGCAGGCGATTCCGCCCACGGCGGGGACCAGCGCGAGCCACGCTACGAGACCGCGCACGCGAAAGCCGTGTCTTGGCGTGGAAGAACGCTGCATGATCTCGGCGTCGCGGGTCACAGGAACATCGTACCTCTCTACGTCGCCGCCGACGACAACCGGGCCGTGCCGGTCGAGCGGCTATGATCGTCTGACGAACCGCGGCCCCCTGAACCTCGCCTTGAAGCTCCTGTCCGCCGCCGTCCTCGCCGGAATCGTCGTGGATGTCGCGCACGATCTGCTCAACGCGCGGTTTCACCCCTTCGAAGGCCCGATCGATGACGTCATGCACGCCGTGTACGTGCCATCCATGCTGCTGGTCATCCTGTTCGGGATCGCGCTCGCATCGGCGTTCGTCGACGCCGTCAGGCGCCGTCCGCAGGCCCTGGGCCTCGCTCCGTTCCTGGCGATCCTCGGCGTGGAGGCCGCAGCGATGCACTTCCGCTGGCGCGACGCCGGGGCTTCCTCCTACTGGCCGCTCGCCCCGGACTTCCTGGGCGGCGCTGTCGTGGGGTGCGCGTGCGTGTACGTCGCGCGCCCCCTCCTCGACCTGCGGCGTGTCCGATGGCTCGCCACCGCGCTGCTGTTCCCCTTCGCCGCTGGGGGCGCGGAGTGTGACCTGATCTGGCAGTTTGAGGGCGGCAGCAGGGGAACCTCATGGCTTTGGCAAGCACCAGTAGTGGACCTGTTCGCCACCGCCTACGCATTCCTATTCAGCGCCCTCGGCTCACCGCTGCTGCCGTGGAACGGGCTGCGCACTGCCGGTCAGCCACGGGACGCCGACGGTCAGGGGTTGTCGGCGGGGGGTGGGGGGGCTGAGACGCTCCGAACACGTTCGTGGCCAAGGGGTGGGGCTGACATTACAAGGTCGGATGGTGATCGACCGACTCCTACCCCTGCTCGCTGCCGTCGCTCTCGGCACATCCTGCAAGACCGACTGCGACCGGTTCAACGACGCCATGGACGTCTGCTTTCAGCAAGCCTATGGCACCGCCTACACCGTCCCGCTTGCGTGCGACAACTTCAAGGCGAAGGTGACGAACGGCAAGGGTATGTCCTGCGCAGCGGATGCTGCGGAAAACGGAGACTGCACCACCGATGATGGGGTCGGGGCGGTCGAGGACGCGACCTTGACGTGTTTGGAGGAGAACCCGGTGCAGTGAAAGCCGACGCCGGGCCTGCCGACTCGTTCACTTGGTGAGGGGCGTCAAGTTGAAGTGATACACGTATTTAAACGCGACCAGTTCCGGCTTCGCGTCGGTTGCACGTGGGTAGAACGTCGAGGCCATGGCCGCATCCACCGCGGCCTGCTGCAGCTCCTTCGGGCACTCCGCGATCTCGTAGGACACCGGGATTCCGGTCCTGGCGATCAGGATCTTGACGGAGCAGTCTCCCTCGATCCCGAGGTCGCGTGCGTGCTGAGGGTAGACCGGGGCGGCGCGGTACTTCTGTTGGATGAATTCCCAGGTAGTTCCCGGAGCTGGTGAGTCGGGCGGTCCGGACGCGGGAGGGGCGTCGCTCGCGGCCGTCGGGGTCGAAGGCGGCTGGCCGGCGTGAACGCACGCCCCGAGTACGAGGACCAGTGTCATCATGACGGTCTGGGTCAGGGCAATACGCACCTCTCAGCTTCGCCCGGTCGGCGGACTTCGTCAACGCCCGACTCGATCACCAGCCCCGAGGGGTCGCTCAGCCGCCCGTGCACGTCGTCGTGCCCTTCCCACCCGGCGACCACCGAGCATCGCTCCGCCCATCCCGAGGGCACGAGCACATGGTCGATGGGCGGATGCGCGAGCATCCCCGCCGGGATCCTGTCTGTCGAGGTGACGCAGGCCATCCCAGCCGCCTGAACCCCGTCGCGCAGGAGCTGTCGGCCCCGCACGGTGCCGTCCCAGGGCGATCCCCCGAGGTCCATGTTCAGGTCGCCGGCGACAAAGAGGGGTACGCCGGGATGGGTAGCCCGGAGCTGCACGAACTCCGTGAACTGCTGCGAGATGACGCGGTGATGCTGGCTCCACCCCTTCGCCGGGTGCAGCGGGTCTGGGCCGGGATCGCCGCCCCAAGGCCAGACCGCGCCGTTAGACCAGCATGACCCCTTGCGGCGTGTCGATCAACGCGGCGACCATGCGGTCCGGGTTCTCAACCTCGACACTTCGGATGATCGGGAAGCGCGACCAGATCGTCGTGGCGCTCACCGACTCCGCAGGTCCTGCGGCCTCGCCGCTGGCATCGGAGTCGGTGCGGTGGTCTTTGTCGCGACCCTTCCACGCGGGCAGCGCCGGATCGGCCTGGCGATGGCGATGGCCGGCGCGATGCTGTTCGCCCTGATGTCGGGCTGGGCGGACTTCATCAACGACTGACTCGTGGATGCCTGCGCGACGGGGCTCGTCCAGCGTTGCGGCTGGTTGCGGGGAGGTATAGGCGATCGACGTGCAATCAGACGAACCAGTCAACGACGTCACGAAAACGGCGCGGGGCGAAGCCTTCGCCGCGCTCCTCCGCGAACGCGGGTGGCCGGTTCGCTATGCCATGCCGTTCAGCCTTCGAGGCGAGTTGAACCGGTTCCGGTATGGCGGCGGCGACGCCTGTTGGATGTGGCACCCGGGACACATGATCGGAAGTCTTCACCTCGGCGGCGTGATGGTCGGACACGTGAAGTACGGCGGCGATGGTCGCCACTGGCACGACCCGCTTCATGGTGGGCGGTGGTGGGCGGTGGACTACGAATTCACCGATCACGGCCTGCAATGGTCTCATGCGTTCTCCGGGGATCCGGCACCGTTGCCGCTCGCGCTGATGCACAACCCGCGCCAGCTGCGCAGCGTCCTCGAACAAGCGCAATGGGCGCACTGGGGCAGGGTCGAACGTGGACGCGGCACCTGGCAGCGACTCCGGGAGCTATTGGGGGTTCTCCTTGGCATAGCGAGAGCGCGGTTGGTTCCGCGGCGCTTCCCGATGCCCGACGCGGGCGTTCAGCGGGAGACGGGCGAAGGCATCCACCGGCTTACCTTCGGTGGTGGGCTCGCGGACCCCAAGATGGCACGGGCCGAGCTTCCGGTCCGGATCGCAAAGGAGGCGAAGACGCACACCTTTCGGACCGCTTGGGCGTTCGAGGCGGTCCGCCTCGCCGGCGGGTACCATGGGGCCCGGCGGAGTTGGGATGAGGATCGGCCGCTACATGGGCCGCGTCTCCGCCCGCACGAACGCGAGGGCCGGTTCGCCCCGCCGCTGGCGGCTCCCGCTGAGAGCGAGCTGCCCACCGTTCCCATGCTCGGCATGAGCCATCGCCTCCAGGGTGTCGACCTCGATGAGGATGTTGATATCGCCCTGATCGAAGGGGTCTACTACAATCTGCCCTCCCCGGAGGTGGAGGATCCTGACGCCGGGCTCGTCTTCGAACGGTGGCTCGACGACCCTCGCCCGCGGGTCCGCTACACGGCGCTGCGACGTTTCCGGACGCTGCCGTCGCCCGGCATCGTGGAGCGTCTCGCGGCGATGGCTGGGGATGCTGACCCGATCATCCGTGAGCATGTGCAGGACGCGCTGGAGCGGAGGACGTGGGTTCCGGAACCGCGGCGGACGTCCGCCGGAGCGCCCGGCTCCGAAGCCGTCTCACGCTGAAGCTGGGCCCGTCCCGGGAGCGGCCCGACAGGGGCCTTGTCCCCCTCGCCAGCGTCACCGTCGTCAGCGAGTTGCCCTACTTCGCCGTCGAGTGCTCCAGCACGACCTCGGCCGCCGCCATGTCGAAGCGCCGGGGCACTTCTTCGATGTCTTCCTCGCCGAGCACCTCGATGCGAACGAGCTGCCGCCCCCCCGCGCCGATGTGGCCGCGATCCTCGATCACGCGGGCGCGGATCAAGGTGGGGCCCACGGTGTAGGTCACCACATCGCCGGGCCGCAGGTCGTGAGTGTTGATGGTCATCATGTCTACGGTACTACCACGGTGCGCGACCGACAAGTGCCGTGAGCTGAGACGCTCACCAAAACCAGCCCCTGGTCTGCTCACCTGAAGTAGTCCCCCCGCCGGTGCCGGGCGAAGCCCTCGCCGGAGGCGTCCATGACGCGTCGACGGCGTTGCCAGATCTGCCATGAGCTCTTCGCCCCCGAC
>CAIQVJ010000072.1 GCA_903875225.1 uncultured Pseudomonadota bacterium
CCGGTCGCGCGTGCTCGCGGGTCGCGGCTACGGATTTGATGCGGAGCGCGCAGCGGACGGCGAGTCGTCGAGCCGTCGAAGCTGCGCCCCGCCTTCCTGGTGCGAAAGTTCACGGGGCCCCGGTCGCGCGTACTCGCGGCTCGCGGCTACGGATTTGATGCGGAGCGCGCAGCGGACGGCGAGTCGTCGAGCCGTCGAAGCTGCGCCCCGCCTGCCGGTGCGAAAGTTCAGGGGGCCCCGGTCGCGCGTACTCGCGCGTCCGGGCTATTGGCCCCCCAGGAGCCCCCCAATGAGCAACAACGATCTGCTGAGGAGCCTGCGCTACGCCCTGAACGTGAACGATCGGGGCATGGTCGACATCTTCGCGCTGTCAGGCACCGAGGTGGACCTCGATTTTGTGGAGGGCCTCCTGGGGCGGGAGGACGACGAGGGCTACATCGAGTGCGGCGACATGGTGGCTACGCGGTTCCTCGACGCGCTGATCGTCCATCGACGCGGGCCGCCCAGGCCCGGCACGCCGCCGCCGGACCCACGTGCACGGCTGAACAACAACGTCATCCTGCGAAAGCTGCGCATCGCCTTCGAGCTCAAGGACGACGACATCCACGAGATCCTGCACATCGGCGAGTTTCCGCTTTCGAAGTCGGAGGTAAGCGCGTTCTTCCGCACGCCCTCCCACCCGAACTTCCGCCTCTGCGGGGATCAGGTGATGCGCCACTTCCTGCGCGGGCTGGGGATCTGGGCACGGCGGCCGAAGGGACAGCCGCAGCACAGGGCGTAGGAGAGTCCGCCCTGACCGGGTCTACAGGACGGTCGGCTTTCGACGGCGCTCGTCGATGACGTCGAGGATCCGCAGCACGGCCTGGTAGGAGCCGAACGGCGGGTAGACGTACACGCCGTTCACGCGGGGGTGGTGCAGGACCTCCGCCAGGGCTTCCCGCGCCACCTGGACTCCGGCCTCGCGCTGCTCGTCGCGGGAGCCGGCGTTCGCGAGCCGGGCGCGGATGGCAGCCGGCACCTGCATCCCGGGCACCTCGTTGTGCAGGAACTCGGCGTTCTTCGAGGAGACCAACGGCATGATGCCGACCAGGAAGGGGATGCGGGGGAACTTGTCGGTGAGCTCGAAGAAGCGCAGGAGAAGCTCGGGATCGAACACGGGCTGGCTGAAGAAGTACTCGGCGCCTGCAGCCACCTTGCGGCCAAAGCGCTGGACCTCCAGATCGAGGTCCACGTGACCGGGGTTGCACCCGGCGCCGACGAGCAGGTCCGTCTTGCCGCCGATCGGCGCGCCCGAGAAGTCCAGTCCCCGGTTCAGCATCTGGATGAAGGTGATCAGGCCGATGGCATCGATGTCGAACACGGCCGTGGCGTTCGGGTAGGTGCCCATCTTCGGGGGATCGCCGGTGATCGCCAGGATGTTCTTGAGCCCGAGCGCGTTGGCGCCGAGCAGGTCCATCTGCATGCCGAGCAGGTTCCGATCGCGGCAGCAGTAGTGCACCACCGCTTCCATCTCGCACTCACGTCGTACAAGCTGGGCAAGCGCGGAGGGCCCCATCCGCGCCACCGCGCGGGGTCCATCGGCGATGTTCACCACGTCCACGCCTGCCGCGAGCAGCATCTTGGCGCCGTCCACGGCCTTCTGCGCCTCCACGCCCCGGGGGGGATCGAGCTCGACCGAGACGCAGAACTGGCCGCTGTACAGCTTGCGACCGAACTCGCTCTTCTCGGCGGGCGGGGTCGGCGTGAACGTGACGGGCGCCACGGCGGCGCCCTGCTCGGCGGATTGCATCACGACCCGCGTCCGGGCGTCGGCGGTCACCGTGCGCACGAACGTGGTGATCTCCTTGATCATCCGCGGCGTGGTGCCGCAGCAGCCGCCGACGATTGCGGCGCCAAGCTGTACGAACCTGCGCGCGTGCTCGGCCATGTACTCTGGCGCGGCCAGGTAGATGGTGCGACCCTCGACCACCTGGGGCAGGCCGGCGTTGGGCATCGCGATGAGCTTCATGTCCGTGCATGCCGCCAGCCGCTCCAGGGCGTGCAGAACACCGCGAGGTCCGTTGGAGCAGTTGGTGCCGAACACGTCGATCGGCCAATTGCGGACCGTGCGTGCGGCGACCTCCGGGCTGTCGCCCTCGAGCTGGTTCTGGCCCGGACCGACGAAAGGGAAGCTCATGCTCGCCACGATCGGCTTGTCGGAGATCGAGCGCACCGCCCGCACGGCCTGCCAGAGCTCGGCGAGGTGGGTGAACGTCTCCAGCACGAACACGTCCACACCGGTCTCGGCGAGCACCTCGGCCTGCTCGCGGAACGCGGTGTAGGCGTCTCCGGGGGTCACCCTGCCCACGGGCGCCAGGAGGGTGCCGGTGGGCCCGATGCTCCCTGCGACCCACGATCGATCACGTGCCGCGCCCCTGGCCAGCCTGACGGCTGCGGCGTTGATGTCCGCCACGCGCCCTTCCAGGCCGAACGCTCCGAGCCGCAGGCGGTTGGCGCCGAAGGTGTTGGTGGTGAGCACGTCGGCGCCGGCCTTCCGGTACTCCTCGTGGATCGCCGAGACGATGTCCGGCTGCGAGAGGTTCAGCTCGTCGTAGCAGCGGTTGATGAACACGCCGTGCTTGTAGATCTCCGTGCCCATCGCTCCGTCGAACACGATGACGCGGTCGGCGAGGGCTTCACGAAAGGTGTCGGTCATGGTTTCGATCTACCGTGCATTGGGGGCTCCGTCCGTGCCCGGCTTCCGGGTGTCCGCTGAGAGTGTGAACGCGAGTACGGTCACGTTGTCGCCGCCGCCGCCGTCGTTCGCGGACTGCACCACCCGCCGACACACGGCCATCGCGCCCAGCGCGGAGGGCCCGGTGCGTCCGTCGTGACGACTGTCGCGGATGGCTGCGGTGAGGATGCGGCCGAGCCCGACCTCTTCCTCGTGGGCAAAGTCGGAGAAGCCGTCGGTCGCCAGCACCACCCATTCGCCGGGCAGCAGGGTGAACGTGCGCGTGAAAAGGGGCGGGAGCGTCGGCCGGCCGTCGGGACCGAGGTGCCCGCAGTAGCCGGTGAGCGCGAAGCGCTCGTCGGCCCAGTCGGGGTCGAGGCCCGCGATCGCGTCCCGAACGAGCTGCGAGAGGAGGTTCTGGTCGCTGGTGAGCAGGCAGGTGCCGAACGTGTGGGCGAGCCAGCCGCGCGAGTCGCCGAGCGCGGCGAGGTGTACGCGGTTGCCCACGGTAACGGCGAGCACCACGGTCGTGCCCATCGGTACCGTGTCCCTCAGCTTGCCGCCGCTGAGGCGTGCGGCCTCGGTGAGGATGGTGCGGTTCGCCCGGCCGAGGCCCTCCCGGATGGCCTGGTGGACGCGTGCGGGCGAGGCCCCGCGCATCGTCCCGGCCTGCTCCTGCCACCACTTGCGCATGGTCTCGACCAGGAGGCGGGAGGCGAGGTCACCCGACCCGACGGTGCAGAGGGAGATGCCGTCGGCGACGAGGAGGAGCGCGCAGTCGGGGTCGCCGGCGATGAGCACGGCGTCCTGGTTCATCTGGCCGCCGAGCGCCTTCTGGATGCCGATGTGGCTGTCGAACCCGACGGCGACGTTGGCGTCGGGCCGCATTGGAAAATCGGTCCGGATGCGATGGGTGGCGCGCGCGAGCTCGATCTCGTGCAGGAGGGCGAACCCGTCCGGGTGCCGGAGCCCGGCATCTCCCGAGACCGCGCGTTCCAGTACGCCCAGCAGCTCGAAGGGCACCTCGGGCGCGAGCTCGCCCACCGATGCGAGCAGGTCGGACGTGGCCAGGTGGGCGGGGTCGGGGAGCTCGCCGAGCACCAGCTCCAGCACGAGGCGTCCCACGGTGAGCACGTCGGCGGTGCGCTCTCCGCCCGGCCGCCCACGAGCGACGAAATGCCCGGCTGTACGCGTGAACGCTGCCCGCCCGCCGTCCAGCGTGTGTCCGCCCGCGTGGCACAAGGCGAGCGCCCGCGCGAGCTCGGAGGCCAGGTCGAGCGCGTTGGCCGCCGCGCAGGTGCCCGGGCCATCCAGGGGCTCCGGCGGGACGAGCGCGAGCGCTGGGAACACGCTGCCTTCGTCGACGGTCCACCGGTCACCTTCGCGGCGAAAACGGGGGTCTGCCTCGATGTGCTCGGCGACCGAGGACCACCAGGCCTCGAATTCCTCGCGGGGCAGCAGGCGGCGCTGCGCGAGCCACTGTCGCACCTCCTCGATGTTCGCCGGGCCGATGTCGAGGAGCAGGCGCCCGGCCGCGCCCGTCGGGTCGGCGCGCGTGAGCCGCTGCGCCTGGTCGAGCTGTCGCACGCTGAGCGTGAGCAGCCCCTCGCTGTCGCACAGCCGGTAGGCGTCTCGCAGCGAGTTCCGCGAAACCCAGGTGGGATGAAGGCTCCCAGGGGTCTCCCAGCTCAGGTTGGCCCCGGAGGGGTCCACCATGAGCACGGCGGCAAAGCCGAACGCCGCCTGATGGAGGATGTCGCCTACAGCGAGGGGGCAATCGATGGGGATGGGGCGCATGGCAGGGGCGGCGGTTATCACGCGGGCGCCCGGAGGTCCGAGTGGAGGTGCGTGATCCGATTCATGGCGCGATTCTGGTGGGAGACGACGAGGCGTTCGTCGTAGACCACCCGTTCGTGCAGCGTCTGCGCGGTATCAAGCAGATGGGTTTCTCCGAGCTGCCGTTTCCGGGTGCGGTGCACTCCCGCTACGCGCACTCCGTCGGCGTGATGGAGCTTGCTGGTCGCGCGTTCGACGTCGTGGTTCCCAGGCTCGCCTCGCCCCTGCCGCCCGACCGTCGTGCAGCCCTGCGGAGCTGCGTGCGGCTCGCCGCGCTCTGCCACGACCTCGGGCACGCGCCCTTCTCGCACTGCACCGAGTTTGCGATGCCCAACCTCGGAGGCCTCGGCATCACGGCCTATGCCCCCTCCGCCGTCGCCGGGCGCCTCGAAAAGCAGGCGACACACGAGGACTACACGGTCGCCATCCTCACCCGGTCGACGCTGGCCACGACGATCGCCCGGCACTTCCCGTTCACCGGCCAGCACGTCGCCGCGCTCGTGAGCCACGAGGTGATGCTCCCGGACGACTTCTTCATCGAGGGGGGGTTGGATTGGCGGCGAGTGTTGTCCCAACTGATCAGCAGCGAGCTCGACGTGGATCGTCTGGACTACCTGCAGCGCGACTCCTACTACTCGGGGGCCCGCTACGGCCAGATCGACGTAGGTTGGCTGATTGGCAACCTCGAGTGTCATGTGGAGCATCGGGTCGGCGCTGCCCGCCACGATCGGGTCTCCCTGGCGCTCGACCACCGGGCGATCTACGCGTTCGACGACTTCATGATCGCGCGGTACCACATGTTCGTGATGGTGTATTTCCACCACAAGTCGGTCGTGTTCGAGGAGATGCTCAAGCAACACTTCATGAGCGGGGAGGTGCGGTACCCGTTCCCGACCGACGTCGAGCAGTACCTCTCGCTCGATGACGTGCACCTGCACTCCTACCTGCGTGGTTCGGACGATCCCTGGGCCCGACGGATCGTCGAGCGCCGCGCGTATCGGCGCGCGTTGGAGCTGCATGGCAGCTTGAACGAGGTGAAGACCGACGAGGCGGTGCGGACCCTCGAGGCGGCCGGCATTCCGTTCCTGCAGGCGAGCTCGACGGGGAAACTGTCCCGCTACAACGTGATGGGCCAGAAGCGCGGGAGGGCGCCGGGCATCTACGTCGTGCAGCGCTACCCCGGGGTCGCGCAACGGGTGCTCTCCCTCGAGGACGCGACGCGGATCTTCGAGCGGTACCAGGACGAGCGCCACATCGCGCGAGTCTACGTGCCCGAGGACCGTGTGGACGAGGCGCAGCGCCTCATGCTCCGAGCGTGATCAGGTTGAGGCGGAGCAGCAGGTCGAGCACCCGGAGCGCCTGAATCCGCTTCTCCGCTGCACCGCCGGAGAGCTCGTACACCAGCGCCTGGACCGCCTGGCCGCTCGCCGAGCGATGCACGCGCAGTGCCAGCGGGTCGAGCCCCCAACGCTCCGGCGGCACGTCGCACGGGCTGCGGGCCCTGATCCGGGAGCTTGCGACGGACTGCCACGCTCTCTGCAGCGCGTCGGTGGGAACCTCGACCAGCGCGCGTGCAAGCAGCATCGTGGGCGTCCCGGGCAGCGGGAACGCGCCGGGCCCGGGGGTCCACTCCGGGTCGAACCGGACGTCCCCCGAGCGCGCGCCCAGCATCCAACGTGCGACGTCTGCGGACGCCGCGGCGAGGGCGCTGTCGAGGGTGCTGCCCATCGCCATGGCGCCGCCGACTGCGGTGGTGAGCGAGTCGGCGGTCACGCCGACCGGCAGGCGGTCTGCGAGCAGGCCCGGCACGCCGACCAGGTCGACGATCTCGCCCCGCTTGATACCGATCAGCGTGATCTCCCCGGCGGACCGGAGCACGATGGCGCCAGTGGCCTGCCGGCGCCAGGCCACATACCAGACGCGGGCTGGCGGCAACTGCCGCGCGCTCCCCCGGACTGTCGCGAGCCACTCCGGGGCGTCGTCCTTGCCGATCGGTGCGGCCGCCACATCTGGATGTGCGGTGCCGGTAGGCGCAGTGACGTCTCCGTTTGCGAGGATGCCGACCGCCCGGGCGACGCCGAGCCGATCGAAGGGTTTCTGGAGGAACGACGCGGGGCGCACGCCACGCCGATGGGCCTCGTCGCTGATGTCGAAGTCCGGGTCTGCGCTCATCAGCACGACGGGCGGGGCGTCGGCGAGCAGGCCGATCCGCCGCGCGAGCTCGATCCCGTCCCAGCCCGGCATCCGCACGTCGGAGATGACGCCGTCGTGCGGCACGCTCGACAGCATTCGGAGCGCCTCCTGGGCATCCGCAGCCATGGAGACCTGATGACCCAATGCGCGCACCGTCTCCGCGAGGAGCGTGCGGCTCAAGCCGTCGTCGTCCACGACCAGGATCTTCTGCATCGTTGGAGCATATGCCAGTCTGGAACACCAGGGGAGAAAGTCTTACTGTATGCTCATGTTCGGCCACGCCGGATGCGGGATCTCCTGCACCGGATGCGCCTTGAGCTCCTGCTCGAGGTACTGCAGCGCGGCGTCGAGCTGTGCGTCCTTGCCGGTGAACGTCGCGTGCGGGAGGTTGTCGACGACCTCGTCCGGATCGACGCCGTGGCCCTCGATCAGCCACTTTCCTTCGGGGCCGTACACGCCGTACTCCGCCGCTGTGGCGATCCCGCCGTCCACGAGGAAGTTGTCGCCCGAGAGCCAGACCTCGCCGCCCCAGGTGCGTGTGCCGATGAGCTTGCCGATCCCCAGGCGCTTGATGCCTTCGCTGAACGCTTCGCCGTCCGATGCGGTGTTCTCGTCGCAGAGCACCACGACCGGCCCGCGGAACGCCTGCTGCATGTTCCAGCTCTCGGAGGCCCCGACGCGCTGGCTCCAGTACATCCACGGCCGACGGAGCAACTGCCCCAGGATCCAGCTGTCGATGTTGCCGCCGCGGTTGTTGCGGACGTCGATGATCAGGCCCTCGCGGTTGAACACGGGGAAGTACTCCCGCGTCCACTGCGCGATGTCCGCCTCGCCCATCGCGCGCAGGTGGACGTACCCGAACCTGCCGGCGCCAGCCTTCTCCACGCGGTCGCGCCGTTCGATCTCCCAGTCGAGGTAGCGCAGGTCCTTGTCCGAGGCGGGGTCCAGGGGCGTGACGAGCGCCTGGAGCTGGGTGGTCGTGTTCTTGCCCTTGCTGTCGGCGGTCACGCGCTGGTAGCCGAGCAGCACGGGGTGGTCCGCCTTGTTTCGCAGCGCGGAGGCGAGGGCCGCTTCCGACGCGACCGCCAGGTGGTCCACGGTGCGGATCACGTCGCCCTCGCGCACGTCCACGCCCGGAACGACGAGCGGCGACCGACGGTCCGCCTGGTCCGGGTCGGACTTGTAGATGTGGTCCACCCGCAGCCCGCCCTCCACCGGGGAGAGATCCGCCCCCAGCGTCGCCGGCAGCACCCAGTCCGGCCCCACGCGCATGTCGCCGCCGTAGACGAAGGTGTGCAGGGTGGAGAGCTGCGAGACCATCTGCCCGATCAGGTCGGAGAGCTCCGCGCGGGAGCGCACCCGGTCCACCAGCGGGAGGTAGCGGTCGAGCATGCCCTTCCAGTCCACGCCGTGCATGTTGGTCGCGTAGAAGTAGTCGCGCTCCAGGCGCCACGACTCGACGAACATCTGGCGCCATTCCTCCCGCGGGTTCACGGAGAAGGTCCAGCCCGAGAGATCCACGGCGGCCTTGGTCAGGTCGAGCGTGGAGACGTCGGCGTCCACGATGTCGAGCCCGCCCTCCTTCTCGATGAGCAGCCGCTTGCCGTCGCGCGAGAGCTGGTAGCCGTCGATGTCGCTCGCCACGGCGGCCACCTCGGGCGGGTCGTTGGTCACCTTCAGGCCCGAGAGCGTCATCACCATGGCCTCGCCCGAGCCCTCCGTCGTCGTCCAGTAGAGGGCCGTGTCGTTCACGGAGAGGTTGCTGTAGTTGCCCGCGGGCACCGGCACGGTCCAGAGGCGGGCAGCGAGCCCGTCCGTGACGATGGCCGGGAGCGGGGATGCGTCGCCGCCCTCCTTTGCGCCCTTCTTGTCAGCCTTCTTGGCCGTCTTCTTGACCTCCTTGGCATCCTCGGCGTCGTCGCCCTCGCCCGCGGGCTTGGGATGGAGCTCGTCGTAGGGCCGAAACGGCGAGACCAGATCTGGCTGGAGGGCGAGCGCAAGGATGCCGGTGCGGTGGTCGAAGTACGGCTGCGGCCCGTAGCTGCCCCAGGGGCTCTCCACGGAGCTGACGAAGCTGCGATCGGAGAGGAAGTAGAGCCAGTGCCCGTCGGGACTGAACACCGGATCCGAGCTGTCGTACCGGGCCGTCGTGATCGTGGTCTGGACCTTCGACTTCAGGTCTTCGAGGTGGATCTGCCGTAGCTGGTTGGCGTTGGTCTCGACCCACGCCAGCATCTTGCCGTCTGGCGAGAACGTCGGGCTGGTGATCATGTCGACTGTCGAGGACGTGACCAGCGTGTTGGTCCCCGTGGCCCGCGAATACAGCCAGAGGCGAAGGTTCTTGTCCGTGTGCGCGATCAGCTTGCCGTCGGGAGAGGAGGCAAAGCTCCAGCGCAGGATGTCCCCGTCGTGCGTCAGGGTCGTCGGCAGGGCGCTCCCGTCGGCCGGAACCTCGGAGAGTTCGACCTCGCCGGTCGCGTCCGAGAGCCCGAGGACGGTCTTCCCGTCGGGCGCGAACTGTGCCGTGCGCCAGCGCACACCGGCGGCGGGCGTCAACGCGACCACGCGCCCGGGGATCCTGGGGATCACCCACACCTTGCCGCGCGCCGTGACCGCGATCTGCTCGCCGTCGGGCGAGAGATCCACGTTGCTCGCCCACTGGTCCGGGGTCGTGATCCACTCCTCCCGGGTCTGGTCCAGGTCCGAGTCGAGCGTGAGCGGCGTCACGACGTCCGTGCCGCCGGCGAGGTCGAGGATGTGGACGTCTGCACCGACGCGGTAGGCGATGCGCGCGTTCGAGCCCGCGGCGTCGAGCGTCGCGCTCTGGATGTCCCACCCCACGCTGTGCGTGACCTGGGCGAGTGCTGTGCCGTCCTCCGCCATCGACCAGATGTTCATCGTGCCGTCGCGATCGGAGAGGAAGTACACCTTGCCATTGTGGGGCATCGGGTTCTTGCTGGTGCCGGCGTAGTCGGCGGTGAGCGGCACGGCCTCCACGTCTGGATGCGCGGGATCCCAGCGCCACAGGTTCTGCGCGGTCCCGCCCTGGTAGCGTGCGGTCTGGCTGCCCTGGAACGACAACCGGGTGAAGATCAGCACGCCACCTTGCGTGTAGGCGCCCTCCGAGGCCTGGGCCAGGGGCACGACCTCCCGGACCCCGGTGCGGGGGTCGAGCAGGGTCATCTGCGTCGCGGGGAGGGTGGAGAGCGCATCGCTCGAGACCATCACCCGGCCGTCCCGCGTCCAGCCGACGACGTTCACGCGCAGGCCATCCCAGGTGAGACGGGTCGGGAGCCCGCCGCCGATGGGCATCACGTACGCGGCCGGGGGACCCTCGTAGGTGGCGGAGAAGGCCACCAGGGTGCCGTCGGGCGAGATGGCCGGCGCCCACTCGTTGCCGGGGTGCGTCGTGAGCCGCGTGGCGTGGCCGTTCCCGGAGAGGCTCGCGCGCCAGAGGTCTCCCTCGGAGACGAAGACCACGGTGTCGCCCCGAAGGGAGGGCTGCCGGTAGTAGCCGTTGGAGGTCGGAGGCAGGCTCGCCGGGTTCGGTGCCGGGGCCGCCACCGCGGGCAGGGCCACGCTGAGCAGGAGGAGCAGGAGGGCAGGGGTGCGCATCGCGCGCGTTTATCCTAGGTCACCTGTATTTCCAGCACGCGTACAGGATCTTTGCGCCCGCCGTGACCACGCCGCGGACCGTGCCGGAGATCTTGCTCCGCCCGATGCGCCGCCGGTTTCGCACGGGGACCTCGACCACCCTGAGTCCGCGGTGCAGGGCCTTGAGCTGCATCTCCACGTTCCACCCCCAGGTGCGGTCCTGCATCGCGAGCAGCTCCAGGCTCGTCCACCGGATCGCCCGGAAGGGCCCCATGTCTGCGTACCGATGCCCGGTCTGGGCTCGGATCACCCGGGTGGCCACGCGATTCCCGGCGCGCTGCGGGGGCGTGAGCGCGTCGGGATCGCCCAGGCTCAACCGTTCGCCGAGCACGAGATCGGCCTCGCCTCGCGCGATGGGGCCGGTGAGCGCTGGTAGATCCGCTGCGTGGCAGGAGTGGTCGGCGTCCATGATCACGACGATGTCGGGCGGATCGAGCCGGAGCAACGCCATGCCTGCCAGCACGGCGCCGCCGTAGCCGCGCTCGGGCTCCGTCGCGACCTCGACCCCCAGCGAGCGGGCGAGATCGGCGCTGCCGTCGGTGGAGCCGTTGTCGCACAGCACGAGCCGTAGCCGCCCGGCCTCGCCATGGGGCCCAAGGCCGGAGATCACTGCGGGGAGCGCGGCGGCCTCGTCGCGGCAGGGGAGGAGGACGGCGATGCGCATCTCCGTGAAGGCTAACCCCGTTGGAATTACACCCCCGCATGGCCACCCCCGACCTCCCGCACGACCTCCTCGGCGCCATCGATCAGCTCCGCAAAGAGCGCAACGCCGTGATCCTCGCCCACTACTACCAGGAGCCCGACATCCAGGACATCGCCGACGCGATCGGTGACTCCCTGCAGCTTGCCCGGGCCGCCCAGGGCACGAAGGCCGACGTCATCCTGTTCTGCGGCGTCCACTTCATGGCCGAGACAGCGAAGATCCTCAATCCGACCCGCACGGTGCTGATCCCCGACATGGCCGCCGGTTGCTCGCTCGCGGATGCCTGCCCGGCGCCCATGCTGGCGCGCATGAAGGCGCAGTTTCCGGACCACAAGGTCGTCAGCTACATCAACTGCTCGGCGGCGGTCAAGGCGATCAGCGACATCATCTGCACCTCCTCGAACGCCGAGCGTGTCGTGCGCAGCTTCCCCGTCGACCAGCCGCTGATCTTCGCGCCGGACCGGAATCTCGGGGCGTACATCGCCAAGAAGACCGGACGTCCGATGAAGCTCTGGCCGGGCACCTGCATCGTGCACGAGACCTTCAACGAGCGCAAGCTGGTCGAATTGCAGGTGCGCCATCCCGGCTCCCGCGTCATCGCCCATCCCGAGTGCGAGCCCACGCTGCTGCAGAGGGCCGACTTCATCGGGTCCACCTCCGCGCTGCTGGACTACGTGGTCAAGAGCCCGGCGACCACGTTCATCGTGGCCACGGAGCCCGGGATCCTGCACCAGATGGCAAAGGCGGCGCCTGACAAGGTGCTGATCCCGCTCCCGGGGGTGGACGAGAATTGCGCGTGCAACGAGTGCCCCCACATGAAGCGCAACACGCTGGAGAAGATGTACCTCGCGTTGCGGGACCTGAAGCCGGAGCTGACGATGTCGGAGGAGCTGCGGGTGGCCGCGTTGAAGCCCCTGGAGGCGATGCTGGCGCTGGGGTAGGCGTGTAGGCCGCCCAGCCCGCTCGGGTGGTTCTCGGGCGCCCTCGTGCCCGGGCGGCTCAGGGCTCGCCGTAGCCCGCGAACGCCCCTGCGTAGGCCCAGTCCCCGACGTCCACCGACCCGTTGCAGGTGCTCTGCGCCCACTCGACAGGCTCCGGGCAGGGGTGGTCGCGGTTGATCGACCAGAAGCCGAGCATGCCGACGCCCACGCTCTCGGCGTAGGCGCGGGTCTGGTCCGCGTCGTCCACGTCGAAGACCTCGCTCTGGGTGTCGTTCTGGCCGATCATCGGGGTGGTTCCGATGTGGGCCCACACCTCCTCGTCGGCGAGGGCCGGCCACACGGTGGCGAGCTGGGCATGAAGGGATTCGATGGCGTCGATGCCGTACTCCCCCATCTGCCCCGACGGGGAGGGGGCGGCGCCGTCGCCGTAGTCCATGGTCATCACGTTCACGCCGTCGAGCACCACGCCGCTGTCCACGGCGCCCTGTACGGCGTCGAGGCCGGAGGGCACGAGCCCGGTGGGCAGCACCGGGAGGGTGAACCACACGTGCAGGGGCCGGCCCTCGTCGCGCGCCCACGCCTGCAGCGCGACGATGGCCTCGTCGCGCCGCTGGAGCGAGGGCGCATCGCTCACCCAGCTCCCCTCGATGTCGAAGTCGATGCGTGTCAGGTCCAGCTTCTCGATCACACGCTCGTACTCGGCCACGACCTCGTTGACGCTGCCACAGGCGGCCTCGATCGGGGTGTTGGCCGCTCCGCCGAAGGAGACCATCACGTCGCCGCCCCGGTCCCGCAGGGTCTGGATCTGGTCGTAGAGGAAGTACTCCGAGCCCGAGTCCCACGCGCTCGGCCCCACGTCGATGCTGTAGTACGTGCCCCACGAGGCCTCGCACGTGGTGGGAGTGGTCGCGACCACGAAGGCGAGGGTGTAGTGGTCCATCCCGTTCTCGGCAGCGATGTCGCCGACCTTGACGGTGGGGTAGCCGGTGGCGTCGACGTAGGGGGCGGCGAAGACAGCGGGCCAGCCGTCGTCTGCGGGCGTGCCCGTGTCCGTGTCTGTGTCCGTGTCGGTGTCGGTGTCCGTGTCGGCGTCTGTGTCGGTGTCCGTGTCGCCCGGGTCCGTGTCCGAGGTGTCGGCGGTGTCGCCGGCAGGTCCGGAGTCGTCCTGCCGGACGGCGTCGTGGCACTGGCCGCTGGCGTCCAGGAGCTGGTCGGAGTCACAGGGGAAGGACGTGCAGGCGAGGAGGGTGAGCCACATCGTTGGAGAATACCATCCTCGTGGTCAGGCGTTCGCCTACGTCGAGCCCCGTCGCCTGGATTCGAGCTCGGCAAACCTGGAGGCCAGCGCGCGGGTGAGCAGGCCCATCCACTGCTGGGCGCCAATGCCGCGTTCCACCATCTCGCGGCTGATGACCTGCACGACCAGGTCGGTCCGTGCGTCGACCGACGCCGTCCGATTCCCTCCGGTGACCACGGCGAGCTCCCCAAAGACCTCGCCCGGGCCGAGCCGCCGAATCTCGACGCGCGTGCCCTCCCGTTCATGCCAGACCTCGGCCTCGCCCGAGAGGATGACGTAGGCCGTGCTCCCAGGGTCGCCATCGGTCATGACGCGTTCGCCGCGGTGGAAACGTTGCTCCGGCAGGTGGTGGCCCTCGCGCAGGAACGCTCGCAACGCCTGCGCAAGATCCTCCACGCGGGCGTATCGGTCGGACGGATTCGTGCACATGGCCCGGCGCTGGATCCCGAGGAGGCGGCTCGGCGGCGGGTGCTCGAGGTCGAGCGACGCGAGGTCGGTGTACGCGCCCCTCCGAACCTTCGAGAGCAGCTCATTGATCGGCGCGTTCCCAAACGGCGCCCTGCCAGCCAAAGTGTAGTAGAGGACTGCGCCAAGCGAGTACAGGTCGCCCGGCGCGCCAGCCGGTAGCCCCGATGCGTGCTCCGGGGACATGAACGCGGGCGTGCCCTCCAACATCCTCGCCTGCTCCGCGGTGCGCAACGCGATGCCCCAGTCCATCAGGTACACCTGTCCGAACGCCCCCACCATGATGTTGTCGGGCTTGATGTCGCGATGCACGACGCCTGCCGAGTGCGCAAACGCCACGGCGTCGCACACCTTCAGGAGCACCTCGATGGCGTCGGCCAGGCGGTCGGGGTCTGCGCTCACGGGTGATCGGGCTGCGAGCCACCGGGAGTACGTCACGCCATCCACGAGCTTCATCGTGAAGTAGGGCGCGCCGAGGTCGGTCTCCCCCCGTGCGTGCACCGGGACGATCGACGGGTGTTCGAGCTGGGCCGTGATCCTGGCTTCCCGGACGAGCGCGTCACGGCTCGATGGTGAGGCGGTGTCGCCGCTCGTCACCTTTGCGGCGACATCCCTCTCGAGCCGCGGATCGTGGATGCGCACGATCTCTGCCATGCCCCCGCGGCCAACAGCACCTCGCTCGATGTAGCCGGGGAAGTGGCTCGTGATCGGGTCCGGCAGCTCGATGGTCTCGAAGGTCTCGATCGTCGGAGTCTTCGGATCTTCGGGTGACATGGTCCGGAGCGTATCCGCGCTTTCGTCGGGGTCGCCATCGCGGGCCCGGGGAGCAGATCGGGCGAGTGCCCGCACGGCCGTCTCCGCGCTGCATGGCCGGAATCCGGCCGATGGCTGGCCGCTTCCACGCCATTGAACGCCGCGGGCCGTCGCGCTACCGGCAGACACTGCGGAGTGTGTAGGTTCCATGAGCGGCCAACGGATGTCTGCTTGCTAGGCAAACTCGTCTGTCCGATCTCGAACGTTCGGATCGACCGCAACGTCGTTCGGGTGAACGGCTTCATCACCACACTGCTGTTGCTTCTCTACGTCTACACCCGGTCGCCCTGGTTTGTGGTCCCCATCGGCCTCGACTATGTGCTCCGCGCGCAGATGGACGGTCCGGCGAGCCCGATGGCCCGGCTCGCGCAGCTCATGGCCCGCGCGCTTGGAGTTCCGTACCGCGCCCTGGACAAGGCGCCCAAGGTGTTCGCTTCCCGCATCGGGGCGTGCTTTGCCATGGGCGCGGCCACCGCTCACTTTGCAGCGCCGGCGGTCGCCCCCTGGGTGGCGGGCACGCTCGCCGTGTTCACGATGCTCGAGTCCGTGTTCGACCTCTGCGTGGGATGTGTGGTCTACACGTACGTCGCCCTTCCCCTCTACCGGGCGCGGGAGGCGGTCCGGGCCATCCCCCTGTTCGGCAGGCTCGAAGACCAGATGCTCGTCGCCGTGGCCAACGGATTCCGCACCGTCCGGATCCCCGAGGGAACGCGTGTGGTGACCGAGGGCGAGGAGGGCAACGAGATGTTCATGGTGTGCACCGGCCGGGTCGAGGTGTACCGTGATCGTCTGGACGGCGGAGAGACCGTGCTCGCCACCTATGAGCGCGGCCAGTTCTTCGGTGAGATGGCGATCCTCTCGGGTGCGCCGCGCAACGCCAGCGTCCGCGCTGTGACCCCGGTTCTGGCCCTCAAGCTCTTGAAGAGCGAGCTCGAGGCCATGCTCCGGCAGCACCCGGGGATGCGTGAGCTGCTCGAGCAGACCGCGGCCCAGCGGATGGCGCGCGAGGAGTCGCTCATGGTCGAGTAGGTCGCCGCGGTCGACACCCGCCGGGCGCGCCCCGTCATCCCCCCCTCTCCAAAGGCCACATGCCAGCTCCGCCCACCATTCTCTGCGTCGACGACGAGTCGATTGTCTTGACGAGCCTGCGTGAGCAGTTCGAGGGCAACCCGATGGGCTACGAGGTGGAGGTCGCAGAGGATGCCGTGGAGGCGCTGGAGATCCTCGACGCGCTGCGCGCGGATGGCGTCGACGTCCCCGTCGTGATCAGCGACCACATCATGCCGGGCATGAAGGGCGATGAGCTTCTGGTCCGCGTCCACAAGCTGCTCCCCGATACCCGAACGATCCTGCTCACCGGGCAGGCGGGTCTCGACGCGGTCGGTCGCGCAGTCAACGATGCCGGACTGTACCGGTACATCGCCAAGCCATGGAACCGCGGGGACCTGACGATGACGGTGCGCGAGGCTGTCCGGAGCTACCTCTCCGAGCGCCAGGTGCGCGAGCAGCAGGCGCGCCTCGTCGCCGCCCACGCTGCCGCGACGCGCTTCGTTCCCTACGAGTTCCTCTCCCTGCTCGGACGCCGGGAGCTGGCCGATGTCCGGCTCGGGGACTTCGCCGCCCAGTCCATCTCGGTCTACTACTCGGACATCCGCTCCTTCACGACGCTTGTCGAGGGCCACACTCCGGCGGAGAACCTGGCATGGATCAACGAGTACCTCGGTCACATGGAGGCTCCGATCCGACGCCACGGCGGTTTTGTCGAGGGGATCGCCGGGGATGCGATCATGGCGTTGTTCGGCCCGGGGGCTGACGCTGTCGTGCGCGCGGCGATCGAGTCGATGGAGGCGCTCGCCGTGTACAACGAGGTCCGGGCGCGTCGGGGCGCCGCGCCCCTGCGCATCGGGATCGGAATGACCACGGGGGAATGCCTCATGGGCGTCATCGGCGGCGGGGACACGCTCAAGTGCAGCGTCATCGGGGACTCGGCCAACCTCGCCGCCCGCGTCGAAGGGCTGACGCGGCATCTCGGCACGATGCTGATCACGGAGCAGACCCGCAACGCGCTCGCCGAGCCGAGCCGCTACGCCCTGCGCCTCGTCGACCGCGTCCGGGTGAAGGGCCTCAGCGCGCCCACCACGCTGTACGAGCTCCTGGACGGTCTGCCCGAGGCCGAGCGGTCCCGAAAGCTGGCGACCGCCGACCGTCTCGCAGAGGCCCTCGCGCTCTTCCAGCGGGCCGATCTCCGGGGTGCGGCCTCGGTCCTCGATGAACTCGGTTCTCTCGATCCCCACGACACGGCCGTGGCCTGGCACCGGACCCGCGTCCGCGAGGCATCCCTGCACGGGTTGCCGAGCGACTGGGACGGGACCACCCGGCTGCACCTGAAATGACCCGGAGCTCCTGCATGACCGTGATCCTCCTCGTCGACGATGAGAAGTCCGTGCTCGACAGCCTGCGTGATCAGCTCGGCTCCCTGTTCCCGGAGGGGGTGGAGTGCGAGGCCGCGGAGAGCGCCGAGGAGGCGTGGGAGGTGCTCGAGGCGCTGAACAGCCAGGGCGTCCAGATCCTGGTCGTGGTCTCCGACTGGCTCATGCCCGGACAGCGCGGCGACGAGTTCCTGGCGCGCGTCCGCGCGCGCTTCCCGCGGATCGGCCGGATCCTGCTCACCGGGCAGGCCGACCCCGGCGTGCTCGAGAGCGCCCGATCCGAGGGAATCGTCCACAGGATCCTGTCCAAGCCGTGGCGCCCGGACGATCTCCGGGCGGCGATCGAGCAGTCGATCCATGGGGACGAATAGATGTCGGCGGGCCTGACCAGACTGCGGAGCGGCATCGAGCACTTGGGGGCCATAGCGGATCGACCGATCGACAGCGACGACGAGCGCCAGCGGCACCGGTTCATGTTGATCACCGGCGTCAGCATGAGCTTCGGGGGTCTGGTATGGGGAACGCTGACGTCCCTCGGGGGGCTGTACCTGCAGGGGCTCATTCCCTACGGCTACTCCGTGGTGACCGCCGCGAACTTCTTCGTGCTCTGGCGAACGAAGAATTTCCCGGCGGCGAGGACCGTGCAGGTGCTGATCAGCCTGATGCTGCCCTTCCTGTTCCAGTGGGTGCTCGGGGGCTTCGTGCCCAGCGGCGCGATGATGATCTGGGCCATGCTGGCGCTCGTCTGCGCCCTCTCGTTCGAGAGCAAGGGCTCCGCGGTCCGGTGGCTGTTCCTCTATCTGGCGCTGACTGCGTTCTCCGGGTTCATCGATCCCTCCCTCCACACACCGTCGAAGATGCAGGCCGGCGGCCTCGGGCCCTACGCGTTCGCGATCAACATCTCCACGGTCTCTGCGACGGTGTTCGGCCTGACGGTCTACTTCCTGCACCGGCGGGACATCGCGAACGCCGCGCTGAAGGAGAAGAACGAGGAGCTGGCGCGATCGCAGCAGGCGCTCGTGCAGTCCGAGAAGATGGCGGCGCTCGGCCAGCTTGTCGCCGGCGTGGCGCACGAGCTCAACACGCCGCTCGGGGCGATCGTGGCGTCAGTAGGGAACATCGCCACCTCGCTCGACCGCACGCTGGAGGAGCTTCCGGCGGTGCTCGCGGCGGCCTCTGAAGCCGATCTGGTCGGCGTACGGGCGTTGGTGGCGGAGGGGGCGAGCGCGTTGACGTTGACCTCGCGGGAGGAGCGAGCGCTCCGCACCCGGCTGGAGGGTGAGCTCGAGCAGGAGGCCGTCCCGAACGCCAGAAGCGTGGCGAGGGCCCTCGTCTCCATGGGTGGCATCGGAGATCTGGCCCCGCACCTGCCGCTGCTCCGTTCCGCAAGAGCCGAGCCCCTGCTCGGTGCGGTGGCGAGCCTGGCCTCGTTGCGACGCAACAGCGGCACCATCGGCACCGCGGCCGACCGGGCCGCCAAGATCGTGTTCGCGTTGAAGAGCTATGCGCATCCCGGCGCTGCGGGCGGTGAGCCCACCGAGGCCAGGCTCTCCGACAACCTCGAGACCGTGCTCACGCTCTACCAGAACCAGATCAAGGGCGGCGTGCAGCTCGTCCGCACCTTCGAGGACCCGTGCACCGTGCTCGGGCGCCACGACGAGCTCAACCAGGTGTGGACCAACCTCGTGCACAACGCGCTCCAGGCGATCCAGTATCGGGGGCGGATCGAGCTCCGCCTTGCCCGGGAGCCCGAGCGGGTCCTCCTGCAGGTCATCGACTCCGGACCGGGCATCCCCGCCGCGGTGCAGGGCCGCATCTTCGAGCCGTTCTACACGACGAAGGCCCAGGGGGAGGGTAGTGGGCTGGGGCTGTCGATCTCGAGAGAGATCATCGAGCGCCACCAGGGCACGATCGGGGTGGAGAGCCGGCCCGGTCGTACGGTTTTCACCGTGGCGCTGCCCACCACCCCGGGATCCCAGACGCGTGGGTGACCACGCTGCTTGACCTTTGGGGGGCGGGTAGGATGAACGGACGCATCCCGCCCCGACGTGCATTGCGGAGGCGCCTTGGACGTAGAGCTGCTCAGTACGTTTTTTCACATCGCGGAGAGTGGATCCATCCAGGGGGCCGCGCGAAAGCTGGGTGTCACCCGCGGGGCGGTTCGACGGAGCCCAGGGCCCCCGCGGCCGACGGGCTCGAAGATGCGGACGCTCCTGCAGGCCAGCCGACCCGTCACAGCCGTCCCAACTCCACCCCCCACTCGGGGACCACGGCGTCTGTCTCGGGAGAAAAGCGCAGGGCGCGCACGCCGCGCGTCACGCATTCGGCCAGCTCCTGATGCCCTGTCGCGTTCGAAACGACGTGAACATCGGAGACCGTGCCGCCGTGGATGGACCACCCGAGGGATACCCGCCCGCGCAGTCCCGGGTCCATCTTCCAGCTCGCCTCTGCACACGCCCGGAACATCCCTTCGCGTCGCTGGACGACCTGCCCGATGGCCGCCTCGTCACCTTGCTTTACCCTCGCATGAACGAGGCCGAAGTTGACAGGGCCAGGAATGTCGAGCGTCAGGCTGGGATGATCCGCCCCGGACCCGGGATCGAACTGGTCGCCGTCGTCATCGACCAGCATCCGTCGCACGAGCGCGCCTGCCGGCACCAGCCAGCCTTCTGTCCAGCCCTCCCGCGCCGGCTCCTTGCCTGCAGCCAGGCGCTGCTGCCACTCCAGGTCCGTCAGGCGCTCGGGCGCCGCCCACTCGTGGTAGCTGGAGACCGGGCCCGAGTAGGCCATCACGTCCGGCCCGTTGTTCACCACCACGACCAGGCGATCGACGGCGGCCGTCGCTACGAGCAGGTTCGCTCCTTCTGACGAGTGCACATCCGCGACGAGCGCGTCCGGGTCGAGCGCCTCGTCGGCGCCTCCGATGTAGAGCTTCGGGTACCAGCCCGTGTAGCCGGTCCAGGCGGGTGACCCTCCGCAGCCGCCTCCTGTGGCATCGTGGCGGTGTTCGACCATGACGTCCTTCAGGAACTGGACCGCCGAGGGTTGCAGGGGCCGCTGGTGTGCCTGGCTCGTCGCGATGCCCGCGAGCGTGTCCACGATGTCCGCGAAGCCGTTGAAGAACTCCCGGTCGGCGGTGAGCAACTGCACCTCGTCTCCCGTCCCCACGGTCGCCAGGGTGCCCACTGTCATGGCCATGCTCCGCGCGGCCGACGCGAGCGCTTGCCAGAACCCGGTGTTCGGCTCGACGTATCCCGCGGGGTAGGCACAGCTGATGCCCATCGTCTCGGGCTCCTTCACGTACAGGATCGTGTCGTGCCGTAGCTCCGCCCACGACGCGAGCTGCCCCTGCATCACCCGCCGGCGCCACGCCGCCGTGCGCCCCACGCTGAACGTGGGCCCCGGTGGATCGACCGACAACGCCCGGAGTGCGAGCATCCACTGCCCGTACGCCGTCTGTTTCCAGAACGTCGGAGCGTTCGCCTCGACCGCGTCCCGCACGGCGAGGAGTTGCGTCGCGATGGGGAGCCCGTCCCGGCCGGGCTGCCCGTTGGTCGACTCGATGCGGTCCGCGAGCAGGCCGGCCGCAGCGTCGTCGTGCAGTACGGTGAACGCAACATCCAGGCCGCTCGGCAGCACCCGTTCGACGAGCTCCCCGTTCACCTGGATCCGGTCGTAGACGAGCTGGGAGGTGGCCCAACCATCGACCGTGAACCGCTGTCCGAGGAACGTGAAGCTGTGGGGCAACTCTCGCCGCTGGACCGCATCCGGCGCGGCGGCGTAGGGGTGCGACTGGATGAGCTGCGTGCCCGCCGTGATGTCCCGGATCCTCGTGCTCAGCGCGGACAACGCGGCATCGTCCATGTCCCCGAGCTCTCCGACGCCGGCGGAGGTGCGCAGGGCCGCGAGGTCGGCGAAGGTCATCGAGTCCGGGGGCCCGACGAACGTCGCGACCACACGGTCGATGCGGTCGAGCGCCGCGATCTGTCCGGACCGCTCCAGCAACTCCTGCAACACCAGGGCGGCGGCCAGCTCCCGCGGGCTGCTCTCGGGGCCTCCCACCCTCATGTCCTCGCGGCCAAGCCACACCATCGTGCGGAAGTAGCGTTTGAGCGCTTCGGACTCGGTGTAGTGCCCCCGCGGCTTGAACTGGGAGAAGTCCTCCTGTCGGGTGCGCCCGAAAAGATCGACATCGAACCTGCTCCCCGACGCGATGGCATCCAGGAGTCCCTGGATACGCGGCGCCTCTCCTGGCTCCGACATCGCGGGCGTACCGGCGAGCAGGGACTGGGCCACGGCGAGGAACACGTCGGCGTCGCCGAGGGAGCGCGACAGCGCAGGGTTGCCCCCGATCTCGCCCGCCACCGTCGGCACGGCACCCCGCATCCCGACGAGCACCTGCGCGAGCTGGGGGATCAGCGCGGCCACTTCGAGCTGTTTGAGCGAGTCGTCGAACGATCGGTGCCACGCGTGCAGCACCGAGTCCGCGCTGATGAACACGGGCTGGTCAAGCTGGTAGACGTCGAGAAAGCTCGCAGCGAAGCTCGTGTCTGCGAGCCGCTCACTCACCACGAAGCCGTGGGAGCGCAGGGCCGCACGCTCGGCCGCGTCGAGGCCGGTATCGGTCGCGACGCCATGACGGTGGGGCTGGAGGATCGTGTCCAGATAGCGCGCCTTCATCGGGTCGAACGGGAGGGCGACCTCCGGACCGGTGAGCGCCCGCAGATCCGACGGTCCCGACGACGTGTGCGTGGCGAGCGACGCCCTGAGGGCACTGTCGAACCCGAACACGTCGCCTTCCGACGCGGAGCCGGCATCCGCCGGCACCTCATCCGGCGCGACGGCAGCGGGCGGGGCGGGAACCGGCGCGTCGGGCACCCTGGGCACGTCCACCGGCCCAGCCCCGCACCCCCAGAACAGCACCAGCACCGGGGCGAGCATCGACATCCGAAGCTCGTAACCCCGGGCTGCGGGCGATGGGGATCGCGCTGACGACCGTGCCGCTCGTAGAGGGGGTGTGCTCCGGCGGCGGCTGCGAGACGCCGGACCTCTACCTCCGCACCTCGGCCCTCAACCCGAGGTCCGGAAAATCCCGATCGGGAGAGAGCGCGGCCGTGACGAGCAGGCGCGTGCAGCCGTCGTCGTAGCCCGCGAGCAGGCGGGAGCTCCACATCGGGCTCCCGGTACCCAGCGGGGTGCTCAGCGAGCCGCCGACGCGGAAGCGCGAGAGGTGGAGATCGGCCGATCCCCAGGCGATCAGCTGGTCGTCCGCCGTGCGGTGCAGCCCGCCGACCGAGACCGAGACCGGCTGGGTCAAGAGCCCGATCTCGCCGCCCTGCTGCCGGCGTCCTGCACGAAGCGCGAGGTGGACCGGGCCATCGAGGTCCAGCGTCGCGCGGCCCGTCCACCCCTGCTCGTCCTGCCCCACGTGACCGGAGCCGGTGAACAACCAGTCGCCCACGACCATGTCCGCGCGCGTGCCCGCGCCGACGAACGCGTTGCCGTCGACCTGCCCGAGCACCCCGTCCGGTCGCGCGGTGGCGTGCCCGGCGCTGACCACGCCCGGCCAGAGCTGCAGCCTGCCCGTCCACATCGGGAGCTCCGCCGACGCGCTCCCCCGACCCAGCCCGACCAGGCCCTCGCCGGTGGTCCCGCGCGCGGCCCCGTCGACCGCACCCGAGAACCGCAGGGGGCCGCCGCTCCACGCGCCGCGCGCGTCCAGGCCCAGCTCACCGAGCGGAGCGAGGTCCGCGGCGTCCACACCCCAGCCGCCCACCGCCGCTCGCAAGGCGATCGCCGTGGCGCCCGACCCCACCTCCTTCCGGACCCTGGCCTCGATCTGCTCGATCGGACGCGTGAGCGCTCCCTCGGGCGAGGAGAGGGAGGTCGCCCGGTCGAGCGAGAGCCTGGCCGGTCCGAACCCGAGCACCGCGCGCTGCTCCTGGCGGGGGAGCCCGCGGGAGACCCAGTCCGAGCCGTAGTCTTCCGCGTAGGCCGTGTCGCTCGTCCAGTCCGCGTCCCAGGCGAGCCGCAGGTCGGGCGCCCCGCTGCCCGGTCGCTCGCCGCCCGGCGCGGCCCCGCCCGTGGCGACGACCCCGCCGCGGCTGGTGACGGCGCCGCGCACGGTCCCGGTGATGGGGTCGTAGCCCACGGCTCCCGAGCCGCTGCCGCCGAGCTGATCGACGCCGGGCGCAGGGCCCTTCGCGTCCAGCTCCAGCCGCCCGCCGCGGTCCTGACGCCACGCCGGGCCGCCTTTCACCCGCCAGCCGTCGAACCCGATCTGGCCATGGACGCTCGCCGAGAGCCCGGGCGTGCCGTACCCGACCTCGGGGATCAGCAGGTGGAAGCGGTCGGGATCGAGCGGTACGCGAACGTGCGGCAGGGGCAGCACGGGCACGTCGAACAGCCGGACCGTGCCCCCGCTCACGAGCGCGAAGATCGCGTTCCCATCGGCGTCGTGCCCGATCTCTGCCGACCTCGCGGAGAGCGTGAGGGCCGTGGGCCTCCCGTCGTCGCAGGTGCAGGGCGCGTACCGCAGACCCTGGGCCGAGAGGCCGGCGGCAGAGGAGGTGGCGCTGTCCGCGGTCAGTTGGCCGGTCCCGGCCGAGGTGGAGAGCCCGGCCCACTCCACCGAAGGCGCGGGCGTGAGCGTGGCCGTGTCGAACTGCACGCGGGGCTCTGTTCCGCGCTGCATCCAGCCTGAGTAGAGCACCAGCCGGCGGCCCTCGGGCCCGTCGCTCAGCACGGCAGCGTCGGCCTCGGCGTGCACATCGCCGCTCTGGAAGGTGACCGTACCGGTAGAGGAGCAGGTGCGGTAGCCGGGCGTGGCCGAGCCGACGCAGGTGAATCCGGCGGCCTCGACCTCGACCGGCGCATGCTCCGCCACCCGCGCGGTCACGGGCTCTGCCACGTCACTCGGCCGAGCGGACTTCGACGGCCAGCGACTCGCCGAACAGATCGAACGGTTGGGCCTCGACGGATCGACGGAACACGACCAGCATCCGCGCGCCCATCGCCTCGATGCGCTTGTGCGCCGAGTAGCCTCCCACACCCGCTCCGAGGCCGGGGATCAGTCGGGTGACGCGGCTCACGGCGGTCATCAGCGCGCGCACCGCCACCTGCCTCGCCATCCAGGTCGCCGCCTGCTGGCCAGCGGGGAGCTGGGACTTGAGCAGCTCAGGCAGGTCGCGTACGCGCATGCCCACCTGCGCCTGTTGCGGCAGTTCGATGTCGTAGGCGGCGGCCACCGCGCGCCAGAGCACGAGCCTCCCCGCGTCTGTCTCCGGATCGAAGCCGAAGATCACCGCGAGGCGCTGCCCCAGCCGCAGAGCCAGCACCAGCCCGGCGAGCACCTCGGGCGGGATCGCGACCGCACCGACGAGCCCGCTCGCGACCCCGAGCCCGACCCCCCGCCGCTGCGCGTTCACCACCGTCTTCTTCGAGGCCTCCTCCAGCTCCTGCGCTGTGGGCCACTGGCCCGCCTGCGGGTCGACGAACAGGAGGCCGTCGCTGCGTAGCTCGCTGCGGATCACCGCCGTGGGCACCGAGACGGCGGCGTAGAGCGCCGGCAGCAGGTCCCCGTCGAGGCGGTCCCGCACCTCCCCGCCGAGCGTATCGATCAGCACCTGCCAAGGGGTCATGACCGGTGACTATCCGGGTCGGCCCGCCGCGGTGTCAAAACAGGGCACCGAACTCGACCAGGGCCCCGTAGTCGAAGGTGAGGGCGGCTTTTGCGGGCTGGTAGTCGAGCCCGAACCAGCCTCCACCCCGGTAGCGCGCGACCCTGGACAGGGCGCCGGAGAAGCCGCCGATCGCCCCCGCCGCGCCCTCCGGCGAGCCGAGGTCCAGCCCGCCTGTCACGAAGGGCCCGGCGTAGTACCCCACCATGCCCATGGGGATCGCGCGATCCCCGAAGTAGCAGGGCATCGAGACCTGCAGCCGCTCCGAGTAGAGCCAGCCTGGACCCGAGAGGTTGAGCACGTAGCCGACCGAGGGCTGCAGGCGGATGTCCCAGCGGGGCGCAAAGCGGTATTCGAAGCTGACGGGCGCGAGGTCGAGCATCGCGAAGTTCAGGCCGTCGCTGTTCCCGCCCACCCCGGAGATCGGCACCCGCCCGCCAAGGTAGACGCGCGCATCGTCGGGGCCGAGCTTCGGCGTCGCAGCGACTGCGGTGTGGAGGAGGAGGAGCATCAGCATGCTTCGGCCCTTATTCGAAAACCGTGGGAGACCGCGACCCGGGGCGCGGAGAATCCGTCACGGTGCACGGAAATGGCGTAGACTGGGCCTCGTGAAACGCCTCGACCTCCGCTCGCCCCTGCTGTTCGCAATCGCCATCGCGTTGCTCCCCGGCTGTCGCCACCTCCCCGAGGCTCCCCAGGAACTCGACGAGCTTTGCGGCTACCTCTTCCAGCACGCGAACGACGAGCCCGAGGACCTCACGATCGAGGCCGGCGCCATCAACCTCGATGCCTGGCTCGACATCAACATCGACGCCACCGCGGAGGGCTACTCGGTCAACACGCTCTCCGACGATGCCGTGAACGCCCTGGACGACGGCGACCGCTCCCTCGACGGCGTGAAGGGCGCCGCGGTGGGCTACACCTCGGAGAACGACCTCGAGACGTTGATGAGCACGCTGGTGTCGGCGAGCCCGGCGGACATGTACCCGGACGAGTACCTGTCCTTCCAGCGCACCTGGAACGGGGATCCGGACTGCTTCGCCGCAGGCGACTGTGATTCGTTGGAGGCCGAGAGCTTCTCGACGCTCAGCCTCCCGGCGGGCATCCAGGCCGACGTGGACTCGATGGTGCAATACCGGTGGGTCGACACCGAGGACTTCGGCCGGATCGCGGTCCAGCGTACGTGGATGCACGTTCCCCCGACGTTGAACGTGACCTGGCTGACCGTGGACCAGCAGTACTACGTCTGGATGTTCATCCCGAACAACGACGCCGGGGGCTCGCGCAGCATCCAGGCGACCTGGATGGTGGCGAGCTTCCTCGGCACCGCGCCGCCTGAGGACTTCGTGCTGAACACCGTCGTCAGCTCCATGCAGGGGAACTCGACCGGGCTCGACGACTGGATCGCCTCCCACTAGCCACGGAAGGGCGGGTTTTCGGCTACACTGCGCTCCCTTCGGAGCCTCCGTGACCCTGTTCACCCTCGCAGCCCTCGCGCTCCTCCCGAGCTTGAGTCACCCCGCTTTTGCGACCACCACCGACGTCGTGGGCGACACCGGCACGTACAACAACAACGGGGACATGCTGAAGCTCGTCTCGTTCAACGTGACGTCTGCGGCGGTGATCACGGAGCTGCGGTTCGCGGTCTACAACTACAGCTCCACGGGTACGCCCACGCTCGTGGTCTACCACCTGATCGGGGACACCTTCCAGCTCGTCGACCAGGTGCCCGCCACGGGCCTGCCCAGCACCGGCCAGGGCTGGGCGACGGCCTCCGGCGTGCAATGGGTGCTCGCCCCGGGCCAGACCTACGCCATCGGCGCGTACGTGCCGGGTAGCTGGTACTACTACTATGGCAGCACGGTCGAGAACACGTCGTTCGGCCAGGCCCAGGGCGGGTACCGGTACACCGCCGACACCGTGCCGGACTCGTTCCAGGCCACGCTCGAGTCCTACATCTACTACATGGAGCTCGACAGCGAGGACCCCGACGTCGACAACGACGGCGTGATCGCCGCCGAGTGGGGCGGCGCCGACTGCGACGACAACAACCCGGCCGTGGGCGCGGCCTCCCCGGAGATCCCGTACGACGGCATCGACCAGGACTGCAGCGGCAGCGATCTCACGGACGTGGACGGCGATGGACAGGATGCCACGGTGGTGGGCGGCGCGGACTGCAACGACAACGACACGACCGTCGCGGCCGGGGCGCCCGAGGTGTGCGGCGACGGCGTCGATCAGGACTGCAACGGCAGCGATCTCGCCTGCGACTCCGGCGGGGACACCGACCCCGACAGCGGTGTGGACGACACCGGGGGCGGCGGACCCGGTGGGGGCAACGGGAAGGGTGGGGCCCTGGACATCTCGCCGCAGGGCTGCGGGTGCGCGAGCGCCCCGTCGGTTCCGGGCGCGCTCGGGTTGGGGCTGATCGCGGGTGCGATGCTGATCCGCCGCCGCCGGTGACCCGCGGCGGCTGATCGGTCACGTCCGGGAGGGCGGCCTGCGGGCGTTGCGCCTGTCGTCTTCTGTCGTGATGGTCTCCACGTCGGAGAGGTCGAGACCGTCGACGCCGTCGGTCCAGCCCGAGGCGCGCAGCAGGTCGGCGAACCTGTCGGGTGCAGGGGGGAGCTTCGCCTCTCCGGGCGCCGGCACGTGCGTGACCTCCAGCGCGTGATCCGCGCTGCGGATCTGGCTCGTGAGCGAGCCGAGGAGGCTCTCCCGCCAGCGAAGGCGTTGGCGTCCGCGCAGGTGCTTGTACCCGGAGATCCCGTCCATGCGGTAGAGCCAGCAGGGCGTTGCCGCGACGCAGCTCGCCGTGCGGGCTCCCCGCTCGATCAGGGCGTTCACCCCCAGCATCGCGCCGGCCTCCAGGGTCGCGAGGCGCTCGGCCTGCCCGCCGCGAACGTTCCGGAGCACGTCCACGCGCCCGGATGCGAGCAACCACGCGGAGGTCCCGGGCTCGCCCTCGAGGAAGAGGATCGTGCCCGCGCCCACGGCCTCCGGGGTGAACCCCGTCGCGATCGCGTTGATGGTGGCGTGGTCGGCGTCGCCGAGCCCCGGCAGGCGCTCGAGCAGCGGGGTGATGGGGGGGCAGGGGGTGTCCAGCAGCCCGGGGCGCAGCGCGTTCCAGAGCCGGACCAGGGCGGTGCGCTGCTTCCGGGCGGGAGCGGCCTCGGTACCCGTGTTGCTCTGCGCGACTCGCAGGTTTGCAGCGTGGATCCGGCGGACGAGAGCGTGGTGTGCAAGCTCGACGACGGCCTCGTAGAGCCCGCTCTGGCCATCCCGAAGCGCTTGCAGCCGCTCGGCCCGCAGCGTGAGCACCCGACACCCGTCCACCGCTCGGAGCGTGACGGTCCGGGTGTGGTCGCGCAGGAACGCCGAGGCCTCCCCGAGCACCTCGCCGGCGAGCACCTTCCCGACCTGCTTCCCCTGTTTTTCGACCGTCATCTCCCCGGACACGAGCACAGCGAGGCCGTCGGCGGGCTGGCCCTCCGCCCAGAGCGTGCGCCCCTTCTCCAGCGTGATCTGCACCCACAAGGGCGCTGCGGCGATGAGGTCCAGCGCGGGGACGCCCCGCAGGGCCGGGATCGATGCGAGGTCCTGGGCGACGGTGGGCATGGGCCCACTTATTCCGCCCGTCCGCGCCGCGGAGCGCACGGGCCGGAGGCGGGTTACCCGCGCCGCCTCTGGAGCTCGTGTATGGCTGACTTGATCGACTGGAGTGACATCCTCTCCAACGCAGAGCGCGGGGTCGGGATCTCTGCGGAGCAGGCCCTTGCGATCGTGCGCCTGACGGATCCGCAGGACCTGCAGCGCCTGTGGCAGACGGCCGAGGCTTCGCGTAGGGAACACAAGGGAAACTTCGTGAACACCTGCGGCATCTCGAACGCGAAGTCCGGGCGCTGCCCCGAGGTTTGCAGCTTCTGCAGCCAGTCCGCACACTTCGAGACAGACGCGCCGAAGTACCAACTCAAGGACGTCGAGACGCTTCGGGCCGAGGCCCGGGACGCCTGGGAGCACGGCGTGCGCGAGTTCAGCCTCGTGGCGAGCGGGCGTGCGATGACGAACCGCAAGGAGCTCGACACCATCAAGGCGGCGGTGACGGCGATCCGGGAGGACACCGGCATGCAGACCTGTGCTTCGCTCGGCTTGATGTCGAAGCAGCACCTCTCCGAGCTCAAAGACGCCGGCATGCAGGCCGTGCACCACAACCTGGAGACGGCGCGCTCGTTCCACGCCAGCATCGTGAGCTCCCACAGCTACGACGACGAGGTGGACACGATCCGCGCGGCGCGTGACCTCGGCATGTACACCTGCTCGGGCGGCATCTTCGGGATGGGGGAGAGCTGGGCGCAGCGCGTCGAACTGGCGATGGAGCTGCGGGAGCTCGACGTGGACTCTGTCCCGTTGAACTTCCTCAACCCGCGCCCGGGCACGCCGCTCGAGGAGAGCAGGGAGCTCACAGCCGAGGACTGCCTGAAGATCATCGCGATCTTCCGGCTTGTGTTGCCTACGAAAGACCTGATCGTGTGTGGTGGTCGCAGCGTGAACCTCGGCGAGCGGCAGGCCGACATCTTCCGCGCCGGCGCCAACGGCGTGATGCTCGGCAACTACCTCACCACCGCGGGGCGCGAGGCGGATGACGACCTCGCGATGATCGAGGAGCAAGGCATGGTGATCCGCCCGCCGCCGCACATGCCGCACCCGCCGAGCTTGCGCCCGGGCGTCCGCTCGGAGGGGACAGACAAGAACGGCGTGGCGTGAGCCGCTACGCCGCCTGGCGGGCAAGGGCTGACGACCTCGAGAGCAGCGGCCTCCGGCGTACGCTCCGCGCGCTGGTGCCGGTCTCGTCCACGCGCGCTGCGCTGCCCGACGGGCAGGTGTGCGACGTGTTCAGCTCCAACGACTACCTCGGCCTCGCGGAGCATCCCGACCTGCGGGCGGCCATGCAGAGCGGCGGGGCCGGGGCTGCCCGGTTGATCTCCGGCAACCGGCGCGGGCACGACGCGCTCGAAGATGCGCTCGGCGAGTGGATGGGCCGACCGGTCACGCTCTTCGGCAGCGGCTACCTCGCGAACCTCGCGGTGTACGCCACGCTGTTCGGGGAAGGGGATCTCGTCGCGAGCGATGCCCAGAACCACGCGTCGATCATCGACGGACTGCGGCTCTCGCGGTGCGCGCGGTCGGTCCTGCCGCACGGCAGCGCGCGCATCCCCGAGGGCACTACAGCGATCGCGGTCGAAGGGCTGTACTCGATGGCCGGTGACCTCGCGCCGTTCCTCGACCTTCCGTCGCCGCACGTTTCCGGCTCGCCGATGCTGGTCGTGGACGAAGCCCACGCCGTCGGATGCCTCGGCCCCGGGGGCAGGGGTGTGGCGTCGTCGTTCGGGATCACGCCCGACGTCGTGGTGGGCACGCTGGGGAAGGCGTTCGGGGCGGCCGGCGCCTTCGTGGTGGGGCCTCCCGAGGTGCGTGAGCTGATGATCTCCTCCGCCCGGCCGTTCATCTACACGACCGCGATGCCGGAGGGCCTCGCCCTGGCAGGTCTGGTCGGGCTGGGCCTCGCGAACGACGAACGGCGGGAGCGACTGGCCGCCAACACCGCGCGGTTGCGGAGGGGTCTGGCGCAGGTCGGGGTGCGGGCCGGCGGCGTCGCGCACATCGTCCCGATCGTCACGGGCACGCACACGATGCAGATGGCGGCGGCGTTGTTGAAGCGCGGGCTGCTGGTCGGGGCGGTGCGCTACCCGACCGTGGCGCGAGGGCAGGAGCGGCTGCGGATCACAGTCTCGGCGGCGCACTCGGGGGAGCAGATCGAGCGGTTGGTGGAGGGGTTGGCGGGGGTCGGTGTCTGAGCGGTCCTGGCGGCGGCCCGGCCCGTGCGCAGCGGCGCCCGACGGCCTACCGGTTTGGTCGCTGGGGGGATTTCGTGGGAGGCCTCGTCGCTACGGCGCATCCGTGGTCCCCGTGAAGTAGCCGTCGGACCAGGGGACCTGCCCGTCGCAAGCGGTGGTGCCGTCAAACGTGTAGGTGAGCGTCGCGAGGGTGCCGACGAGGACGAGGGTCCCCCCATCCGGCTCGGCGGCGCAGCTTCCGGCGTGCGAGAGGGCCAATGCACCGCTGAAGGTGTCGTGCGCCACGGGGCTCACGAGGCTGCCGGAGGCCACGACCGTCGCGGCGGAGCCGCTCCGCCACGCCTGCCATGCGCGGTAATCGACCGTCCATCCTACATACTCCAGCGTGATCCCGGTGCTGTTCTCGTTGTTGTAGTCGAGGTCCACGTCGGTCAGCAGCTCCCCGGTGGCAAGGTTGAGCGCCTGCCTCCCGAGCTCGTGGCCGCGGTAGCCGAAGTCGCCGGCGACGCTCAGTCCGTAGGTGATCGTCGTTGCCTCCTCGAGGGTGGCAAGCACGTCCTCGCCGCTCCACACGGTCGTCCCCTCGTCCGTCACACATCCGTCGCCCACAAGGGCGATGGTCTCGCCGCGATCCACCCGCGCGGGGCACGCGTCGGCGGGCGTCTCGTCGAAGCGGACGAGGGTTTCCTCGTACAGGTCGGGGGCGCCCACCGCGGCGACGGTAAGCAATTGCGATAGGATGAACGCCGAGTATGGCGCGTCGACGTCTGAATCGGTGTCGGTGTCGGCGTCCGTGTCGGCGTCTGCGTCCGTGTCGGCGTCTGCGTCCGGCGCATCGCTTGAAGGAGCCGAAACGCAGGCAACCATGCAGAGGGTCAGCATGCCCCACGATACCGGCGAGCTTCCCGGGTGCGCTGCACTACACACTCTCCATGGAGGAAAGGAAGCACGAACGGGTCACCTCAAAGCACACCCCGGCAGGGTACACCCTCCGGGGCCGCCTCCGCAAGCTCTTCATGCGGTGTTGGGTGGCGCGGCCCGGCTGTAGGTGGTGGGGGATGTGCTGTTGGCGGAGGTGGGGGTGCTGTTGGCGAGGGGCGGGGTGGTTGCCGCAGTGGCGATTGGGGCGGCGCCGAGTTGGGCGGGGTCTCCGTCCGGAAAGAGAACATGGCGCCCCGTGTTGATGGCCATTTGGATCGCGATACTGTCGTCAGCGTCCGACCTCGCCAGCGCGCCGCCATTGAACGCGGCGTCACGCACGTTGGCGTAGACGTCGCCTGGATCCCGCTCCTTCCCGCGAGCAGGCCCGCCTGCGACCCAGGGCTGAGACGCTCACCAAAACCAGCCCCTGGTCTGCTCACCTGAAGTAGTCCCCCCGCCGGTGCCGGGCGAAGCCCTCGCCGGAGGCGTCCATGACGCGTCGACGGCGTTGCCAGATCTGCCATGAGCTCTTCGCCCCCGAC
>CAIQVJ010000073.1 GCA_903875225.1 uncultured Pseudomonadota bacterium
CGCTACGCTGCGGGGGGACCTCTTGGCTGGTGGGGGTGTTCACCTCGAAGCTCCTTCAGGGGAGCGGCCAGAGTTTCCGGAACGGGAGCGGCCAGAGTTTCCGGAACCGGCAGGTCGCAGCACTCACCCGCTCGTCGACTCGCGGGCGGCTGCTCGCTCCGCGTTCCTGGAGGCCGCCCCGCCCCGGATCCGATACGGGAGCCCATGCCCCCTGTCGGCCGCCTGGCGCCTACGCCTTCTGGCCACCTCCACCTCGGAAACGCCCTCGCATTCGGCGCCGCGTGGCTGTCTGCACGGAACCCCCTCATCGGTGACTCCGGGCGCGTGCTCCTCCGGATCGAAGACCTGGACCGGGGACGGGCCCGCGAGGAGATCGCACAGTCGCAGCGTGAAGACCTGCTGTGGCTCGGCATCGACTGGGACCTGGAGGTCGCGCCGCAGAGCCAGCGGACCTACCCGATCTCCGGAGTGCCGACCTACCGGTGCGCCTGCTCGCGAGCCACGCGGCTCTCATGGGGCTGCCGCTGCCGCTTCCTCGCGCCCGGCACCATCCGCACCGGGGCCTGGCGTTTTCGGGCGCCGGAAGGGGCCGTCACGTTCGTCGATCGAGCGCGCGGGCCTGTCACCCTGCCCGTGGACGAGCCGATCCTGCTGCGCGAGAACGGCGAAGCCGCCTACCCGCTGGCCGTGGTGATGGACGATGCCCGGGACGGCGTGAACGAGGTCGTCCGTGGGGCCGATCTGCTCGACGCCACGCCGGTGCAGGTCCGGCTGCACGAGGCGCTCGCGCTCCCCCTGCCCACCTACCTGCATGTGCCGGTCCTCCTCGGGCCGGATGGTCGCAAGCTGTCGAAATCGCATGGTTCTACCGAACTTCGAGCCCTGCGCGCGCAGGGCTGGACGCCGGAACGGGTGTGGGCGCTCCTGCTCCCGCTGATCGGAGCCGCACCGCCGTTCCGCGACGCCCGACTCGACCTCACCCGGTTTCGACTGGAGCCCTGCACGATAGGCTCTCCGGATGCCCTTTGACCCCCCGCCCGCCTCGAGCCTGCCGACCCGCGTCACGGTCGACGCCCTCCGCTGGCGCGTGCCCGCCTCCGCCCTGCAGTTCGAGACGACCACCGACGTAGAGCCCCTGGACGGCATCCTGGGCCAGGACGCCGGCATCAACGCGCTCCGTCGCGGCGTCGAGATCGACAGCCCCGGCTACAACGTGTGCGTCGTCGGCCTCCTCTCCACCGGGCGGCTCGGCACCGTCAAGCGGATCCTCGACGATCTCGCGCCCAAGCGCCGGAGCGCCCGCGACTTCGTCTACGTGCGGAATTTCAACGAGCCCAGCCGTCCACAGCTCCTGATCCTGCCTCCGGGCCGCGCGACGACGTTCCGCAAGGAGCTCCTCAAGCTGGCGACGCAGATGATCGAGGAAGTTCCCAAGATCCTGCGCTCGGATGACGTGCGACGGGCCAGGGACCGTCAGGAGGAGTCCGCGGCGATCACCCAGCACAGCTCCCTCGCGAAGTTGCAGTCCCACGCGAAGGACCTCGGCTTCATCGTGGCCGAGAGGGAGGAGGGCGAGAGCCCCATCGTGCTTTTTGTCGACGAGCCGCCCGAGGACGCCTCCAGGCCTGCGACCCGGCGGGCGCCGACCCCACACAAGCGGAAGAAGAGCGAGGTGGAAGCCCACGATCGAGCTGAGACCCAGGTGCTGGCGGAGCAGGGGCGGCTTCAGACCGACCTCGTCGTAGAGGAGGTGCTGCGGCGGTTCGACATCCTCGAGGAAGAGCTCGCAGACGCCGTGGACCTGGCCCGACAGGCGGTGACCGACACGCTGCGAAAGGTGGCGCAAGCCGAAGAGGACGCCGTGCGGGAGGGCACGAAAAGCGTGTTCGCAGCGATGGGCAAGCGGTGGCCGGCCGCGCGCGACTGGCTCGCCGAGCTCAACGACGAGATGATCCAGAGCCCGGAGTGGTTCGACGAGGAGGAGCCCGATCACGACAGCCTTTTCGCAGCGTTCACGGCGAACGCGATCCACACCGGCACCAGCGGCAGTCGCGGGAACGCGGAGGTCGAGCAACGCGACGGCAAGCGGGTGAAGGGGCGGGACACGCGCCGCGCTGCGCCGATCGTCCTCGCCGCCAACCCGACCTGGCAGAACCTGTTCGGCGGCATCGAGGGGGAGCCCGGCGGAACGGACCACCGCTCCATCCGAGCGGGCTCCATGGTCGATGCCGATGGCGGCTTCCTCGTGCTCAACGCGTCGGACATGCTGCTCGAGCCGGGCGCGTGGAAGCAGCTCAAGCGCGCGCTCATGTTCGGCGAGTTCGACATCCAGAACCCCGACTCCGGCCAGAGCCCGCTCGTGTTGCGTCCCGAGTCGCTGCGACTGGACCTGAAGGTCATCCTCCTCGCCGACCCCAACACCTACGCGACGCTGTACTATGCGGACCCTGACTTTGCCTCGATCTTCAAGATCAAGTCCGAGTTCGAGGAGGACACGCCGCTCACCGCCGCCGTGGTGGAGCAGCTCGCCGCGTTCGCCGCCCGGGTGATCGACCGGGAGTCGCTCTCGCACTGCACCCGGGACGCCGTGGCCGCGGTGATCGAGTGGGCCGTGCGCGAGGCCGGTGTGGGCGGACGGATCACGACGGAGCTCGGCACCGTGGCCGACGTGCTTCGCGAGGCGAACTACGAGGCGCGCGGACGACTCGTGGAGCGCGCCCACGTGGAGCTTGCGTTGAAGGCGCGGCGCGAGCGCGACGACATGCCGGAGCGGCGCGTGCTCGAATCGATGGAGCGCAACGCCATCCGCGTACAGTGCCGGGGCGAACACATCGGCCAGGTCAACGGCCTGGCGGTCTACCACGTGGGCGGGCACGACTTCGGGCGGCCCCTGCGCATCACGTGCACCGCCGGCGCGGGACGCGCCGGCATCGTCTCGATCGAGCGCGAGTCGCGCCTCTCGGGCCGCTCCCACGACAAGGGCATGCAGATCCTGACAGGCTGGCTGCGAAGCCGGTTCGGGCAGGTGCTGCCGCTCACGTTCACGGCAGCCATCGCGTTCGAGCAGAGCTACTCCACGGTGGACGGCGACAGCGCGTCGAGCGCCGAGATCTACGTGCTCCTCTCCGCGCTTGCGGAGATCCCGCTCCGCCAGGACCTCGCGGTGACGGGCTCGGTCAACCAGTTCGGGGAGATCCAGGCCATCGGCGGCGTGAACGAGAAGATCGAAGGGTTCTTCGCCGCCTGCTCGATCGCTGGGCTCACGGGAGACCAGGGCGTGCTCATCCCCGCAGACAACCTGCTCGACCTGTGCGTCTCCGAACGGGTGGTGGCGGCCTGCGCGGCGGGGAAGTTCCACGTCTACGGCGTCCGCCACGTGGACGAAGGCATCGCGATGCTCACCGGCAGGGCTGCGGGGACCGTCGAGCGCGGGGGCTACACCCCCGGCAGCGTCTATGCGCTCGTCGCCGAGCGCCTGGAAGCGCTCTTCCGCGCGAGTCGACGAAAGTAGTGCGGCTTGGTTAATTCGCACGCATGTTCCGACCCGACACCTACGTCAGTGTAGACATCGAGTCCGACGGCCCCATCCCCGGACCGCACTCGATGCTGTCCCTTGGCGCGGCCGCCTTCGTGGAGGGTGAGCAGGCGCCTGTCGCCACCTTCGAGATCAACTTCTCCGCGCTCCCCGGCGCCGCCCCCTTCCCCGAGACGATGGCCTGGTGGCGCGCGCAGGACCCGGCGGTGTGGGCCCACGTCACGCGCGACCCGCTGCCTCCCGAGGTCGCCACCGCGCAGTTCGCGGCATGGGTCAGGAAGCTGCCCGGCACCCCCGTGCTCGTGACGTACCCCTCCTGGGACTACCTGTGGGTCCACTGGTACCTCATGCGATTCGAGGGGAAGTCTCCGTTCGGCCTGGGCGGGCTCGACGCCAAGTCGTTCGCGTTCGCCGTGCTCGACCTCCCGGGCTTCCGGGACGCCAGCAAGGCGAACTTCCCACGCGACCTGTTCGACAATACCCCCCCACACACCCACAAGGGGCTCGACGACGCCGTCGAGCAGGGCATGATGTTCATGAAGTTGCTCGCGCGCAAGCGGGGCTGACGACGGGTCGTTAGCCCTGCCCATGCGCGATGGACCCCCCGTGATGCACGAACCCGAGGCGCCCTGGGACGCGCGCATCGCCTCGGAGCTCACCCGGTACTGGGGCTTCGACACCCTTCGCCCCCTGCAGCGCGAGGCGGTGCAGGCGAGCCTCGACGGCCGGGACTCGGTCGTCGTGATGCCCACGGGCGGCGGCAAGTCGCTCTGCTACCAGCTCCCCCCCCTGCTTCGACCCGCCGGTGAGCGGTCGCTCTGCCTCGTCGTCTCGCCGCTGATTGCACTGATGAAAGACCAGGTAGATGGGCTTAAGTTGGCGGGGTATCCGGCCGCCGCGCTGTACAGCGGGCATGGCAGCGACGACGCCGGCGAGGTCCGGCGGGAGCTCGATCAGGGCCGCATCAAGCTGCTGATGACCTCCCCCGAGCGTCTGCTCACCGACGGGTTCCTGGGCCTGCTGGCAGCCCTGCAGGCCCGGAGCCAGGATGGCGCCGGCGTGGCCAGCATCGCGATCGACGAGGCCCACTGCATCAGCCAGTGGGGCCACGACTTCCGGCCCGAATACCGCCGGCTCGCCGAGCTTCGCGAAGTCCTCCCCGGCGTCCCCGTGCACGCGTACACCGCAACCGCTACGCCCCGGGTCCGCGACGACATCGCCCTGCAGCTGCGCATGCGCGACCCCGCGGTGCTGGTCGGGATCTTCGACCGACCCAACCTCACGTATCGGGTGCTCCCGCGCATCGGGCAGGGCGAGGACCAGATCGCCGAACAGCTCGGCTCACGCCCCGGTGGCACCGACGGCAACGCGGCGATCGTGTACTGCATCAGCCGCAAGCAGACCGAGTCCATCGCGGATGCGCTCACCTCGCGGGGGCTCAAGGCCGAGGCCTACCACGCGGGACTCGATCCCCGGCACCGCGCGCAGGTCCAGGATGACTTCCTGCAGGAGCGGTTGAACATCGTGGTCGCAACCGTGGCGTTCGGCATGGGGATCGACCGGGGGGACGTGCGCACGGTCATCCACGCCTCGATGCCCAAGTCCGTCGAGGCGTACCAGCAGGAGACAGGCCGGGCCGGACGCGATGGCCTGCCCTCCGAGTGCGTGCTCTTCTACGCAGCCTCCGACGTCGTGCGGTGGGGCCAGCTGATGGAGCGGTCGGCCGCCGAGAGCGAGGTGGATGTCCCGCCCGCGGTGCTCCAGGCCCAGCGTGATCTCCTCAACCAGATCCAACGATTGGCGACCGGCACGAAGTGCAGGCACCAGGCGCTGTCCGAGTACTTCGGGCAGGCCTACGCGCCACCCACCGACGAGCAGGGCGGTGACGGGTGCGGCGCCTGCGACGTGTGCCTCCTGGAGCTCGAGGAGATCCCCGACTCCACGACCATCGCACGGAAGGTCCTCTCCTGCATCGCCCGCCTGCGTGGCGACCGGAACGACGCGTTCGGGGCCGTCTACGTGGCCGAGGTGCTGCGTGGGGCCAACACCGCGAAGATCCTCCAACGCGGCCACGAGAAGCTCTCGACCTGGGGGCTCCTGAAGGACATGGACAAGGACACGCTCGTCGGGTTCATGAACCAGCTCGTCGACCTCGGCGCGCTCACCCGGGACGGCGGGGAGTACCCGGTCCTGCGGCTCACCGGCGCAGCGGGTCCAATCCTGAGGGGCGAGCAGCCCGTCCGCCTGCTCCGGGCGCGCACGGCGAACGCCCCCACGGGAACCCAACGCAAGCGTCGGCTCGTAGATGGAACCAACGCAGCGGTCCTCTCCAGCGACGAGACCGGCCTTTTCGACGCGCTCCGCGCGCTCCGCCGCGACATCGCGCGTGATCTCGGGGTTCCTCCCTACATCGTGTTCGGCGACGCCCCGCTGGAGGAGATGGCGCGGGTACGGCCTGGGACGGCCGCTGGCTTCTCCGCCATCAAGGGAGTTGGACGCGCAAAGTTGGAACAGTTCGGTGATCGCTTCGTGGCGCTCGTCGTCGCGCATTGCGAATCGCACGGGCTGCCCTTGGGAGGGGCACCCCGGGCAGCGGCCCGGCCCGCGCCCGCCGCTCCTCCGGGAGCACGCGAGGGCCTCCGGGCTGCGGCGCCGCTGTTCGAGCGCGGCCTTTCGGTGAACGAGGTCGCGGCCCAGCTTGGGCGGGCCCGGTCCACAGCGGCGCAGTACCTCCTCGAGTGGGTCGAGTCGGAGCGGCCCGACAGCCTGGCGTCCTGGGTCACCGACGCCGACTACCGGCGGATCACCGCGTCCGTGAGCCTGGTAGACGGGGAGCGACTCAAGCCGCTCTACGACTACTTCTCCGGCGAGATCCCGTATGAGACCCTCCGGCTGGTGCTCACGCACCGCAGGGTTTGCACCGGGTCATAGGCGGCCCCGCTCAGTCGTTCTGCCAGATGTCCGGCCCCTCGAACGCGATCAGCACGCGGTCCGCTCCGAAGGCGACCCCCTTCACGCCATTGAATCCGTCGACCGGGTGCACGATGGTCCCCGCGTCGGTGGTGAACTGGATCAACCCCGTCACGTCCTCGCTCGACACGTACCGATAGCCGCCCGACACGACAAGATCGCGGTCTGCCGCCAGCCGCGAGACGCTCGCGTACGGGTCCGTGTCGACGGGCAGGTCGACGAAGCTCACACCTGCGTCCGTGCTGCGGCGGATCCGGAGCCGTGCATCGTCGGGGTCGCGACACATCGAGTAGAGCACGCCGGAGTCCCAGGCGAGGGCAGCCTGCAGCTCCGGATCACGCTGCACCCACGTCACGCCGTCGCTGGCGACCCACAGGCCACGCGCCGAGAGTGCGACCCGGTCGATGTCGGCGCCGTCGATCGCCGCGTTGTACCAGGCGTCGGCATCGGGGACGCTGGTGGTCGTCCAACTCGCACCGCCGTCCGTCGAGGTCACGATCCCGTCGGGGCCATAGCCGCGCAGGCGGTCGGGGTCGGCCGGATCGATCCCCAGGAGGGCCGGAGACCGCAGCACGGGCGCGGTGAGCTCGTCCCAGTGCGCCCCGTCCTCGCTGACCAGCAGCTGCGAGGGACCGTAGGCGTAGACACCGTTGGCGGTCGGAGCGGTGAACAGGTCGAACACGGCGTAGTCGGGGTTGCCCGCGGTGTCGGAGCCGGTGGCGGAGTACCCGGGGAGGGTGCCGACGGCATTCCAGCTGCACCCCCCGTCGTTGCTCCGCCGCACGATGCCGGTCGGCTCGACGAGGTAGTACCTGCCGAGCGAGTCGGGCCCGGCGAGCGAGGTCGCAGCCTGCTCGCCCGACAAGGGTGGCGCCACGGTGAGGAGCGTGCCGGGATCCGCGCGGCTGGCGATCGCGATGCTGCCGGAGCCGATGATCGACGAGCAGTCCAGCGGCACGGCGGGATCGGTGTCGGGCGGGGCGGTGTCGTCGGGCGGGCTGGAGTCGCCGGCCGGCTCCGCGCTGTCGGACCGCGTCGGGGCGGGCACGCAGCCGAGCAGCAGGAAGGCGAGCAGCATCGGTCAAGCATACGCATGTGCGACCGGCAGGACAAGCGCAGGGTGTGGCACGATAGACGCAGGGCACCCGGAGTCTGCCGTGAACGCCCCCATCCAACGCCAGCTCACGCTCCGCGCCATCCTCGCCGGTGCCCTGCTCGGCGGCCTCCTGTCGTTGTCGAACCTCTACGTGGCGCTGCAGACGGGCTGGAGCATCGGGGTCTCCATCACCGCCGGCCTCGCCGCCTTCGCGATCTTCGCGGTGCTCACCCGGCTCCGGATCGTCCGCGAGCCGTTCGGACTGCTCGAGAACAACGCCATGCAGTCGGTGGCCTCTGCGGCCGGGTACATGACCGGGGGCGGCACGGTGGCTGCGATCCCGGCCCTGATGATGCTCACCGGTCACCCCCTGCCTGGCGTGCAGATGTTCTTCTGGATCTCGACCATCGCGATGCTCGGCGTGGTGATGGCGATCCCGTTGAAACAGCAGCTGATCGACGTGGAGCAGCTGAGGTTCCCGACCGGCCTGGCGGCGGCGGAGACGCTCAAGGCCCTGCACGGCGGCGCCGGGAACGTAGGCCAGCGCCCGCTCGCGATCGCGACGGTCGTTGGAGCCCTGGTGGGCTTTCTCCGCCGGGCCCACGCCGACTGGATGCCGTTCAACCTCCCCGAGCAGATCGCGTTCCAGACCTCGCGTTGGCGTCTCACCATCGCGAATCGCGGCCTCGCAGCCTACTCACTTCAGTTCGACACCAGCCTCGTGCTGCTGGCGGCCGGCGCGATCATGGGGTGGCGCACGGCCTGGTCGATGATGCTCGGAGCGATCGTGAACTACGGGATCTGCGCGCCATGGCTCATGGATCACGGGTACATCACGGGGCTCGGGTACAAGGGCATCATCAGTTGGAGCGTGTGGGTGGGCAGCGCGATGATCCTCACATCCGGCCTGCTCTCGTTCGGGTTCCAGTGGCGGACTGTCCTCCGGGCGTTCCAGACGCTGCAGAACGCCGTCCGCGGAGGTCCGACCAACGCCGCAGACGTGCCAATGAGCTGGTTTGCCCTCGGCATCGCCATCCTCGGGCCGATCGTGGTGTTCCTGCAGGCGTACCTCTTCGGGATCCCGTGGTGGTGCGGCATCCTGGCGCTCTGCCTCTCGTTCTTCATCGCCATCGTGGCGGCACGGGCCACCGGTGAGACCGACAACACGCCGTCCGGCGCGCTGGGAAAGATCACCCAGATCACGTTTGGCATTCTCCGCCCCGCCGACGTGACGACGAACCTGATGACCGCGAACGTGACCGCCGGGGTCGGCCTTCACGCGGCGGACCTGCTCACCGACCTGAAGAGCGGGTGGGTGCTCAAGGCCGACCCTCGCCAGCAATTCCTCGCGCAGTTCTTCGGCGTCGTAGCAGGGTCGGCTTTCGTGGTGCCGGCGTACCGGTTGCTGATCCCCGACGCGAGCGTGCTCGAAGACGGCACGTGGCCCGCGCCGGCGGCGCAGACCTGGAAGGCCACCGCCGCGATGCTCGCCAACGGCGTGGAGAGCCTGAACGACGCACAGCGCTGGGCGCTCGGCGTCGGCGCGGTCGTCGGCATCGCGCTCGTGCTGCTCGACCGCGCGTTTCCGAAGGCCCGGCCGTACATCCCGTCGGCGACAGCGGTCGGGTTTGCGTTCACGACCCCCGGCTACAACACGATCTCGATGTTCCTGGGCGGGTTCATCGCCCTCCTGGCGAGCCGACGGTGGGGGGCCGCGCGCGCAGAAGCGGTGCTCACCCCGGCAAGCTCGGGGCTGATCGCCTCGGAGAGCCTCATGAGCGTGTTCATCGCGATCCTCGCGGCGCTCGGGGTGTTGAGCAAGGTGGCGTAGCGGGCGAGGGCCGACGGCTTCAGCGCCCGCCGTCCGTCACCGAACCCTCGACCTCGGCGGCGGCATCCGGCATCTGCCCCAGCAGGTACACCACGCGATCGGTGTGCAGCCCGCTGCCGTCGGTCGCGGTGATCAGGTAGCGGTTCTCGCCGGGGTAGACCGGCACGGCCACGGTCTCGTCGAGCCTTCGCGCGACCTTGCCGGCCTCGGAGTCACCCGCGCCGGGGGCAGCCCAGTTCACCTTGCGCGAATCCCAGATCGTCTCCGGCTCGTACCGGGTGCGATCCACGCGCTCGGCGCCTGCGTAGACCACGACGTGGTCCACCCGCTCGTCATCAGCGGCACGGATCTGCAGCAGCGCCATCCCCGGCGGCTGAACGATCGAGAGTGGACGGAGAGCGAGCGTAGGCGGCTGGACACGGTAGCTGCCGTCCCGCGCGAGCGAGACCGGCCACCGCTCCACCTCGACCCCGTTCGCGGTCTCGACCACCAGGGAGAGCGGCAGGACCGCGGGTGCCGCGGGCCCGAGCTTCAGCACCAGCCCCGCGTGGACCGTGCCCCGGCTCGGCAGGTCCACGGTGACCTGGGCGGGCACCTCGAGCTCCACGCCCGGCAGATCCGGCCAGGCAAACCGAAGCCGCAAAGGACGTGAATCGCGCAGGCGGCTACCCTCTCCCAGCTCGCTCAGCGCAACGTCCACCGTCATCCGGCCTTCGTGGTCGGTCCGCGCCCGCAGCGCGGCGCCGAGCTCGAGCGGCGGGTCTGCGAGGACCCCGAGTACGCGCTCGCCGATCCGCCTGGACGGCACACCGTCGGCCTCGAGCCACATCTCCACCGTGTCGGCCCTCGCCGCTGCCGCCTCGGGAACGGTCAGGTGCGTCTCCCCGGTCCGCGAGGTGCCCCCCGGGAACTTGCCGAGCGGCAGCACACGATCGTCCCAGACGCCATTCAGGGATCGCAGCCGAACGCGGGCACGCCAGAGCGACGCGCCGTCGTTCCTCACCGACACCCGCAGCGTCACCGCCGATCCGGCCTCGACATCGGTCAAATCGGCATCCTCCGGGTGCGGGGACTCCACGGTCAGCACACCGGAGCCGGCAGCCTCGCCCGGCTGCACGCCCGGGGGCACCGGCGACCAGTCCATGCCGCGCGCGCCGAACACCTCCTGCAGGCGCGCATCGAAGCTGGCTTCGAGGCTCGGCGCGATGAGCGCCAGCCCCGCGAGGAGCTTCTCCCGGCTGGCGCCCTCCGCCGCGGAGATAAGGCCCACAGCAGCGTCCAGGGCGCCGTCCCGGGTCACGACGGGGCCACCGCGCCAGCCCGAGTACTCCTCGGCCAGGGGGAGGATCACCGTGTCAGCAGGCGCGTACCGGAGCTCGACCTCGGGGTCGGGGAACCACACCCCGTCTGCATCGAAGCGGTACGGGTAGAACAACACGTCCGGGTGGATGCCCACGTCCACCACCCGCGCATCGTCTGCGAGGCGGTACTCAGCCACGGTGAGCTTGAACTTGACGTCCGGGGTGAGCGGGTAGACCTTCTGGACCGTGCCTTTTCCGAAGGAATTGGTGCCGAAGACGACCGCGCGCCCGAGGTGCTGCAGCGCGCCCGACAGGATCTCGGAGCCGGACGCAGTGAGGTGGTCGACGAGCACGGCGGTGGGCAGGGCCTCGGGGGGGTTGTCCGGCCCGGCGTCGAAGCTCTCGGTGAGGCCATTCACGGCGTGACCGTCCGGCCCGACGGTGGAGACGATGCGCCCGTGCTGCAGGAACGCATCCGCTGCATCCGCGCTCTGCATGAGCGAGCCCCCGGTATTGCCCCGCAGGTCCAGCACCAGGCTCGACACCGGGCTCGCGCGGATCTCATCCAGGCTCTTGTACAACCACTCGTGCGTCTGCTCGCTGAAGTGGTCGATGCGGACCACCCCGACGTCTCCGTCCGCACGGTCCACGAACACGTTGGGGAGGTGCACCTCCGCCCGCTCGAGCGTGAGCTCCAGCGTCTGCTCGGGGGAGCCACGGATCACCCGGATGGTGGTGAGCGAGCCGACGGGGCCCCGAAGCAGCGTGCTCACGTCGCCCGCCACCATGCCGACCGTACTCCGACCGTCCACGCGGATGACGCGATCACCCTCCAGCACGCCGCCGCGCTCGGCGGGCGAGCCCACAAGCACGTCGGTCACCACCAGCGCGCCGTCCCGCACCGAGCAGGAGACGCCCACGCCCGTCATCATCCCGGACAAGCGCTCGTCGAACCGGGCGAGGTTCGAGTCGGCCAGGATGACGCTGTGGCGATCGAGGCTGCGCGTGATCCCGCGCAGGATCTCCACGCGCAGGTCGACGTCGGGCGGGATCGGGTGGGGAGCCCCGCGCAGCGCGTCTTCGAGCGCACCGAGGGCAGTGGGCAGCGCGCTGGCGCGCTCCAGGCGGACCTCGCTCTGCCAGCCGCCCTGCCCGTCGCGCAGCGTGAGCACAGGCCCGTTCACGTCGACCAGCAGCCACTCGAGAGACCGCTCCGCCTGCCGGCCAGCGTCCTCGAACATCCGCTCCGGGTTCACGAACTCGGGGTGCAGGTAGAACCCGTCCACGTAGGCCATCGCCCGCGCGTAGAGCGCGACGTCACCCGCCCGCGCGGGCGTGATCAGGGCGAGGAGGAGCAACACCCCGACAAGCTATCCACCCGGCCGCACGAGCGTTCCACGAACGCTGTCATCCACGATCTTCCCGGCAGCGGCGACGAGGCGTCCGCGCACGTAGACCAGATCGGGCTTCGGCACCATGCGCATGCCCTCGAAGGGGCTCCAGCCCACACGCGTGAGCAGATCCGAGGCCAGGAGCGGCGCGAGCTCACGCTCGCCGAAGATGACGAGGTCGGCGTCGTGCCCCGCGCTCACGCTGCCCTTGGACTTGAGCCCGAAGATGCGCGCCGGCTCCTCGCAGCAGAGCTGCACGACCCGCTCGATCGTGAGCTTTCCCTGGCGCACGGCGGTGAGCATGAGCGGCAGCAGGGTCTCCACGCCGGGCACGCCCGCCGGGGCCTGCCAGTACGGCGCGGCCTTCTCGGAGAGCGTGTGCGGCGCGTGGTCCGAGCCGATGGTGTCGATGCGATCGCGACGCACCGCCGCCCACAGCGCACGCCGATCGGCCTCCGTCCGGATGGGCGGGTTCACCTTGATGCGGTTGCCCGAAGCCGTCGTGCCCCCGCTGCCATCCGGCAGCGCGAACTCCGGGGTGACGTCCGAGGCCAGGAACAGGTGGTGCGGGCAGGCCTCCGTGGTGATCGGGAGCACCCCGCGGCTGCTCTCCAGCAGGTCGGACTCCGCGGCGGTGCTCACATGGCAGATGTGGACCGGGCGGCGGTAGGCGGACACAAGCTCGATCAGGCGCTGCACTGCAGACGCGGCGGCTGCGGGCGGGCGGACCGCGTTGTGGTCTGGAGCGCTCTGGCCGTCGAACCGGCCGCGCAGCGCGACGAGCACGGCGTCGTCCTCCGCGTGCACCCCGATGAGCCCTCGCGTCTGCTCGAACAGCGCGACGAGCGTGTCGTCATCCACCAGCAGCGGGCCGGTGGATGCGCCCATGAACGCCTTGATGCCGCACGCGTCGCCAGAGTCCATGAGCTCGTTGATGTCGTCGTTCCGGCCGGCGGAGGCGCCCACCCACAGGCCGAAGTCGACACGCGACTGCGCGGCGGCGAGCGAGCGTTTGTGGTTCCAGTCTGCGCGCGAGAGCGTCGGGGGGCTCGTGTTCGGCATGTCGAGCACGGTCGTGACGCCGCCGCTCGCTGCTGCACGCGAGCCCGAGGCCCAGTCCTCCTTGTGCGGGTGCCCCGGCGAACGGAAGTGGACGTGCCCGTCGATGACCCCGGGGATCACGAACTTTCCGAGCGCAGACTGCCGCGCACGGGCGGGCCCGGCGGGGCGCTCCCCGACGTACACGATCCGGCCGTCCTCCACGCAGATGTCGGCGACGCGGCGCTGGCGCCCACCCACGATGGTGGCATCCTCGACGATCAGGTCATACACGGCGCGCTCCAGAGCCTGAAATAATGCAGCGCACCCCACCGGACCAGACCCCGCGGCCCTGCTGGTATGCGGGCCCGCCGTTTGTGGGGCAACTTTTCCAGGAGTGCGTGGCGCGGGCAGGCGGCGAGGCCCCGGCGCTGCTCGACCCGGGCGCCCGGAACACGCTGCAGGCCGTCGCCGAGCGGATCGCTTCCGGGCTCCGCGCCAGCTCCCACCCCGTCGTGCTGGTCGCCCACGGACTCGCAGTGCCCGCGGTGCTGCGCGCAGCCGCGCTGGCGCCGGGCCCGATGCTCGCCGGCGTGGTCCTCTCGAACGGCCCGATCACCCGGTTGGACCCGATCACCCGCGCCTGGCAGCGGCTTCCCGGGGCGAGAGTCGGCCTCCACCCCCAGCTCTTCGTCCGCTGGCTCGCCTCCTCGGCCGGCCTGCGCCGCGCGGTGTGCAACCCATACATCATGGACCGCGACACCGTTGACGCGATCTGCAGCCCGCTGGTGGCGACGCGCGCGGACCGCACCGCGGTGATCACGTACGTGCGCTCCCTCGATCCGCTGCCCCCGTTCACCCGTCCGGCGGTCCCCACGATGCTCGCCTGGGGCGACGACGATCCGCTCTACCCCCTCGCTGAGGCCGATGCCGCCGACGTCCTGCTCGGAGGAGGCCACCTGAGGGCCATCCCCGGCGGGCGGTTCGTACACCCGGAAGAGCGCCCCTGGGCCCTGGCCGATCTCGTCACCAGCTTCTGCAGCGGCCTCTCCTCGAGCGCCTCCACGCCCGGTCCCGCCCGCCCAGTCTGACAGAAATGTCGCACTTGACACGTCCACACCTGTCGGAGCGTCGGCACGGAGTCGAAAAACGTACGTTGCTCCATGCCGAGCGCCCTCGGCCCGGGTACTGGCACGGAACGTGCTGCTCAGGGAAGCGGAGACGTGAACGGCCGGAGCCGGACGAGTCCCCCGTCCGACTCACCCACCCGCTGTCGAGCTTGCTCGGCGGCGGGTTTCTCTTTTTTGCTTTGGGGGGCGCGCGCCCCCCAAGCCCCCGGGGCCGAACGGCAAAAGACGTCGGGACGGAGTACCGACCCGACGCCTTTTGCCTGTGGATCGGTCCGGGCCGGGAGGACCCGGCCACGCACGCGATCCACCGGCCCGCAGGGATCAATGTCGGTCCGGGCCGGGAGGACCCCGTGGCCCCCGCCCCCTCTGCGTGAGGACGCGGTAGAATTCCCTGCACGTCCAGGACCCCCACTCCATGCGCATCGCCCTGATCTCGGACCTCCATGCCAACGCGCTGGCACTTGATGCCGTGCTCGTGGACGCTCGGCGCGCCGGCTATGACGAGCTGGTCTGCCTCGGGGACGTCGCAACCCTCGGGCCTCGGCCGGGCGCGGTACTGGCGCGGCTTCGCGAACTCGGTTGCCGGTGCATCCTCGGCAACCACGACGAGTTCATCCTCGATCCCCCGCTGATTCACCGGTACAGCGAGTCGCCGCTGATCGTCGCGTCGGTGGACACCACGCGGGCCGCGATGACCGCGGAGGACGTCGCGTTCATGGGTACCTTCGCGCCCACGCTTTCTCTGGGCGGGGTGTTCCTCTACCATGCAACCCCCCGCTCCAACACCGAGGACCTCCTGGCGACGACCCCTGCGGAGCGTGTCGACGTGATGCTCGACGGCCGTCAGGCGCTCGTGCTCGCGGGCGGGCACACCCACCTCCAGATGCTCCGGCAACATCGGGGGATGCTCATCGTCAACAGCGGCTCGGTCGGAATGCCCTTCCAGGAGTACGCCTCGGGCGGGCCGCCGGTCATTCTTCCGCATGCAGAATACGCGATCGTCGAGGTGAGCGGAGGCAGCGCCACAGTGGAGCTTCGAAGGGTCGCGTTGGACGCTCGCGCGCTCGCCGCACAGGTTGACGGATGGGAAAACCCGCTCGCTTCGCCGCTCCGCGGCCTGTATCTGGCGGCGGCCGCAGCCTGACCCGCGAGTGCCCGGCCGCGAGGTCACCATCTCATCGGCGGACGGGGAAAACTCCCGGGGCCGAACGGCGAACGACAGAGTCCACGTGCTACGCCTGAGCCGTGCTCCTCGCCCTGCTCCTCGCCTGCCGACCCGCCTGGCTCGTCGTGAGCGACCTGCACGGCGACAAGGCGTTCATCACCAACGCGGCGACCGGCCACATCGCGGGCGAGGTGGACGTCGACGGCACGTGGACCGACGACTGCCGGGTGAGCGACGATCTGCACCGCTTCTGCCTGGTCTACCAGTCCAGGGGGCGAGCGCTCTCGGACGGTACCCCCGAGATCGATCTCACCTTCACGCCCGTGGGGAGCGGCGACGAGTCCGACGGCGACACGTTCCTGGACCTCGGCGGGCGCCTGGCCGGCGTGGCGTTCCCCGACGGCTACGGGAAGGATCCCCAGATCCGCTGGCAGCTCGACCACCTGGACTTCAGCCAGATCGACCCCGAGCAGCGGGTATGCGTGCGTGATCCCGACGACCCCTGCGAGCCCGCCGCAGGCCAGACCGTCGACCAGGTCCGCCAGTGTCAGCTCTACTGGCCCCACGAGTTCCAGGTCCTCGCGGAGGACGACGACTCCGTGCAGATCGCGGTGGCAGACACCCGGAACCACCGGGTCGTGTGGGTGGACGTCCCGCTCCAGACGGCACCCTCCAGGACCGTGCCAGCCAGCGGCACCTGCGGCGTGGTGACCGGGATCGTCGGGGGGACGAGCGACCCTGCAGTGCCCGGGGGTAGCCCGGACTGGGACATCTACACGTCGGTGAACGGGATGGCCCTCTGGGAGGACGACGCGGGCCGACACCTGTACCTCTCGATCAAGGACACGCAGGGGGACGAGGCCCAGCAGGCTGGCGACGGCCACGGCAAGATCCTGCATTGGTCCGACGCCGGCGGCTGGCACCAGGAGTGGGAGTTCCCGCCCCAGTCCACCACCAGCGCGAGCTTCGTCAACAGCCCGCACGGGATGGCGTTCGACGACGACCACGTCTACTTCGCACACTCGCTGGGCCTGTCGGACACGTTCAACGACGGCGCCGGTGGCAGCTTCGGCGTGCTGGACCGCGACGGAAACTACCTCTACGATCTCGTGATCCCGAGGTACGACGTGCTCTACGCGCGCGACATCACGCCCCTGGGGGATGGCCGCTTCGCGTTCGTCGACTCGGGCACCAAGGGCGACGAGCACGCCCCCGCCGATACGCGCCTCTGGCTCGGCACCCTGCCGGACGACCCGTCCAGCTCCGGCCTCTCGGGCGTATGGACGAGCGACCACGTGAACCAGGAGTTCCGCGACGTGGGTCGGGTGGTCAGCCCGACGTACAAGGACGCGTGGGTGATGTACTCAGCGGAGGTCGCAGAGGCGCCCTGAGCGAACGGGGCCGCCATCCGCCGGATCACCCGCACAAACGCGATACGTTGCCGCCCCTCCGGAGTCCCTTTTGTCTGTGCAAACCATCGAAGGCAATCTCGCCACGTTCTCGGAGAACGACGCGTCGGTCAAGCTCGTCTGGGCCGTGTTCTCCGTGATCCCGGGGGCGCCCGCGCTCTCGTTCTACAGCTCGCTCGCCGAAGCGCAGATGCTCGTCTACCCGGACCTGCCGGCCGAAGCCGCCGCCCAGGCGTTGGTCCACGCGCACGAGCCCGGCACGATCCGTGCCCTCGAGGTCGCCGACTTCATCGACAAGGGCGACGTGGGGATCGCAGCGCTCGCCGGAGCCGCCGCGGTGTTCCAGCTCTTTTTCGGCGACAAGAAGAAGGCGCTCGACACCGACCCGCAGCAGGGCGCCGACGCCGCATTGAAGGCGCTGGCGCTCGCCTACCTGTTCCACCAGCTCATCCCGGGCACCATCCCCGAGAAGATCGCGCTGCTGCGCCGCACCCAGGCCGGCGAGGCGCTGCTCACCTGGTATGCCGCAGTCGAGATCGCGCTCCCGTTCGCCGACGACGCCGTGCTCACCGGCGGCTCGGTCATCGGGCACATGATGGAGAAGTACGGCGGCGGACACCTCGCAAAGCTCGACGTGATCGGCGGGGCGGGCGCGGGAGTGAACGCACAGGCCATGCTCGGAGCGCTCTCCGGCCCCCTCGACAACGTGATCGTCAACGTCGCAAAGTACACCCACCAGATCGCGGACACCGCAAAGGCGTACCTGCCCACGGCGATCGCCACGGCCGGGACAGTCGCCGGCGCCGTCGCCACCGCCGCGGATGCGCTGCCGGTCTACCGGCTGCTCGTCGCCCGCCTCGCCGCTGAGATCTCCCTCGAGAGGTGCCGCCCATGAGCCACGAACTCGCCCCTTCTGTCGCCGAATTCCACAAGGGTGACCTCACCGTCCGGGTCGTCGGCGGGTTCTTCGGGATCCTGCCCTTCGTGGCGTCCTGGGCGCCCACCACCGACCTGGACGCTGCCTCACTGGCCGCCGCGACCCGCCTGAACGCCCCCGAGCTCGCGGGCCGGATCCGCACCCGTGCGGAGCAGCTTGCCCGCGCAGAGGGTCCGCAGGCCGCGCTCGCCGCGTTCGACTTCCTCGACAAGGGCGACAAGGGCATCGCCATCTTCTCGGGGCTGCGCACGGCCTACAAGACCGTTCGCGGGCAGGAGGGTGCGCTCGAGATGGACCCGCAGCAGGCCGCCGACGCGGGCCTGAAGGCGATCGGCATCTCGTGGGCAGCGTGGAAGCTCTTTCCCGGGTCTGCGGCGGAAAAGGTCCGGGCGCTCACGAACACCGAGGCCGGGCGCGCGCTGCTCGCATGGTACACGGCGGCCGATCTCGTCCTGCCGTTCGCAGACAACCTGGCATCGGGCGGAACCGCGGCGATCACCGCGATGATCAGCGGGCAGGCTGCAGAGAACGCCAAGCGGCTCGCAGCAGTCGCGGGCGGCGAGGTCGAGCAGGCGACAGGGATGTTGTCGAGCCTGATGGGCACCTTCGAGGCCGGCCTGGGACAGGCGGCGGCGTACGCGGAGCCGCTGGCTGCCTACGTGCAGACGCAGGTCCCGAACATCTTCGGCACTGCGGACAAGGTCACCGGAGTGGTCGCGACGGGGGTGGACGCCCTCGCCAGCTACCGGCTGATCGGGGCCTCGCTCGTGGCGGAGGTCTGCCTCGGGGAAGCTGCCAGGCAGGTGAAGTCCGAGGCAGAGGCCGAGGCTGCCGAAGCGCAGCGCGTCGCGGTGGAGAAGGCCGCGAAGGAGAAAGCGGACGCCGAGGCGGCGGCTGCAAGGGCAAAGGCGGAGGCAGAGGCAGCAGCCGCGGCCAGGGCGGCGGCCGAGGCCGCCGAGAAGGCGGCAGCCGAAGCGCGACTCAAGGCCAGCGCCGTGCGCGACGACTACTCGCTGAGCGCGCCCGTGGCCGCGGACTCGCTCAAGAACAACCCGATCAAGTACACGAAGAGCGCGGAGATCGAGGCGAGGACCGCCGCCCCGCCGGCAAAGGCGGGCTGCATGGGCTGCGGGGCAGGGCTCGTGCTCTTCGCGATCGCGGGGATCGGGACGATCGCAGGGATGTATCTGGCGTAGGCACAGAGCCTGGCAGCCCGGGCTCCGCGTCGTGTCGGTCACGCGGGCGGCCCCTCCGGGTGATGTCCGCTTCGTTCCTCGTGCTTACCCCTTGGGTCACACGCGACGGGCAGCCCCTGGCGCGTGGTTCCCGCCCATCCCAAGGAGTCTGCAATGACCGTTCTTCGCTACCTGCTTCCTGTTTTCGGATTCGCGCTCGCGCTCGGCTCGAGCCCGGCGTACGCCAACGAGGGCGAGGACGACCACTCCGTGCAGATGGTGGGCATGCTCGGGCTCACCGACGTGCAGCGCACGCAGGTCGACGACATCCTGTACCACTCCCGGTCCGCGCGGATCGCCATCGAGGCGCGCAAGGACCTCGCGGAGCTCGACCTGCACCACGCCATGATGGCTGCGACCCTCGACGAGAAGGCGATCTCCAAGGCCCTCGACACGCTCAACACCGCGAAGGCCGAGCTTGGCCGCAACCGTGTGGATCAGATGGTGGCGATCCGCAAGCTGCTGACCCCCGATCAGTGGGCGAAGGCGGCCGCGATGATGCGGGAGCACGGGGATGAGGGCGACGCGGGGGCGCGCGGCGGGCGCGGCGAGCCCGGGGACCGCTGCCCCGGGGGCGAAGGGGACATGAAGGGCGGGCGGCACAGTGGACATCACGAGGGCGACCCGGAGGAGTGACCGCAGCGGCGCTCGGGAGATCGGGACCGCGGGGAGCCTGACCAGCGCTCACGGCCGTATGGTCAGCACCACACGCGAACGGGGGGGCGGGCTCGCCACCAGGAGGCCCGTAGCGGCGTCAGCGGCGAGGGGCACCGGCGCCTCGCGGCCGTCGCCCACGGTGTGGGCGGTCCAGGCCGGGTTGTAGGAGCGCGGCAGGACCAGCCTGCTGTCCGGACCGCTGTCGTCCACGGTGAGGGCACCGGGGCTGGAGGCGCCGAGCGTGTAGGGTACCGGCGTCGGGACGGCATCGCGCGAGAGCACGGTCCACGCACCGGTCGCGGAGAGCGTGGCAAAGCCGCGTTGACCAGTGAGCGCGTCCACGATCTGCTTGTCCCAGGTCACGAGGGCACACACGCCGTAGGCGTCGAGTCGATCGAGCGCCTGCTCCAGCCGGTCGGACTCCCGCTGCTTGCGCGGCGACCCCACGAACAGGCCATCCTCGGAGCGTGACGCGCGGGTGACCGGGGAGCCGCTGATGCCGTACCAGCTGCCGAGCACGCTGGCCCCGTTCTCGGCTGCGAGCAGGCCGCCCGGGTGCGACCAGTAGAGCACGGCTGGCGCCCGGGCGTTCGCGAAGGTGTCGTGGAGGTACACGGGGGCGCCTTTCGACTGCGCGCTCGCAAGAGCCCAGGCCGCGCGGAGGTCCGTGAGCTGTCGGGCGAAGGCGGGCGCCTTCGCGTCGGGGAGTTCGTTCATTCCACACCACGCTGCGGCGAGCGCAGCGGCGATGCACACGCCGACCGGCAGGCCCGCGCCCAGGCTGACGTACCGGCGTGGCGAGCCGGACTGGACCCGGGCCTGCGCGAGGTCGTGCAGCCACACGGCGCCCGCACCCGCTCGCACCGCCAGCGCCACGTGCAGGAACACGTGCAGGCGGAAGGGCACCGGGCCGAGCGGCGACGGACCGCCGAGCGACGGGAGGGCCACGCACACCTCCAGGATCACGAGGCCCACGCCAAGCGCGAGCGCCGCAGATGCGTCGCGCAGGAGCCCACGCGCCGGGACCAGCGCCAACGCGAGGCCCAGCGCCCACACGGCGATCGCGAACGGGCCGCCCAGCAGCGTGCTCCCACGCGGAAAGGCGAACGGGTTCACCGGAAACGCGATGGCCAGCACCAGCTCACCCCAGCGGTAGGGATGCACACCGCCGAAGTCGCGCAGCGCGGGGTCGAGCAGGCTCCACCACACCGGCGAGCCGAGGGCGACGGCCCCGCAGAGGGTCGCCCCCCTCCGGACGAGGTTGCCCCACCGCACGTCGCGGGCGTCCCGGACCGCGCCGACGACCGCGAAGACCCCGCCCCCGAGCATCCCCACGCTCGCCGAGAGCGTGTGGCAGCCCCAGGCGAGACCGAGGAGCAACGCCGCGCCCAAACCCGTCGCGCCGCGAGCGAAGGCAAAAAGCACCAGCGCGTTCGCGAGCCGGTAGGGCCACATCCCGCCCGTCGTGCCCCCGATGCCGTACAGGTCGGTCACCACGCACGAGGCGAGCGCGCCCGCGAACCAGGCCACCCGGCGATCCGCATACAGCCGCAACGCCAGGCGTGAGACGGCGATTGCGAACAGCACGTTGGACAGCACGATCGCGATCCCGTTCGCCAGCGCGGGCGCGACCCCGGCCCGGGTGATCCACGCCAGCGCCGTCCACGGGAGGGGCGCGCTGACCTGGCCCACCGCCAGGCCAAGCTCCGCGCGGGTCGTCCACGCAACGAAGCCGTTCCCGCCCGCCGCGATGTCCTGCGACAGGGCCTGGACCTCGAGCAGGTGGCTCGAGTTGTCCATGTACCACTCGGCGCCGGGCCGCAGCGCCGGAGCGACCGCGAGCGCAGCCAGGAGGCAGGTGGCCAACGCCGGCGCCCAACGCAACAACACAGATCGGGCGGCGGGGGCGGTCACTTCAGGCACGGCGGCGATCTTCCACGATGCCGCTATCACCTCGGTGGTCGCCGGTGGTCACTCCCCCTGGATCACGGAATACACCACCGGGCTCAACACCAGGGACATCACCAGCGCCATCATCACCCCCCCGATCACGCCGATGGCGAGGGGCTGCAGCAGCTCCGATCCCGACCCGATCGCAAACGCCAGCGGCGCCATCCCGAGGATGGTGGCGAGCGAGGTCATCAGCACGGGACGGAACCGCCGGCGTCCACTCCGAAGCAGCGCCTCCCGCATGCTGTCGCCGTTCCGGCGGTGATCTTCCACGGCGTCCAGCATCAGGATGCCGTTCTTCGCCACGATGCCGACCACCATGATCATGCCCATGAAGGACACGATGTTGAGCGTCGTGCCGGTCACGAACATCGCCACCACGACGCCGGAGAGGGACAGCACCGAACCGGACACGATCGCGACGGGGTGGGCAAAGGACTGGAACTCGACCAGCAGCACGAGGAACACGAGCACGACCGCGAGCACCAGCGCGATCAGGAGCTCCCGGAAGCTCTTCTGCTCCTCCTGGTAGATCCCTCCGTACTCCACGGTCATGCCGGGCGGGAACGTCATCTTCGCGGCAAGCTCCTTCTTGATGGCGGCGATCCCGGTGCCGAGATCCACGCCCTCCAGTCGCGCCGTCACGGCCACGGTCTGCCGGAGCCCATCCCGATGGATCTCGGTCACACCGCTCTCGTAGGAGAGATCCGCCACCTGGTCGAGCCGGAACCAGGTGTCGCCCGACCGGATGGGCAACGCGCGCAGCGAGTCGAGCGAGTCGCGTACGCTGCCCGGCAGCCGCACCCGGACCGTGATCAACCGGCCGTGCTGGAGCACCTGCGTGGCCTCGACGCCGTCCATGGCCGTCTGCACCGTCGCTGCGACCTGCTCGACGGTCACCCCCCTCCGGGCCGCCCGCACCGGGTCCACCTGGAACGTGAGGGCCGGCCCGCTCACCACCACGCCGCTGAACGTGTCCACGACCCCTGGCACCGTCTGGATCAGGTCCTCCACGGCGTGGGCCTTCGCCTCCAGCGCCGCCGTGTCGTCGCTGAACAGCTTGATCTCCACCGGGCTGGGAGACTCGATCAGGTCCCCGACGAGATCGCCCAGGATCCCCGCGAATTCCACACGCAGCGCGGGCTCGCTGCCCTCGATCTGCCTTCGGACGTCCTCGGTGACCTCGTCGATCGAGCGATCACGATCCCCCTTGAGCTTCACGAGGAAGTCCCCGGTGTTCGGCTCGGTGAGCGAGACGCCGAGCTGCAAGCCCGTCCGACGGGAGTAGCCCTCCACCTCAGGAGTGCCCTCGAGGATCCGCTCGACGTGCTTGAGCAGGCGGTCGGTCTCCACGAGCGACGTGCCCGGCGGCGCCTCGTAGTCGAGCACGAACGCACCCTCGTCGAACGCGGGGAGGAAGTCGGATCCGAGCTGGCTCACGAGGAGCAAGGCGGCCACGCCCGCGGCGGCCGAGAGGAAGATCACGGTCTTGCGCCAGTTAAGCGCCCGACTCAACACCCAGGCGTACATCCGGATGATCGCCTGAAGGAACTTCCCGCCTTCTGCCTCCTCTTCCTCAGCGTGCGGATCGGCATGCGTGAACGCGACGAGCGCATCCGCCTCTGCCCCGGGCTCCCCGTCGCCGGGCTGACCCGCGACTTCCTGCGTGGTCTCACTCGACTCGTCCGCCGGGCCCGACGTGGGCGGTGACGTAGGCGGAGGGGACTTCAGGGCCCTTCTCGGCACCCGGATGAACTTCTCGGCCAGCACCGGGGTGAACGTGAGCGCCAGCACCAGCGAGGCCAGGAGCGCGACGGCCATGGTGATCGCGAGCGAGCGGAAGAACACCCCGGTGACCCCCGTCAGCATCGCGAGCGGGAGGAAGACGACCACCGGGGTGAGCGTCGAGCCGATGATCGGGACCGAGATCTCGGTGATGGCGTCCTCGACAGCCTTGCGACGGGCCTGCGCCAGCTCACGGGCCGCCGACAGGGCGTCCGTGACGGCGTTGTGCAGCGCACTGGCCTCTGCGCGGACGAGGTGGAAGTAGATGTTCTCCACCACCACGATCGCCGTGTCGATCACCAGTCCGATCGACGCCGCCACGCCGCCCAGCGTCATCAGGTCGAACGAGAGGTCCGCCTGCCACATGGCAAAGAACGTGGCGACCAGGGTGACCGGGATCACGAGGATCGCCACGATGGTCGTGCCCCAGTTGCGCAGGAACGCGTAGAGGATCGCGACCGAGAGCAGCAGACCGAGCAGGATCGAGTCGCGTACGCTCAACATCGAATCGCCGACGAGGATCGACTGGTCGTAGAACGGAGCGATGGCCACGTCCTTCGGCAGGCTCGCCTTCATGGCGGCAAGCTCGGCTTTCACGGCGTCCACGACGCCGATCGTGTTCGCGTTGGGCTGGCGCCGGATGTTGAGGAGCACCGCGGGGTGACCGTCCGCCGTCACGATCGTGTAGGCCGGGGCGGCGCCCGTGCCGACGGACGCGACGTCGCTCACGCTCACGGGCACGCCGTTCACCACGGCGACGACCACCTTTCCAAGATCGTCCGGGTCGGTCGTCTGGCCGGAGACCACCGTGAGCTCCAGGCTGTGGTTCTCCTCCATCAGGCCGGGTGATTCGAGGATGTTGGTGGCGGACAGGGCCTCGACCACCTGCCCGATCTCCACACCGCGCGCGACGAGCTTCGCCGGATCGACGATGACCTGGACCTCGCGCTTCTCACCGCCCTGGATGTTGACGGCAGCGACGCCGTCCAACCGCGACAGCCGGGGCCGGATCGTGTACTCGGCGAGATCGAGCAGGTCCATCGGGCTGCGTTTGTCGGAGGTGAGGCTGTACCCGGCGACCGGGAAGATCGCGAAGGTCAGCCGATCGACGTCGGTGATCTCGGCGGTGGACGGCAACTGGCTCGCCATCTGGGAGATGCGCCCCTGCACCATCTGCAGGGCCTGGACGATGTCCAGGTCCCAGTCGAAGAACATGTTGATCTCGGTCCCGCCGCGCGCCGTCACCGAGGTGATCCGGTTCACCCCGGGTATGCCGCCCATCGCCTCCTCGATCGGCCGCGTGACGCTGGCCAGCTCCTGCTTGCCAGGGACCACGCCGTTGTCGACCGCGATGACGACCCGGGGAAAGTTCGTCTGGGGGAAGATCGACACGGGGAGCTGCCGCGCGGCGTACAGACCGGCCGCACAGAGGAGGAACGTCATCACCAGGATGGCCCGCGACTGCGTCGAGACCAGGCGGGCGAAATTCATTCGGGCTTCTCGGCGGGCGGGGCGACCGGGGCGACCTCGGGGGCGGCCGGGGCGCCCTCGGGAGCAGCCTCGGGCTCCGCAGCCTCGATGGAGACCTTCGTCGCATCCGGGAGCGCGTAGTTCCCCTCGGTCACGACCCGATCACCCACGTTGAGGCCCTCCGCGATCTGCGTGCGGCCCGCGGCCCGGATCCCGATGGTCACCCGGGTCTCGTGCGCCACGTTGTCCTTGTCCACGACCATCACGGTACCGTCGCGCCCGTTGGAGGCCAGCAACTGGACAGCCTCGCTGGGTACCACGAGGGCGTCCGGCTCCGAGATCGTGGGCGCGGTGACCGTCGCGGCGTCCCCCGCCCGGAGCTTCACCCCGGGAGCATCGTTCTCCACCGTCACCCACACCTCCATCGTACGGCTCCCCGGATCGCTGGTCCGGCTCACCATGGAGACCGTGCCGGTGACCGGCTCGCCGAACGCCTCGTCCTCCACGGTTGCCGTGCTGCCCTCGGTCAGCAGCGCCCCGATGGTGTCCGGGAAGCGCGCTTTGACCACGAAGCCGGTCAGGTCCATCATCTTGAACAGCGGCGTCCCCTCGCCCACGTACTCACCGCCGTACTGCATCTGCTGGGTGATCACCCCGGCGAACGGCGCCCGAACGGTCGCCCGCCCCGATGCGTCCACGCTCGCGCTCCCCGACATCGCAGACAACGTGCGCTGCGCGGCATCGAGGTCGTCCCGCGCCGAACTGAGCGCCAGCTCCGTCTCCTCAAGGTCCTTCTTCGCGATGCCGCCGCCCTCGAACAGGGCCCGGCGACGCACGGCGAGAGCCTCGAGGGTGTTCACGCCGGCCTGCGCCTGGCGGAGATCCTTCTGCCCCTGGAAGTAGTCCACTGCGTCCAGCACGGCGAGCACCTGCCCGGACTTCACGGTCGTGTTCTGGATCGGCTCGAGGTTCACCAGCTTCCCGGCCACGGGCGTGCTGATCACCGCCTCCCGCCGGGCAAAGACGCCGCCCGATGCAGTCGCTGTCGCCGTGATCGGCTCGCGGACGGCCGCGGCCACCTTGACCGCGACGACGATCTCGGCGTCCTCGGCGTTGTCTGCCCCCGCACACCCGAAGATGAACGCGCCGATCAGCAGCGAGGCTGGCACGAGCAACGAACCTGCCCGTGGACGTGGGATACTCATGGGCCCCCCAGAAGGTGCAGGCGCCAGCTCGCGACCTGGTAGTCGGCGAGCGCCTGGTTTGCCGCCGATCGTGCGTCGCTCAAGCTCTGTTGGGCCTCGGAGAGCTCCACCAGGTCGGCCTCCCCCGCCTGGTACCGGGAGAGCGAGATGGCGGCGGCCCGCTCGGCGTCGGGAAGGCTCTCGAGCAGCGCAGCGGCGCGTTCCGACGCTGAGCCCGCGGCCGCCCGGGCGCCCGCGAGGTCCGCCACCTGTTGCCGCGCAGCGATCTGGCGGGCGATGTCGGCCTGATCCGCCCCGAGCTTCGCGGCGGCCACCGCGCGCGACCCGATCCCCCAATCGAAGATCGGCACGGTGACGGCGACGGAGGCAATCACGCCGAGGTGGTCGGTCACCCCAGCCCCGAGCGTGTCCGTGTCCACGCCGTAGCCGGCGCCATACTCGATCGCCGGCAGGTTCGCGGCCCTGGCGGCCGCCACCTCCGCCTTCGCGGCGTCCTCCGAAGCCTCGGCCTGCGTCACCACGGGGGCCGCCCCCTCCACCGCGTCCATCGGCGACAGCTCCATCGTGAGCGGCGCCACCTGGGATGGCGCGTCCGATCCCACGAGGGCCGCGAGGTTCGCCTGGCTCGCCAGCGCCGCGGCCCGGGCCGAAAAGACCGTGTCCTTCGCGGCCGCTACCAACGTGCGGGTACGAAGCACGTCCACCTCGGGCACCTCACCGCCCGTGAATCGCAGCGCTGTCACCCGCGCAAGCTCCTCCTCGACCTTCAGGGTTCCCTCCGCCGCCGCAACCTGCGCGTTGGCCAGCGAGACCCCGAAGTACGCATCGACCGTGGCCTGGACGAGGTCACGGCGGGCGATCTCGGTGCCGGCGTGCGCCGCGGCGAGCAGCGCCCGATCCGCCTTGAGTTGGGCACCCAGGCCGCCCAACACGGTCCCGGAGAGCCCCACCGTGCCGCGGTACCAGAGCACGCTGTTCTCCGACAGGAAGCTCTGCCCCGAGCCCGGGGCGGGGCTGTTGTACACCACCGTCGCATCGGCCCGCACCGCGGGGAGCATACGCATGGCGGCGCTCTTCGCCTCGTCGGCGGCCGAGAGCTCCTCATCCTTCGCGATGGAGTACTCGCTCGCCACCGCGAGAGCCTGTGCGATGGCGTCAGCAACGGAGAGTTCCACCCGGGCTCCTGGGTCTATTCGTGCAACAGGAAGATACCCGCCTCGTACTGTGGCGTCTCCTCGTGCCCGAGGCCAGCGAGGTTCTGGCCGATCGGCGGCGTGCTGTTGGTGCCGAAGAGCACGCCCGGCGAGAGCGTCCAGTGCTCGTTGATGTGCCACATGAGCGCGACCTCGCCCATGTCGTAGGGGTAGTGCGCCTCCGGCTCGGGGTTGGTGTCGGAGACCTGTTGGGTGGTGAACTCGTTGGTCTCGACGATGAAGTCGGCGATCACGTTCAGCTTGTCGGGGATGAGCGGCAGGTTGTAGCCGAGCCGGGCGGTGAGGGTCCAGGGGGCCCAGTAGTCGCACCCGTCCCAGTTCACCCCGCCGGGGCCATCCTTGTCGGGGAACGCCGGGTCGGTCGGCTGGATCGCGACATCGTCCTCGGTGACGCAGATCTCGCTGTTGAACAACTGGTGCTGAACGCTGCCGTTCAGGTAGAGGGAGCCGGGGCCGAAATACTTGGCGACGGTGAGCGTGAGCTCGACGTGGTCACCAACCGAGGCGCCGGGCGCGTACCCGGGCTTGGTGATCACGTAGGGTGTACGCAGGTAGTACTCCGCAAGGGTACCGATGCTGGGGCGCAGGCTGTGACGCCCGCCATCCTTGACCCAACGCTGCATCCAGCCCGCGAGGATGCCCGTGGAGTTGTCGACGTCGTCGTGCTCGAAGTACTGCGCGAGGTCGAACTCGGTGTTCTTGAGCACCCCCTTGCCGGTGTACGAGAGTTCGAGCGTATCGGATGGCGTGTAGCCCTCCGCCGGGACGTACCCCCAGGTGAGCCAGAGGCGCTCCTCGACGTGACCGGGGGTGCCGGGCTGCGCGTCCTCCAGGTCATCGTATGCGTCGATGGACTGGTCCTTCGTCACCGGATCCTCGCCCTCCGCCGAGACCGCTTCCGCCGCCGCAGGCTCCGCATGGGCGGGCGGAGAAGCGAGCAGCAGCGACACGATGACCGAGGGGGTGACGAGCAGACGGAGCGGCATGCGGACCTCGTTGGCGGCCTGTCAGCAACATGCATGCCAGCGCTCGGGGACCGGAGCTTCCAGTGAATACGCGCAGGTGCCCGCGCGTCAAACCACGAAATGCCCGCCGGGCTCGGGACGTGAACCGGGACGCGCCGTGACCAGCGCCGGAAGAAATCTACCGGATCGCAGGTTTTCTTCCGACCCGCGTCAACGCAGCGGGAGGGTGAGCTCCACGACGGTGCGCCCTGGTCCGGTGACCGCGAGACGGACGCTCCCCCCATGCGCGCGTGCGACGGCGGCGACGATCGCGAGGCCGAGACCCGACCCATCCGCTCGCCCTCGCACGAAGGGCTCGAAGGCTCGCTCCCGGAGCTCGGGCGGGAAGCCCGGGCCCTGGTCCTCCACCTCGATCACGAGCTCGCTTCCCACGCGCGCCCGGACACACACCGGCTCGCCGCCGGCCTGGCGTGCGTTCCCGACGAGGTTTCCCACCGCGCGACCGAGCAGCACGGGGTCCACCTCCACGGTCACGGCGGGCGCGTCCACCGAGGCACCGTCACCGGCGCGCTCGAGCAGGGCGTGGATGTCAACCGGCACGCGGCGCGCGGCGCGGTCACTGGCAAAGAGCAGGAACGCCTCGACCGTCGCATCGAGCTGGTCGAGCTGGTCCTGCAGGGTGACCAGGCGCGACCTCGTGCGTTCGATCACCGCGGGATCGCCGGCGCCAAGCTCGCGCTGGAGGAGCCCCAGGTGCAGGCGGAGGGCGTTCGACGGGTTTCGGACCTCGTGGGCCACGGCTCCCGCCAACGCACGCAGGGTGGTCTCCCGGCTCCGGACCGCGATGGACATCTCGGAGAACGCGCGCTGCAAGGTTTCGAGTTCGCCAGCCCCCTCGCTGTTTTCGCCCGAGGGCCCGCTGGTGTGCTCGCCCGCCCCGAGGCGTTCGGTCGCCAGGAGCAGGCGCTCGATCGGGCGCACCAACCGTCCCGCGCCCCATGCACCGAGCAGGCCGACGAGCCCCACCCAGACGACACAGGCCGTGCCGAAGCGGGCCTGCAGCGTGCCCAGGCGTTCGAGGTACGGCGCGGAGGCCCGAACGGCCAGGATGCCCGCAGGTGCACCCTCGCCGCCGATCGGAGCGAAGGCGAAGAGGTATGGAGTTCCCTCGTTGTCCGTGCGGATGTCGGTGTGCGCGGAGTCCGCGATGCGGGTGAGCAATCCAGCGTCGGCAGGGTCGATCACGCACGCGCCGGGACGCCCCTCGGAGGCACGGAGAAGGGTGCCATCCGGCCGGAGGACGCAGATCGCATCGAGGTCTGCCTCGTCCCGGAGGAGATTGAGGGTGTGCCCGGGAGCGAGGTCCAGGCGATCCCCGGGACCATCCTGCTCACCGAGCTCTGGTAGGATCAAGGCTGCGAGTTCGGCGGTTCCCTCCAGCCGGTCGTCGAGTGCGCGCTTCAGGAGGCCCAGCGACAGGAGGTAGAGCGGCACGCCGACCACCGCTGCGGACCCGAACGCCACGGCCGCCAGGGTGGCGCCGTAGCGGACCACCAGTCGGCGATGCCACGGGATCCAGGGTCGGCTAGTCAAGCTCGTACTTCTGCAGCTTGTACCTTAGTGCCTCGCGGGACAGGCCCAGGCTCCGAGCCGCCTGGGCCTTGTTTCCGGGAGAGCGGGCCAGCGCCCGCCGGATCAGCTCGGCCTCGAGCTCCTCCAGGAAGGTGGTCAGGTCCACGTCTCCCACGGGGAGCAGCGCACGCGGCGCCCCAACCGGTCGGGCCGGCAGGTCGTCCAGACGCAGCGTGCCGCCCATCACAACGAGCCGCTCAGCCACGTTCTCGAGCTCCCGCACGTTGCCCGGCCAGGCGTATCCGAGGAGCGCCTGCGCAACGTCGGGCGCGATCTCGGGCAGCGGCCGGTTGTACCGTGCCGCGAACCGATCCAGGAAGTGCGCCAGCAGCATCGGGATGTCATCGGTGCGCTCTCGCAGCGGCGGGATGCGCAGTCGGACCACGTTGAGGCGGTAGTAGAGGTCGGCCCGGAACCTGCCCGCGCCCACCTCCGCTTCGAGATCCTTGTGCGTGGCGGCGACGAGCCGCCCATCGACCTTCACCTCTTCGGTTCCCCCCACCCGCACGACCACCCGCTCCTGGAGCACGCGAAGCAGCTTGACCTGCGTACGCGCGTCGATCTCCGCGATCTCGTCCAGGAACAGCGTACCGCCGCGGGCCTGCTCGAAGCGGCCGGGGTGGCGCGCCGCCGCGCCGGTGAATGCGCCGCGCTCATGCCCGAAGAGCTCGCTCTCCAACACGCCCTCGGCCAGCGCCGCGAGGTGCGAGGCGACGAACGGCCCGCGAGCGCGCGGGGAGGCATCGTGGATCGCCCGGGCGATCCGCTCCTTGCCGGTGCCGCTCTCCCCGAGCACGAGCACGGTCGCGTCCGAAGGCGCCGCGCGGCCCACGGCATCGAGCACGTCACGCATCGCCGCGCTTCGGTAGATGAGATCAGGGTGCGCAACGGCGCGCAGGGCCGTGTTCTCCGCTCGGAGCCGGGCGAGCTCGGCGTCGACCGCAGCGCGTGCGATGGCGTTCCGCAGCACGGCCTCCACCCGCTCCACCGCCAGCGGCTTGGTCAGGAAATCCAGGGCCCCGGCCTGGATCGCACGCACGGCATCGTCGATCGACCCGTGTGCGGTCACCACCACGACGCTCACGCCAGGCGCCCTCGAACGGAACGCAGCCAGGAGGCCGAGCCCGCTCATGCCCGGCAGCCGAAGGTCGGTCACGAGCACGGCGCACAGCGGATCGGCGGCGGACTCTGCGCGCAGGGCGCGCTCCAGGGCATCTGTCGCCAGCTCGGCGCTCCCGAAGGTGCGCGCCGCGTGGCCGAGCCCCCGGGCGATCTCCGCCACGGCCTCGGCGGAGGCACGGTGGTCGTCGACCACCCACACAACGCCGGAGGTCACGGGGTCACTCCGCTTCGTGATGTTTGAACTTCTCTACTTCCTTCACCGAACCATCCTCCGCAAACCCGATCTCCTGGCCCTGCTTTCCCTGCGTGAGCACGGCCTCGTAGCGCGTTCCCGTCGGCGTGACCGACTTCTCGATGCGGCCGATCGTCCAGCCCGCGTAGCCGGCAAGGGCCGCCTGTACAGCGGGGGGGAGGTCGGTGGCCTTCACCACCTCCTCCTCCTCGAGCACGGATCCGTCCGCTCCGAACGCCGCCTCGAAGGATCGCGCGCCCTGGGTGAGCTTCGCCTCCCAGGTCTGGACGCCGTCCTCGGTCTCGGTGCTGGCGCTGGACACGGTCGCACCCGAGTACTTCGATGCGAGCGTCGCGAGGACGGGGCCGGGCATGGCTGTGGGGTCGACGGAGTGTTCGCCCGCGAAGGCCGATGCAAGGGTGAGCAGGCAGAGGGAGAGGAGCATGGGCCTACCAGGTTGTGGCGAGTGTGAGCAAGGGTCGTGCCAACGGTTCCGCTCTGCTCGGCTCCCGCCTCCCGCCTGTCACCGCTTGATGCCGGTCGCCCGGAAGCTCTCGGTGTTCCGGACCCGCCGATTCACCTGGATGTCCAGGTACCCGGCATCGCCATACCAGCGCTCCAGCTCCTCGCCCGGGAAGTAGTGCGTGACGGGCACGCGCAGGCGATCGTACACGTCGGCCACCACCACGTCGAAGGGCCAGCGGGAGTGGTCGTGCACCGGCAGGTGGTTCACCACCGCGCCGAGGAAGGGCACCGGCGAGAGCAACCGGTGCGGCGTATGTGAAAACACCCGAAGCACGGACGAGAGCCCGACCGAGAACCGGTAGAGGGACTCGGGGCTCATGTTGGTGGTGGCGCCGTGGAGCGCGCCGGTCGCCACGCGGGTGAACCCCTGGCGCGGGCCGTACACCCACACCGACAACCGCCCGCCCGGCTTCACCAGCGCATGGAGCGCCGTGAACGTGGCCGCGGGCTCGGTCACGTGGTGCAGCACGCCGAAGCTGTAGACATGGTCGAAGCTCTCCCGGCGGAACGGGGGCCTACGCACGTCGCCCTGCACCAGGTCCACCGTGTCACCCACGTTCTTCGCAGCACTCTCGATCGCCTCGGCAGAGGAGTCGAGCCCCACCACGTGTGCGCCCCACCGGGAGGCAACCGCAGCGTGCCGACCGAAGCCACACCCGGCATCGAGCACGCGGCGCCCGAGGAACGCACCCCCGACCTCGATCGCCTGGACCCCTGGCGCCACGTTGCCGAGCAGATCGCGGAAGTTCTCCTCATGCTCCGGCACGGGCCCGTCGAAGGTCGTGAGCCGGTGACCGGTGGATGGGCCGTCCGGGACGCCGGGAGGGAGCAACCGCGGGATGCCCGACGTGATGAGGAACGACGCCCCGCACTGCGTACAATGCAGCGCCCCCTTCTCCACCTCGGTCACGGTGGTCGGCTCACCCGCAGTGACCTCCGCCCTCCAACGCTCCCGCTCGTGGGCGGTGTGGATGACGAGATCGAACCGCCCGTCAGCACACGCGGGGCAGGCCAGGGAATCGACGAGGCTACGGCGCATCCGTTGGCACTATCCCGGTCCGCGACCCCTCGAAGGTGGCGATCTCGTGCTGGGCGGCAGCGGTGCAAACGGAGTCCACGCACCCGGTCGCGTCCACCGCTCGTCCCGCGTTGAGCTGGCCACGAAACCAGATCCGGAGGAAGTGCCCGCGACCGCCCGGCATCTGCAGGTCGGGCTCCGCCGTCCCGAACAGGGCCTCGGCCTCCTCGAGGGTCGATGCATGCTGGGAGAGCAGCCCGAGCAGGTGCTCGTCACAGTCGGGGATGTACGGCGAGGCCCGCCTGCACACGGCGATCCCCGCGACCGGATCCTCGTTGCCGACATGCTCGGCATGCCGGAACTCGCACTCCCCGGGTTCGGAGACCCTGGCGCAGTCCTCGTATCGCTGGAACCGATCGATCACGGCCGTCTGGCAGTCCGCCTCGAAGCTGCCAATACCGACACAGAGGGCGAACGCCCGGTCGTAGTCGGCCTCCGCCATCGCCTGGGAGTAGCGGCTCGCCGGCGAAGGAGAGGTGCAGGCGAGGAGGAACAGGAGCACGAGCGGCCAGGCGCTGCCCCTAGAACCGGGCCCGCATCAGGATGTTGAACCCGACCCGGTTCCGCACCAGCCCGCTCGCGGGCGCATAGGTGTTCTCCCCGCCGGAGGAGACCGACACCGACTCGTTGTTGTCGAGGGTGTAGAGCAGTTCCCCAACCCCCACGACGCTCTTGGAGACGTCCCACTGGACACCCGCAACGCCGGACATGATGTCGGCGGGCGTGTGCCCATCCGGCACGTGCCGCACGGTGGCGGCGTCGTACTGCACATACCAGGCCGACCCGGTGTTGTAGCTGGCGGGCTTCATGTACCCGACGCCGAGGGAGGGGGTCACGTGGGCCTTCTCGAAGTAGTGCGAGATCTTGCCGCGGGCGTACATCTGGGGGGTCGTGTCCATCGTGGTGGGGATGCCCACCTGGCTCGTGATGCCCGGCACGTTGAACACGATGAACGCCAGATCCTTGTAGACCAGGTCCACCCCGATCTCGGTGCTGCCGACGACCGTGAGCGCCTGCAGGTCCCCTGCCACGGCCTTCTCCACGAGCGTGTTCCCGGTGTTGGCCGGATCGAGCAGGTTGTGGGCCAGCACGTTCGCCTCGGTCTGGACCAGCAACCCCACGCCGTCCACCTGGCGATGGGAGATGTAGGTGTCCTTCACGAAGTCCGGCGAGTTGCGGTAGAGCTTGAGCTCGTTGGAGACGATGTAGTCGATCTTGTCGGTGGTCCGCACGCTCACCTGCGCGCAGCCGCCGATCGCGTTGATCATCGTATGGTAGAGCGGGCTGGAGGCGTCGGTCACGCTGTCCAACTGACCCTGCTGGAAGCTCCCGAACCCGCCTTCGAGCCGCAGGTTCTTGCCGATCTCGCCGCCGAGGCCGTAGAGCGAGCCGTAGTAGGCCTGGCTGGGGGTGTACTCGCTGTCGTCGGTGTTGAACTGCCCGATGGCGGTCTTGAGCCCGGCGAAAGCGTAGAAGCTCCCGTTCTGGTACTGCAGGCGCGCGCCGGGCGCGGCGATCGGGTCGAACACGAACACCGAGCGACCGCCCCACGTGAGGTCGTAGGAGTACCCGAGGCGGAACCGGTTCGCGTCGATCGCATAGCCGGTGAGCGAGAGGTTGTGGTCCGCGCGCGTGCCGAACTTGTAGCCGACGCGCACGTAGCTGCCGTCGTCGGCGATGTTGACGCCGGGCTTGGAGCTGTCGCTGTCGATGTACGGCGCAAAGCGCAGCACCATCGCGGCCTCGGTGAAGAGGTGCGGGTTGAACCCCTCGTCCTTGCGGTAGAGCACGAGGTAGGACTGCGAGATGTCGTCGCTGAACCGCGTCTCGTAGTTCTCGAAGAAGGTGGAGTTGCCTCGCAGCACGAAGTTGGGTGCGGCGTCGTCGTCCGTCGGGCCCGCGAACGCGTTCTGGTCCTCGAAGGCGGTGGTGACCCACACGTCCATGAAGTCACCAGCGTGGGCGACGCCGGAGTAGAGCGGCAGCGCCAGGGTGAGCAGGGTGATCATTTGAACTCCGGATAGTATTGGTGGCCGCGGGACCGGGCGGTCTTCACAGCCGGGGTCGAATGCCTGGGCGGCGCGGGCGGCCCGCTCGCGATGTCGGCCCCGTCGATGACGACGATGACCCACATGGAGAAGATCTCCTTGAGCATGCCGGACACGCTCCCGATGGTCTCGCCCACGTGCTCGGTGGGGAAGAAGTCCTGGGCGGTGGACCCACTCTCGACGTACACCGTGCAGGAGCCGTACGTGAGCGGCCACTGGCCGTAGGTCAGGAAGTCCGCATAGTCCAGGCTGTCGGGCGTGAACGTGCTCGGGATCTGCCCATTGGTCACGGATACACGGGAGCCCTCGAGGAGCTCCATCTGGGCATCGTCGCAGCCGGTGAGCTCGTTGGCGGGCGGCACGTCGAACGTCGCACCGGTCACACCGAGCGTGGGGTAGGAGAGCTGCGTGGACGCAAGGTACTCCTGGTTGATGCCGTTCAGCTCGCTGAGCTGCGCCCCCAGGGTGAGGCTGTCATCCGGCCGGGAGAACGTGTAGACATAGATGTAGTTCCCGCTCCCGGGCGCGTCCGCGAGGTCAGAGGCCCAGAACCCCGCGGCATCGCGGGCGATCACGACCACCTGGCGATCCGCCACGCGCAGCTCCGCGAACTCGCCCTCGAGCTGGTTGGTCTGAACGTCGTCCGTCGCCTGCATCTCCGCGATGGTGGGGTAGGCGAAGTAGATGGCCTCGCTCACACCGGCCGCGAAGCTCGGCACGCGACCGGAGCTGGTGTCCCGGTCCCCCTGATCCGTCGCCCAGACCCGCGTGGGCCCGAACCCGTCCTTGAACTGGATGTTGCCAGACCAGGTGCCGTCGACGAGGGTGATCACCGGATCGTCCGTGAAGCTGCCGGGGCGCACCGACAGGTTCAGGTCCCCGTTGAACGCATAGGCGTCCCCGTTCACGTCGGACGTGGTGACCGTGAGGCCGTAGGTGAGCGGGCTGCCCGAGAACGCCAGCGGAGCGTCCTGGGTACCCACGCTCCCGGAGGTGATCGCCACGTTCACGAAGCTTGGCTCCACGCGAACGCGAGCCGGGGTGGAGCAGCCGAGCAGGGAGATGAAGAGCATCATCAGTACACCGCGTTGATGCGCCCATCTTCGACGGCTACGCCGTCGTCGGGCTGGGGAAGGGTGGAGCGCTGGATGATCTCGTTCTGCACGACATCGCGGATGGAGATCCCGGTGTCGACCTGCGTGGTGTTCCGCTGCAACATCTCAAACCCGGACCCGCCATGCGCGATGTAGTTGTTGGTCGCCATCTCGTACACGCCGTTCTGGTCGAGCGGCACGCCATTGATGAGGATGTCCACCGCCACCTGCGCGTTGCAGTCCATCGTGAACGCGATGCCGGCGACCTGGATCTGCGACTGGCACCCCCGCTCGCTGGACCGTGCGGTGGCGTAGTCGAGGGTCTCCTGGATCTCCCGCCCCGACAGGAACATCGTGGTGATGGTGTTGTCGAACGGCATCGTGTTGAACAGGGTGTCGATCGTGATGTCGCCGATCGGGATGTCCGAGCGGATGCCGAGCGTGTTGGTGAGCGCAATCTCGGTCTCGACGCCGGGGAAGGCGCGCATCGCCTCAGCCGTGAAGTTGCCGAGCATGGAGTCGCCGCCGGTCGAGCCGTACCGGTCGAGCTGCTCATCGGCGTAGCCCAGGACCTGATCGATGTTCAGCTCGTCGTCGAGCACATCCTGGTACTTCTGCAGCAGCCCCGCGATCTGCGGATCCTCGGGGATGGTGTCGTCGATCGGGAAGAGCTGGTAGTCGGTGGACAGGATCTCGCCGTCCTGCACCACGATGTCGAGCCGCCCCACGAACTTGGAGAACGCACCCGAGTCCACCAACGGGATCCGCTTGCCCGTGACCGAGTTGGTGATCACCAGCGGCGGGTCGAGCGCGACGTGGTTGTGACCGCCGAGGATGAGGTCGATCTCGGGGAAGGTCTCGGCCAGGATGCGGTCTTCGTCCACACCCATGTGGCTCAAGACCACGATGATGTCCGCTCCCTGGTCCTTGAGGAGCGCGGCGTAGTGCGGGATCACGTCGCCGGAGTCGAGCATCTTGATGCCGAGCGAGTTGTTCTCCTCGTCGATCGAGTTGAGCGAGGAGAAGTTGGCCATGCCAATCACTCCCACGCGAAACCCATCGAGGTCGTACATCGCGGTTGGCTGGGACGCCTGCTGCAGCATGCTCGCCCAGGGCAGGTTCGAGTTCTCGAACTCGTAGTTCGCCGCCAACCTTGGAAAGGTGGCCCAATTGATGGATTGGTTCGCCAGGTTCTCCGCACCATCGTCGAATTCGTGGTTGGCGATGACCGCCCCATCGAGCCCCATGGCGGACAGGGCGCGAAACTCGGCCTCGCCGTCGAAGTAGTTGAACGTGACCGAGCCCTGGAAGCTGTCGCCCGAGTCCAGGTGCAGCACCCGGCCAGACTTGGCGCGCTCCTGCTTCAGGATCGTCGAGATGCGCGCGAGCCCGCCGTACGAACCGGCGTCGTCGGGCAGCCCCAGCCCGTTGTCCGTGAACGAGGGGTCGAAGTGGTACGGAAAGGTGCGGGCGTGGATGTCCGACGTGTGCAGGAACGTGACGCGCACGGCCTTTCCGGTGAGGTCAGGGTCCCCGCCGTTCGTCGCCATGGGAACGCACGCCGGGAGCAGCGAAAGCTGCAGGAGGACGAGGAGAGAGCGAGGCAGACCGAGCACGATGGCTCCGGGAAGGTGCCGGCGTCTATAGGGGGCAGGGCGGGAGGGCAAGGGGCCCGATCACCTACCGCGTGATCGTGCCGGACATCCTCACGCTCTGGGCGACGTCGGCGTAGCTGACGACGCTGTCGGAGACATGTTCTGCGACGCGGCGGGCCTCCGCGGGCCCATCCGGACCGCGCACGAGGAGGTGGTAGTCGACATCGGGGTCCTGGTCCGCGCAGCCGAAGCTGACGAGGACAGAGACCGGCCCATCGGAGGTGAGGTGCACGCCCGCCCCGGAGCAGAGGTGGGAGTCGTACGTACAGTCGGCAAGGCGCGTGTCGAACCCAGGCACGATCCAGCAGCCGTGTGCATCGGCGACCATCAGCTCCGCGATCACGAACTCGTCGGGGTTGGCCAGCTCGGCCTCGAACTCCCAGTCGTCGCCGGCCGTCCCGTCCACCTGCCAGACGTCCGCCGCCAGCGCGCCCGTGCACTCGAACGTCGCCTCGTTCACGTAGCCCTCCACCGGTCCGGAGAGGTCGGACGGCTGTGCCAGGGTTGGGCACAGAGCCCCCCAGGGCTCGTCCAGGAACGAGGACTCCCCCGACTCGTCGAGTTGCCAATCCACACTCGTGTCGGAGAACGTCGTGCTGGCGTGGGCGGTGGGGGCGAGCAGGTCCTTGACCCGGTAGGGCTCGTCGTAGAACGCGACCAGCGCGCCGGGTACGTCGAAGTAGACGGTCTTGTAGTAGCCGTCGTACCCGTCGTAGGAGGACTGCTCGAAGTCCACGTAGTAGGTGTACGCCTCAGAGTAGAGATCGTACGCCGCGAGCACGAGCGGCACCTCCGAGCGCCCGAAGAGGGAGTACGAGGTACGCGCCAGGCAATCCTCGCGGCTCTCGTCGGAGACGACCGCAGGCGTGAGTTGGAACGCCCACGCGCAGTCCGCACACTCGCCCTCGAACGGCGCGCCCGACAGCCGGATCTCCACGTCACAGAGGGTATCCGCGTCCATGCGGGCGGTGTAGGTGAGCGTCGCGTCGAGGTGCGCCGCCCCGGGTGCTGCGCAGGAGAGCGCGAGGAGCGCAACGGTATGCATCCGGGATTCCTAGCGGTTCGGATAACCCGTGTCCCGGGGACCCGACGCCCCATCCGGTCCGTGGCTGGCCCGTCCCGACGAGCTTCGAGCGGCCTTGACTTGGCACAAACGGGTTTCCTCCAGTATGCTGCCAGAGTGTTCAGATCGCCACACCCTTCCTTCCCCCGCACCTCCGCACCCCGGTGGCCGTCCGACCGGACGAGGTCCATGCACCGCGGCGTTCGCGGCCTCCTCGTCAGCTGCCTGCTGTTCGCCCCGGCGTGCGTGGAGAACAACGTCAAGGTCGTCCAGGGCACCAACCTGGACGCCCCGCTGATCGCGGTGGAGCCGGGTACGCTGGACTATGGTGGCGTGGCGTTGGGTAGCGTGGCGACGCAGGCCCTCACGATCCGAAATGAGGGCGACGCCGATCTCACGCTCTCCCATCTCTCGATAGTCGGCGGCGGAGCATCGTACTTCGCGCTCCTCGAGGGGCTGGACGACTCGGTGATCGCCCCGGGCGGCTCCGCGGCGGTGGACGTCGCGTTCACCGCCAACGGCGATCCCGGCCTCACCTCGGTCCGCATCGACAGCGACGATGCCGCGAACCCCGAGCTCGACGTGCCCATCGAGGCGGAGCTCCTGTTCGGGCAGCTCTCGGTGAACCCCAACCCGGTCGACTTCGGCGACTCCGCGCCCGGGGCCGTGGTGCATCGGTCGGCCACGATCACAAACGTCGGCGGGCTCGACGTCTCGGTGAGCGGGCTCATGGTGTCCGGCACCCGGTTCGACCTGCCCGAGCCTCCGGCCCTCCCGCTGACACTGCCGCCCGGGGCGGGCCTGCCCGTCGACCTCACCTACGCGCCCGTGGAGGAGGGCGTCGACACCGGCTATCTCTGGGTGACCTCCGACGATCCCGTGGGTGTGCGCTCCGTGCCGCTGGCCGGGAGCTCGGGCCTGTCGACCGACGAGACCCCCGACGACCCGGAGGAGTGCCTCTCCGACTCCACGGGCTACGACACCAACGCGGGAGCCCGGCTGATCGTGACCCAGGACGATGCGGTCATCACGGTGACCTACCTCGGCTCCGACGCGGGCTACAGCGACGACCTCTGGCTCTACTCGCCCGAAGCGGTGCGGCTCGCGCAGGGCCACGTCAGCAGCGTCGGACAACAGGTCACCCTCGGCCCCTATGCACTCGGCACCGAGCTCATCTTCGGGATCGCCGTGAACGACACCGGGGACCATTGGAAGTCCGGGGAGGCCTCGCGCAACCACGACGGGGAGGTCCACGGGGCGATCACCTACAACGGCGGGTGCTCGTGGGCGATCGGGTTCGAGGACCTGGCGGGCGGCGGAGACCGTGACTACAACGACATCATCATGCGGGTGGAGGGCGCGCTGATCGAACAGCCCTGACGGGCCATCCCCGGCGGAACGCCCTCGACGATCCGAGGGGCGCAGGCACTCGGGCTGCCGCCCGAGCCTACTCTTCCCCGGTCGGCTCGTCGCCGTCGTCCTCTTCCTCATCCGGCACGACGGCCTCGGCTGCGGCGACGTCCTCCGGATCCTCGACGATCGGGGTGATCTCCTCACCGTCCTCGGCGTCGGCCCGGGTGATGGCGACGATGCGCTCGCCTTCGTCCAGGCGCATCAGGCGCACGCCCTTCGACCCTCGCCCGCAGATCCGCACCTCGGAGACGTTGATCCGGATGAGCCGGCCGGTGTCGGTGATGAGCAGGAGCTGGTCGACGTCGTCGACGACCACCGCTCCGACCACGGGACCGTTCCGCTCCTCGGTGCGGATGTCGATCACGCCGGTGGTGGCGCGCCCCTTCCTCGGATAGTCCTCCACCGCCGTACGCTTTCCGTAGCCACGCTCCGTCACCGTCAAGAGGTGCCCGCCTCCGGTGAGCATCACAACGTCCACCACGTGATCGCCCTCGATCTTGAACTTCACGCCACGAACGCCGCGAGCACCCCGCCCCATCGGCCGCACGGAGTCGCCCAGGAACCGGGCGGCGCGACCGGCCCGGGTGACGAGCAGGATGTCCTGCTCCCGCTCGGCAGGCACGACGGTGAGCAGTTCATCGCCCTCGCGGATGTCGACGGCGTTCAGCCCGTTCGCGCGAGCCCGCGCGTAATCGGCCAACTCGGTGCGCTTGACCATGCCGCGCTTGCTGACGAAGAGCAGATCGCCCCCGTCCTGGAAGCCCCGAACGGGCACGACGCGCGCGGGCTTCTCCCCCTCGGGCATGTTCACCAGGTTGGCGAGGTTGCGCCCCTTGCCGGTGGCGGTCCCCTCCGGCACCTCCACCACACCCAACTGGTAGAGCCGCCCCAGGTTCGTGAAGATCAGCAGCTTCCCATGGGTGTTCGCGATCAGGAGGTCACGCACGAAGTCCTGGTCGCGCGTCGCCATGCCGCGCTTGCCCGTGCCGCCGCGCCGCTGCATCCGGTACTCGGTCATCGACGTGCGCTTGATGTAGTTCGAGTTGGAGAGCGTGACCGCCTGGTCCTCCTCGGCCACGAGGTCGAGCAGCGACACATCTCCCGCGCGCTCGGCGATCTCGGTCCGACGCGCATCGCCGAGACGATCCCGAACTGCGATCAGCTCCTCGCGGATGAGCCCCAGCAGGACCCCCTCGTTTTGCAGGATGCTCTTGAAATACGCGATGTCCTTGAGCAGCCCCGCGTACTCCTCCTCGATCTTCTCCCGCTCCATCCCCGTAAGGCGCTGGAGCCGCATGTCGAGGATGGCCTGCGCCTGGATCTGGCTGAACCCGAACCGGGCGATGAGCCCCTCCCGCGCGGCGTCGACGGTGCCCGCCGCGCGGATGATCCGGATCACCTCGTCGATGTGGTCCAGCGCGAGCCGAAAGCCCTCGAGGATGTGCGCCCGCTCGTTCGCCTTGCGCAACCGGTACCGCGTGCGACGCAGGGTGACCTCACGACGATGTGCGAGGTAGAACTCGAGCATCTCCTTGAGCGTGAGCACGCGCGGGCGCTGCTGCACGATCGACAGCAGGATGACCCCGAACGTGCTCTGGAGCTGAGTGTGCTTCCAGAGATGGTTCAGCACCACGTCCCGGACCGCATCGTGCTTGAGCTCGATGACGACACGCATGCCATGACGATCGGATTCGTCGCGGATCGTGTAGATGCCGTCGATCTTCTTGTCGCGCACGAGCCCGGCGATGTCTTCCTGGAGTCGCGCCTTGTTGACCTGGAACGGCAGCTCCGTGATGATGATGGCGTCGCGGCCGTGGACCTCCTCCATCTCCACCTTCGCGCGGACCACGATCCGCCCGCGGCCCGTCGAGTACGCCTCGAAGATCCCGTCGCGGCCCTGGATGATGCCGCCCGTCGGAAAGTCCGGCCCGGGCACGTGCTGCATGAGCTCGGGGAGCGTGATCTCCCGGTTGTCGATGAGCGCGAGCACGGCGCCCACCACCTCGGTGAGGTTGTGGGGCGGGATCTTCGTGGCCATGCCGACGGCGATGCCCTCGGCGCCGTTCACCAGCAGGTTCGGGTAGGCCGCCGGGAGCACCTCGGGCTCCTCGGTCTGCCCGTCGAAGTTCGGCTGGAAGTTGACGGTCTCCTCGTCGATGTCGCGCAGCAGCTCCTCGGCCGCACGCGTCATGCGGCACTCGGTATACCGGTAGGCCGCAGCGTTGTCCCCGTCGACACTCCCAAAGTTCCCCTGCCCGTCTACCAGCAGGTAGCGCATGTTCCAGGGCTGGGCCATGCGGACGAGGGCGTCGTACACGCTCGCGTCCCCGTGCGGGTGGTACTTCTTGAGCACCTCTCCGACCACGCCGGCGCACTTCGAATAACGTCTGTTTGAAACCAGACCTTCGCGAAGCATCGCGTACAGCACGCGGCGGTGCACCGGCTTGAGGCCGTCACGGACATCGGGCAGCGCACGCCCGACGATGACGGACATCGAATAGTCAAGGTAGGATGAACGCAGTTCGTGATCGATGTCGATCGGTGTGACGCTCTTCGCAAAATCGAATTCAGACACAGGCAGTACCGCGGGGAAGCCGGGGATCTATCCCGTCCAGCCCTGCTGATCGACCCCCTCGGCGGGCCTTTTGTATCGCTGCCGACGCCGGGGCCAGGGCTGGGCCCTCGCGCTGGGGCGACATCAAAAAAATCGGCGCCCGATTCGGCCCGGCCGCCCAACGAGGGGTGCAGATCACGAATTCGCAGGCTATGTGGCCGAGTCAAGGTTCCGAACATGGATGATCTCGACAAAGCCACCATCATCAACAACGATGGCCTGCTCTCCAGCGCACGCGGGCTGATCTGGCTCTCAGGGTTCCTGTTCCTGATCCTGGGCTGCGCCGGCGGCTATCGCTTCGGGTCGAGCACGGGGTACGACCTCCCCTCGTTCGCCTGGATCATCATCGGCTTCTGCTTCTTCCTCACCTGCGGCGTGTTCACGATCACGAACTTCGTCGTGGCGAACGGGCTCCTGAGCGGAAAGAAGTGGTCGTGGTACGGCGGGCTCGCGCTCGCGGTGCTCTACCTGCCAAGCTGCTGCTTTCCGCTCGGCGCCTTCATCATCCTCGGCCTCGTACGGTCGAAGGTGCGCGAGGCCTACGGCATCAGCCCCAGCCCTGCGTGAGCGGGGAACCCGAAGCGCAGGATCGCGTTCGACCTGCTCTCGCCGCGCACCGCCGCGTGCTCGAGTCCTGGCGCAAGTCGATGGATCTGGTTGGCCCGGGCCCTCTGGACCCGCACTTCGATGACGCGAACGAGGCGGTGCGCACGTTGCCGGTGGAGGGGCGTTGGCTGGACCTCGGCTCCGGCGCCGGGTTTCCCGGCGTGGCCCTCGCCGCATGGCACCCACATTCGCAGGTGACGCTCGTCGAACGCCGGCAGAAACGCGCGGCATTCCTGGAGGTGGTGCTCGGCGAAGCGAAGCTCGGGAACGCGAGCGTGCTCTGTGGCGACGCCGATGCGCTCGCGCCGGGCTGGGACGGCATCATCAGCCGCGCATTCCGGTCACCGCAGGAGGTCGCCGCGCTCGCTCGCACGCTCTTGCGCACGGGCGGTCGGCTTGTGCTCATGGTCGCCCGGGACGAGGGGGGCACGCCCGAGGGCTTCGTCGAGGAGCGCGTGCACAGCTATTTGATCGACGGGAAGCCGCGCCGCGTGGTGATCCTGGTTCGAGCCTAGCACCGGGGGGACCGCCGCCGCGAGAGGGCGAGCCCTGGCGAACTGCGACGAGGCGAGCCTCCGCGCGTCAGGGCACGTCCATCCGGGAGAGCCGGACCATCGCAACCGATGTCGCCGCCACGGTGAGGATCGCCAGCGCCACGAAGCGCATGGGTTCGAACTCGGTGGTCCACGCGTCCCAGCAGTGCAGCGCATTCCAGAGGGTCCAGGGCCTCAGTTGCCCAGCCAGCGCGATCGACGCCATGTCCATGCCCCACAGCACCAGCCGGAGCGCGGCGTCGGCCATCAGCACGAGCACCATCGTGACCAGCACGCCGCCCACGGAGCGAACCACGAGCGAGAGCAGCATTGCGAGCGCGATCAGGCCCACGCTGGACCCCAGCGCCGCGAGGTAGCACAACGCGAGGTGGGTGAGCGTGGGGTAGTCCACCGGCACGGAGCCCTCCGCGGGCAGCCCGAAGGCGAGCAGGCCCGGGAAGAACGAGAAAGCCCCGATGATCAAGAGGCAGAGCGCCGCCAGCGACGACACGCCCACCATGCGCGCGGCGAGCGCCGACCACCGCGGGATCGGCCGGACAAGGTCCTCGCGCAGTGTCCTGGAACCGAGCTCACCGGCCACGGAACTCGAAGCCGCGAGCACCAGGAAGAGCGGCACCACGAAGTAGTTGCTCACCCACAGGGCCCAGCCGCTGCACTCGAGCGCGTTCATCTTCACGATCTCGGAGAGCGAGTGGCCGTTGATCTGGGCGCTGTCGTTGTGTCCCATCTGCCACATCATGCCGACCGTTCCGATGCCCATCACCGCCGCGACCAGAAGCGCGCCGATGCCGCTCCCGCGCGAGTAGACCTTGCGCAGCTCGGCCCAGATCATCCACGGAAATTGCCTGGGGATCATGCCTTCCTCCGGAGTTCGTCTTCGGTCGAGGTCACTTCGAGGAACAGGTCTTCGAGCGATCGGGTACGCGGCAGGAGGGTGGTCACCCCCACCCCGGCGTCCACCATCCGCTTGTTGAACGCGGCCACGTCCATCCCGGAGATCCCGACGAGCAAACGACCGTCTTCCCCATCGCCGACCAGCGTCGCCCGTCCGTCGGAGGCGGCGATCACTGCAAGCGCCGCCGTGCGGTCCGTCACCCCCAGCTCCACCTCGGTCACGTCCCCCCTCCCCGCCAGCAGGTCAGTGACGCGCCCCTCGGCCTTGAGCACCCCGCGGTCGATGATGCCCACGCGATTACACATCGCCTCCACCTCAGCGAGCAGGTGCGAACTCACGAACACGGTGAGCCGGTCCCGACGGACGAGCTCCTTCAGCAGGTCCCGGATCTCCCGCATCCCGCGCGGGTCCAGCCCGTTGGTGGGCTCGTCGAGGATGAGCACCTTCGGGCTGCCCACCAGCGCACGGGCGATGCCGAGCCGCTGCTTCATGCCCAGGGAGTAGCCGCGCACCGGATCGTCCGCGCGCTCCGCGAGGCCCACACGCAGGAGCGCTTCGTCCACACCCGCGGTGTTCCCGGCGTAGGCGCACGCGAGCCGGAGGTTCAGGCGCCCGGAGAGCCACTCGTGGAACCGCGGGGTCTCCACCATCGATCCAACCCCCGTGCGCTGCCGGACAGGATCACGCTCCCCGAGGATCTCCACCTCGCCTGCGTCCTTCTGGATGAGCCCGAGCATGCAGCGGATGGCGGTGGTCTTGCCGGCCCCGTTCGGGCCCAGGAAGCCGTACAGGTCGCCGACCTTCACGTCGAGCTCGAGCCCGCGCACGACAGGCTTTCCGGCGTAGCGACGCTCGAGCCCTCGCACGCGCAGCGCGCTGGGACTTTCGAGATTGCCGAGGGGTGATTCCATCCGACCTCCGGGAACGCGGCGATTAGCCCGCCCCTCCCCTCCAAACAACACCCCACCATCGGTCGGACTCCCTGTGGACAACAGCCGATCCCCCGTGTATACGCCGCCCGTTCCACGAGTTGCCATGTCCCGGATTCTCTTCCTGCTCTCCCTCCCGGCCTTTCTCAGCGCCTGCAACCTTGGTGGCAAGGTGATCGGCGACGACACCAGCGGTGATGACACCTCCGGCGGAGGCGGGCACACGATCGTCGACATCCGCACCGGCGTCGTGCCCCTCGATCAGAGCGTCACCATCGAGCACGTCATCGTGACAAGTCCTCACACCCAGGGCGATGAAGGCTTCTTCGTGCAGGACGCTGGCGGCGGAGCGAACTCGGGCATCTACGTCTGGTCGGCCTCGGGCGTCGCGAACATCTTCGCCGAGCCCGGTGACGAGGTCACGATCGTCGGGACCCCGACCGACTTCTACGGCTGGACCGAGTTCCAGATCGACTCCGTGGTGATCACCGGCAGTGGCGCCATCCCCGCCCCCGTGGACGTCGGCGACGGCTCCGCGATCACCGACTGGAACCCCTACGAGAGCGTGCTGATCACGATCTCCGACCAGGATCTGGTCAGCGTGAACGAGTACGGCACGGGGCTCCTCTCCTCGGGTGTCTCGATCGACAACGGCTTCTACAACGAGGACATCTCCTGCGGCGCGACCTACCCGAGCATCACGGGCGTGTTGTTCTACTCGTACGAGGCCTACTCCATCAACCCACGTACGGCCGACGATCTCACCGCCCCCGTGATGCCGGATCCCGTGGATGCCACCTGCGCGGACGCGCAGCTCGGCATCTGCGGCCCGGTCCGGATCACCAACGCGGTGGTGACCAGCGAAGACTGGGATGACGACAACGGCGGCTACTTCTTCGTGCAGGACGAGGGTGGTGGCGAGGGCTCCGGCCTGCTCGTGTTCCTCGCGGACCTCTCCTACGACGTCGCGATCGGCGACACCGTGACGCTGGTTGGCTCCGTGAACGAGTTCTACGGTCTCACCGAACTGAAGGTGACCGACCTCGCGGACGCCCAGACCACGGGCACCAGCACGCCGGTCGTCACCGTGCTCAACGAGGCGCCCGCGGATTGGGAGCCGTGGGAGAGCTGCCTCGTCACGCTCACCGACGTGGATGCCACGAGCGATGCGACCGACGAGACCTATGGGGAGTGCACGACCTCCTGGAACATCTCGGTAGACGACTTGTTCTACTCGTTCGACGCGGTCACCGGGACCCACTGGGACGCGGTGACCGGGCCGGTCTACTACTCCTACGAGACCTGGAAGATCCTGCCGCGTTCCGCCTCGGACATGCAGTAGCAGGGAGGGGCCAACCATGCGTGTAGACGGCATCCCGACTCGCACCTTGTGGTGGGAGAACGGGGTCATCCGGATGATCGACCAGCCGAAGCTCCCGCACCGGTTCGTGATCGTCGAGCTTCCGACGTGGCGTGAGACCGCGGTCGCCATCCGGGACATGACCGTCCGGGGGGCCGGCGCGATCGGCGCAACCGGCGCGCTGGGCGTCGCCCAGGCGGCTGTGGAGGCCCCGGAGCGGGAGTTCCACACGTTCGTCACCGCCGCCGCGAACACCCTGCGCAGCACCCGCCCCACGGCGCAGAACCTGTTTGCAGGGATCGACTACGTGCTGCGCGCGATCGAGGCCGAGGGCGACGACATCGCGCTCGCCCGCGAGGCCGCAGTCGCCGCAGGCAACGCGTTCTGTGACGACGACGCCGAGAGCTGCCGGAGGATCGGGGAGCTCGGCGCTCCCATCGTGACGGCACGTCCAAGGGTCTCCACCCACTGCAACGCAGGCTGGCTCGCGTTCGTCGACTGGGGCAGCGCACTCTCCCCGATCTACGCGGCGGCCCGCGGCGGGGCGATGCCCTTCGTTTTCGTGGACGAGACGCGGCCCCGCCAGCAGGGCTCGCAGCTCACCGCCTGGGAGCTCGGCCAGGAAGGCATCGCCCACGCGATCATCGCCGACAACGCCACTGGCCACTACCTCAAGGCCGGCGACATCGACATGGTGATCGTCGGGAGTGACCGCATCGCCGCGAACGGCGACGTGGCCAACAAGATCGGGACCTACACCTCCGCGCTCGCCGCCCGGGCAGCGGGGGTGCCGTTCTACGTCGCCGCACCGACCACCACGATCGCCAGCCACACGCCCACGGGCGCCGACATCCCGATCGAGGAACGCAGCCCCGACGAGGTGCTGTACGTGTGGGGATGGTCCGACGACGGCCGCTTCATCCGCGTCCGCACGGCGCCCGCGAGCTCCACAGCGAAGAACCCTGCCTTCGACGTCACGCCTGCGGAGCTGGTGACAGCCATCATCACCGAGCGGGGCATCGTGCCCGCGACGGTCGAGGGGATCCGGAGCGTCGCGCGGGGATAGCCTTCGTTCCATCGAACGGAATCGAAGGAACGATGGTCACACTCGCGCTGCTCCTCGCCGCCTGCCACGCCCCGGACGGCCACCGGGCCGACGACTCGTCGCCCGGCATGCCCGCCTGCGTCGAAGGGGAGGTCGCCGACGGGGAGGTGTGCGTGCCGGCAGCGTGCGGGGTGGGCCCGTGGGGAGGCCTCGGCACCGATGACACCACCGTTTTCGTGGACGCGGCCGGGGGCGAAAGCGGCGACGGCTCGGAGCTTGCCCCGTTCCGCTCGATCCAGGCCGGTGTGGATCTCGCCGGCAGTCGCGGAGGCGGCACGGTCGCGGTGGCGGCCGGGGCCTACGTCGAGACCGTCTCGATGGGAGACGACCACAAGGACGTGGTCGTCGCTGGACGGTGCAGGGAGCTGGTGACCATCGACGGGAGCGGTGGCGACGACGTGCCGACCGTCGGGGTGATGGGGGACAGGAAACGACCCGCGGTCACGCTCCTGGGGCTCACCCTCACCGGTGGGACCTACGGTGGGCTCTGGGTCCAGCACGCGGTGGTGTCGATGTCGACCAGCGACCTCCGGGAGAACGCGGTCGCGGGACTGGTGGCCCCCGACGCAGAGATCACGCTCGACGACGTCGGCATCTACGACACACGACCGGACAGCCACGGCGACTACGGGCGCGGCATCGACATGGCGAGCGGGACGCGCCTCACCGCCACCGGCTGCACCCTCCAGCGCAACCTCGAATGGGGCGTGCTCGCGCAAGGCGTGGGAACGGCCGTCGAGCTGGTGGACACCTCCGTGCTCGACACCGGACCGAATGGCGACCGGGAGCTTGGTCGCGGGGTCGAGGTCGACGACGGGGCGGCTCTCCGGATGACCGGATGCACCCTCCAGCGCAACACCGACACGGGGGTCTCGGCGGCAGACGCGCGGACGACCGTCGACCTCGTGGACACGACGGTCCTCGACACCTCGCCGACCCCCCGCGGCACATTTGGACGCGGCATCGAGGTGGAGAGCGGCGCAGCGCTCACAGCCACGGGTTGCACGGTCCAGGGGAACACCAAGACCGGTGTCGTCGCCGCGGGGGAAGGCACGACCGTGAGCCTCACGGACACAGTGGTCCTCGACACCTCCGCGAGCCCCGACGGGACCGGGGGCCGCGGACTCGAGGTCCAGAGCGGGGCCGCGCTCGTGGCCACCGGGTGCACGCTGCAGCGGAACACCGGCATCGGGGTGATCGCAGGCGACGCCGGCACCACCGTGGACCTCGTGGACACCGTGGTCCTGGACACGGCTCCCGGTCCGAACGGCGACGGCGGGAGGGGGATCGACGTGGGGTCGGGAGCCGCGCTGACGGCCACGCGTTGCACCGTCAGCGGAAACACGGAGATCGGCGTGCTCGGATCGGACGCCGGGACGACGCTCGACCTTCAGGACACCGACGTGCTGGACACCGTTCCGACCGCCGACGGAGGGCTCGGGATGGGGATCAGCGTTCGTGGTGGCGCCGCCCTCCATGCCGAGCGCTGCACCGTGCAGGGGAACGCCGACGTAGGCGTGTACGGGTCGGGCGTCGACACGTGGGTCGATCTGATCGACACACGCGTGTCCGACACGCACCCGCACGCCGATGGGACGTTCGGTCGCGGCCTGGACTTCCAGGACGGCGCCGGGCTCACCGCCACCCGGTGCACGCTCGATGGAAACAGCGACGTGGGGGTGTTCGGGTCCGACGCGGGCACCACGATGGACCTCGAGGACACCGTGATCCAGGACACCTCTCCCCGGCCGAGCGGCGCCGGGGGGCGAGGCATCGAGGTGGAGTCCGGCGCCGCCCTCACGGCGACGGGCTGCACCCTGGACGGGAACACCGAGATCGGAGTGCTCACCGAGGGGCCCGGGAGCGCGGTGGAGCTCGTGGACACCGCCATCCTCGACACCCACAGGGGCCGGGTCGTAAGTCTCGCGCTCGGAGCCGCGGCCCAGCATGACGGCTACCTTCACGCCAGCGACTGCGAGATCACGGGGACCGAGGGGCCGGCGGTCTATGCCACGACCGGCGGAGGCGCGGTCCTCGAGCAGGTCGATCTCACCGCCAGCCACTTCGCTGCGGTCGTCGTCCTCGATGCAGACGTGGACCTGAGCGCCACCACCATCACCGGCACGCTTCCCGACGAGGAGTGGGGCGGAGGCTTCGGCGTGTACGCCAACGACCACTTCGGCCCCGCGACACTCACCCTCGCGGACTCGACGATCGGGCCGCACGACTACGCAGCGGTATGGCTCGACGGGGACGGAACGTACGAGATCGAGCGCAACACCCTCGAGGGGAGCGCCGGGGTGGAGATCGGAGGCTGGGTGCTCCACGGGAATGCGCTCTTCGTCGAGAACGGGGTGACGGCCTGGGACGGGGCGACCGGCCTGCGTCTCGTGGACAACACCTTCCAGGGGGCGCCGGGGATCGCGGTGCTCCTCGACGGCTCGTCGGCCCTGCTCGACGGGAACAGCTGGGCGGACGACGGCTCGACGCTGCGGCAGCAGACCTGCGGCGACGCCGTCCCCTTGAACGACACCGCGCCGGATTGGGCCCCCGAGTGGAACGTCTGCCCGGCCGCCAACGTCATGACGGCCTACGATCTCGTGCTTACCACGCTGTACCTGCCCCAGGCCGAGTCACAGGAGTGGTAGGGCCCCCCATCCCCCCGGAGGCGCACCTTGCGTCCATCTCGCGCGGTCCTGATCCTGCTCGTCGGCTGCAAGCAGCCCGCCGACTCCGGCCCGACCGGGACCGACGACCCGCCCACCGTCTATGCACCTGGTGACTGCGCGCAGCCCGTCGCCGGTGCTGTCTGTGGGACGCTGTCGGTCCCCGAGCGCCATGGGAGCGGCGGCTCGACGATGATCACGCTCTCCGTGGCGGTCGTCCCGGCGACCTCGGGCAACTCCGAGACGACCCCCTTGGTCCTGTTCAGTGGCGGGCCGGGGGCGGACATCTTCGATCTCGCGAGCATCTTCACCGACGCCGGGCCCTACGCCGCGCTCAACGTGGATCACGACGTGGTGCTCCTGAGCGAGCGCGGGACCTTCGGCGCGACGCCGCTGCTCGACTGTCCCGAGCTCTCCGAGGTGGACGCCGTGTTCGACGCGCCCCCCGAGCAGCGCTCCGGCGTGCGCTCGATCGCCTACGCGGAGTGCCGTGACCGACTGGTCACCGATGGCGTGGACCTCGCCGCATACACCAACACCCAGCGGGCAGCCGACGTCGCCCCTGTCCTGCAGGCCCTCGGCTACTCGCACTGGCATCTGTGGGGTGTCTCCGGCGGGGCCGCGCTCGTACAGACGCTCGTCCGTGACCACCCGGACGGGATCGCCAGCGCTATGGTGGACAGCGGCGGGTTCCCCGACGCCGACATGGGAGCCATCCCGGGGGTGCTCATCCCCAACGCGAGCCAGCGCTACCGGCGCATGTTCGACGAGTGCGCCTCGGACCGGGGATGTAGCGGGGCGTATCCAACCTTTGAGGCCGATTTCCTCGGGCTCATCGACAGCCTGGAGGCATCGCCGAGGAACGTGCAGGTGACGCACCCGATCACCGGCGAGACCCGCGACGTGCAGCTCGACGGCGATCTCCTGCTCCAGCTCTACACCAACAACATGGCGTCCGTGCAGTACTTCCCGCTGGTGACTGAACAGGCGCTCGCCGGGGACTACAGCGTGATCGACCCGCTCCTCCCGGACGGACTGGTGGAGGACACGGGCCCGGGCTTCGCCGACGCGCTGTACCGAAGCGTCTTCTGTTCGGCGATCGCATCCCGGGTGGACGTGGACACCACCGGCGCCTTGCCGGAGGTCGTCAGCGCGCTGGAGCCGACGGTCACGGATCTGCTCACCGGCTGCGACGCCTGGGACGTACCCGACGACCCGCCGGGCGGCCCCGTGACCAGCGACACCATCCCCATCCTCATCCTGGAGGGCATGTACGACACGAACCGGCCTCCGGAATGGGGCGGCGACGTCGCCCCGAATTTCGACACGGCATACCTGGCAGAATTCGGGGACCGCGGCCACGTGGTGCTCGGCGACTGCGCCGCGAGCATGATGCAGGCGTTCATGGCCGACCCCACCCGCTCCCCGGACACAAGCTGCGTGCCCGACCACGTGGACTGGCTGTTGCCGTAGCCCCGGAGCCCGCGGCGGAGGAGGATCCCTACTTCGCCAGCGCCGCGCCCCGCGTTGCGAGCACCGGGTAGGTCCCGGCAGGCAGCGCGTGCGCCTCGACGCCCCTCAGCTCGGCGACCACGTGGCCGGCGGCGTCGAGCAGGGCGACGTCGGTGAGCGTGTTCTGTGGGCCTGTCTTCCGCGCCGAGAGCACGGCGGAGAAGAGCCCGCCCTTGGGAGGGCCGAACGTGCGGAAGCTGCCGATGCTCGTGGGCAGCGCGGCCTTCTTGGTCATCAACTGGGTCCACAGCACGACGAGCTGAAGGCCACCGTCCAACGCAGCCACGTCTGTCGACCAGCCGTCGCCCGGCCAGTTCTTGGTGTCCACGACGCCCGAGAGCTGCGCTTCCATGCCGCCCGACGACATCCCGCTGATCCCCTGGATCACGTGGAAATCCGGCCCGTGGAACAACATGCGCTCGTACACGTCCTTCATCGTGTGCGGAAACCGGTCGTGCGTCAGGCGGTCGGGCTTGCCGGGCATCGACGACACCGCCTGGACCGACACGTTCGCCCGGTAGTGCACCGCCTGCGGCGACCGCAGCTCCATCACCCAGCGATCCGCGCCGGACTCGACCGAGACGACCTCGAAGCGGTCGCCGCCGTTGTCGAAGTGCTCGAGCACGACGCCCTTGAGCACCTTCACGTCCTCCACCGAGACGGCCATGCCCGGCCGCAGCTCCTGGGCGCGCTGCACGAACCACTCGAGCGCCATCACGACCGGCAGGACAGGTCGGGTGTCCACGGTGTGATCCCGCAGGAAGGCGTGCGTGCTCGATGCCACGCCACGGATGACCGTGCTCCGGCCCGGCGGCGGAGCCGAGAGCGGACCGGGGGCGCCACCGACCACGATCTCCACCGCATCGCTGGTGCCACTGAGCTCGGCCACGAACATGGCGGCGCCGCGCGCGAGCGGGATGCACGGGATGCCCAGGCTCTCGAACTGCTTCTTGAGCGCGGGCGTGACCATCCCGCCCTCCCAGGGACCCCAGCCGATCGACTTGACGACGACGCCCGGACGGGCGCGCTTCTCGGCTGCTGCGAGCTTGTTGAGGGCCTCGTTGGCGAGCGCGTAGTCGCACTGCCCGATGTTCCCGGCCCGCGCTGCGACCGAACTGAAGAAGCAGATCACCTTGAGGGCGTCCCGGGCGGTCGCATCCAGGAGCACCCGCACGCCCTCGATCTTGGTGTCGTACACCGCGTCGAACTGGGCCGCGGACTTCTCCAGCAGCCGCTTGTCCGCGATCACGCCGGCCCCGTGCACCAATCCGGTGATGGCGCCCAACTCGCGGCGGACATCTTCGAGAGCGCGAGAGAGCGCCGCCCCGTCCAGCACGTCCACGGCGAGGTAGCGAACGGTCGAACCGGCCGCCTCCATGCGCGCGATGTTCGATCTCGCCTCCCGGGCCGCGAGGATCTGCGCCGCGCGTTTCCCGGCCGCGGCAGGAGTGAGGGTCCGATCGAGCCCGAACAGCGCCCGCTTGAGGCCAGGCTCGTCGGCCGCAGCCTGGACCTCTGGCGCCTCCGAGCCGTCAATCCGCGAGCGCCCGAGGAGCACGAGTCGACACCGCGTGCGCTGTGCGAGCGCCACCACGCAGGCCGCTGTGACGCCCCGCGCGCCACCGGACACCACGACCACATCGGCCGGTCCGAGGGGCAAGGCAACGTCTGCTGCCGGCTCCGGAGCCAGCCAGGAGCCCGTGGTCACGCGGCCCTGTGCCGAGACGCCCGCCTCCACCGGGCCGGATTGCAGGAGCTCCTGCACGATCCAGGATGCCTGCAGCTCCGCCGACGCGGGCGCGAGATCGACGTGCCGCACGAACGCTGCGGGATGCTCCAACGCTACCGTCTTGGTCAGGCCCGCGAGCCCGCCGAGCAGCGCGGCCCCACGCGCCGAGCCCTCGAGGCCAAAATCTCCGCCCAGGCAGGTGACCGTGACGAACCCGCCAACGGCATCGAGCTTCGCGGCCCGAGCCGCCTGGAATGCAGCCCGGCTCACCCTCGCGGCGGTGCTGAAGTCCGGGGTCTCCGAGGGCACCGCATCGAGCGCGCCCAGATACACCACCAGCCTCGACCCATCGGGCTCGCCCACCAGCGCGTCCACGCCGGCATCCTTCAGCTTCGCGGCCACGCGGGTCCCGACGTCGCCGCCGCCGACCACCACGACCGGCCCGGGCTTGAGCGCACTCCCGGCGGGCCGGGCGACCAGCTGCAACTCATACCGCCCGATCGGATCGAGCGTGACCGGCGCCGCGCTCGCAGCCTCCTGCACGCCCGCGCCGCTGCCGACCTCACCCAGAGCCGCCACGACCTGGGCGAGCGTCTTGAGGCTGCCCATCGTCTCGGCGTCAACCTCGGGGAGCCCAGGTTCACGTTCCCGCATGGCGGACAGGATCTCGACGCGCTTGATGCTGTCCACGCCGAGGTCAGCCTCCAGATCCATGCCGAGGTTCAGCATCTCGGCCGGGTACCCGGTCTTCTCGGCCACCACCTGGAGCAGCAGGGCGGTCAGGTCCGTACCGCGCGTGATCGGGGCTGGTGCCGCCGCCACGGGCGCTACCGGAGCCACCACGCCCATCGACCCGGTCTCTGCCTGCAACGAGGCAACGACCTGACCAAGGGTCTTGAGCGCACCCATGGTCTCCGCATCGACCTCCGGCAGAGAGGGCTCCCGCTCGCGCATGGCGGACAGGATCTCGACCCGCTTGATGCTGTCCACGCCGAGGTCGGCCTCCAGATCCATCCCCAGGTTCAGCATCTCGGCAGGGTACCCGGTCTTTTCAGCCACCACCGCCAGCAGGAGCGCGGTGAGGTCCACGCCCGGAGTGACCCGGGGCGCGGACGCGGGCTGTGCGGACGGGGCCGTGTGGACGTTCGATCCTCCGCCGGTGGCTGCCCCGAGCGCCCCGACCACCTGGCCGAGCGTCTTCAGGGCGCCCATCGTCTCCGCGTCGACCTCGGGCAGCGAGGGCTCCCGCTCCCGCATCGCAGAGAGGATCTCCACCCGCTTGATGCTGTCGACCCCGAGATCGGCCTCCAGATCCATGCTCAGGTTGAGCATTTCGCTCGGGTAGCCGGTCTTCTCGGCGACCACCGTGAGCAGGAGCGCCACCAGATCGGGGCCCGCCGCGCCCTGGACGGGCGTGCTGCCCTGGACGGGCAGGGACGCGCTGCTCGCATCGCCTACGGTTGCCGCGCCGAGCGCGGCGACCACCTGGCCAAGGGTCTTCAGGGCGCCCATGGTCTCGGCGTCCACCTCGGGGAGCCCGGGCTCACGCTCCCGCATCGCGGACAGGATCTCCACCCGCTTGATGCTGTCCACGCCGAGATCGGCCTCCAGATCCATGCCGATGTTCAACATCTCGGCTGGATACCCTGTCTTTTCCGACACCACGGCGAGGAGCAACGCCGTGAGATCACGGCTCGACCCGGCAGCGGGGTGCGCAGGCGCCGGGCGTTTTTCGACGACCACGGGGCCAGACGAGGTCGGAGCGGCGACGACCACGGGCGCAGGGGCCGGGTCGGGGGCGGCGACGACAGGCGCAGCGACCGGGACAGGGGCCGCGACGACAGGCGCCACCCGAAGCTCGACGGGCGCGGGGGCGTTGTAGACGGGGAGCGTCGCCTGCTGCTGCGCAGGCGAAGGCTGGTTCACGGCACCCGTGGCGATGCCGACGATCGCGCGTGAGGTCTCCTCGTGGGCCCGCAAGAACGCGATGTGCGCGTCCGTCATCGCACGTTGAAAGCCCTCATGTACGCTCGCTGCCTGCTTCTGGCTCTCGAGGAATGCGGAAACCCAGGAAGGATCGGCGGTGCGTGTCATCGTGCTCACGGTGGGGGGGCGCGGGGCGCTATCCAGCTTCTGGGCGGTTGCCAGCGGAACAGGCGTCGGGGCGGCACGCGTGGCGGCAACGACGACGGGACCGGAGCCCGCGGCGGGGATCGACGGCGCGGCCAGGGGTGCGGCCGGAGCGGGTCGCGGGGGCAACACGGCGGGCTGTGCCGCGGCGGGGGCAGCCAGCACGGCTGCCGCCGGCCTGGGCGGGTTCGGCGGCACGGGCTTCATCGACTCGCTCGGGTAGGGCTTGCCGAAGTTCGAACCGCTGATCATCACGGCCATCTTCGGGGCCGGTCGGACGGCGGGCACCTCGCGCTCGGCCCACAGCGGCGCAAGCTCCACGGGGAGCCCGACAGCGGCAGCGTATGCGAGCGCCGAGAGCAAGGACACGCGGGCGTCGGCGTTCTTGCCGTCGGTGGCGATCGCCGCATGGGCGCGACCCCGAAGGCAGCGGCCCACCAGGCCGGTGAGCACCGCGGAGGGCCCGACCTCGACGAACGTGCGGACGCCGGCGGAGTACATGGCCTCGATCTGCTCCACGAAGCGGACTGGGCTGCGGAGGTGCTCCCCGAGGGCCGCGCCGATCGCGGCGCCCGTGGCCGTGTAGACGGCCCCGGTCGCGTTGCTGTACACGGGCAGGGAGGGCGTGGCGAAGGCCACGGACTCGAGCCAGGAGGCATACGCGCTGGCAGCGGGGGCCACCACGGGAGAGTGGAACGCCGTCGCGACCGAGAGCCGCACCGCCCTGAAGCCGGCCGAGTCGAGGTGTTTCACCGCGGCCTCGAGCGCGCCCGTGGGCCCCGCGATGACGGTCTGCTCCGGGCTGTTGTAGTTGGCGATGACCACGTCGTCGATCCCGGCCTTCGCCAGATTCCGCAGCTCCTCGGCGACATCCGCCGCCTTGGCGACGACCGCGGCCATCGCTCCGGGCACCTTCGCGGCCTCCGCCATCAACTCCCCGCGCCGACGGCTCGCCCGCACGTAGTCCGGGTAGGACAACGCACCTGCAGCGTACAACGCCGTGAGTTCACCGTAGCTGTGCCCCGCGGTCACATCGGGGCGGACACCGTGAGCGCCGAGGACGCGCAGCAGCGCGACGCTCGTGACGCCGATGGCGGGCTGTGCCCACTCGGTCCGGACGAGCTTCGCCTCGCGAGCCCGCTGGGCGGCCTCGTCGAAGCCGGGCCTCGGAAACACGGTGAAGGACAGTCGGTCGTCTTCTGCAAAGCACGCGTCCGCCTCGTCCCATGCGCTCCGCGCGGTCGGCAGGTCCATGGCGAGCCCCTTCCCCATCTCGAGGTACTGGCTGCCCTGACCGGGAAAGAGGAACGCCACCTTTCCAGGCTCGGATCCGGGCTGGTACCAGATCCCGCCTTTCGCGACCGCCTTGCCCGCGCCCAGCACCTCGATCGCACGACCGAGCTTGGCGGCGAGATCCCACACGCCCTCCGTGCAGGTGGCCAGGACGCAGATGCGCACCGGCCGCGGCGTGGAGCCGAAGGCGGCGTGGAGCGACCGGACGAGCGTCGACACCTCGCGGTCCGCCGCTCCCGCGTCGGCCGAGAGGGCCTTCGCAGCCGCAAGGGCTTCACTCAGCGCGGTGGTCACCTGCTCCACGCTGTCCCCGGCGAAGGGGAGGAGCTCCGAGCCCCAGCGATCCATGCGCGCGGGGCGCGCGGCGGGGCCCAGGTACTCCTCGACCGCGACGTGGAAGTTCGTGCCGCCGAACCCGAAGCTGGACACGGAAGCGCGTCGTGCATGCCCCCGCCCCGTGATCCACGGGCGCGAGTCCGTCGCCACGTAGAAGGGGCTCTTGTCCCAGTCGACGAGGCTGTTCGGCTGTTTCACCTTGATCGAGGGGGGGATCACCTTGTGGTGGAGCGCAAGGACGACCTTCATCAGTCCGGCCGCCCCCGCGGCGGCCTTCGTGTGCCCAAGCTGGCTCTTGATCGAGCCCAGGGCGCACCACTGGGTGTCCGGGCGGGTGCCCTGGAAGACCAGGTTCAGCCCCTTGAGCTCGGCGGCATCGCCGGCCTTGGTGCCCGTGCCGTGGCCCTCGACCAGATCCACGGTGGCCGGCGAGTAGCCGGCCTGTTCGTAGCAGCGCCGAAGGGCCTTGGCCTGCCCCTCGCTCACGGGGGCGTAGACGCTCTTGGAGCGCCCGTCGGAGCTCGACCCGATGCCGCGGATCACCGCATACACGCGATCGCCGTCGCGCTCTGCGTCCTCGAGGCGCTTGAGCGCGAGCATCCCGAGTCCCTCGCCGAGGAGCGTGCCATCGGCCTCGTCGGAGAACGGGCGGCAGTCACCCGAGAGGGAGAGCGCCGGGGTCTTCGAGAAGCACATGTACATGAAGATGTCGTTCAGCGTGTCGCAGCCGCCCGTGATCGCCATGTCGGAATGGCCGAGCTGGAGCTCGTACACCGCGGTCTGCACCGCCGTGAGCGCGCTTGCGCACGCGGCGTCGGTGATGCAGTTCGTCCCACCGGTGTCCAGCCGGTTGGCGATGCGCCCGGCGACGACATTCCCGAGGAGCCCGGGGAAGCTGGCCTCCTGCCAGGGGACGTAGTGGCTGGCGATCCGATCACATGCCTCCTGGACCTGCTTCTCCTCCAGACCGCTCAGGCGGAGCGAACGCTCCCACACCGGGCGCTGCAGGCGGGAGACGAGCGACGACAGCAGCTCCTGAGCGCCGGTCACCCCGAGGATCACCGACGTGCGCGAAAGGTCGAGCTTCCGGGCGCCGAGCCGGGAGACGTCGTCGAGCACCATCTGGGCGACGATGAGCGCGATCAGCTGGCTCGTGTCCGTTGCCGGGAGCGTGCTCGGAGGGATGCCGAACCCCATGGCATCGAACGGAACCTCGGGAAGAAAGGCCCCGCGCCGCGCGTAGGTCTTGTCCGGGGCCTTGGGATTCGGATCATAGTAGTCCTCGACCGACCAGTGCGTCTTCGGGATGTCCGTGATCAGGTCGCGCCTCTCGAGGATGTTTCGCCAAAAGGTCGGGACGTCGAGGGCACCCGGCATGATGCAACCGAGGCCGACGACGGCGATGGGCGAGAAAGACGACATCACAATGCTCCAGACAAGGGCGCCGTTTGTACTCTGCGTGCTGCCCGTGGGTGTCACGGTGCCGTCACGGTAGTAAGGGGCCGATGCCCTTGACAGCACCCCGCAATCGCCGCACGTTGACCAGATGACGAGTCCGGCGTGATCGACCAGGTCATCCACAAGGTTCAGGCCTACGCGCCGGGTGCCGACATCGGGCTCATCCTCGATGCCTACACCTATGCGGCGTTCTGCCACCGCGACCAGAAACGCAAGAGTGGAGACGATTACTTCATCCACCCCCTGGCGGTCGCCGAGATCCTGGCGGACCTGCGGATGGACGTCGAGACGATCGCCGTCGGCCTGCTCCACGACACGATCGAGGACACCCTCGCGAGCCGCGAGCAGATCGAGCAGCGCTTCGGCAAGAACGTCGCCGAGATGGTGGACGGGGTCACCAAGCTCTCCAAGCTGACCTATCGCGGGAAGGCCGAAGAGCAGGCGGAGAACTTCCGCAAACTCGTGCTCGCCTTCGGCAAGGACCTCCGGGTGATCATCGTCAAGGTCGCCGACCGCCTGCACAACATGCGCACCCTGGAGCACCAGCCCGAGCCGAAGCAGCGCAGCATCTCCCGGGAGACCCTCGACATCTACGCCCCCCTCGTCAGCCGGCTCGGGTTCGACGCCATCAAGGGCGAGCTGGAGGACCTCTGCTTCCGATACCTGTTTCCGGACGAGTACGCGAGCCTGGTGGCGAGCCTCGCCACGGATGCCGAGGAGCGCGCTGCGTACGTTGCCGAGACAGCCGCGCTGCTCACCGATGCGCTCACCTCGCGCGGCATCCAGGTCGAGGTGACAGGGCGGGTCAAGCACCTCTGGAGCATCTGGAACAAGGTGCGGAAGTCGGGCAAGGAGCTCACCGACCTGTACGACCTGCTCGCCTTCCGGGCGCTCGTGCCCGATCGTGAGGCCTGCTACGTGGCCCTGGGATTCATCCACCTCCTGTACATGCCCGTAGAAGGCAGGTTCAAGGACTACATCGCGGTCCCGAAGTCGAACGGCTACCAGTCGCTCCACACCACGGTGGTCGGCCCGGACGGGCGCCCCATCGAGGTGCAGATCCGCACCCCACAGATGCATCGCATCGCGGACGACGGCATCGCGGCGCACTGGCGGTACAAGAACGGCAGGCTCACAGTGAGCAATGCCGAGCTCGAGCGGATCGCTCGGCTCCGCGGCTTCATCCAGTTGGCCCGCGAGGTGGAGGACCCGGCGGACTTCATGGAGGCCGCACGCAGCGATCTCGCCGCCAACATCCACGTGTTCACGCCGAACAAGGACGTGCTGCTGCTGCCCGAGGGCGCCACGGCGCTGGACTTTGCCTACCATGTGCACACCGAGGTGGGGAACCGCGCGTGCGGCGCCAAGGTGAACGGTCGGATGGTGCCGCTCCGGCAGCCCATCAAGACCGGTGACACCGTCGAGATCCTCACCAAGGCGGATGCCAACCCCTCTCGCGACTGGCTCTCCTGGGCGACCAGCCACCGCGCGCAGAGCAAGATGCGAAAGCGGCTCCGGGAGCTGCTCGAGGATCAGGGCCTCGGCAGCGGCCGTGAATTTCTCGACGGCGCGCTGCGCAAACTGGGTGGCTCGCTCAAGCGCGCGGAGGAGGACAAGTCCGTACCCGAGCGCCTCGCCGTGCGCGGCTACAAGGACCTGGACGCTCTGGCCACCGACCTCCTCGCGGGCGTGATCTCCCCCGGTGAGGCCGCTCGCATCGTCATCCCGGACACCCCTGCGCCCACGACCCCCTCGCCGGGCGTGATGGCGTCGATCCTCCAGCGCGTGCGGCGGCAAGCCGACAGCCCGATCCTGGTGAACGGCGAGACCGACATCATGGTCGACTACGCGAGGTGCTGCCACCCGATGAAGGGGGAGCCGATCATCGGGTACATCACCCGGGGCCGAGGCATGTCGATCCACAAACAGGACTGTCCGGAGGTGCGCGGGCTCGACACCGACCGGCAGGTGGCGGTCGCCTGGGACGAGCGGGTCTCGACGATGCACCAGGGCAGGGTGATCGTGGAGAGCGAAGACAGGCCGGGGCTGCTGGCCGAGATCACGGGGCTGTGCGCCACATACAAGGTCAACCTCTGGAAGGCCGACGTGCGCGCGACGCATGACCATCGCGCCCGGTGCGAGCTCGGCGTGGTGGTGCAGGACGTGACCCAGCTCAACCGCCTCATGAGCAAGCTGCGAAACGTGAAGGGCGTGCTCAGTGTGAGTCGCGGGTAGCAGGGACGTGCGGGGGCGGCCGGGCCGCGCTACTTCCGCACCTGTGATCCGATCTACCCTCGCCGTGTTCGCCCGTGGCATCCTGAGCCAGCTCAGCAACCGTGTCGGGAGGGACGGGCTCTTCGAGCAGCCCGGGGAGCGCCCCCCCTCGCAACCGCTCCCTGCCGCCGAGCCCCAGCCGCCCGCGGTGACCGCAGAGCCGGCAGGAACGCCGACGGCCCCGGCGACGCCGAGCCCCCGGAAGGGCGCTCGCAAGGGCGCGCGGACAGGCCCGCGTCCGGCCGACGGGTGCGTCCCCGTCGACAAGGTAGGCCTCCAGGCGGCGCTCCAGCCCGGGGAGAGGCCACTCATCGTGAACCACTGGGCGACGTGGTGCGATCCCTGCGTGGACGAACTCCCCCGACTCGTGCGCGCCGCCGCAGGCCTCGGGGACTCCGCAGAATTCATCGGCGTGAGCTGGGACCTCTTCGACCATCCGGGTACCGTCGCGAAGATCGCGTCCAGGGTGGCGAGCTTCGCCGCTTCGAGCGGTGTCGGGTTCGGATCTGTGCTGTTCACCGGCGCCCCGGCCGACCTGTTCGAGCTCTGCAAGTTGGACGTGGAGCTCGTACCGCAAACCCTGGTGCTCGCCCCTGACGGCACGGTCAGGTGGCACAAGAAGGGGATGCTCACCGACGACGACGTGTTTCCGCTCATCGCGGCCGCCAGGGCGGCGCGGAGCACCGGCTGATGCTGACGCTCCTCCTGCTCGTCGCATGCGGCCCGAAGACACCCCGGCCCGCAGTCTCCACCGGCCCGCACGCGCTCACGGTGATGCACACGAACGACATCCATGGGCACTTCGAACCGGAGCCTGCCGAATGGATCGAGGGCCGACCCGCGATCGGCGGGTTTGTGCGCCTCGAGCAGGAGGTCCGAAGCGTTCGGGACGCGCGCGGTCGCGCGCAGACCCTCACCTTGGACGGGGGCGACCAGCTCACCGGCACGCCACTCACCGAGATCAACGAGGATGGAAGCCTTGGCGGAGCGATGCACTCGCTGCTCGACCGCGTGGGCTACGACGCATGGGTGGTGGGAAACCACGACTTCGACAAGGGGCTCGACAACTTGAGCCACTATGCCCAGAACCACCCGATCCTGCCCCTCTCCTGCAACCTGCTCACCCCCGGTGGCACGCAGCCGCTGCTCCCGCAGCAGGAACTCTCGCACATCTTCAAGGTCGCCGGAATGCGCGTGGGCGTGATCGGGGTCACGACCGAGAAGCTCGCCGGCCTGATGAACAAACGCGATTTCGCGCGGCTGACGCTGCTCCCCGAGGCCGCGGCAGTCCAGGCCGAGGTGAACCGGATCGACCCCGCGACCGATCTGATCATCGTCCTCTCGCACGTCGGCGTGGAGAACGACCAGCGACTCGCAAACGACGTGACCGGGATCGACCTCATCGTCGGTGCGCACTCGCACACCCGCATCGAGAACGCGCTCCACATCAACGACACCTGGATCGTTCAGGCCGGCAGCTACAACCGGGAGCTCGGGATCGTGGATCTGGTCGAGCAGGACGATCACATCACGGACCTCCGCTACGAGCTGCGCGACCTCCTGCCCAGCACCGCGACGGTCACCGCCGATCCCGAGATGCAGGCGCTCGTGGACACCTACAAGCAGTCGATCGACCGCGTGTACGGCGAGACCGTCTCCAGCGCGGGGGCGCTCCTCGGCCGCTCGTACAACCACGAGAGCCCGCTCGGACGCTGGATCACCGATGCCATGCGCGACCAGTCCGGTGCCGACGTGACCCTGTACAACGGGAGCGGGCTCCGGGCGGACATCCCTGCGGGACCTGTCACCCGGCTCACGCTCTTCCAGTGCTTCCCCTTCCAGAACCCGGTCATGCGGTTCACCCTGAGCGGGAAGGATCTGCTGGGGATCGTGCTGCAGAACCTCGCGGCCGACGCCGACGAGAAGCGCGGGTTCCTGTCGACCTCCGGGCTCACCTGGACCTGGCGCAAGAACGTGAACGCACCCGAGGTCGTGACCGCGAGCATCGGCGGTCAGCCCCTCGACCTCACCCACGACTATTCGGTCGCGGCGTCGAGCTACCTGGTCGAACAGTGGCAGAAGTACATCGGGGCAGAGCCTAGAAATGTCGAAGCCACCGGGTTCACGGACCTGGACGCCGCCATCGCGTACGCCCTGAAGGGCCCCGTGAAGGATCCCGCCGATGTTCGCGGGATCGAGGCCAAGTAGGGCACGTAGAGCCCCGAGCACGATCACCGGAAATCCCGGCTTGATGCCGCCACAGGCATCCCGAGCGTGAGCGGCGTGAAATTCCAGGCGATGACGTTCAACACGTCGCCCGCCTCGCCCGGCGCGCCCGTGCCCGTCGTCCGTTCGAGTTTTCCGTACACCTCCACCAACTGTGCACCTCGTATCAGGCTGCGCTGACGTTCGTACACCTTGGGCCACACCACGATGTTCCCACTCCCGGTCTCGTCTTCGAGCGTGAGGAACACCACCCCCGAAGCAGTGGCTGGCCGTTGCCGGTGGGAGACAAGCCCTGCAACACGGACGATAGTGGCCTGTGGCAGCTCAGCGAGCCGCCCCAATCGCATGTATCCGGAGCTGTCCAACCGCTCCCGCAGGAGCCCGACGGGGTGCTGCTGCAGGGACAACCCCGTGCTCGCGAAATCGTCGAGCACCTCCTCCGTGGGGGTGGCAGCCGGCAACATGCAGTCCTCCTCACGTTCGAGGGAGGCGAACAACCCGGGCCACAGGCCCGAAACCGCCCACGAGGCACTGCGTCGCCCCTGCCCGGACACCAGCGCTCGGAGCGCATCGGCACGCGCGAGGAGGGAGAGGTCCCCCTCAGCGAGCCCCGCACGCCGGACGAGGTCCGGCAGGGAGGTGAAGGCGCGCTCCCTGCGCGCCTCGGTCACACGGATTGCGGTCTCCTCCCGAAAGCCCCGGATCAGTCGAAACCCCAGCCGCAACTCCGGGGCCTGCCCGACCTCCCCCTCCAACGTACAGTCCCAATACGAGCGTTGGACGTCGATCTCCCGTGCGGTCACGCCGTGACGCTCCGCATCGGCCACGAGTGAGCGCGGCGCGTAGAACCCCATGGGCTGGCTGTTGATCAATGCGGCAGTGAATGCTGCTGGGTAGTGACACCGCAGCCACGACGAGACGTACACGAGGTGCGCGAAGCTCGCGGCGTGTGACTCCGGGAATCCGTACTCAGCAAAGCCCTGGATCTGCTTGTAGATCTGCTCCGCGTACTCGGTTGTGATCCCGTTCTTTCGCATCCCCTCCATCAGACGCTCCCCAATCTCGGTCAACCCGCCGCGCTTCCGCCACGCGCCCATCGCCCGCCGAAGCTGGTCGGCCTCACCCGGCGTGAAGCCACCCACCGCCACGGCCATCGCCATCACCTGCTCCTGGAAGATCGGCACGCCCATGGTGCGCTCGAGGATCGGCCTCAAGCGCTCGTCGGCGTAGGTGATCGGCTCCTCTCCCGAGCGCCTTCGCAGGTAGGGATGGACCATCCCGCCCTGGATCGGCCCGGGCCGGACGATCGCGGTCTCCACCACGAGATCGTAGAAGTTGCGGGGGCGCAGCCGCGGCAACATGGACTGCTGCGCGCGGCTCTCGATCTGGAACACACCGATGGAATCGGCATGTCCCAGCATCGTGTACACCGCAGGATCCTCCGGGGGCACGTTGGTGAGGTCGAGGACCCGCCCATGCCAGGCCTGCACGAGCCGGAACGCCTTCCGGATGGCCGTCAACATGCCCAATGCGAGCAGGTCCACCTTCACGAACCCGAGGTCGTCGATGTCGTTCTTGTCCCACTGCAGCACGGTGCGGGCGTTCATCCGCGCGGGTTCGACGGGTGCAGTGTCGATGAGCGGATCGTCGGAGATCACGAACCCGCCGACGTGGATCGACGTGTGGCGAGGAAAACCCTGGATCTGTGTGCTGAGCTGGATCAGGTTGTCGACCGCGGGGTCACCGGGCTCGACGCCCGCCTCCTTCAACCGCTCCTGCCACCGGACAGGCTTCGTATCGGGTGCATCCGCGTTGTCCCGCGGGCGCGGCTTGGATCCTCCGGGACCGTGTACGGGCGCGTGGGTCTGCGGCGCGCGGGCCTCGGTGCCCTCTGATGTCAGGCTCTCGAAGTGCCCCAACGTCCTGGCGAGTGCATTCACTGCATCCACACCGAATCCAAGCGCCTTCCCAACGTCCCGCACCGCCATCTTTCCGCGCCAGGCGATCACCTCGTTCACCATCGCAGCGCGGTCCCGACCGTACTTCTGGTAGATGTACTGCAGCACCTCCTCGCGGCGCTCATGCTCGAAATCGATGTCGATGTCCGGCGGTTCGCCGCGCTCCTCCGAGATGAACCGCTCGAACAGGAGCTTCTGGCGCGACGGGTCGACCGGTGTGACCCCCAACACAAAACAAACGGCGGAATTTGCAGCGCTTCCCCGGCCCTGACACAAGATGTCCCTGCTCCGCGCAAACTGGACCACGTCGTGCACCGTGAGGAAGTAGGACGCAAAATTCAGGCGCTCGATGATGCCCAACTCGCGCTCCACCTGTTGCCTGACCTCCTCGGGCGCGCTCCCCCGATAGCGCCTGTGCATGCCCCGACGGGTCAACTCCTCCAACCACTGCTGACCGGTGTACCCGACCGGAACCACCTCCCTCGGGTACTGGTACTTCAACTCGCTCAGTGAAAACGTGCACCGCGCCTGGATCTCGAGCGTACGCTCCACCATCTCGGGCCACCGGGCGAAGCGGGCGAGCATCCTGCGCGGGTCCAGCAGGACGCGCTCGGCGTTCGGCTGTAGCCTCCGGCCTGCGCTCTCGACCGTGACCCCCAACCGGATGCTCGTCAACACGTCCTGCAGGCGACTTCGCGCAGGGTCGTGCATCAGCACGTCGTTCGTCGCGACGCATGGCAGCGGACCCGCAGCGAGGTGTTCGACCCAACCAGCCTCATCCGCGTCGAGCCGGCGGCTCACGGCCTGGTAGAGCCGGTCGCCGCACGCCGCCTTGAGCTCCTGCACCGCGCCGGCGGGCCACTCGCCCCGGAGCATCACGATCAACCCTTGATTTCCCGACACGAGTCGGTCGAACGGGAGCTCCGACCATGCCTTGTCTGGTCGGTAGCCGAGTGGCTCGGGATCGTCCGTGGGCTTTGGCGCCTCGAAGAGCCGGGTGTCGTGCCCCTCGAAGCGCCCCGCCGTGAGGAGCCGGCACAGGCTCGCCCACCCCACCCGGCCCTGAACCAGCACGGCTGCCGACCGTCGCTCCGATCCATGGCGCACGGTCAACAAGCTGCCGTGTATCAATGGAAACTCCAGCTTTTTCGCCGCCCGGTGGGCCTGAACCGCGCCGTACAACCCATCCCTGTCGGTGAGTGCGAGGCCGGAGAGCCCGAGTTCCTTCGCCTTCTGCACCAACTCGGCCGGAAACGATGCACCCTCGCAGAATGAGAAGTTGGATCTGCACACCAGCTCTGCATACCCACCGCTCGCCCCCCTCCCGAGTGACCGACCGGCCGGCAGCCCCCCGGCCCGCCCCCCGTCAAACCACCCGTGCAGGAGCCACCGGTCGGAGTCTCCATCACGAAATATCCAGGCCAGTCGACCATCTTCGAGCGTGCACACCCAGTAGTCCCGGAGGATGCTGACAGACGCCCACCACTCGCCCTCCATACGCTCGGGACCCTCGGCGGACATCACCTGCACCCACTCGCGAGCCCCATTCGACAGCCCACCCAGTGCGCGCGGACGACCGGACGGTGAGACGATCACCCGCACAGGCAGTGGATCGGGCAGCAGGATCGACGGGCGGGGTCTCGCCGTCGGGCCCTGCTCGCCTCCCGGCTCGTGCACCGCTGCCGGGTCCCGCTTCACGGCGGATGGGACCGCCGGGTCGGCGTCCCCCTCCGGCAGTGCCACCCATGCCGACTCGGGACGGTGCTTCTCTGCCAACACCGGACGCACCACAGCCTCCTTCCCGAGTGCATCCTGCAGTCGCGCCACGAGGTCGGCCAACGGTTCCGACTGCTCGGCCCGCTCGAACAGCCCACCCTGGCCGGGGCGGTACACGCAGGTCTGGGCGACCTCGACGCCCAGGGCGACGACAGGCGACTCCAGGCGTACGCGCTCCAACCGAAGCCGCAACAGCTTGAACACCCTGTCTGCACCACGCCCCGGCGTTCCAAGTCGAACCGGCAACACCAGCTCCCCGGACTCCAGCCGCAATCGAACCCGCAGGCGCGTGACCGCCTCCTCCCGCTCCTCCAACATCCTGGACAGATCCCGGAGGAGCCCATGCAGTACGAACATCAGGGCATCCAGGCTCTCGACAGGTTCCGGAAACTCCATCTCGAACCTTCGCTCCGCGGGTTCCGAGGGGAGCACCGGCATCCACTCCACCGTGTACTCCTCTCCCCGCGCGAGCGCATATGCAGGGAGGATCACGCTGCCGAACCGACCCACCAGTGAGGACGCGGGCAAGGACCCAAGTGAGCCCAGGGTCCGGATCCCCGCAGACAGCAGGGACTCCAACACGCCCTCTGGCACGATGGGCAGGTGCTCCTCGGGCCCCTGGAGGCGCTCGTCCGGCTTCGAGAGGACGGCGAGCGGCAGATCACCCATCGCCCTCCTCAGTTCGTCCTCGCGAAGTACCCGATCCCACACGCCGTGGCGTGCCAGCAACAGCGCCGCCTCCCGCAGCGGCGCCCACACGAGTCGCACGACGTGCCCGAGACCGACGATCACCTCCCGCACCGGTCCGAGCAGCTCCGGCCTGCCTTGCACCAGCACGCCTCCGGGGTGTGCCACGCGCACATCCGGCGAGAACCGGTGGAGGCACGCCGCCAGTTCCTGGAGATCCCGCGCCTCTGCGGTGCTGTCGAGGCGCTCCACGAGCAGCGACGGACAGTGCCCGCGAGCTTCGGCGAGGGTCATCCCCACGCGTACGTTCTGTGCTGCAGCGGCAGGGGTCGTCGTCAGCACACGCTCCCCGCCCTGCGCAACGGCGACCAGCACGGCGGGGAGCTTCTCCGTCTCGATGCCACAGCGATCGAGGCGGAACCTCGGCAGGAACGCAGCGAGGAAACCCGTCATCCGCTCACGTCCACCCGGCGATCGCCGAGGGCTCGGCCATCGCGGGCGCGAGTACACGTGACACGAAGCGTGCGGGGGTCGGCCCAGCCCGACACCGAGAGCCTCAGGATGGCGGGCAGATCGGCGTCTGCCTGCTCGGTGATGGCGATCACCGCTGTTCCTCCCGCCTCGGCGGCCTTCCCGAGCCGCATGCCGGCGCGCCCCGACAACGCGAGATCCAGCAGCACGACGAGCTGAACGGCGCCTGCTCGCGCGGCCTGCTCCGCCGCCCATGCCGCCTGAGCCGGGGGGGGACGTAGCAGCAGCATGGCGCCGCACACATCCGGGTGGGCCGGCGGATGGAAGGCCTGCGCCGGGTCGATCAACACCACGCGTTCACGCCGCAGCGCGAGCCTGCGGAGGAGCGGAAGGACGAGCCCCAACCGACCGCTCCCCGGCATGCCTGCGACCTCGCTCACAGCGCCCAGAGGCCACCCACCGAGCCAGGAATCCAGCCCAGGCGCCTCCATCGTGAGGTGGCCGGGCCGCGTGATCTGCGGACGCACGATCCGGTCGCGCAACGACTTCAGGACCAGAGACCTTTCGACACTTCTGCTTTCTGCAAGCAGTGTTTTCTGCACATCCTCCCCCTCGTCGAGGGGATGGTCGAGCACATATGCGAGAGAGGACATGGGGGCAGCTTACGCTTCGCATGGCTCACCGACAAGGCCAAAAAATGTCCGCCGCGAATGTTTTGTGGTCAGGCACTGGGCACGTCAAGAGGAGCTCATGCGGAGGGCGCGGCGAAGGCGGAGAGTTCAAGCTGAGGGGTCGAGGGCGGCCTTGCGGCCCGGATCGCGCCACCGGCACCTGCCGCCGAACGGCCGTGGGCCCCGGCGGCGGCGGGCAGGCACGGAGTGTCGGGCGGGCGGCCAGTGTCGGGCAGGCGGCCGGTGTCGGGCAGGCGGCCGGTGTCGGGCAGGCAGCGCATTCGGAGCCGAAATCGCCCTCCGGGTCGCCGGGATCAGAACCCGGACGGAGAGCGCGGAGCCGACTGGAGCGCAGCCCGCCAGGCGAGTTGCCGCCGCATCGCCTCGCGGTCAGCCTGTTCGACGGGGTGGGCGCGCAACCGCTGTACGCTACGTTCCGATACCCCGAAGGCCGTCGCGACAGCGCTCGTCGTCCAACTGCCGTCCACCATGGAGAGCCCCGTGGCGCGTGCACGCACCGCATCGGGCGCCTTGCCTCCAACGTGCGGGAGCCCGAAGGCCGCAGCACACGCATCGGCCAGATCGGGACCGACCGGCGCCTCCGTTCCGAGCCTCCCCGGCAAGCAGAGCAGGTCGACGATGTCCTCCCGGGTCATTCGCGGAAGCGCGCGCTGCACCCGCAACCCAAGCCAGGGGGCGCCGACGCGTAGCCAGAGGATGTCGTGCAGGCTGGACGCCTCGGTGGCCCCCGGATCCGTAATCCCATGCTTTCGCGCATTGCGTTGCACATACGCGAATGCGGACCTCAAATGGTGTTGGTCGACGATTGGGGTGATGGCCGGCGCGCAGAACCCAACTGGATGACCGAGGGCCGGCCGCAAGGCCAGCACGAGGGTGCGGGCGAGCAGGCCGGCCTGCCGCCTGTCGCACAGCGCAAGTGCATGAAGGTGCGTATCCGCACCCCCAAAGGCCAATAGTCCCCGCGACCTCCCGACCCTGAGTACGACGCGAGCCAACGCCCTGCGCAACGGAGGATCCGGGGCGATCACACGATCATCGATGAATCTGAGCACCAACTGAAAGGCGATGGGCGACCCGGTTTCCATGCGGATAGGGTATCGCCCGCCCCGGGGTGTGCAACTGAACAGACGAAATTTCGAGCGCAGCCGAGCTGACGACCCGAACGCCCCCGACGCCGATCCGCCCGAGGACACGCCCAGCCCCTCGACAATCGTCGCCTGGAGCGCCGATCCGCCCGAGGACACGACCAGCCCCTCGACAATCGTCGCCTGGAGCGCCGATCCACCCGAGGACACGCCCAGCCCCTCGACAATCGTCGCCTGGAGCGCCGATCCGCCCGAGGACAC
>CAIQVJ010000074.1 GCA_903875225.1 uncultured Pseudomonadota bacterium
CGCGCAAAGCGGCGACCACCAGATGCGGGTTCAACCGGGCGGGGCCCCGGGCGCGCGTACTCGCGCACGAACGCGGGGCGAGACGCGGCGCGCGAGCCGGCGAGCGCGCAAAGCGGCGACCACCAGATGCGGGTTCAACCGGGCGGGGCCCCGGGCGCTGCGTACTCGCGCACGAACGCGGGGCGAGACGCGGCGCGCGAGCTGGCGAGCGCGCAAAGCGGCGACCGCCACACATTGTTCAACCGAGCGGGGCCCCGGGCGCGCGTACTCGCGCACGAACGCGGGGCGAGACGCGGCGCGCGAGCTGGCGAGCGCGCAAAGCGGCGACCGCCAGATGCGGGTTCAACCGGGCGGGGCCCCGGGCGCGCGTACTCGCGCGTCCGGGCTATTTGACGATGCTCCCCGGCACCACTGGCCTGTACGGCGTGAGGATCGACGCCACGTCCGACCCGCCGGCCGCGAGCAGCATCCCCTGGCTCTCGATGCCCCGCAGCTTCGCCGGCTTGAGGTTCACGACGACGATGACCGTCTTCCCGACGAGCTCCACCGGGTCGTAGACCGCCGCGATCCCGGCCACGATCGTGCGCGGCTTCTCTTCCCCCACGTCGACGGTGAGGACGAGCAGGCGGTCGGCCTTGGGGTGCTTGTCCGCGGTGAGCACGAGGCCGGTACGGAGCTGGACCTTCGCGAAGTCCTCGTACTCGATCTGGGCAACGGGCGCGGCGACCGGAGCCGCGGGCGCGGTGACGGGAGCAGCGGGGGCGGCAACGGGGGCGGTGGTGGGAACAACAGGATCAGTAGACACGAGCGACTCCGGGATGGCATCGAGGCGAAGGAAGATCGGGTCCCGGTGGCTGACGGGATGCCCGGTGACCAGGCGGTCAAAGGTCGGGTCGAGGTCCGGCGCGGACAACCCCAGGCGGTCCAGCACCTCACGCGACTTCTGGGGCGTGACGCACGCGAGGTACGAATACGCGATGCGCACGACCTCCATGACGTTGCGCAGCACCGTGCCGAGCCGGGCGGTCTCGCCGCGCTTGTTGAGCGCCCACGGGGCCTGGGAGTCGATGTACTTGTTCCCCGCGCGCACGAGCTCCCATAGGCCCTCCAGCGCGGCCTTGAACTGCACGAGGTCCATGTTGGCCCGGAACGCTGCCGTCGCGCGCACGGCGACGGCCTGCAGCTCCAGATCCTCGTCGGTCTGCACCCCGACCGGGGGAACGACGCTGCCGAGCCATTTTTCGGGCATCGACGTCGCGCGGTGGGACAGGTTCCCCACGTCGTTCGCCAGATCGGAGTTGAACCGGTGCAGGAACGCCTCGTGCGTGAACTCGCCGTCCCCGCCGAAAGGCACGGCGGCGAGCAGGAAGTACCGCAGCGCATCCGCCCCGTAGGCGTCGATCATCGCGTCCGGCTTGATGACGTTGCCGATCGACTTGGACATCTTCTTGCCGGTCATCAACCACCAGCCGTGGGCGTACACCTGCTTCGGAGGCGTGAGCCCGGCGGCGAACAGGAAGCTGAACCAGTAGACGGTGTGGAACGTGAGGATGTCCTTGCCAACCAGCTGCAGGGCCTCGGGCCAGAAGGCGAGGCGCGACGGCGGCTCCTGGAGCGCGCTCACGTAGTTGGTGAGGGCGTCGAACCACACGTAGGTGACGTACTCGGGCGCGAACGGCAGCGGGATCCCCCAGGAGAGCCGCGACTTCGGGCGCGAGATGCACAGGTCGGAGAGCGGCTTTCGCAGGTACCCGAGCACCTCGTTGCGCCGCGTGTCGGGCTGGATGCAGCCCGGATGCTCCGCGATGTGGGCGATCAGGCGGTCCTGGTACGCCGACATGCGGAAGAACCAGTTGTGCTCGGTGAGCCACTCGACGCCGGACCCGGTGTCCGGGCAGACGCCGACCACGCCGTTGTGCAGATCCTCGGCGGTGACCGGCTTGCCGAGGGCGAGCGCCGTCGCGGCCGCGACCTCCTCGTCGCTCCAGAACCGCTCGGCGCTGGTCGAGTACCAGCCGGAGTAGGGCGCCTGGTAGAGCTCACCCTGCTCGTAGAGCTTCTGCAGCAACCCCTGCACGAACCGCGTGTGGCGCGGCTCGGTGGTGCGGATGAAGTCGTCGTACTGGATGTCGAGCCGCTCCCACAGCGCCTTGAACCGCACGTGCATCAGGTCCGCGTGCTCCTGCGGCGTGCGCCCGAGCTTCTCGGCGGCGCGCTGCACCTTCTGGCCGTGCTCGTCCGTGCCGGTGAGGAAGAACGTGGGCCGGCCGTTCAGTCGGTGCCAGCGGGCGAGCGCGTCGGCCGCGACCGTGGTGTACGCGTGCCCGATGTGGGGCGCGTCGTTGACATAGTAGATCGGGGTCGTGACGTAGAAGGGGCGCATGGGGGCCGTGGGACGAGGGTCGCAGCGGCTAACCCTTTCGCGGCAGGATTTCCGGGCCGCGCTGGGCGCCGGACAGCCCGGCCGGGGCGTTGCCGGATCGGGCGGATCGGGCTGCGGGGTATGCTGCCGCGATGACGCCCCCCGCGCCGCTCACCACCACGCATCGTGTGATCATCGGCGACGCCCGCAGGCTGCCGATCGTGGACGCCTCGGTGCAGTTGGTGGTCACCTCGCCGCCCTACCCGATGATCGACATGTGGGACGACGCGTTCTCGGAGCTGCAGCCCGGGATCGCGGGCATGCTGGCGCGGGCAGAGGGCCGGGCCGCGTTCGAGGCCATGCACCGGGTGCTCGACACCGTGTGGTCGGAGGCCGTGCGCGTGCTGGTACCGGGCGGCATCTGCTGCATCAACATCGGCGACGCGACGAGGAGCCTCGGGGGGGAATTTGCGCTCTACCCAAACCACGCGCGCGTGATCGCCGCGATGCTGGACCTCGGGATGACCGTGCTTCCCGACATCCTGTGGCGAAAGCCCACCAACGCGCCCAACAAGTTCATGGGCTCGGGCATGTTGCCGGGCGGCGCGTATGTGACCTACGAGCACGAGTACATCCTCGTGTTCCGCAAGGGGGGCAAGCGCGTGTTCACCCCCGCCGAGAAGCTCCGGCGCGCCGAGTCCGCCTACTTCTGGGAGGAGCGCAACGTGTGGTTCTCCGACGTGTGGGTGGGCCTCCCGGGGGCACACCAGCGCGCGACCGGGGGCGGCCGGGAGCGGAGCGGAGCCTTCCCGTTCGAGCTCCCGTACCGGCTCGTGCAGATGTACGCGATGCAGGGCGACACCGTGCTCGACCCGTTCGCCGGGACCGGCACCACCCTCGCGGCCGCGCTTTCATCCGGCCGGAACAGCATCGGCGTCGAGCGGCTGCGTGCATTCGAGCCCGCGATCTTCGAGAGCCTCGCGCAGGCGGTGGACGCCGGGCGGGCCCGGGGCGACCAGCGACTCGCGGACCACGCGGCGTTCGTCGACGCGCGGACGGCCGCTGGCAAGCCGCCCGGCTACACGTCCGTCCACCATGGCTTGGGCGTGATCACCCGCCAGGAGACCTCGATCCGGCTGGCAGTGCCTGTGCGAATCGAGCGAGGCGACGAGCAGGTGACTGCCTGGTACCTGTCCGACAGCTGAGCGCGATGTGCCACGTGGAACACGCGCCGGGCTCCAGCGGCGTCCCACGGCGGCCCCGAACCTGCAGCGCCGCCGCGCGAGCCGCCCCTACTTGATGGACTTCAATTCCACGTCGAACGTCAGGTTTCCAGCAGGAGCGCCGGGACGGGCCGGGGTTTCGCCGTAGGCCATCGCTGCCGGGATCCAGAACCGCGTCTTCTCGCCGACGACCATGAGCTGGACACCCTCGGTCCACCCCGGGATCACGCCGTTGAGCGGGAAGCTGGCCGGCTTTCCCCGGGTGACCGAGCTGTCGAACATCTTCCCGGAGGTGTCCCAGCCCGTGTAGTCCACCTCGACGGTGTCGGTGGCCTTGGGGTGCACCTTGCCGGTGCCTGCGGTGAGCACCTTGTAGGCGAGGCCGGACTTGGTCTTCTTCGCGTCCTTGGGCGCCGCGGCGACGTCCTCGGGCGCGGGGATCGGCTTGGGTGCGGCCTGGATGCTCTTGAGCTCCACGTCGAACACGAGCATGCCGTCCGGCTTGCCGGGCCGGTGGTTGTAGGCAAGCTCGCTGGGGATCCAGAAGCGCGTCTTCTCGCCGACGACCATCAGCGGCACACCCTCGGTCCAGCCGGGGATCACCTGCGTGAGCTTGAACCGGGCGGGCTTCCCGCGGACGACCGAGCTGTCGAACATCTTGCCGTCGACCGTCCAGCCCGTGTAGTCCACCTCGACGCGGTCCGCGGCCACGGGGTGCTCGGTCCCGGTGCCGGGGGTGAGCACCTTGTAGGCGAGCCCGGAAGGGGTCTTCGTCGCGTCTGCAGGCGGAGATGCGACGTCGGACGGCGCGGGGATGTCGGCCGGCTTGGCCTTCTCGGTCGCGGCGGCCGGGGTGGCGGGGGCGGGCGCGGACGCTTTCTCCTTGTCGCACGCGGCAAACAGGGAGAGCGACAGGAGGGCGAGGATCGGAAGGCGGTTCATCCGGCCGGGGCTAACAAGGATGACGGAGGAAGGCCGACTCGCGACACGAAGTGACGAGCCGCGGCCCGGATAAGGGGCGGCCATGATCCGACTGTCGAAGAACGCGCCCTGCGTGTGTGGCTCGGGGCGGAAGGCCAAGGGCTGCTGCGGTGCGGTGCTCGAGGGGGCACCCGCGGCGAGCGCAGAGGCGTTGATGCGGTCGCGCTACACCGCCTACGCAACGGGAAACATCGCCTACATCCTGAACACCACGCACCCATCGAGCCCGCACTGCGAGGCGGATCGGGGGGCGTGGGCGAGGAGCGTCCGGGCGTTCTCCGAGGGCACGGTCTTCGTGGGGCTCGACGTGGAATTCACCGCCACGTCGGGCGAGACGGCGGTCGTGCAGTTCTACGCACGGCTCGAGCGCGACGGCGCCGACGTCTCGTTCCGCGAGCGCAGCCGGTTCCAGTGTACCGATGGCCGGTGGCTCTACCTGGACGGTCAGCCGGAGAGCCCGGCAGGGTGACTCGCAGCCGAACCCGGCCTACCTGCCGAGCAGGCGCTTGATCCGGCACTTCACGCGGGCGAGCAGGCCCCGGCGGGGAGCCGGACCGGCGCTGGCCTCGGGCCCGGGGCTCGCGGGGCGTGCGCGGGGCGGGGGCGCCTGCTCCTCACGCTCCCCGCCGTGATCGTGGCTGTGACCGTGACTGTGGTTGTGCTCCACCGACGGCGGCGGCTCTGCCGCGACAGGCGGCGCGGCCTCCTGCGGGGCAGGTTCCGCCGGCGCGGGCTCCGCGACCGCCGGCTCGGGGGCGACCACGGGTTCGGCCGCCGGTGGGACCGCCGCAACCTCGACCTTCTTCTTCTTCCCCTTCTTCGCCGCCGGCTCCCCCGCCGCGTTGGACGGCCGCGACTTGACCTTCGTGCCGAGCGCCCGCCCCTCGGAGTGCAGCGACAGCGTGGTCCCATCCCACCGCAACAGCCCCTCCTCGACCATCTCGTCCGCCAGGTCCGAAAACTCCTGTGCGCCGAGGTGGAGAGCGGTCGCCACCCAGTCACCGAGGCTGGAATGCGTGGCCTCGCCACCGTTGTCGAGCAGGTAGAGACAGATCTTTTCGTGCTGGGCCTGGCGAATGGTGGACATTGCCGGCGCCTATCCGGCCCGGCGGAAAGGGACATCGGTTAGTTTGGCGATGTGTTGACCCTTTTTCTACTTGGCTGCATGCACCGCGTGCAGATCGCCACGATTCCGGCAGGGGCCGTGCTCTACCGGAACGAGTCGCGCCTCGGGGAAGCACCGCTGATGGTGCGCATCCCGATGTTCGCCTCGACGAAGGTGGACGTGCGGCTGCCCGGCTATCGAAGCGTGACGACCTCGCTGCGCGGCGTCGGCACCGCGAGCTTCGTCACCGATTTCCTGTCCCTTCACTGGGCGAGGGCGCTCGGCCTACGCCCCCGAGCAGGGGTCGAGATCCGCCTCTCCCCCGATCACGGGCCGGTGGGCACGTGGGAGCCGGACCAGGTGCCCTGACGTCACCGTCCGCCTTGCCCCGCCGCTGCCAGTGTGAATCCTTCCCTGGGGATGGCGGTCGGCCGACTGACCGCCTTGCCGTTCTCCCTCTCACAGGGTAGACGCCGCGCCCGCGCCGCTGCGTCCATGCTGCGCGCTATCAAGCCGGACTCCGCCTCCGCGCGCCGGTCCACCAGGAGCCTCTCATGATCACCGACCTCAGCATCATCCGGAACATCGGCATCAGCGCCCACATCGATTCGGGGAAGACGACCCTGACCGAGCGCATCCTGTTCTATACCGGCATGATCCACGCCATCCACGAAGTGAAGGGCAAGGACGGCGTCGGCGCTACCATGGACTCGATGGATCTCGAGCGCGAGCGCGGCATCACGATCCAGTCGGCCGCCACGCACTGCGAGTGGAAGAACACGCAGGTGCCCGAGAGCCCCACGCACAAGATCAACATCATCGACACGCCAGGGCACGTCGACTTCACGATCGAGGTCGAGCGGGCGCTCCGCGTGCTCGACGGCGCCATCCTCGTGCTCTGCGCGGTGGCCGGCGTGCAGTCGCAGTCGCTCACCGTGGATCGCCAGATGCGCCGCTACAACGTGCCGCGGCTCGCGTTCGTGAACAAGTGTGACCGCCAGGGCGCGAACCCCCTGCGCGTGCGCCAGCAGCTCAAGGAGAAGCTCGGCCACAACGCCGTCATGCTGCAGCTCCCGATCGGTCTCGAAGAGAAGCACATGGGCCACGTCGACCTCGTCAAGATGAAGGCCTTCACCTTCTCCGGCGACAACGGCGAGATCATCACGATCAGCGACATCCCCGCCGACATGCTCGATGACGCCAGGAAGTACCGGGAGGAGCTGCTCGACAACGTGTCGATGTTCTCCGACGACCTCACTGAGCAGATCCTCATGGAGGAGGTGCAGGAAGAGACACTCAACGCCGCGATCCGCAAGGCGACCATCGCGCTCAAGCTCGTGCCCGTGCTCTGCGGCTCCGCCTACAAGAACAAGGGTGTGCAGCGGCTCCTGGACGCCGTGCTGCTCTACCTCCCGGCCCCCGCCGACGTGCCGAACGACGCCGTTGACCTCGAGAACAACGAGGCCCGCATCGTGATCCCCTCCGACCCGAACGGCCCGCTGCTCATGCTGGCGTTCAAGCTCGAAGACGGCCGGTACGGCCAGCTCACGTACCTGCGCATCTATCAGGGCACGGTCAAGAAGGGCGACACCATCCACAACGCCCGCACCAAGAAGTCGCTGAAGGTCGGCCGGCTCGTGCGCATGCACTCGAACGACATGGAGGAGATCGACGAGGCCTGCGCCGGCGACATCATCGCCATCTTCGGCGTCGACTGCTCCTCGGGCGACACCTTCCACGACGGCACGCTCGACGTGGCGATGAGCTCCATCCACGTTCCCGCGGCCGTCATCTCGCTCACGATCAAGCCGAAGCTCGCTTCTGCCACGAACAACCTCGGCAAGGCGCTCCAGCGCTTCTCCAAGGAAGACCCGACCTTCCGCGTGAGCTCCGACCCCGACACCGGCGAGGTCATCATCGCCGGCATGGGCGAGCTGCACCTCGAGGTCTACATCGAGCGCATGAAGCGTGAGTACGCGTGCGAGGTCATCTCCTCGCCCCCCCGGGTCGCCTACCGCGAGACCGTCAGCCAGCGCGCCGACTTCAACTACACCCACCGCAAGCAGACCGGCGGCTCCGGCCAGTACGGCCGCGTCGCCGGGTTCATGGAGCCCTTCGACGGCTCCTACGAGTTCGTGGACAGCATCTCGGGCGGCTCCATCCCGCGCGAGTTCATCTCGAGCTGCGACAAGGGCTTCAAGAAGTGCCTCGACAAGGGCGAGCTCACCGGCTCCCCGGTCTCCGGCGTGCGCATGACCATCATCGACGGCGCGTTCCACGCGGTCGACTCGAGCGACATCGCGTTCCAGCTCGCCGCCATCGGCGGGTTCAAGGAAGCGTACGCGAAGGCCAAGCCGATCGTGCTGGAGCCCATCATGAAGGTCGGCATCGACGGCCCCGCCGAGTTCCACGGCTCGATGGTCGGTACGATCATGCAGCGCCGCGGCATCATCGTCGGCTCCGAGGAGGCCGAAGGCTTCTCGAAGCTCGAGGCCGAAGTGCCGCTCGCCGAGATGTTCGGCTACTCGACCACGCTGCGCTCTGCCACGCAGGGCAAGGCCGAGTTCACGATGGAGTTCGCGCGCTACAGCCAGGCGCCGAACAACGTGACCGAGGAGCTCATCAAGAAGTTCCGGGACGACAAGAAGAACGCGTGATGCAGGGGGCGTGACGAGCGCCCGCTCTCAAGAAAGCAGACCCCGGAGTCGAGAGGCTCCGGGGCTTTGCTTTTCCTGGGGGCGGCTCGCTGCCAGTGACCGCGTGCAGGGGCGGGCCGTCGGACGCCGCTCGGCATCGGCGTGGGCCAGAGGCAAGGGGCGCTCACCTTTCGAGGTAGACTGAGCGAATGGAAGCCGTGACCCCGAGCCGCCCGAGAGCCACATACCGCGATCTGCTCGCGTTGCCCGAGCACGTCACGGCTGAGCTCATCGACGGCGAGCTGTTCGTCATGCCACGGCCAAGGGTGCGGCATGCGGCGGCGCTGTCAACGATGACTGCCGATGTCTCCGCGGCGTTCGGGCGACGGAGGCCCAGGGCCGGCCCCGGCGGCTGGGTGATCCTCGCCGAGCCGGAGCTGCACCTCGGTCAGTCGGACCCGACAGAACTGGCGCTCGTGCCGGACATGGCGGGCTGGCGGCGGGAGCGGATGCCGGAACCGCCCGAGACAGCGGCCATCGAGCTCGCTCCGGACTGGATCTGCGAGGTGCTCTCGCCCAGCACCGAGGGCCACGATCGGATCCGGAAGATGGACTGGTATGGCCGCTCCCGAGTGCGTTGGGCCTGGCTCGTGAACCCCGAGCAGCGGTCGATCGAGGTGTACGAGCATGACGGCAAGAACTGGGTGTTCCACCTCGGAGCGGTCGGCAATGCGCCGGTCAAGCTGCAGCCGTTCGAAGCTGTGGAGTTCGACGTGAGCGAGTGGTGGGCGGTGGAGGGGGCGGCCGCGGCGCCGTAGGGGCGCGGCGCCAGCGCGGCGCCGCTACGGGCACACCGGATCGCGGTACTCGTTCACGTTGTTGGTCTCGTCGCACTCGGAAGCCTGGTCCTCGCCGTCGACCGTGGCCTTCAGGCCCGCGGCGAGCCGATCCGCCGGGACCGTGAACCTGACGTAGTGCCCCTCGCCGCCGGGGAGCGACGCCATCGTGGTGGTCCCCAGCACGTCGCCCCCGCACCCCAGAAGAAAGATGAGCACTGGCCCGCCTGATTCTGTGCAGTCTACCCCAACCGGGTCACGTCGTCCTCGCCCCACGCCGCGACCACGAACTGACGCCGACGCCCGCGACCAGGGCCGCCCAGACCGGCGCCCAGATCACCCAGCGCGTGAGCACCTCCTCGTGCCAGACGCCCGCGTGCAGCGTGCCGAGCACACGGTAGGCGAAGGGCACGAGGACGGCGGCGAGGACCCAGACCATGCTGCTCGCGGCGGTGCGGCTCGAGCCGGGGATCTCCCCGCCGCCCGCGCCCCACAGCCCCACGGCCAGCGGCCAGAGCACGTACCAGGGGTGCACCGTCGGCGACAGGAGCACAAAAGCCGCCGTAGCCGCCATCGCGACGAGGAACGGCGCGTGCACCCGATCCCGCGTTCGCCACACCACGATCCCGACCCACGCCGCCCCGACGACCTGCAGCAGCTTCCGCGCCGGGTCGCCCGTCATCGCCGTGTGCGAAAAGGCCTCGACCAGCAGCGGATACGCGCTGCCGTCGAACGCCCACACCGCGCGGTAGGTCTCGAACCCGGCGAACGCGCCATGGCCGGCCGCAAGGATCGGCGCCATCGCGATCCCGGTGGCTGCCACGATCACGAGCCGCGCCTTCCAACCCCGCACCAGCGGGAGCAGCGCGGCGCCCGGCAGCAACTTGACCATCGCTCCCGCCCACGCCGCGGCGATCGCCGACCGCGTGCGCCCCGCCGCGCTCTGCGAGAGCGCGAGCACCAGCAGCAGCACACCCACGGACTCGAGGTGTCCCGATCCTGCCGACTCCAGCGCGGTCAACGGCAAGAGCGCCCAGAGCCAGCCCGAGCGCGACGAGCGCCGGCCCAACAGCCACCCCGTAGCACAGTCCGCGGCAGTGCCGAGCAGCTTCCAGGCGAGCACCCCGCCGGGCGCGAGCAGCACGAACAGGAGCTGCGCGAGCGGCGGGTAGATGCTCGACACCTCAGGGTGGTTCACCTTCGCCCAGAGCGCATCGCGCAGCGGCGTGAGGACGGGGTCGATCGGGGCATGCGCGAACGGGTTGAACCCCGCGGCCCACACCCGGCCCTCCCAGACGTAGCGGTACACGTCGTCGCTGAAGATCGGCGCGGCCCGCAGCCACGGAAGTCGGACGAGCAGGCTCGCGAGCACCATCGCGACAGAGCCCACGCCGGCAGGCGGGCGTGGCGGTCCGGATCCAGGCGTGTAGCCACCTGCCGGGGTTCCACCGAGCGTCCCCGCCCACACCGCCGCCCAGACCAGGAGCCCGAGGCCCACGACCGCGACGACGAGCCCATCGCCCACGTCTCCGGTAGACGCTGCCGACGCGCCCGTCCACGCGGCGAGCGCAGATGCCACGAACGCCCCCCCCAGGGCGACCCACACACGGGCGCCCGCCGGAGGCTGCAGCGGCGGCACGACGGAGGCCTGGGCGGCGCGTCCTTGCGAGCGCGCCGCCCCACCCAGCTCGGGATCGGGCCGGATCTCCACCCGAACGGCGCCCTACGCCAGGATCTTCTCGAATTCCTTCTGGAGCAGCGGCGCGATCTCGAACAGGTCGCCGACGTAGCCGTACGTGGCGAACTGGAAGATCGGGGCGTCGGCATCCTTGTTCACGGCGACGATGACGCGGGAGGTGCGCATGCCGGCGAGGTGCTGGATGGCGCCCGAGATCCCCAGCGCGATGTACAGCGAGGGGTTCACGACCTTCCCCGTCTGGCCGACCTGATCACCGTGGGTGGCGAGCCCGGCGTCCACCGCGGCGCGAGAGGCACCGGGGGTGGCGTGGACGGCTGCAGCGAGCGGCCGAACGACCGAGTCGAACAGCTCCTTCGACTTGAGCGAGCGGCCACCGGCGACGATGCGATCCGCCTCGGTGAGGTCCACCTGCTTGGAGTCGGGCGCGAGGGTCTGTACGACCTTCACGTCGATGTCGGAGGCGCTCACGCCGCCATCGCCGGTGGTGACCGCCGCCGTGGCCGCGGTGGGTGCTGCGATCGGGAAGGAGTTCGGGCGCACGGTGAAGAGCCCGACTGCGCTCTGGACTCGCGCGTCGACAAGCGCCTTGCCGCCGTAGACCGGCCGGCGGCCGACGAGCTTGCCACCTTCGCTGCGAAGGTCGGTGCACTCCACCACCAACCCGGCGCCGAGGCGGGCCGCGAGGCGGGGGAAGGCGTCGCGGCCGACCTGGTTGGCGGAGCCGAGCACGTAGCCGGCGCCGGTGGCGGCGACGGCGTTGGCCAGCGCCTTCACGGTGGCGCCGGTGCTGTACGTGGCGAGCGCCGCGTTGTTGTAGTGCAGCACCGCGTCGGCGCCGTAGCCACCGAGCGAGCTGACATCCGCCGGTCCGAGGACCAGCGCGGTGACAGTGCCGAGGCCGAGCGCCTTTGCCTTGCCGAGAAGTTCATATGCCGACTTGCGAGGGACGCCGCCGTCGGTGTCACAGAGGACGAGAATGCCCATGGGAATCTCCAGGATGTGCGGGTACGTAGGGGTTGTTCAGATGACCTTGGCTTCTTCACGAAGCAGGCGCACGAGCTCGTGGGCGACCGTTGCGGCGTCTCCAGTGAGCTTGCGGCCAGCCGGACGCGCGGGAGGGAGGGACATGGCGTCTTCGACCACGAGGGCCGCGACGGCCCCGGCATCGAGCCCGAGCGCAGCGAGGTTCTTGACCACGATGGCCTTCTTGCGCGCGGCCATGATGTCCGGCAACTTCGCCATGCGGGGCTCGTTGAGGCCCTTGTCGCAGGTGAACACCGCGGGGAGCGTGCCGGTGACGACCTCCTTGGAGCCCCGGCCGGCCGCACGGTTCGCCGTGAAGCTGGCGCCTTCGACACCGAGCTTGTCGATCCAGCTCACCTGGCTCCAACCGAGCACCTCGGCGATCATCGCGGGAACGGCGCCGTTGTCGCCGTCCACGGCCTGACGGCCGCAGAGCAGCAGGCCGATGTCCTCGGCCTTGATGGCCGCGCCGAGCGCGCGGGCGTACCCGAGCGCGTCCGAGCCGGCGAGCGCAGGGTCTTCGATGCGAACCACGCGATCCGCACCGCGCGCGAGCGCGTCACGCAGGCGCTGCTCGCAGTCGGCGCCGCCGACCGTGAAGATCACGACCTCGGTGCCCTTGCCGGACTGCTTGAGGCGCACGCCCTCTTCCAGGGCATACTCGTCGTAGGGGTTGATCTCCCACTTCACGTCGTTGGTGACGATGCCGTTGGCCGTGGCGTTGACCACGACGCGGCTATCGGTTGCGGGGACTTGCTTGAGACAAACGCCAATTTTCACAGCGGCTCCAGGGGATTGAGGATCGAGGGATGGAGGGGCACGGCGGTGAGCGACGAAGGGTCGACCGCCATGCCACGCACGAAGATGTCTGCAACGGCCTCAGCCGAGCCGTCGAGGGAGAAGCGCTGCTTGCGCTCCTTGTTTGCGAGCACCCACTGCATGGCGATCTCGTCGAGCGCGCCGAAGAACGCCCACATGCTCGAAAACGTGTCGACCTGCCGGATGACCCCACGCTCCTGGCCATCGCGCACGATCCCGGCGAACACGTTGAGGTACTCCCACAGCTGGGTGGGCCGGTACTCCTTGAGGAACTTGTTCGAGAGCCGGAGCTCGATCTGCAGCACCTCGGCGAGCGCTTCGTGATCCTGCACCTGCTTGAAGTGGTAGCGCGCGAAGGTCCGGATCCGCTCCAGGGGATCGTCCACCCCCTCCAACACGAGCTTCAGCCCCTCGATGAGCACGCCCATCTTCTCTTCGAAGATGGTGATGAGGACGTCGTCCTTGTTCCGGAAGTAGAGGTAGATCGTGCCGTCCGCCACCTCGGCCTTGGCCGCGATGTCGGAGATGCGCGCGTGGTGGAAGCCCTTCTCCGCAAACACGTCGATGGCCGCATCCAGGATGCGGTCATGCTTGTCTGCAGTGGTGCGGGGGCGTTCGGTCGGCATGAATGAATGACGGTTCAGTCCCTATTCGGGAGCTCCCGGTTCCGCAAGCAAAGATCGTCGGCACGGGGTCATCCCGACGGGGGATAAGAAGTCGGTGCCCGAGGACCGTTATCGCCACGCCAATTCGAAACCCGCTGGGCTGGCTCGAGGGCACGGTAGTGCTCGGGGCGATCGGGTGGGTGGAGTGGAGCGCGTACCGGTTGCCGCTGCGCGACACCCCGATCGGCACCGACTGGCCCCGGTACCTGGGGAACGCGGTCGCCATCGGAGAGCGCCGCTGGCAGGACTACCAGCTCTGGCGGGGGCCACTGCATGCGCTCCTGTGCCTCGCGCTCTCGAACGTGGCGGGACTGCTGGAGGCGAGCCAGGCGGTGAGCATGGTCGCGGTGGGGGCGATCATCGCAGCTTCGGCGGCGTTGGGCAGGCGGAGCGCGGGGCCGGGCCACGGCGCGCTCACGGCGCTCCTGCTGGCGGGCTGGCCGGACCTGGCCCTTCAGGCGCGGATGAGCACCCCCTACCCCCTGCTCGCCGGGCTCGTGGCCTCCGCCCTCCTCGCGCTGGACCACACGTCCGCGACGGTCCGCCCGGCGTCCCCGCCCCACCGGACGCGCGGCCTGCTGGCCCTGGGGGTGACCGGCGTGCTCTTCGGGCTCGCCGGGGCGACGGACGCCCGCGGGATGGTGCTGGCCGGCGCGGCGGTCGCCGGGGCGGTGTGCTGGAGCCCGAGAGCCGTGCCCCGGCTGCTCGCCGCGCTCGGACTCGCTCTCACCGTTCGGTGGGCGGTCCTCTGGCGGCTGCCGGTGCAGCTCCTGTCCCTCGGGCAGCAGATCGCGCTGCAACGCGACCTGCACGCTCGGGAGAGCCGGATCCCCACATGTGTCGATCACCACGCCGCCGCCGTGCAGATCTCCGAGCTGTGGAGCCCCTGCGCGGCCCAGACCGCCTGGCTGAACCTGCACCGCCTGCTGCCCATGGCGCCCCTGCCCATCGCCGTCATCGCGCTCGTCGCGCTGCTCGGGGTGCGGCGGCGAAACGCGCCACTGCTCGGGATGGTGCTCACCATCGTGCCGGCCACACTGCTCGTCGGCCTCGAGCACCGGTATCTGCTGCCCCTCGCCGGACCGGTTGCGGTGCTCATCGGGTCCGGCGTGGCTCGGGTCGGGGGGCTGATGGCCCGGGCCCCGTGGTTCGCCACTCGCCCAGGTCCGGCCGCGCGCCTCACCCCCGCGGCGGCCCTGGTGCTCACGGTTTCCATGGCGGTGGGGTGGCGCCTTCACGCCGACACGCTGATGGCGCGCGCAACGGCCGGCCGGCCGGCACCCGGTCCGCCCCGGGTGAACGTGCACACCCCCCCGCCGATCGCGTTCGTCCGCGGCTGGCTGCGCGAGCACGCCCCCGCAGACGCGCGCATCATCGACTGCGCAGGCCTCGGCCTGAACGTGCGGCTCTACCCGCGCCCCGTGGCCGAGGAGTCGGCGAACGGACGCTCGTCGGCCCGGTGTGACCGGCTCCTGGCCTCGCCGCCCGCCCCGCACGTGCTCGTGCTGACGGCCACGCAGCCGGGTGACCCCGCGTGGGCGACGGCGATGGCAGCCGCCGAATTGCGGGTGGTGGCCAGCGATTGATACAAAAACTTGCGATTTCTGTCACGCGTGCTACAACCTGGGGGCGCGGGGTGTCGAGCGGCACCATCCCCCACCCCCCGGTGCCGTTCCGCCCCGCGCTTTCCACCTGCTCATCCCGAGTCGTCTCCGCCCCGATACGGCGTGAAGGTGACCGGGATCGTGAACGAGGCCGGTGAACCGTCGGTGGAGATCGTCACGTTGGTGGACACCTCCGAACCGCGCTCGCCCGGCGCGTAGCCGCAGACCGCGATGTTGAGCACGTAGGTCGAGTTCGGCGCGACCGTGCCCATGGTGCCGGGCAGGAGGTCGTGCGAGTACCCCTGCACGCACAGATAGGTGTCGTCGAAGTCCGCGAGGCCGAGCACCACGTCCTTCGTGCCGGCGTTGGTGAGCCCGGTGGCGATCGGCGAGTAGCCGTCCGCCGGCATCTCGACGGCGAAGTCGACGTCTCCGAACGCGACCGGGTTCGGGGAGATCGTGAACATGACCTCGTCAGAGCCGCACGCGGCGAGGAGAAGCAACAGCATCAAAGCACACCTCCAAAATCGACATATTCGTTCGGATCGTGGGCGCAGAAGATCCGCACCTCCCCGCCCCTGTGCAGCTCGGCGAGCCGCGCCTGGTTCCTGTGCCGCGCCGTGCGGTCCATCTGCAGCGCGCTCTCGAGGAGCTCGATCGGCAGGGGCGCCCGACGTCCCTCGAGCTCCCGGTGATGGAAGTAGCTGTCCCCGGCGTGCAGGAGCCAGCCGCGCTCGTCCTGCACCGCAATTCCGCAGTGCCCACGCGTGTGGCCGCTCAGGGGCACCAGGAGGATGCCCTCGTCGAGCCCCTCCAGCCCGCTCACGGCGGAGAGCCCCTTCCACGTCTCGCCACGCTCCTCGTAGAGCGACCATCGGGGAGCGGGCTCGACCTGCTGGGTGCGGTACCGATGCTTCTCGCGCATCGTCGCGCGGAGCGTCGCGGCCCGGTGTTCCGATGCGTACACGTGGACGAGCGCGTCCGGGAAATCCGCGATGCCTCCCGCATGATCCAGATCCAGGTGGGTGACGACGATGTGGCGGACGTCGGCGAGCGCGAAGCCGAGCCTGGACACCTGGGAGGCGGCGGTCTCGGCCACGTCCAGACAAGGCCTGGCCGCGGCGAGGAAGCCGCGGCCCAGCCGGTTCGCGGGCCCGGCGATGTCGAGCAGCCCGAGCCCGGTGTCCACGAGCACCAGACCCCCAGGGGCTTCGACGAGCAGCACATGGCACACCATCGAGGACCGCCCGGGGTAGCCGAGCGCCCGCCCCAGTCGGGGGCACATCGTCGCGCAGTTGAGGTGATGAACCTTCACGCCGTCATGCCTATCGCGGGGTCCCCCAGCCACACCGCGGCCTCCATCGCGGAGCGGTACACGACCGCAGGGCAGCGACGGAGCACGTCCTCGAAGGTGGATCGCGGCTCCCCACGCCGCAACTGCCAGAGCTCCAGCGTCATCCGGCGTTCGATCACCCGGGCGAGCGCTCCGGCCGGGCGGGCGTCGGGCAGGGTGAGCACCCCCGAGAACGCCCAGCCCGCCTGCGTCCGGTAGGCCCGCGCCACGAACCTGCTCGGCATCTGCACCAGGGCCTCGGCGGGGGGCCGGAGGCTGGGCACGATCGGCAGCAGGCAGACCCCGTCGCTCCACACGCCCACGGGGGCGTCGTCCACCACCCGCACCGACTGCACCAACGCGCGGTCCTCCTCGTCGTCCATCCACCCGTCCACCGGGCGCGTGCCCTCGATCCCGCAATTCAGGAAGGCGAGCGCCGCCACGGCGCCGATCGGAGGGCGCGCCGGCATGCCCTCCACGCCCGTGATCCGCTCGAGCAGCATGAGCACCTCGGGAACACCGTCCTCCACGATGTCGCACAGCACCTCGTCGGGCACCGCGACATCTGCGATCCGCCCCGGTCGTGCGTCGTGGTGGCGCGGCCCGTCGACTCCGAGGTCGTGGGCGAGCCCGAGCCACGCGGGCTCGTCCCACGCCCGCCGACCCGCGAGCACATCCAGGTACGCCGCATGAAAGGCGCGCTCGGCCCGCTCCCAGTCGACCACGTCCCCGGCAAACCCGGAGAACCGCCGTGCATGCTCGAAGTTGCCGGCGGTGAAGATCGCCTCGTCCTGGCTGCAGACGTCGCCCGCGTTGAGCACCTGCGGGATCACCTCGCGATCGGGGGAGCGCATCGCGCTAGTTCCCCGAAGGGCGCGGGGCATCCCCGTAGCTGGCGAGCGCCGCGCGGTGGGACTCACGGATCCAGTCGACGAGCGCCGTCGGGGCGTCCACCCGGACCTGCGCCCCGAACCCGAGCAGCCACTCCTTGAGCTCCGGTCCGCACACCACGCGCATCTTGAGCCGCACGCCACCGTCCGGCAGGCGCTCGAGGCGCTGTGTGGGGTGCCAGAGCCGCTCCCGCACGTAGAAGGCGACCTCCGGCGAGAACCGGGCGACCACGTCCTCCGGCACGCCGCCCGTGATCCCGAAGCTGTAGGTCACCTGGTCGCGCGGGTCGTAGGCCGCGGGGTAGGGGAAGGTCTCCCTTCGCAAGCGGGAGAACCGCTCGAAGCGCTCGACCGCGAAGGACTTGATCTTGCCCTCGTTCACATCGCGGGCGTACAGGTAGAGCCCCTGCCGGTACACCGCGAGCGTGAGCGGCTCCAGGCGGTAGATCTTGCCGAGCCCGCGCACCCCGCGGTACTCGGCGTCTGCCGGGTTGGAGTACAGGAGCGCGGAGATGACCTCGTCGAGCAGCTCAGGGTTCGAGGAGTAGTCCTTGGCGTGCTCGCCGACCGCCATGAACTTCCGGTCGATGTTGTGGGTGAGATCCGCGGTGGACCGCGCGATCGCGGGCTGGAGGCGCTCGATGGCGCCCTCGAGATCCGCGGCGAACGAAGTGCCCTCGAGAAAGGTGTACAGCGTGCGCCCGAAGTGCAGTGAGAGCACCTCGGCGAGCGTGAGCTGCACCCCCGAACGCGCGTAGGTGGGCGAGATCGAGATCACCCGCTCGTTTCCGCTGCCGGTGTCCTCGATCGGGAGGCCGAGGTCGTGCAGGTCTGCGAGGTAGCGGCGGAGCGTGCGGGCATCGAGTTCGAAGCGCTCGGCGAGCACGTGGGCGGCCACCCCACCGCGACGGGAGACGAGCTCGAGGATGCGAACGAACTTCTGGGACTTGTTGAGGTCGGCGTCGTGCATGGTGCAAAGAAAAATAACGGGCCGGACATTTTTTGGCACCCCACCCGGTGAATATGTGTATGAACGGTTGACCCCGTTCGCACGTTCAGGTAAGCTGTGCATACGTTCAACCCAGGAGCAGTCATGGATCCCCAGGTCACCCACTCTTTGTTCACCTTCGCCGCAGCCCTCGGCGTCGTCGCCTTGTGCTCCGGCACGCTCCTCGCCCTGCCCTGGACGACGGCGGCACAGGAGTCCACCGAGCGGGGCCTGCTCCTGGGCGCCGCGCGGCTCGCCACGCTGGTCGAGGGCGCGCTCGGTCTCGCCCGCACCCTTCTGGTCGTGGAGCGGCAGCCCGGATGATGCAGGCTGGCAACCGCCCCCGCCGCAGTTAGTCCCCGCACCATGCGAATCGGCTTCTTCGGCACGCCCGGCTTTGCGCTCGAGACGCTCCGCGCGCTGCACGCTGCGGGGCACGAGATCGCGCTGGTGGTGGCCCAGCCGGACAAGCCCGCGGGCCGGGGGAACACGCTCTCCCAGCCGGTCACCGTTCAGTTCGCAAGAGAGCACGGGATCCCCACGCTCCAGCCCGTGAAGGTGCGTGTCCCCGAATTCGCGGAGCTGCTCGAGGCCGCGAGGCTGGATGTGGGCGTGGTGGTCGCCTACGGGCGGATCCTCACCCCGCGCGTGTTGCAGGCGCCCCGACTTGGCTGCATCAACGTGCACGGGTCGCTGCTCCCGCGCTGGCGGGGCGCCGCGCCGATCCAGTGGGCCGTGCTGTCGGGAGACGCCGAGAGCGGCGTGTGCACGATGCAGATGGAGGAGGGGCTCGACACGGGTCCCGTGCTGCTCCGGGCGGCGACGCCGATCGGCCCGCGCGAGACCGCCGGGGAGCTGTTCGAACGCCTCGCGAAGCTCGGCGCCACGCTCGCGGTCGAGACCGTAGCCGCGCTTGAGACGCTCGTGCCACAGCCCCAGCCCAGCGAGGGGGTCACCTGGGCCCGACCGCTGGAGAAGGCGGACGGCCACCTGGACTTCACGCAGACCGCCGCGGCGCTCGACTGCCGCATCCGGGGGGTCACCCCCTGGCCCGGCGCCTGGGCGATGTTTCGCGGCGAACCGATGAAGATCCTCGAAGCCGTGCCGGTGGGCCCTTCCGTCGCCCGATCGATGGACCAGCGGCTGCCCCCCGGGCTCATCGGCCGGAACGCGGTGGTCGGCACCGGCGGGGGAGCCTCGGACGGCTCGCTCACGCTGGTGCGCGTCCAACTCCCCGGCAAGAAGCCCGTCACCGGCGCCGAGTTCATGAACGGCGCCCGCGCGCTCGGCGAAACCCTCACCTGAACCCCGCGACTCGTCGCCCAAGGAGACCTTCATGCCCACCCTCGTCGCCCCGAGCATCCTCTCCGCGGACTTCGGACACCTGCACGACGACATCGCGAGCATCGCATCTGCAGACTGGATCCATGTCGACGTCATGGACGGCCGCTTCGTGCCCAACATCACGATCGGCCCGCTGATCGTCGCGGCGGCGCTCCGCGCCTCCAAAGCGCTCGCCAGGCCCCTACCCCTCGATGTCCACCTGATGATCGTCGAGCCCGATCGCTACCTCGAGGACTTCCGCAAGGCCGGCGCCGACGTACTCACCGTGCATGCAGAGGCCTGCACCCACCTCGATCGCACCGTGCAGCACCTGCACCAGCTCGGCGCGAAGGCCGGCGTCTCGCTCAACCCGCACACCCCCGAGAACGTGCTCGACTACGTGCTCGATGAGCTGGACGTGGTGCTGTGCATGACCGTGAACCCCGGCTTCGGCGGCCAGTCCCTCATCGAGCGGGTGTTCCCGAAGATCGAGAAGATCCGCAAGGAGATCGAGCGGCGTGGCCTGCAGACGCTCGTGGAGGTCGACGGCGGCGTCAAGCCCGAGAATGCGCGGCGGTTCCGCGATGCAGGTGCCCAGGTGATGGTCGCGGGATCCGCCGTGTTCGGCGCGAAGGACCGCGCGGCGGCGATCGAGGCGATCCGCAGGGCGTAGCGGGGCTTTGCGCTCCTCCCGCCCGTCAACCACGCGGTACACTGCGCCGATGCGCTTCGTCGCTCCACTGCTCTCGGTGTCGCTGCTCACCACGGTGCTGTCGGCGTGCGGCAGCCCCGAGGGGTGCAGGCTCTCCCAGTCGGGCACGTGGACGTTCCATACGGGTCCCCAACCCGCCACAGCCGGGGACCGGAAGCTCTCAGAGGCCGAATGCGTCTCCATCTGCGAGTCCGTCGGCATCAGCGCTGTGCGCGAATGCACAGCCGATCCGCAGCCGGAGGACGTTGGTGACTCCGGCATCGACTCCGACAGCCAGTACTTCTACGCCATGAGTTGCACCGGCGTCGGCCTACCCGGCTGTGTGGATTGACGGGCGGCAACCTGCGGATCCCAACCGTGACCCCGGCCACGACAGCCCGCCAGAGAAGCCCGAAGATCCCCGTCCCGACCCTACTCCCGCCCGCACACCCGGCGGAAATTGCACCCCGTGCAGCGCTCGGAGCCCTCCGCGAGCACCGGGAAATCCTCCTTGCGCGCGACGTTGTTCGCGACATCGACGAGCGCACCGCGCATCTCGGCCATCCCGCTGGCGACGGCCTGACGGGCGGCTTCGATCTCGGCGGGCCCGACGGCGTGTCGGGTCTCGGTGCCGTGTCGGATGTTCACGTGCATCGCCACGATGCGATCCTCCGGCACCCCCAGCTCCTGCGTGGCGTAGAGCCCGTAGACGCCCAATTGCGCGCCGATCTCGGCGTCGTCGTGGTTTTCGCCGGTCTTCCAGTCGATGATCACCACGCCCCCGGTGCCATCCCCCACGAGCGCGTCCACCGCGAGGTACACCTCGGCATCGCCCACCGAGAACCTGCGTAATTCCTCGACCTCGCGGATCCGCGCCGCCGCGACGCGCAAGCGCTTGTAGATCCGGTTCTCGACAAGGTTTCCCACCTGCCGGTCGATCTCGTCGAGCGCCGCCTGCCACTCGGCGTCGGTCACCGGGACCTCGTAATAATGCTCTGCGAACCCGGTGAGCCGCGACGGTCGATTCAGCCAGCGGCCCGATCGCGACCCCTCGATGTCAGCCTCGGCCCCGCGGCGCGCCAGTGCCCGCATCGCCTCCACAGGCCAGTCGGAGATGGGCAACCTCCGGTCGGCCTCCTCCATCGCACGCTTGAGCCCCTGCTCGGCAATGCCGTGCACCACCGTGCCCGTCCACATCGCCCGCGAGGTGAGCTTCTTCTGGACGTAGGCCTGCCGCGCCTCCTTCGGCGCCGACGCATCCCAGCCGCCCCAGGACCCGTAGTAGTTGAACCAGTAGGCCCTCCGGCAGCCGTGCAGCGCCCGCCCGCGGGAGTGCGACCACACGAGCTCGTTCTGGATGTCCATGGATCCTCGCCCCCCCGGAGCTAACACCTCGGGTAGGCGCAGAAGTGTTAGCTCCAACCGACTCATGTTGTTTTTCCTGCTCGCTGGCTGCGCCTCACCTGCCGAGACCGGCCAGGTCCACCATGGTCCCGACGATTCGGCCGTGGACGATTCGGCGGCGGACGACACCGGCCAACAGGAGTGCCCCGTCGGCGCGGTGCGGGTCGCGAGCTTCTGCATCGACGCCTGGGAGACATCCGTCACCGGGGATCTCGGGAACCGGGACCAGGGGGCGGCCTTCCCGGACGGCTCGACGACTGCGACGGCGACTGCACTCTCGGGGGTGGTGCCGACCATCCACATCACCTGGTACCAGGCGTACGCCGTGTGCGCGGCGAGCGGCCGCCACCTCTGCACGGTGGACGAGTGGCAGCAAGCCTGCGGCGCGGCGAAGTACCCGTGGGGAGACGCGCCGGCAGCCGTGGACGTGTGCGCGGTCGCGAACATCGACGGGTCCACGACATGGACCGACACGCAGCCCACGGGCTCACTGCCCGCGTGCGTGAGCGCGGGGGGCGTCTACGACCAGATGGGCAACGCATGGGAGTGGGCAGACCCCGGCGCCACGACGGGCGATGGGCTCCCCGCGACCGCGAAGCTCGGCGGCGCCTGGTACGCGGGCGGGGCCGACGCCGAGTGCGGTCGCGACGCCCACGACGAGCACCCGCCGACCTTCGATGGGACGATCGGGTTCCGGTGCTGCAGCGAGCCGTGAGGCCGGGCTGTCATACCGCCGGTCGCGGACCCGGATCGAAGGATCGGCCAGCGATCCGGCGTGGCTGGCAAGGTGTCCCGGCCGACCTCCTCTCGTGTGGGCTCGGGCAGGGCCTCGATGAATGGGGCGGTCGCGGGGCTTGGGAGTTGGGCGATCAAGACCCACGTGAGCCAACCGGCAGAGCGCGCGTCCGACAGAGGCCGGGCCTCGGGGAGGTGCAGGCGACGGGCCACGACACACCTTGCTTCGACGCCCCGGCCTACAACGCCTCGCCGTCCGCGACCCCGACGAAGGATGCCCAGTCCGCATCGCCGACCAGATCCGCGTGCAAGGTGGCCCCATCGACCGTGCCAATGACGCTCAGATCCATGACCCCGCCCCCGTTGTCGGCAGACCACGTGCCCGTGAGCACGCTGTCGACGACGTTGCCGTTGAAGTTGCCGGCGAGCAGCTCCGCGTCGTCGTCCGTCGAGCAGGAGCCGTAGCCGAACAGCCTGCCGTCGGCGTCGTAGACGTTCAGGTGAGCCTCGCCCTGACACGGGCTGCCTGTCCCGCCGCTCAAGGTCGTTGTCCCCGTCACGGTGGTCATGTAGTGTGTATGGGCCTGGTCGCCAGTATCCGTGGCCCCGGTCTCGGACGTGCCGCCGGTCTCTGAGGTGTCGGTAGTGTCGGTGTTCTCGGACGTGTCGGTCGCCCCAGATGTGTCGTCGCCGACCGCAGGTGCGCCCGAATCGCGCACGAGGACACAGGCTGTCAGGAGCATCAGCATCGCCCCAGCTTAGCGCAAAAGGCGCGGGAAGCGAAGCAACCGCAGGTGCCGGTCAGCCTACGCCGGATCGGTGAACCGTGGCGGGCAGTACCACCCGGGTTCAGGCATCTGGGCGTTCCACGCGGGACCGAGCCGGTAGAGTCTCGTCGGCCGGGACAGCACTACGGCACCGCGGGCGGGGCGCAGGTGATCCGGGTGCGGTGAGGCCGAACGGCTCGCGCCCCCCGGCTACCCCGGCGGCGTGGCCTGGCCATGGTTGTCGTACCCCCAGCACAAGAGCTCGCCGTCCGCGGTGATCCCGCAGGCGTGGGAGGCGGTGCCCCCCGCGGCGATCGAGACGAAGGTCGCGTCCGGGCTCGACGCCACGTTCCCCCAGCACGTCGCGTGCCCGCTCGCGTCCAGCGCGCAGCCGTCGCCGTAAGGCGCGAGGCTCACCGCCGAGTACACGCCGGCCGGGAAGCTCGGCGTGTCCCGGTCGCCGAGGTCCACGATCTCACCCTCCGGGGTCAGCGCCATGCAGTCGTACTGTCCCCCCTCGACGGCGGTGAACGGGCCCGTGGCGGGCTCCGCGAACCCCCATCCCTGCACGTTCCCCGCGCTGTCGAGCGCACACCCCGCCTGCCCGGCCATGCTGATCGCCGTGTACCCGGCGTCCGACGGCACGGGCAGCCCCGGCGGGACATCGCCCCAACACTGGATTGTGCCCTCGGTGGAGAGCGCACAAGCGAACTGGTCCGCTACGCCGACCTGGGTGAAGGTGCCGACAGGGGGGTCGGGGACACCCCAGTCGCCACGCCCCCAGCACGCGAGCGCCCCGCCCGGGAGCACCCCGCACGACTGCTCGTACCCTGTCGAGACAGCGATGAACCGCTCCGCCGGCGGTTCACACTCCCCGTAGCCGTCGTAGCCGAAACAGGTGATCGTGCCGTCGGCCTGGAGCCCACAGGTGTGGAACTCGGCCGCGCTCACCTGGACCCAGCCGCACGCTGAGATCACGGCGGGGTCGGCGTCATCGCAGTCGGTGAGGTCCGCGGTGAACCCCGCGGGGGCGTCGCACGCGAGCGTAGTGGTGAACACGGTGCCGAGGCCGTCCCCGTCTGCGTCTGCGTACCAGAGCGACTGGCCGCTCGCGGCGGGGTCGTCGTTGTCGGCCGCACCGTTGCAGTCCTCGTCCACGTCGACGTCGTCGCACAGCTCGACACCGCCGGGCAGCACGTCCGCACGCGCGTCGTCGCAGTCGGTCCCGTCGCGGACGCGCCCCGGAGGCTGCTCGCAGGACGGCAACGCGTCCCCAGCGTCCCCGAAGCCATCGCCGTCTGCGTCCAGGAACCACGGGGTGTCGGGGTTCACGGCTGGGTCGGTGTCGTCGCAGTCCGAGCCGTCCGCCACGTACCCAGGCGGCTGGTCGCACGCGACGAGCGTGTTGAACGGCGTCCCGTAGGTGTCGAGGTCGCCATCGAAGCCCCACGTCGCCGGCTCCGCCCCGTCATCTACGACGGTGTCACAGTCGTCGTCCACGTCGTTGCACAGCTCGGTCGCGCCCGGGAAGATCGCCGCGTCCGCGTCGTTGCAGTCGGTGCTCACCGTAGAGAAGCCCGGACCGGGGCAAGCCAGCTGGGGGACCGCTCCGCCAAACCCGTCCCCGTCCCCGTCGATGAAGCCGTTCACCTCGCCGCCGGAGAGGGCGTCCGCGTCGTCACAGTCGTCCGGCCGCTGGACACCGTCCCCGTCCCCGTCGAGCCGGTCGCCGAGCGCGGCGTCCGAGATCAGCGCGCACCCTCCGAGGGAGACGGGGACCCCGATCGCGATCCCGAGCAGTGACAGGGCCCTGGTCACTCGGAAGGCGGCGTGGTCGCGCCGGAGTCCGCCTGGCCCCAGCAGGTCATGAAGCCGTCGTCCGTGATCGCGCACACGTGGTAGGTGCCGACGCTTATCGAGGCGAACGTCCCGGAGGGCGCCTCGGTCTCCCCGTAGGCGTCGTACCCCCAGCACGTCACCCCCCCGGACGCGGCGAGCGCACAGCTGGTGTCGGTGTCGCTGTCGTACGCGACGAACGGCCCGTCGGGAGCGACGCCCGAGAAGGTGTCCTGGGAGTCGTCGATCTCACCGTCGGCGTCGAGCCCGGCGCACCCTTCGTAGATCGAGTTCACGTCCTCGAACACGCCGGCGGGCGCCGTGGCCCCCCACCAACCAACGACCGTACCGTCCGCCTGTAGCGCGCAGCCGATCGTCAAGCCGAGATCGAGCCCGGTGAAGCCCGGCGTCGACGGGGGCGCGCCGAGGGTGAGGCTGTGCCCCCAACACGTGATGGCGCCGTCCCCGTCGAGGGCGCAGACGGTCCAGAAGCCGAAGCTCACGCGCGTGTAGGTCCCCGCCGGCGGCGTGGTGTCCGCGTAGTGCGCGTCCCCCCAACACGTGATGCTGCCGTCGGTGTGCACACCGCACGACGCGCTCCCGCCCGCAGAGACATCGATAAAGGTCTGGCTCGCGGGGGGCGACGTCGAAGGGTATCCCCAACACTCCACGGTCCCATCCTCGTGACGCCCACAGGTGTGGGAGTACCCGGCGCTCACTTGCACCCAACGGCACCCGGTGGTCACCCCGGCGTCGTCGTCATCGCAGTCGCGGCGGTTGTCGACCCGCGCTGCGTCGCCATCGCAGGAGAGCACGCTGTCGTGGGCGTCGCCAAAGCCGTCCACGTCGCCATCCGCGTACCAGTTGGATTGCCCCGTTGCGTCCGGGTCCGCATCGTCCACCAGGCCGTCGCAATCTTCGTCCTGGTCGAGGGCGTCGCAGAGCTCGGCGGCGTCCGGCGAAACCTCCGGCGTTGAATCGTCACAGTCCCCCGCCACCCGCGTGTAGCCGTCCGGCCCCTCGCAGGCCCGCACACCAGCAGCGTAGTCCCCGAAGCCATCCAAGTCCGCGTCCGGAAACCACTCGGTGTCGGGGTTGAGCGCCGGGTCCGCGTCGTTGCAGTCGGTGTCCGACGCGACGTAGCCGGCGACCTCCTCGCAGTCCTGGACGGTGTTGAACGGCGTGCCGTAGCCGTCCCCGTCGCCGTCGAAGTACCAGGTGGGCACCACGACACCATCGTCCGCCACGGTGTCGCAGTCATCGTCCAAGCCGTCGCAAACCTCGACCGCACCGGGGAAGATGGCCGCGGACGCGTCGTCGCAGTCCCCGCCAATCGCCGAGGTGGTGCTGTCCAGCACGCACCGCCACGCCGTGGCGGCGCCGCCAAAGCCGTCGCCGTCGGCGTCCACGAACCACTGGCGCTCGGCGCCGAGCTCGGGGTCCGCGTCGTCGCAGTCGTCCGGGCGGTAGGTCCCGTCGCCGTCGAGGTCCAGCCGCGCCAGCAGCGCGTCGTCACTGATGAACGCACACCCGGTGAGCAGCGCGGAGAGAAGGGCGAACATCGCGGAGAAGAAGGAACATGAAGGGCCTGACGCTGAGCACACCCCGGCAGGGTACACCCCCCCGGGCCGTCTCCGCAAGCTCTTCGTCACGCCGAAAGCCGCGTTGCAGGACCGCGATCGGCGCGGTTTTGGCAGCCGAGGCGGCGTCGAGGGCGCACAGAGCCTCGACTTCGACGGGGACGGGGTGCCGGACGTCGCGGGCGGGTTGAGGACGGGCTGGGAGCCGGAGCCCGGGTTCGGGGTGGTGTTCAGGCCGGCTGCAGGCGTAAGGATGAGGGAGGGGCCGTTCAACGATCTCGTCTCGCTGGATTTGGACCACGACGGGGATGACGACCTCGTCCTCCAGACCAACGAACCCGCGATCTACCTCTTCAACGGCGGCCCGGAACGGGCGGCGGAGTACTTCCAGTTCGACGCCCGGCGGCGGTCGCCATCTGCCCTTGGAAGCACCACCCGGAGTCGGGCATCTGGGCATTCCACGCGGGACCGAGCCGGTGGAATCTCGTCGGCCGGGACACCGGCGCCGCCTCGGGCGCCTGACGCTGGACGCGGAACGACATGGGCGCATACGGGGGCACCGGGAGCGAGTGGTGATGCGGACGGGGTCGGACGCGCTCCGGTGAGGTAGCAAGGCGTCGCGCGGTCGCCGTTGCCCTGCGGCGCCATGTGGTAGGATGCTCCAATGTCTACCAGCACCGCGCCGTCGCATCCCGACCCGACCCAGGCGTTACCATTCGGGAGGTGGGTGATGGTTCGCTTCGGGGTGTTCGCCCTGTTCGTCGTCGTCGGCTGCCTGTGCCGGGACGGGCGCGAGTCGAACGGGAAGCCGGGCCGCGACGGCGCCGTTGATGGGGACGCAGACACGGGTGCCGACAGGCTCGGGGCGGTAGGGTAGGGATGCTCCTCCGCCTCTTGGCTTGCGCATTCATTTCGAAGACCGATTACCACGCACGCTTGGACGTCGACGGCGATGGCGTGCCCATCCTGGGCGCCGCGGGCATCGACTGCGATGACCGGGACGCGTCGGTCGGCGTGGCAAGGTCCTGGTATGAGGACGCAGACGGGGACGGGTTCGGGGCAGGACCGCCATTCGAGGCATGTGTGCAGCCCGCTGGCGCCGTCGCGGAGGGCGCAGACTGCGACGACACCGACTCGATGGCCTACCCAGGGGCGCAGGAGCTCTGCGACGACAAGCAGGACGACTGTTCAGTGGCATGGACGTCCGATGCAGGACGGGTCTCGTTGGAGGATGACGGCGCCTGGTCGGACATCACTCTTCACTGGACCGGGTTGGAGACGGTCCCCGTGAACGTAGTCTTGCCGGCGTCAGGCGACGTGCACGTCTGCGCGGGCCATTGGAACGTGCTCGTGTCCGACCCCCCCGGCGGGAGCGTCGCGCAGGTGCTTGGCGAGGCCGAAGCCGCGGACGACGTGGTCCTTGACGGGGTTGACTTTGGCGGGCCCACCTACCTCCAGGCCTACGCAGAGTCCAGCGTTGCGTTCTCGGGCCTGACCATCACCGGAGGCAACGACGGGGACCCGTCCTTGCTCGGCGGCGGGGTTTCGCTGCTTGCCGGGCACCTCAGCTTGTCGGGTGTGGTGGTGAAGAAGAACATCGGCCTCGCTGGGGGCGGGATCTACGTCGGCTCGGCCGCATCCTTGGAGCTGACGGGCGGAGAGGTGAACAACAACGAGGCGCTCTCGCTCGATGGCGTCAGTGGGTGCGGAGGCGGGATCGCCAACTTCGGCACATTGTCCATCAGCGGCGCCGAGATCTCAAAAAACACCGCCACCATCAGCGAGGATGTCGTCTGGTACGACTCCCTCGCCGAGGGGGGCGGGATCCACAACGCGAAGGGCGCGACGGCGGTGATCACGGCGTCGCCCGACGGGGTGAGGACCCTGATCTCGGAGAATTCGTCCATCCTGGGCGGTGGCGGGATCGACAATGTGGGCACGATGACGCTGGACGGCGTGGACATCCAGTGGAACTACGGCGGCGACCCGATCTACTGCGCGGGCGGGGGCGGGATCAACAATCGGGTCGGCCGCCTGCAACTGGTGATTCGCAATTCGGATATTTCGAACAACACCAGCGTGGCGGGGGGAGGCGGAATCAATGGGAACGACGTCGCCTTGATCGACTCCACCGTCGCCGACAACGTCGTCACATTCGGCGGTGGCGGCGGTGCCTGGGTTGACACCCTCTACTGCTCCGGGTCGGTCGTCTCGGGGAATACGGTGAACGTGGGCACCGCCTGCACGCCGGGGGCGCCGGACGTCCCCGCGGGCGGCGGCCTGGGCTACGAGTTGGAGATCTACTCCGAACAATGCCAGATTTCCGACAACGTAGGCGATCAGGTGTACGCTGCCGCCCTGGACAGTCACTACGATGCAGCGCTCGACGGGTCCTTCGACTGCGGCCCCGCGGGCTGTGAATGCCTCGACGTCGACTCGGATGGGGACGGCGCGACCGATGCGTGCAACCTCAGCGAGTGACAGGACGGGGTGATCAGCCCTCGATCAGCTCCCCGAGCGGGCAAGTGTTGCGGCCCACGAGATCCTCCCAGCTGGGAGCCAATGCATGCTCGATAACTCGACGGTCATCATGACCGGAGGCATCGGCCACGCCGACCGTTCGGCCCGCGTCGAGGCCCCATTCTGGCACGTCGAGAACAACTTCTACACGAGTCTGGCAGACCTCAACGTCCAGGCGATCGCGTGGTGCCAGAAGTACAACCGCACCTTCCACAAGAGCTACGGCGGCAACCCCGACGAGCTGTGGCTCATCGAACTCCCGGTCATCAAGCCGCTACCGGCCTACGTTCCCGAGCCAACCGAGGTCCACCCTCGGCGGGTGGACACCGAGGCCTTCATCCGCCTCCACACCAACCACTACTCGGTCCCCGAGCAGCGGATCGGACAGCAGGTCGAGGTCCACGAGACGCTTGAGCGAGTCCGCGTGTTCGCCGGCCACACGCTGCTCGCACAGCACCCCCGCTTCGACGACGGGGCCAACCAGAAGAGCATGCTCCCGGAACACCGTGGGAGCCGGAGACGGCGGTTGGGACCCACGGCCCCGTCGGCCGAGGAGCTGGCGCTTCGGGCCGCGGGCCCCGCCCTCGCGGCCCTCTGCGACGCCCTCAGAGTCAACCCTGCGGCAGCCTACGGTGCGCCATGGTATTGGGGGGCGATGATCGCCATCACGCTCCAGCGCCCTACCATCACTGCCGCCGCCGCCGCCGCCCTCATCGAGGCCGCCGAGCGGCACGCGGCGGCGATCGGCCTCGCCATCGTCACTGTCGTGGTCGATGACGCCGGCCACATGAAGGCCATGCGCCGCATGGATGGCGCAGCGCTGGTGACCATCGAGGTCGCCGCGAAAAAGGCTCGGACCGCAGTCGGCTTCGGGCTCGCGACCGGCCGAGCGTGGCATGCGTTCATCGGCGGCGACCCCATCCTCGCTGCCGGCGCCCCCTCGCTGCCCGACTTCACGATGCTCGGTGGCGGCCTCCCAATCCGCGTAGAGGGTGCGCTGGTGGGCGCGATCGGGGTCAGCGGCGGCCACTACGACGACGACGAGGCGTGCGCCCTCGCCGCGCTGGCGGCGCTGGGGATCGCCCCGGCATGAACGATCCGGTCGAGCCAGGCGCGCTTGGCGAGCAGGGGCTGAGCGGAGAGATCCTCCGCTGGCTCGGCACGATCGCCGGCCAGCTGGCCCGGGTGGAGACACTGCCGGCCCTCGTGGTCGTGGTGCAGAGCGTCCTCGAGCGATTCGCCGTGTTCGACTACAACGGCTTGTACCTTCGGGATCCCGCCGAGGGAACGCTGCGCATCCTCTCGGCAAAGGGCTTCACGCCGGAGGAACTCCAGGAGTCGGAGCGCACCGCCGCCGACCGGCACCCGGGGTGGGTCTACCGCAATCGCCTCCCGCTGCGCATCGACGACACGGACGCCGCCCCCCCGGAGAGCCCCTCACGCGACAGCCCGCGCGCCGCGCGCGTGCGCTCGCGGCTCTGGCTCCCCGTGCTGACGACGGAGGGCTGCGTGGGGGCGTTCGGGCTGGCCTCCGTGCGGCCAAACGCGTTCTGCGACCGGGACGTGGACCTGCTGCAGCTGGTCTGCAACCTCACCGCGGTGGCGTACGAGCGCATCCTCGAGACGTCGCGTCGGCACGCGGCCGAGAGCGAGCTCGTCCGGGCGCGCGACGACGCGCAGGCCGCAAACCGCGCCAAGAGCGAGTTCCTCGCCACGATGAACCACGAGATCCGCACGCCCATGAACGGCGTGCTCGGCATGGCGGGCCTGCTCGCCGACACGGGGCTCGCACCCCAGCAGCGCGAGATGGTCGTCGCCCTGCAGGCGAGCGGGGCCGCCCTGCTCGTGCTCGTCGACGACATCCTCGACCTGTCGCGCATCGAGGCGGAGCGGCTGGTGCTCGCTGAGGAGCCGTTCTGCGTCGACGACGTCTTCGGCGGCGTGCTCGACGTGCTCGCCTCGCCCGCTGCGCGCAAGGGCATCGAACTCGGAGCCATCCTGGGCCAGGACGTGCCGGACACCCTCGTGGGCGACCCCGCGCGGCTGCGACAGGTGGTCCTGAACCTCGCCGGAAACGCCGTGAAATTCACCGACGCCGGCGAGGTCGTCATCGAGGTCGATCGTCGCGGCGACGCCATCGAGATCGCGGTCCGCGATTCGGGCATCGGCATCTCACCCGAGGACCAACAGTCCATCTTCCTGCCCTTCTCGCAGGTGGATGCGGGGTCCAGTCGGCGCTTCGGTGGCAGCGGTCTCGGGCTCGCGATCAGCCGCCGCCTCGTTGAGTTGATGGGCGGCACCATGACCGTCGAGAGCACCCCCGGCGTGGGCTCGCGCTTCGCAGCGAGGGTACCGCTCCGCGGGGGCGGAGTCGACGCGGCGTGGCCCGGGCCTGCGGCGCGCCTGCGGGTCCTGGTCGCAGACCCTTCGACGCTCACCCAACGCGTGATCCGCTCCGCCCTGCAGGGCCTCCGCGAGGCCCCGACCGAAGTGGGGTCGGTGGACGCCCTGCTCGGCCAACTCGCGCGGGGAGTTTCACGCTTTGACGTAGCGATCGTGGACTGCCGGCTGCTCACCCCGCCCGTACTCGCGGCGCTCGCCGCGGCCCCCCCCCTGCGCCTCGTGCTCACGGGCGCGCTCGCAGACCCAGACCGCCCCCGACCCGAGCGCGACGTGGGGGAGGCCTTCCTGCCCAAGCCCCCGAAGCGCCACCGCCTGCGGCAGCTGCTCGCCGCGGCCGCGCGCGGCGAGCAAATGGCCCCGCCGCCCCCTGCGCCGCCTCAGCCGCAACGGGCGAGCGAGCACCGCCGCCTGCTGGTAGTGGAGGACAACGAGATCAGCGCACGCGTGGCGCAGATGATGCTTGAGCGCCTCGGGTTCGGGGTCGATCTGGCGCGCGACGGGGAGGAGGCCGTGGAGCGAGTGCGCCGGTTCGACTACGGCGCCGCGCTGATGGACTGCAACATGCCGGGGGTGGACGGCTACGAAGCGACCCGCCGGATCCGGCAACTCGAGGCCGATTCAGCGTGGGCCCGGCCGCGCCTGCGTATCGTCGCGCTGACCGCCAATGCCATGACCGGCGAACGGGAGCGCTGCCTCGCGAGCGGCATGGACGAGTTCCTCACCAAGCCAGTAAAGTTCGCTGACATGCGCAGGATGCTGGATGCCCCGCCCCCAGAGGAGGCCCGCGGGGAGTCACCGACCGGCCCAGCCGAGGCAGCAGGCTCCGCGCGGCTCGGGCAGGCGCTCGCCGGGCTCCGCGAGGACCTGGGGGACGCCGGGACGGCGCGCCTCATGGGGATGTGGCTTGCCGAGGTCGACGGTTGGATCGCGGGCCTGACGGCCCTCGCGGCAGCGCGCGACCTGGCGGGCGCGCGCCGCGCGGCGCACGCGTTCCGCGGCCAGTCCTCGATCTTCGGGCTCACGGCCGTGTGCGCGGCGTGTACGCGACTTGAGGGGCACCTGGCCGAGGGCGACATCGGAGACTTCGCCCGCCGTGTGGCCGACGTCGTGCGTGAGGTGTCCGCGGCCCGGCCGATGATGGAGGCCGAGCGCGCGGTGCACGAGGGCTGAGCGCCCGGGGAGGGCTGTCGGGAGCGCGCGCCGCCCGGTCCAGTGCTCGCAAGCGGCGACCGTCACGACGACGGCCACGCCCCGACGCCGCCGTTGTTCCATTCCGAATTGTTCCAGTTTGGGATGCCCCGTTCCAGTCCGGGTAGTTCCATAATGGAACTCGCCCCTTGTGTTCCCAAGAACAATCAAGGTTGGAACAACAGACACGGTGCGGCATGAACCTTGCTTTGAGGGAGCCGCGTCCGGGCAGCCCGGTTTCACCCCCACAGTCCAACAGGAACATCAAATGCGTACGAACAAAGGTTTCTCCCTCGTCGAGCTCATGATGGTCGTCGCCATCATCGGCATCCTCGCCGCGATCGCGATCCCGAACTTCATCACCATGCAGCTCAAGGCCAAGCGCAGCGAGATCCCTGGGAACGTCGACGGCATCAAGACCGCCGAGTTTGCGTACGAGGCATCGTTCGACGCCTTCGTGGCCGCGACCGCCTCGCCCGCGACTGTGCCCGGCAAGCCCGCGGTCGACTTCACGGACTCGGGGAACTTCGCCAGCATCGGCTGGAAGCCGGACGGCAAGGTGCGTGGGTCGTACAGCGTCACCGGCGTCACCGACATGGACTTCACTGTCAACGGCTCCTGTGACGTGGACGGGGACGGCACGACAGCCGACTACTCCGCGACCGCGTCGACCAACGCGACGCTCTCTGCCGCGGACACCAACGTCTACTAGCGTCAAAGGCCACGGCCATCGCTGCACGCCCCCCGGGACCTCGGTCCCGGGGGGTTCCTGTTTTTGTCGCCCTGCCGGGCTCCGGACGACGTGCCCATTTTCTCAGGCACCGCCGATCATGGTCCGTATTTCGACGTATCTGTCGACGATTACGCGGACGGGTCGGAGAAAATATAGCATGTGACTGTGTTGGCACAAAACATGCGCGGAAGCGGCCGTCGAAACAGAGGAGCTCGGGATCGCGGGCCTGACGACCCTCGCAGCAGCGCGCGACCTGGCGGGCGCGCGCCGACGGCCGCGCCCTCACGCCGCCGCTGTTCCATTCCGAATTGTTCCATTTCGGCATGCCCTGTTCCAGTCTGGGTAGTTCCACAACGGAACGTGCCTTCTGTGTTCCCAAGAACTCTCCAGTTTGGAACGAGGCACACGGGGCGGCATGAACCTTGCTTCGGGGGAGGTCCCGCCCCCCGAGCTCCATGTCCGAAGCACTCCCGCCCCCTGAACGTGCCCGTCGGACACTGGCACCGATGTCGTCGTGGGCGCGGAACAGGGACAGCCTTGGCGGGGGTCCACACAACGCTCCAGCCCCACGCAGCGCCCCGGCGGAGCTGGTGATCCTCGTCGTCGACGACAAGAAGTCCAACCTGATCGCCCTTGGACAGGTCCTCAGGGGCGTCCCGGCCCGGCTGGTCATGGCCAGCAGCGGAGAAGAGGCCCTGGCTCTCTCAACGTTGCACGAGTTTGCGCTGGCCATCCTCGACGTCCAGATGCCCGGGATGGATGGCTTTGAGCTTGCCGAGATCCTGCTCGGGGCCGGCGCATCGCAGCCATTCCCCATCCTCTTCGTGAGCGCCGCGTTCCGGGACCAGGAGCACCGGGTCAAGGGCTACGCGGCGGGCGCAGTAGACTACCTCGTGAAGCCGCTCAATCCCGAGGTGCTGCTCGCGAAGGTGAACGTCTTCCTGGAGTTGGCGCGCATGCGTGCCGAGCTTCAAGAGACCGTTCGGGCGCGCAACGTGGAACTGGAGGTGAAGGCGGCGCAACTGGTCATGCGGAACCGGTTCAAGGAGGTCCTGTCCAAGGTGTCCCGCAGCGTGGTGAGACGAAGCCCCGGGGAGGCGGGCGTGGCAATCGTCGGGGCCATGAGCAAGGTCGCGGGCTTCCTTGGCGCAGACAGGGCGTTCGTGGTGTTTGACCCAGACCTGGGCCCTGAGTCCGTGGAGAACGGACTGACCCCGGAGTGGAGCGCCGAGGGGAATGCCGAGGCGTTCGGCCACCCCGAGTTTTTGGACTGCATCCCGACGCTCCTCGCGATGGAGCGCAACAGTCGGGACGAAATTGCTGTCTTTCCCTCCTTCTCCGCCTCCAGGGAGCTCTCGACGCCTGCCCGGCTCCTCTTCGACCGGCTTGCAGTCGGGGGAATCCTGATGCTCCCCGTGGTGGAGCACAGCCGCCGGATCGGCCTCCTCTGCTTCGGCTGGAGGGATTCAGGGAGCATGTCGTCGGTCGACCTCTACAACCTGTCGGGCGGCCTCGCAGTGCTCCCGGACGTCATCTACGGCGCCCTGCAGCGGGCCGAGGCCGAGGCCAGAAAGACCGAGAGCCAGGCTCAACACAGGCTTCTCTTCGCCACGATGGCCCAGGGCGTGATCTACCAGAGCGCCCAGGGCGTCGTGCTGGGGGCGAACCCGGGGGCCGAGCGAATGCTCGGCCTGGGCGCGTGGGAGATGGCCGGATTGGACTTTCTGTGCACGCAGTCCAAGGCAGTCCGGGAGGATGGGACCACCTTTCCCTTTGAGGAGCTGCCCCCGATAGTCGCCGTTCTAACGGGGACATCTGTGGAAGCGGTGATGATGGGCCTGCAGCACGCCAAGACAGGCTTGATCTGCTGGGCGATGGTCAGCGCGGTTCCCCTGTTTCGGCAGGAGGGGGATGCGTCGTTGTTGATCCAGGTGTGCACCACGGCGCTCGACGTGACCGAACTGAGGCGCGCGAACGATGAAAAGGCACGCCTCGGGGACATCGAGTCCAAAGCCAGGGCCGAGAGAGCGTTCCTCGCCCGCATGAGCCACGAGATCAGAACCCCGATGAACGCGGTGCTGGGGTACGCGCAGCTGCTCGTCCGTGAGCCAGGGCTGACCACAAGGCAACGGGAGTACGTCGTGACCATCGGTCGTAGCGGCGAGCACCTGATGACGCTTGTGAACAACGTGCTCGACGTCGCCCGGAGCGAAGCCCGCGGCGAAACGCTCGATCTCGAAGTCGTCAATCCGAGGGAGATCCTCACTGATATCTGGCGCATGTTCCGCTTGCCCACGTCCGAGAAGGGACTGTCCTTCAGCGTGGATGTCGCTTCGCCGCTCCCCCCGCTGCTGCGGGCAGACGCGGGAAAGATTCGGCAGATCCTAATTAATCTACTCGGCAATGCCGTCCGATACACCGACACCGGCAAGGTCGGTCTCTGGGTCTCCGCCACTCCTTTGGACGGCGCATGGGTAAAGGTGGTCATGGAAGTCACGGACACGGGAATAGGGATTCCAACGGATCGGTTGGCGGACATCTTCAAACCATTCGTGCAGGTGAACGACACTGTCGGGGGCACGGGACTCGGACTCGCCGTGTGCAGGCGGCTCGCGGGTCTGATGGACGGGGAGGTGAACGCAATCTCGTGCATTGGCGTGGGTAGCAGCTTCAGGCTCGAGTTCCGGTGCCAGACCGCCGCGGAAGAAGACACCGTCAGGCTGACTCCGGCCACTGCCCGGCGGCCTGAGGGATCCGGGAATGTTCGAGTGCTGATCGTAGACGATGATCTGGACAACCTGAGAATGCTCGGCACCATGCTGGGCTCGGCTGGGTTGGACGTACACCTTGCCGAAACCGCGGCCGAGGCGGTCCAGTCCTTTCGCGATGCACCTTGCGACATCGTGATCACGGACATGTTCATACCAGGCGGCGACGGCACTGAAGTGATCGCCGGCATACGGCGAATCCCCGGAAATGAGCAGGTTCCGTTCCTCGCACTCAGCGCAAGCACCGCGCCGGAAGTTCGGACACGGGCGCTCGCCTGCGGCGCTCACTCGTTCATGGCGAAGCCTGTCCGGGCAAGCGGCTTGTTCCAGCAAATTGAGCGGCTCACCGGATCGACGATCGTGGGCTCGGAAGAGATCGAGAACCCAAGCGATGATGACATCATCGACGGGGCCAAATCAGCCCTAAGCGCGCTACCGCCCGCACGCCGCAAGGCTCTGGGGGCCGCATTGCGTCACGGATACGTCGAGGAAATCGACGCAGAGGTGGCGTGGCTCGAGCAGATCTCGCCAGCCGCCGCGTACGCAGTGAGGCGACGCGTGGACAGGTTCGAGTTCCAGTATTTGTACGAAATGTTGAAGGAGGACGATGATGAGTCTGAGCCCACTTGAGTTGGATAGCCGCCCCGCGAACATCATCGTCATCGACGACACACCCGAAAACCTGCGGTTGCTGGTACGCGGCCTTGGGGGGGCGGGCTGCCGCGTGCGCGCGGCAATTAGCGGGGAGGTCGGCCTGCGCATGGCGCACGCCGAGCTTCCCGATCTGGTCCTCCTGGACATCAACATGCCAGGGATGGATGGCTTCGAGGTGTGTCGTTTGATGCAGGAGGACCCGTACCTGATGTGGGTGCCGATCCTGTTCATCAGCGCTACGCACGACGTGGAGCCGAAGCTGCGCGCGCTCAGCGCAGGCGGCCGCGACTTCGTGACCAAGCCTTTCAGCATGCAGGAGGTGATCGCCCGCGTTCGAACCCACGTCAGGCTCGGTCGATTCGAGTCGATGTTGAGCGGCCTCAGCGCAAGGCTCGAGGAGAAAGTCGCAGCGCAGGTCCAGGAAATCGCCGATTCGCAGGACGCTACGATACTCGCGCTCGCGAAGCTGGCCGAGTCACGGGACGACGACACCGGCATGCACGTGGAGCGCATGGCCGAGATGTCCCGTGTGCTCGCGCGCCCCCTGGTGCGCAGCCGCAGAGGCGTAGACATCGGCAAGCTGGGTGACGCCGCCTACGTCGAAGCCCTTGGGAGGGCGGCAACCCTGCACGACATTGGAAAGGTGGGCATTCCCGACAATGTGCTGCTCAAGCCGGGCAGGCTGACGGCTGCGGAATTCACGGTCATGAAGACCCACACCACGATCGGCGCATCGACCATCGACGCAGTTCTCCAGCGGTATCCTCGAAACGCAATGGCTGGCCTCGGGGAGGCTATCGCCAACTCTCACCACGAGAAGTGGGACGGGACAGGGTATCCCAGGGGGCTTGCAGGAGAGGCGATTCCGTTCAGCGCGCGCGTGGTGGCGGTGGCGGACGTATACGACGCCCTGCGGTCCCGGCGCCCCTACAAGGAGCCGTTTTCGCGGACCGAGGCGGCGACGATCATCCGGGAGGGGCGTGGGCGGCACTTCGATCCGGCGATCGTGGATGCCTTTGAGCAGTTGGAGGGGCAGTTGAACGACATTTGGTGCGACATGACAGAAGAACGATGCACCCGCGTGCACAACAAGCTGGACTCGAGGGGAGGCCTTGATGCTTGATACCATCGAATCGAAGTTGCAGAGCGCCGGCGGCGGCCTCGTTGCTCTCCTGCTGCTGTTTGGCAGCGTGGGATATTTTGAGCAGAGCCAGAGCGCTGAGAGCCTCAAGGATTTGGGTGGCACACTGCTGCCCTCTGCCGTCGCGCTCGGAGACGTGACGATTGAACTCCTCACTGTACAATTGTGGAGCCGCTCGGGCTACACCGATCTACTGCTCGCCGATCCCGCGGCCCTGACGACCGACAGGCAGCGGCACGATCTGGCGATGGCCGACCTGCGCTCGGCGATCACGCGCTATGAAGCCTTGGACATGGACGACGTCGAGCGGGGGTTGTGGAGGGACTTCACCGTCAAGCTCTCCGGACTCACGGGGGCCGACGAACAGATCTGGCGTGCGTTGGACGCTGGAGATCTGGCGCTCGCCCAGCAATTGCGAGCGTCCTCGGCCGGGGCCTACAAGGAGGCGGAGGATGCGTGCGCCAAGACCGTTGATTTTCAGGAGACGGAGTCTCGCGCTACGGTAGCGGCGGCAGCAAGGACCCGAGCCGTTGGCAACGGCCTGCTGTTCGCGACATTCGCCGTCACCCTGCTCGTGGCGGGAGTGGCCTTCTTCCGGCTCATGAAGAGCATCCTCGAGCCCCTCAACGAGCTTGGTATGATCGCCGACAAGTTGGCGCAGGGAGAGGCGGATCTGGACTTTGGCACCCGGCGGCTCGGCGAACTCGGTGCCCTGAAGGAGTCCCTGCGCGTTGCGGTGGATGGGTGGCGGGACGTTGTCAAGGCCTTCGAATCCGTGGCACAGGGGGATGCGACCGTGCAGGTGCCCCCGAGAGGGCCACGAGATGTGCTCTCCCTCGCGGTGAACACCGTCGCCGAAGCGATGCGGGAGGCTGCTCTGCAGGCCGATCGGATCGGAGGGGGGGACTACACCGGCGAGGTGGTCGTGCGTGGGCCAAAGGATCAACTTGGCCGGGCCTTCGTCAAGATGACGGCGACGCTGAGGAAGGTGGTGGTGGTCGCCGAGCGGATTGCAGGCGGTGATTTGGATGTCGCAGTGGAGCAGCAGGGGCCACAGGACTCCATCTCCCTCGCGCTCAACGGGATGGCAGACACCCTGCGCTCGACCGCCCGCCAGGCCAACGCCATCGCTTCCGGGGAGTATGGCACGGAGGTCGAGCCCCGGAGCGAGAAGGACCTGCTCGGGTTGTCCCTGCAGAAGATGAACCGCTTCCTCCGCGAGAACGAAGCCCAGACGAGCCAGATGAATTGGCTGAAGTCCGGGGTGGCACGGGTGAACGAGCTCGTGTTGGGTCAGGGCGACGTGCAGGTCCTCGCCACAAGCGCGGTCGCCGAGGTAGCGCGGCACCTCGATGCCAAGGTTGGCGCGATCTATACGGCGGAACAGACGTCGGAGGGCCCCGTCCTGCGGCTGTTGGGAACGTACGCGTATACAGAGCGAAAGAACCTCGCGAACCGGTTTCGGCTCGGGGAAGGGATCGTGGGTCAGTCGGCGTTGGAGCGCAAGCAGATCGTGCTCCAGAATGTCCCCGAGGACTATGTCCGTGTCGTCTCTGGCCTCGGGGAGGCATCCCCGCGCAACCTCTGCGTCATCCCGATCCTGTTCCGGAACGAACTGCGTGGGGTGATGGAGTTGGGCACCCTTGCGCCGATCGATGCGATCCAGCAGCAGTACATCGATCAGGTGGCGGTCGTGCTGGGCGTCTCGTTCGAGATCGCGGCGAACCAGGGGATCCTCGCCGTCCAGCAGGAGGAGCTGCGCGCGAGCAACGAGGAGCTCTTTGGCCAGACCAGGGCCCTCGCGAGCGCGAGCGAGGAGTTGCGAGCGCAACAGACAGAGCTGGAGCGATCCAATGCGGATCTCGAGATCCAGATCAGACGGACGCAGGAGTCCGAGAGCAAGCTGAAGGTCCGGCAACGGGAGCTCGCGACGATCAACTCGGAGCTGGAGGAGCGGAACGAGGCGCTACAGAACCAGAAGGCGGAGATCGAGATCGCGCGTCAGGACCTCACGTCGCAGGCGGAAGACCTCGCGCTCGCCAGCAAGTACAAGTCCGAGTTTCTCGCGAACATGTCCCACGAGCTCCGCACCCCGCTGAACAGCCTGCTCCTGCTGGCTCGCTCGCTCGGGGAGAACTCGGAGGGCAACCTTACGGGGGATCAGCGCGAGTGCGCGACGGTGATCTACGAGAGCGGGAACGACCTGCTCAACCTGATCAACGAGATCCTCGACCTCTCCAAGATCGAGGCGGGGCGCATGGAGATGCGGCTCGAAAGCGTGGAGGTCAACGACATCTCCGAGCTGATCATCCGGCAGTTCGACCACATGGCACGGAGCCAGGGACTGAAGCTCAACGTGCGGGTGGAGAACACCCTGCCCGAGAGGGTCATCACCGATCCCCACCGTCTGGGCCAGGTGATCAAGAATCTCGTCGGAAACGCCCTGAAGTTCACCGAGTCGGGAAGTGTGACCGTGACGTTCGGGCAGCCGGCCGCGGCCGACGGCGTGCGTCGGGCAGGGCTTCACACGGACAACGCCATCGCCATCCGGGTGGCGGACACGGGGATTGGGATTCCCGCAGACAAGCAGCGCCTGGTCTTCGAGGCTTTTCAACAGGTGGATTCTGGGGACCGCCGCAAGTATGGCGGCACCGGGCTCGGGCTCTCCATCTCGAGGGAGCTGGTCAACCTGCTTGGGGGAGAGCTGCTGCTCCGGAGCGAGGTGGGCGTCGGATCCACGTTCACGATCGTCATACCGCTCGGCGCGGCCTCGGATGTGCCGCCCGCACCGCGCTTCGCGACGGGGTCTCGGATCCCAGCCCCGGCCCTGACCGGGGAGGTACGTCCCGCTGCGGCTGCACCCGCGCTGGCAGACGACCGGGATGGGATCGACGACACCTACAGACCGATCCTGATCGTCGAGGACGACGCCAGATTTGCGGCGGTGCTGCTCGCCGAGGTTCGAAAACGCGGGCTCAAGTGCCTTGTGGCGCTGAACGGCAAGGACGGGTTGGCGCTGGCGAAGACGTTTCGTCCCGGGGGTGTGATCCTGGACATCAACCTCCCCGACACCAACGGTTGGATGCTGCTCAGCGCGCTGAAGCAGGATGTGGGGACGCGGCACATCCCCGTCCACATCGTCTCCGCAGAGGAGTCGAGCCTCGACGGGTTCCGCCTCGGAGCGGTCGGGCATGCCCACAAGCCCCTCCGGCCGTCGGACATCGACACGATCCTCTCAACAATCGAGAAGTCTTCGGCTACCGCTGAGAAGCTGGTGCTCGTCGTTGAGGACGACCCCGTGATGCGGAAGGAGACGGTGCGCATCGTCGGCAACGGGAACGTGCACGTGCAGGAGGTCGCCTCCGGGGCCGCGGCGCTCGCGGCCCTGCGCGAGCGCCGCTTCGACCTCATCGTGCTCGACCTCGGACTGCCGGACATGCAGGGTATCGAGTTGCTCAAGGTTGCGTCGGAACAACACGCCCCCATCCCCCCGGTCATCGTGTACACCGTTCGGGAGTTGACATCCGAAGAGGAGCTCGCCCTTCGGCACTACGCCGACTCCATCATCATCAAGGACGTGCGCTCCCAGGAGCGGCTGATCGACGAGATCGCGCTGTTCCTGCACCGCGTCGTGAGCGATCTCCCCGAAGAAAAGCGGCAGGCCATCCATCATATCTACGAATCAGACGAGCGAATCCGCGGCAAGAAGGTGCTGGTGGTGGAGGACGACATGCGGACGATGTTCGCCATGGTCAAGCTACTGGCGAGTCGCGGGGTGAGTCCCTTGAAGGCGGCGAATGGCGAGCAGGCCCTCGCGATCCTCCAAGCACATCCCGACGTCGACCTGGTGCTCCTCGACATGATGATGCCCGTCATGGACGGGTACGAGACGGCAACCCGGATCCGGGCCCAGCGCGCGTTCTTCGACCTGCCAGTCATCGCGTTGACCGCGAAGGCGATGAAGGAGGACAGGCAGAAGTGCATCGATGCCGGGTGCTCGGACTACCTGTCCAAGCCGGTCGATCAGGACCGGCTCCTGTCGCTTCTCCGCGTCTGGCTGAGTCGCTAGCAATGGCGAGTGACGTTCCGAACGTCGAGCAGATCGAGCTGGCCCTCCTCCTCGAGGGGATCTACCAGCGGTACGGGTACGACTTCCGCGGGTACGCCATGGAGAGCGTGCAGCGCCGGCTGGGGCAGTTTCTCGCTGACCAGTCGATGTCGAGCTTTCTGGACGTGGCTGGGAGGGTGCTCCGGGATCAGGAGTTCTTCCATGCACTCATGCCCTACTTCTCGGTGTCGGTGACGTCCCTGTTTCGGGATCCGTCCTTCTACGCGACCCTGGCGCAGGTTGTGATCCCTCGGCTTCGAAGCTGGCCACACATCAAGGTGTGGCACGCGGGCTGCGCGACGGGCGAGGAGGTGTATTCGCACGCCATCCTGCTCCGCGAGGCGGGAATCCAGGAACGATGCATGCTGTACGCGACCGACATCAGCCAGTCCGCGCTCGACACCGCCAAGGCCGGGATCTATTCGCTCGAGGTGATCCGCAAGGGGACCGCAAATTATCAACTCGCGGGTGGAGCGCGGGCGCTCTCCGACTACTACTACGCACGGTACCAGGCGGCGGTGATGGACCCGTCCCTCCGGCGGAGGGTGATGTTCACCCCACACAACCTTGCGATGGACACCTCATTCGGCGAAATGCAGGTCATCGTGTGCAGGAACGTGATGATCTACTTCAGCGAGGCGCTTCAGAACAAGGTCCTCGAGCTGTTCTGGGAGAGCCTTGACTATGGAGGCTATCTCTGCCTTGGGGACAAGGAGAGCCTGAGCTACACGTGCGTCGCCGACCGGTTCGAGCTTGTCGATGAGGCGGCGAGGGTGTACAAGAAAGTCGTCTCGGCATCCCCCGGATGAGCCCGGTGCGACGAGGTTGGGGTCCATGACCCGCCGTGCATCGATTTGGGCCGAGCGGGTTGGGGGGACATGTGCCTCGAAGCTGCCGGGTGCGCGGCGGCCCAAGGCCGGTCCGCTCGCGTTCGCCCGCGCGGGTCGAGCGCGCTATTGGGGGACCGTGAACCGTCGATTCGGCCCCGAGGACCGACACGCCCTCCCGCGAATCCTGGTAGTCGACGACGATCCGATGGTGCACGCGATCGTTGCGGCCTGGCTTCCGGCCTCGGACTACGAGGTGCGCTGCTTTCTCGACGCGGCCAGCCTGGGGTTCCACCTGGCGGGCCCTGATCCGGCGGACCTTGTGCTGCTCGATCTGGGCTTGCCCGACGCCGACGGGTTCACGCTGATTCAGCGGGTGGGGGCGGCACGTCCGGGCGTGGCGGTGGTGATGCTGACGGCCGATGACAGCGTCAGCTCCGTGGTGCGCGCGGTCAAGCTCGGGGCGACGGACTATCTCTCGAAGCCATTGGGGCGGGCCCAACTGCTCGATGCCGTCGGCCGCGTGGTGGCACATCGGGCCATGCCGACCGTCGGGAGCGTCCATAGCGGGCTCCATGGACTGGTCGGAGTGAGCGTCGGGATCCAGACGCTGCAGAGCCAGATCCACCGCATCGCTGCCTCCGGGGCGACCACGCTCCTCTCGGGGGAGACCGGCGTGGGGAAGGATGTGGTCGCGCGCGGAATCCATGCGGCGGGTGCGCGGGCTGAGAAGCCCTTCGTCGTCATCAACTGCGCAGCCATCCCGGCCGGCTTGCAGGAGTCCGAATTGTACGGACACGAGCGGGGAGCGTTCACGGGCGCTGTGGCGCGCCGGGCCGGGTGCTTCGAGCGGGCGCACGGCGGGACGCTCTTCCTGGACGAGGTCGCCGAGCTCTCCGCCCAGACCCAGGCGGGGCTCCTGACCGTGCTTCAGAACCGGCGTTTCTACAGGGTTGGGGGAACGCAAGAGGTCGCGGTCGACGTCCGCATCATCGCGGCCACCCACCGCGACCTGCGCCTCCAAACGCAGAGCGGGGCCTTTCGGGACGACCTGTACTTTCGCATCGCGGCGGTGGAGCTTCGGGTTCCACCGCTGCGGGAGCGGCTGGAGGACATCGCACTCCTCGCAGAGCATTTTCTTGTCGGATTCGCGAATCGGGATCAGCGGCCGCTCGCTCACCTCGCCCCGGACGCGGTCGCACGGCTCGGAGCATACGACTGGCCCGGCAACGTTCGGGAGCTCCAGAACGTCCTCGAGTCTGCGCTTGTCAACGCGCATTCTTTGGAGATCAGCGCCTCGGACCTGCCCCCGCTGGGGAGATTCAAGGAGACGCCGCTTCGGGACGCCCCAGCCGCTGGGGTCGGTGCCCCGGCGCGTGAGAGCGTGGACCGGCTTCGCGCTGACCTGATTCGACAAGCGCTCGCCGAGACCGATGGAAACGTGAGCGCAGCCATCCGCCTGCTCGAAATCCCGAGAACGACCTTCTACAGGCGGCTGAAGCAGCTCGGGATCCGCGACCCGGGCCTGGCCCAGGACGATCCTGGTCCGCAGGACCCGGCAGCCGGGCGAAGGTCCCGGTAGGCGGTTGAAAAAGCCGCAAAGAGGGCAGGTGCCCGCGCATCCGGCCGATGCGCCCGTCTCGTGGCGGGAGCACTACCTGACGGAGTCGCCCCGCGCCCTGCGGCGGCTGGTGCTCCTGCTGTACCTGCTGGTCACCCCGCCGTTCGTGGCCGTGCTCGCGGGCCTGACCCCGGACGGGAGTCGCACACTGCCGGTGCTTCTTGTCGTGCTCCTCTGCAGCACCGCGGCTCTGTGGGTGGCGGTGCGCCGCGTGCCGACGCCTGGAGATTGGGTGTATCCAGGCGCGATCGCCCCGGTCCTGTCCTGCGGCGTCGCCTATGCGGCCACCGGCACCACGGCTCCGGCATTCCTCGCGGTGATGGGAGCACCCGTCGCCTGGGCGGCTGTGCTGTTCACGGGGCCGACGGTGGTCGCCGCCTGGCTGACCGCGACCGCGACGTGCTTTGTTGCGCAGGCCGCGAACGGCCCGCTGCCGGCCGCTGCGGGCAACGCGCTGGTGTTTGGTGTCATCCAGGGACTGGTCGCCTGGGTGGTGCACGGCCGAGCAACCCCATACCGCGAAGCTCGGCTCCGAAGCCTGGAGCGGCACCTCAACGACATCGAGCTGATGATGATGCTCGATGGACGGATCGTGCTCGCCAACGACCGGGCTGTGGCCGCCTACGGCTGGAGCCGCGAGGAGCTGCTGCGGATGCGTGTGGGGGAGCTGCGCGAGGAGGCCGGGCTCGCAGCCGCCCAGATGGCGTCCGTCGTCGAAACCGGAGCGCTTACGTTCCAGGCCTGGCATGTCCGTCGCGATGGAACAAGGTTTCCGGTCGAGGTCAGCTCGCGATTGTGTACGGTGGGCTCAGAGCGGTTCCTGCACAGCGTCATCCGCGACATCACCCCCCAGCGCGAGCATGAGCGAAGCCTGGAGAACGCGCTCGCAGCCGAGAAGCGCTTCCTGGCCACCATGAGCCACGAGATCCGGACGCCACTGAACGGCATCGTGGGCTACCTCGACCTGCTGTCCCAGAGTGACGATCACGATGGCTTCCGGCGCGACTGGGTGGTGCAGGCGCAGATCGCCGCCCGCCATCTCATGACCCTCATCAACGACATCCTGGATGTCTCCAAGTTGGACGCGGGGCAGTTCGACCTGGCCAGCGAGCCGTTCGAGCTTGGCGAGGTCATCGGGGAGTGCATCGCCATCGTCAGCCCTCTCGTTCGCCGGGGTGTCGACCTCTCGGTTGCCCCGCACGCTGCGGGTCCGCCGCTCCTCGGCGATGCGACGAGGGTGCGCCAGATCCTGGTCAACATCCTCGGAAACGCTGCGAAGTTCACGGAGCGGGGGGCAATCCACCTTCGGACTTCGGTCGAGGCGACGGCGGATGGCCGCGCATGCATTCGGATCGACGTGGAGGACACCGGGTTGGGCATTGCCGCGGAGGAGCTGCTGGAGGTGTTCGAGCAGTTCCGACAGGGGCACGGCGCGCGCTATTCAGGGGCGGGCATGGGGCTCTTTCTCGCCCGGACGCTCGCTCGCAGGATGGGGGGGGATGTGACCGCGACGAGCCAGATCGGAGCGGGATCGATGTTCCGGGTGGAGCTGAGCCTCGCCCTCGCCGGAGAACCCATCGGCCCGACACCCGGTGGTCCGACCAGGACCTCCCGTGCACCGGGGCAGGTCGGGCCCATGCATGTGCTGGTCGTGGACGATGTGCCCATGAACGTCATGCTCATCGAGGCGATGCTCGGCGCCCTGCCTGGAACGACATGCGACGTGGCTTCGGACGGTGTCACCGCGGTCGAGCGCGTCGGGGAGCGCAACTACGATCTGGTCCTCATGGACATCCAGATGCCCGTGATGGACGGCATCGAGGCGACGCGTCGCATTCGGGCGCGGGGCCTGACGATGCCTGTCATCGCGGTAACCGCCAGTGCCATGGGGGAGGAGGTCCTGCGGGCGTTGGAGGCGGGAATGAACGGCGTACTCCCCAAGCCCATCCGACTGTCGGATGTCGCATCGCTGCTCTTGGCGTACGGAGCACCGCCGAACGGGGCGAGCATCGGCGCAGACGGCAGGGGGCCTCGACCTACGGGGGAGGTCTCCCGGCGGCAGGCCCGCACCTACTTCCAGGAGGCGGTCGGACCGGAGGCGGCTGATGAGCTGCTGGAGACCGCCGTATCGAGCCTCTCTGCCGCCCTTGCGGAGCTGCGTGCAGCCCGCGCGAGGGGCGAGGCGGTGGTCATCGTGAAGGCGCTGCACCGAATCCGCGGGACCCTGCTCGGCAGCGGCCTCACTGGGCTGGCGGCAGAGACGGCCTCATTGGAGCATGCTGCGCCGGGCACCACGGACCCCGACGGCCTGGACGCACTCGAGTCCGGGCTCGATGCCTTCCTCGCCGGATGACCACCACGCTGCGGAGCCCTCCAAGCAGCGCCTCGTCGACCAGGAGCCTCGTCATGCTGCTCTCCGCGCACACCCCCCGCCGAGTGGTGGCGGCGCAGTCACGTCATCCGAGGCGACGAGCGCGTTCTCGACCGTGTAGTCGTAGGAGTTGGTGTGGCCGCCGTCATCCGTGTTGTGGATGACCCAATGGGCCGTCCAGGTGGAGCCCTCCGCGCCGTCCGCCGGGAAGGCGACGGTC